>NZ_JBLWFL010000012.1:0-174544 GCF_048323715.1 Microbulbifer weihaiensis
GTACTGGCGGCTGCCAATGAAGTGCAAGCCGGCGGGCTGACCTTCTCCGGGCTGGATGCCGTTGATGGCGGCAATGGTGCGGACACCCTGGATGCGACCGCCACCGGCAGCGCCACCCTCGGCACCGGGGATTTCGCCCTAACCGCCGGCGGTATCGATTTCTCGAACATCCTGGCGGTGACCACCGCAACCCTGAACGCCAATGGTGCCGGCAGCAGTTTTGTGCTGAACAGTAATGGCTCGGTTACTGCAAACGGAATGGCTTTCTCCCAGGTGAGCCGTGTTAATGGTGGCGCGGGGCAGGACTCCGTGTCCGGTGGAAACGATTGGGCAAGAAATGCGGGTGGGTTTTCGAATACTGATAATGCAGATATTGCCTTCGTCGGAATCGAGGATTTCGCGACAAACAACGGCGCGCTGACCGATAACCTGGGCGGCGCTGCATTTGTATTGGGCACCGATAACAGTGTCACCCTGGACGGTGCGGTATTTACCGGTTTGAGCCGCGTAATTGCCGATGGCGCGGGCGACCTTGATGCCAGTAGCTATAGCAATGGCCTGTCTTTGACGGGCGATGAGGGTGCGCTGGCTGCATCCGGCCTAACCTTCAGCGGTTTAAGCACGGTGCGCGTCCCGACCCTGATCGGCAGCGACTCTGCGGATCGCCTGGTAGTCGTCGACAATGCAAGTATCAGCGCGAGATCGATGGTCATTAGCGGTGTTTCCACCGTGGAATCCGGGGGGGCGGCGAATGTTGCTGTAGGGCAGAGCGGGGTTGACTGGCTGCTCACCGATTCATCCAGTGCGGAAAACAACGGCATCTCCTTTTCCGGATTCAGTCAGCTGGAAGCCGTTTCTGCAGGACTTGTCGGCACTGCGGGCGACGACGTGTTTGTTGTCGCAAGCGGTCAGCGCGGCGGTACGCAATTAATTTCCGTCGGTGACATGACGTTTGCCAACCTCACATTCCTGGATGCCGGAGGTGAGGTCAGCGGTGATCAGCTGTGGGCGGGAAATTTTGATGGGCTTGAACTGACCGGGGCAGAGAAAGAGCTGCTGGCTGGTTCGCTGTCAATTCGCGGTATAGAAACGGTAGACGTTGAAAGTCTGGCGGGTTCTTCCAGCTCCGATGTATTTACGGTGACTGCAGACAACGCCATTTTCGCTTCCGGTATGGATATCGTCGGCTTGCAGAATGTGAGCGGCCAGGGTGGTGACGATACTATTTCGGCGGTCGGGTTTACCGCAACGGAAATGCCAAATGGCGATACCAGTGTTGCCGGTATCCTGTTTTCCGACGTAGACCTGATCAGTGGGGTGCTTTACCAGGGCAGTGGCGGCGATGACAAGGTGTGGCTCTCTGCTGACGGCAGCATCAGCTACGGCGGTAAGGTTCTCGTCGATATTCTCGGGTTTGATGCCGGTGGTGGTGATGACATTATCTATGGTGCAGATGGCCTGGACTGGTTTCTGGAAAGCGATAACAGTGTCACCAGCAATGGTTTTTTACTGGTTAATTTTGAGCGGATCGAGGTTGCCGGCGCCGGACTTTATGGCACTGACGGTATAGACAACTTTGCACTTGACGCTGCGGGAATTGTATCCATCGGGGACATGTCGTTCAGCGGTTTGTCGTTTGTTGACGGTCTGGCCGGCAGCGACACAATTGATGCGAGTGGATTCTCTGATGGGCTGGCATTGAGCAATACCTCCGGGCTTCTTACCGCCGGGTCGTTGCAGATCCTCGGCGTCGAAGATGCAATGGCCGGGCTGGTTATTGGTACCGCCAGTGCCGAACAATTCAGCCTGAGTGACACCGGTGAGCTGAGTGTCGGTGGTTTTGACTTTTCCGGCGTTGAGCGGGTACAGGGCGGTGGTGGCAATGATCAGCTGGCAAGCGGTTTTGACGATGCCTGGTCGCTGTCTGCGGTCGCTGGAAGCTTCGCTCACGGCGGTGTGACCTTTAATGGATTCACCAATGTATCTGGCGGAAACGGACTGCTCACAGGGCACACCGGAGGTCACCAGTTCGCGGTAGCGGGGGACAACCGGGTTAGGGTCGGCACGACCGAGTTTTCCGGAATTACAGGTGTCGATGCAAACGGGGGCGACGATGGCGTTACTGCGGCAGCGCAGGTTTCCCTAAGTGGCAGCACCGGGGGCTTTAGCACCAGTGGTATTGCGTTTAGCGGCATTGATCGGGTAACCGCGGCGTCCGTCGTTGGCAGCGCTTTGGCGGATATATTCAATATGACCGGCAGTGGCGCTTTCTCGGTAGCGGGTATTGATTTCTCCGGTGTGAGCGACGTTACCGGGGGCGCAGGCAGCGAGAATGATCAGGTGGTCTCCCGTGCGGGAATAGACTACACGCTGAGTGCAGACGACAGCGTATTTCACGATGGCATAACCTTCTCTGGGATCGAGGCCTTTGAGGGAGCGGGTGCGCGGCTGTCGGTAGCCGGGCAGGATTCAGCGCGTATTACCGCGAGTGGCAGTGTCGCCTCGGGGCTTTCGGTGTTCACAGGTGTCGAATCTATGGCATTCGAAGACCAGGCCACACAATTGGAAGCCTTAAATGGCGTCACTGTAAATGGTAGCGGTGCTGTGACCAGTGGTGGCATTGCGGTAACCGGCGTCACATCGGTTGCGAACACGGGTGCGCTGACGGCAACGCGCAATGACGATGAGCTTACCGTTACGGGCCGCAATGGGATTGCGCTGGCTGAAATGCAGTTTGAGGGGGTGAGCTCTGTCGCCGCAGGTGTCGGCAATGACACTGTTCTGGGGCTGGCGGGGAATGACTGGCAGCTGGGCACAGCGAGCGGCGCTCTCGACCACGCCGGAATTGCCTTTACCGGGCTCGAGAATGCTGCCGGCGGCAGTGGCGTCGTGCGCGGAAGCAGTACAGACACAGAGTATTCCCTGCTCGCCAGCGGCGCGCTCAATGCAGGCGGTATTCGCTTTGACGCGGTGAATTCTGTCGTCGGTGGTTCCGGCGTTGATACCGTGCGCACGGCGAGTGGTTTGCAGTGGGTGCTGGGCGATACCAGCGGCACTGCCAGCGCACAAAACGTCGCCTTCAGCGGTATCGATCAAATCGCCACTGCGTCGGCACGAATTGATGCCGCCGCGAATACCGGGGCAGAGACGTTCTCCCTGGCCGCCGACACGGCGCAAGTGTCCGTCATGGGCCTTTTGTTTGAAGATGTAGCGGAAGTCGCGGCAGGTGGTGAGAGTGGCGACACCGTCGTCAGCAGCGCGAACCTCTGGCAGCTCGCCGGGGCAAGTGGCCAGGTCGCGGCAAATGGCGTGACCTTTACCGGGATAAACCGCGTGACCACCGAGGGTGCGGGACTGGCTGGCAGCGGCGCTGATGAGAATTTCTCGCTCACCGGCACAGTGGGAGAGGTGCTTGCGGGTGGCATCGAATTCTCAGGTGTCGATCGTGTGGATGGCAATGGCGGTTCGGATCGCCTGACGGCCACCAGCACCGGCGAGGAGTTTGTCCTGGGCGCTGATGGCAGTGTTGGTGTCGCGGGAGTTGAATTCAGCGGAATTTCCCGGGTGGACAGCGCCGGCGGTGAGGACGTCGTCCGCGGCGAGACAGCCAGCTGGACCTCTGTAGTTTCCGGTGGTGCGTTGCAGAATGGTGCGGCGGTTGCCGAACTGGAATCGGTCAGTGTGCTGTTTGAAAATCTCGAGCGGGTAGCGAATACCGGCCACTACACCGGCACCGCGCTGGATACGGAATATTTCCTGCAGGGACAAAACCGTATCCAGATCGGGGGCGTTACGTTTGATGGGCTGCAGACGCTGGCTGCGGGTGCTGGCAATGATACCCTGTACAGCGACGACGCTGACCTGAACTGGACACTGGGGAGTTCCGGTGGGCGCCTCGATGGCTCTGGCGGGAGCCTGGATTTCTCTGGCTTTGAAAATATTGTGGCTGGCGCTGGAGCCGATCGCTTCACGCTGGAAGGTGGGGCGCTCACGTCGCTCGATACCGGCGCCGGTAACGATGTTGTTTCGCTGCGCGGTACCCTGTTGGATCAACTGGTGCTGGGGAGCGGCAATGACGAGGTTACCGTGTTGTCAGGAAGTCAGCCTACCGCCATCGACGGTGGAAGCGGGGATGACAGGTTCGACCTGCAGCTGGCCGGACAGACGTGGCGGGTAAACGGCGGCGTAAACGCATTCAACCAGGCCGGCGAATATCGCTTCAAAGGTTTTGAATCCCTCGCCGACAGCACCGGTGGATTACACCTCGCTACCAGTCAGCAGCTGGCATTTTCAGTTTCGGATACCGGCGCGGCGGTGAGCTTCCCGGCGGCGGGAATGGTTCTCGGTTATGACCCGAGTGGTGACCTGGTTCTGGAGAGCAGTAATACGGCAACCGTAACCGGTACCCTGGGCGCTAGTAATGCGGATCTGACGCTGGCTGGTGACCTGGATATCAATTCCGCAGTGGATACGCTTTCTGTCCATACCAGTGGCGGCAACATCAATGTTGCCGTGATTGCGGAAAAAGACCTGATCCTGGGGCAGATTGACGCGGGCAACGGTGGCAGTGTGCAGTTGCTCAGTGCGGGTGTCGGCAAGCTGACAGCCGGAGCGCTGAGCGGCAAGGGCCGGGATAATCAACACATTATTGCGGGCCAAATTGGCCTGGGTACTGAGACACAACCCTGGGGCGATGTGGGTACCACCTACATCCCGCTCGGCCTGTACGCTACCGAGTCCGCCAATCTGTATGCGATTACCTATTACGATCCGTTTATCCTCGGTGGCGGTATATTTGCTGGCTTTGGTGATCGCCTGGAGTCCGTTGCCGGTGCGCAAACGGCACAGGGCCTCAGGTCTACGGTTCAGTCTCCCGCGGATGATATCGCCCAGCTCGACCCTGCGATTTTCACGGAGGTGAGCCCTTACAGTCTCAGTGTGGAAGCGCTGAACTCTCCGGAGCTGCGGTTACTTGCCGGGGAGCTGGTGCCGGTTGATGAGCGCGAGAAGAAGCGCCGCAAAGACAAGGGGGCGCCGGTTGCCAACGGTGGTAAGTAGGTATTGCCGCTCGCGGCCGCAGTGGCGGTCGCGGGCAGGGCGCTGAGCCAGAAATAAAAAAGGCCGACTCGCGAGAGTCGGCCTTTTTGCAGATATGGTGCCCAGGAGAAGACTTGAACTTCCACGACCGTAAGGCCACTAGCACCTGAAGCTAGCGCGTCTACCAATTCCGCCACCTGGGCAAAGCGGTTTGCACCGCTGAGGTGCGCACTATAGTGGTTTTTTTCGGGGTGTCAAATGTTCGTTGTGACTGAAAAGACATGTATTTTGTAGTTTTGTTACAAAAAATTGGCCGGGGGCATCTAACTCGCGGCTGAAATATGTAAAATGGTGCAAAGTTCCAAAAGGGAGATGCAGTCCGTGGATCAGGATCAAAATGCCCCGTTGCGGGAAGATGTGCGCTTATTGGGCGAAGAACTTGGCAAAGTTCTGCGAGAGCAGGCGGGGATGCCGCTTTTTGAAACCGTTGAGACCATCCGTCAGGCGGCGGTTGAGAGTCGCAGTCATGGCGAAATGCCGGTAGCCAGACTACGGGAGCTGCTGGATCCGCTGGATGACAAGACATTGCTGGAGGTTGCCAGGGCGTTCAGCCAGTTTCTGAATCTTGCCAATATTGCCGAGTTGCGCCATCGCGAGCGCCTGCGTCGTCGGCATGAACGTTTCCCCGGTGACCCCGATACCGATCGCGGCTTGCGTCAGGTGCTCGCTGAGTTGAAAGCGGCCAATGTCGCTCCCGAAACTGTCCGCGAGGTATTGGAAGATCTTTCGGTAGAGCTGGTGCTCACCGCCCACCCTACAGAAGTTACCCGCCGCACCCTGATCCGCAAATACGACCAGATTGCGAACCTGCTTACCGATCTGGATCGCCCGGACCGCACCCCGGAAGAGCTGGAGCACCTGCGGCGCTTGCTGCGGGAGCAAATCCTGTCGGCCTGGAGCACGGATGAAATCCGGCGCGAGCGCCCGACCCCGGTCGACGAGGCCAAGTGGGGCTTCGCCACCATCGAGCAGTCGCTGTGGCAGGCGGTGCCCAAAGGCATGCGGGATATCGAGGACGAGCTTGCGCTCGCTGGCCTGGGGCCGCTGCCGGCAGACTGGGTGCCGATCCGCTTCGCATCGTGGATGGGTGGGGATCGCGACGGCAATCCCAACGTGACGGCCAGGGTTACCCGCGAGGTGTTGCTGCTGGCGCGCTGGATGGCGGCGGATCTGTACTTGCGGGACGTGGAAAACCTGCTTGCCGACCTCTCGATGCATCGCGCAAGCGAGGAGCTGCTGGCGCGCACCGGGCCGAGTAGCGAGCCATACCGTTTGCTGCTGCGGGAAGTCCGGGATCGGCTGCGCACGACCCGGGAACAGATGGAGGCGCGCGTGTCCGGTGGGTTGGAACCGCAGGGTGAGGGTTACACCAGTGGTCGTGAGTTGTATGAGGAGCTGGCGCTGATTGATCGCTCCCTGCGTCATGTGGGCCTCGCCGCGATTGCCGATGGTCAGCTCAAGGACACAATGCGCCGGCTGAACTGCTTCGGGATTACCCTGCTGCGTCTCGATATCCGCCAGGAGTCCACCCGTCATATGGAGGCGGTGGACGCGATCACCCGCTTCCTCGATCTCGGCAGCTACGCCGAGTGGGGCGAGTCGGTGAAGCAGAAATTCCTGCAGGCCGAGCTGCAGAGCCGCCGGCCACTCATCAATGGTGCCTTCTATCGCAGTGAGTACTGCACCGAAGAGGTGCGCGAGGTGCTGGAAACCTGCAAGGTGATTGCCGAGCAGGGGCAGGAGGGCCTGGGTGCCTACGTGATTTCCATGGCGCGCCGGCCCTCCGATGTGCTCGCCGTGATGCTGTTGCAGAAGGTTGCCGGCGTGACCCAGCCGATGCGCGTTGTGCCACTGTTCGAGACGCTGGACGATCTCGACAATGCACCGGGCACCATGAGCGCGCTGCTTGACCTGCCGTTCTATCGCGAGCGCGTGCGCGCAGGGCAGGAGGTCATGATCGGCTATTCCGATTCGGCCAAGGATGCGGGCTTCCTGGGGGCTGCCTGGGCGCAGTTCCGTGCGCAGGAGCAGCTCACCGCCATTTGCCGCGAGCACGGTATCCCCCTGACACTGTTCCACGGTCGCGGCGGTTCGATTTCCCGTGGAGGATCGCCCACCCGCATGGCGCTGCTGTCACAGCCGCCGGGGTCGGTTGCCGGTCGAATCCGGGTAACCGAGCAGGGTGAGATGATTCGCTTCAAGTACGGGCGGCCGTCCGTGGCTGCGTACAATCTGGAGCAGTATGTTGCCGCCACTCTGGAGGCAACCCTGCTGCCGCCGGCCGAGCCGCGGCCGGAGTGGCGCGAACAGATGGATCGCCTGACCGATGTGTCTGTGCAGGCCTACCGAGAGGTTGTGAGTGAGGATCCGGCGCTGGTGTCCTACCTGCGCACGGTTACCCCGGAAACCGAGCTGAGTCGTCTCGCATTGGGCAGCCGCCCGGCGCGGCGCAAGCCGGGAGGTGGCGTTGAAACGCTGCGTGCGATTCCGTGGGTGTTTGCCTGGACGCAAATGCGCCTGATGCTGCCGGCCTGGCTGGGCACTGGCGCGGCACTGGAAACCGGCCTGGAGGGTGCGCCGGAGACCCTGCGCAGCATGAGTGACGAGTGGCCCTTCTTCCAGACTGTGGTGGATATGCTGGAGATGGTGTTGGCGAAGTCCGATACCCGGGTCGCGTCCTGGTATGAGGAGCGCCTGACCGATGATCCTGAGCTGCAGCGCCTGGGGGTTGAGTTGCGCAGCCGTCTGGCGCGGACGGTCAATGCCCTCAGTCGGCTGACCGGGCGCGAGAGCCTGCTGGATAACAACCCGGTGATGCGCTGGTCCATCCGTGTGCGCGATCCCTACACCGATCCGCTGCATCTGCTGCAGGCGGAATTGATGGATCGCCTGCGCCATCGGGAGGAGGATCCGGTGCTGGAGAGTGCGCTGATGGTAACTATCGCGGGGATTGCCGCGGGTATGCGCAATACCGGCTGATGGTACCGCTGGGGCGCCCGGCTTCGCGAATGCGGGGGTGGGCGCTCGCTGGCTGGGATTTAGTTGGGCTTGCGCTGATTCTCGGGATCTGAAAAGAAAAAAGGCCGACTCTCGCGAGTCGGCCTTTTTTGCGGATATGGTGCCCAGGAGAAGACTTGAACTTCCACGACCGTAAGGCCACTAGCACCTGAAGCTAGCGCGTCTACCAATTCCGCCACCTGGGCAATTCAACGGTGTGCTCCGTTGAGGACGCGCACTATATTGAGTTGGGTTACGGGTGTCAACGCTTTTTGTGAAAATTTATGCCGTGGGCGCGGATCCAGTGGCGGCGGCGCAGCGGAGGGCTGGAACCGCAAGTGAAAACTGGTCGGGAATCGGGGCGCAAATCGCTTATACTGCCGGCAATGTGCAACATTGCGGGTAGCGGTAGCTGCCCTGGCATTCGCCGATTCTGGTTGTACCTACTCATACCACTGCGCCGGGTGCATGCCGGAGCCGCGCCTGTTGCGCGGTCACTCGCAGAACAATGGAAGCTGTTTTGAATCAAGACAAACCAAATTCTCCCTCCCAGGCTGAGGTTCATGCCGATCCCCATGCCGAGCGCGAGGCAGAAAAATACGAAAAACCCATCCCCAGCCGTGAATTCCTGCTCGACCTGCTGGAGCAGCAGTCGGGCCCGGTTGCGTGGGAAGCGGTTGCAGACCTGCTAAGCCTGGAAGATGAAGACCGCCGCGAAGGCGTGCGTCGCCGCCTGATTGCCATGTCCCGCGACGGCCAGATCGCGAGCAATCGCGCCGGTGATTTTGGCGTGCTCGACAAAATGAGCCTGGTGCGCGGCCATGTGATAGGCCACCGCGACGGCTTTGGCTTCGTCTCCCCGGGCGATGGCAGTGACGACCTGTTCCTGTCCCACCGCCAGATGCGCAAGGTGTTCGATGGTGATGAAGTGCTGGTGCGCGAGACCCCGGGAGGTTTTCGCGGCAAGCGCGAGGGCGCGATCGTGCGCGTCATCAAGCACAACACCCACCAGCTGGCCGGGCGCCTGTACCGCGAGGATGGTGTGTGCTTTGTGCGCCCGGACAATCCCCGCCTGACCCTGGATGTGCTGGTGGCCGAAGGCAAGTGCGGCGAGGCAAAAAGCGGCCAGTATGTGGTGGTGGATATCACCACGCAGCCCGGTCGCAACAACCTTCCCCAGGGCGAGGTGGCCGAGATCCTCGGCGATCACCTGGCACCGGGGATGGAGATCGACGTCGCCATCCGCAATTATGGAATCCCCCATGTGTGGCCGGCCGCAGTGCAGGCGCAGGTGGCCGGTATCGCCGACGAGGTGTTGGAAGAGGACAAAAAGGCCCGCATCGACCTGCGCCAGTTGCCCCTGGTCACCATTGACGGCGAGGATGCGCGGGATTTTGACGATGCGGTATTTTGCGAGCTGCTGCCCAATGGCAACTGGAAGCTGCTGGTCGCGATCGCGGATGTCTCCCACTACGTGGCAGTGGGGACGGCGCTGGATGTGGAGGCGCACCAGCGCGGCAACTCGGTGTATTTCCCCGACTTTGTCGTGCCGATGCTGCCGGAAAAGCTTTCCAATGGCCTCTGCTCCCTGAACCCGGAAGTGGATCGCCTGTGCATGGTGTGTGAAATGCACATCGACGAGTCCGGGGATATCCTGAGCTACCAGTTTTTCGAAGGGCTGATGCGCAGCCATGCGCGCTTTACCTACACCCAGGTAGGACAGATCGTCGACGAGCGTGACAATCGCGACAGTGGCCTGCGCAAGCAGTTTGCAGCGCTGACCCCGCACCTCGACAACCTGCACGACCTCTACCGGGCCCTGCGGGCGGCGCGGGACAGGCGCGGCGCGATTGATTTCGAAACCACCGAAACCCGTATCATTTTCGACGAAGCCCGCAAGATCGAGCGCATTGTGCCGGTGGTGCGCAATGATGCGCACAAGATGATCGAAGAGTGCATGCTGGCGGCCAACGTGTGCGCGGCACAGCTGATGGAGCTGGCCGAGCTGCCGGCGCTGTATCGCGTGCACGATACGCCCAAGGAAGAGCGACTGGAAAACCTGCGCGCCTACCTGGGCGAGCTGGGTCTGCGGCTGGAGGGCGGCAGTCAACCGCAGCCGAGTGATTACCAGGCCCTGCTGGGGCAGGTGGAAGGGCGGCCGGATTTCCACATCATCCAGACCATGTTGCTGCGCTCGATGAACCAGGCGGTGTACCAGCCGGAAAACCGCGGCCATTTCGGCCTCGATTACCGCGCCTACGCCCATTTCACGTCGCCGATCCGCCGCTACCCGGACCTGCTGCTGCACCGCGGACTGCGCTGGCTGATCCGCAACGGCAGCGCGAACCCTGCGCCGGTGGCGAAGAAAGTGCGCCAGGCTGCGGGTGCCCACGCCATCGAGCGCGAAGACATCCTGCCCTACAGCACCGCGGCCATGGTGGAGCTGGGCGAGCACTGCTCCATGACCGAGCGCCGCGCCGATGACGCTACCCGCGATGTGGTCAGCTGGCTGAAGTGTGAGTACCTGCAGGATCACGTGGGCGAGGTGTATCGCGGCGTGATCAGCGCGGTTACTGGCTTTGGCCTGTTTGTGGAGTTGGATGACCTGTATGTGGAGGGGCTGATTCACGTCACCGCGCTGCCCAAGGATTACTACCATTTTGAGCAGGCGCACCAGCGCCTGATCGGCGAGCGCAGCGGTGCGCGCTACCACCTGGGCGATTCGGTGACCGTGCAGGTTGCGCGCGTCGACCTGGAGGAGCGCAAGGTGGATTTTTCCTTCGTGGAATTGCACCCGCGTCCCTCGTACAAGAACCCGAAGTACCGCAAACCGAAAGCGGAGAAGTCACAGTCCAAGGCCGCGGGGCGGTACGCCGCCGATGCCGAGCCCCCGGAGTTACCAGTGCAGAAAGCGCAGAAGAAAGCGGCGACCAAGTCCGGCGCCGAATCCACCAGTGTCAGCGGCCGCGCGATGGAGATGGCCGTGGAGTTCCAGCAGGAGCGCCAGCGTCGCGGCAAGTCTGATTTCAGTGCCGGTGCCGGCAAGCCCAGCCCCTGGGGGGGAATCAAGGGCAAGGCCGCAGCCAGCGATGCGGGCGCAGAAGAAGCCCCGCGGCCGATTCGCAAGCGCAGGGTAGGCAGCAGCGAAGCAGAAGTCGTGCCGCCGGCCAGTGCCTGGGGGCAGTCTGCGGATGGCGGCGACGCTGAGCCTGGTGAGCGCGATGCGGCCCCCGGCGGCGAGCCGCCGTTCAAGAAGCGCGGGCCAAAACGCACCCCGACGCGCAAGGGGGGCAAGCGTCCCGCGGTAGCTGCGCGCAAGGCGGCGCACAAAGCCGCCAAGGCGGCCGTTGGTAAAAAAGCGGCGCAGAAGAAGGCAAACAAGAAGCTTGCCAAAAAGAAACCCGGAAAGAAGAAGTAACAAGTGGCACAGGAACTGGTATACGGCCTGCACGCAGTGCAGGCATTGCTGAAAAGCGCTCCGCAGCAGGTGCAGGAATTACTGCTGTTGCGCGGGCGCCGGGATCAGAAACTGCAAAAGATCATTCGCCAGGCGGAGCAGAACGACATTGCGATTCGCTTTGTCGAGCGCCGGGTGCTGGATGAAAAGGTGGGCGACGATGGGAATCATCAGGGGGCGCTGGCAATCTGTGCCAGTGCGACCAAGGTGTATGACGAGCAGTTTCTCAAATCCCTGCTGCAGGATCTGGACAGCCGCAGTGAGGCCCCTTTCCTGCTGATCCTGGATGGCGTCACGGATCCGCATAACCTCGGCGCCTGCCTGCGGTCTGCAGAGGCGGCCGGAGTGCACGCCGTGATAGCGCCCAAGGACAATGCGGCAGGTTTGACCCCCACGGCCAGAAAGGTGGCGTGTGGTGCCGCTGAGGTACTGCCGTTCATCACCGTGACCAATCTCGCGAGAACCCTGCAGATGTTGCAGCAGGCGGGCGTGTGGATATATGGCGCCGCCGGCGAGGCGGAGCAGGATATCTACCAGACCCAGCTTACCGGGCCGCTGGCGCTGGTAATGGGGGCAGAGGGTCCGGGGCTGCGCCGGTTGACCCGGGAGAACTGTGATCACCTGATCAAAATCCCCATGGCCGGCGAGGTCAGCAGTCTGAACGTGTCGGTAGCGACGGGTGTGTGCCTGTTTGAGGCCGTACGCCAGCGGGTGCGCTAACAGGGCGATCGGGGCGAATAATCGGCAGGTAAAAAAATGGGGGCCAAAGCCCCCATTTGTTTGCATCCAGATTGTTTTTCTTAGGTCCAGTCAGTTCTCGTTTTTATTGTTGTCTCTGTTTTTATTGTTATTTTTTGTTGTTGTGTTTCCGGTCTTTTAACCTGCCGGTTTGCCGTAAAGCTGGTTTGCTGGGCGATACATCACCCAGGAGGTCAGAATGTATTTGTCTTCGGATACCGGCACATTGCCCCGGTGCGTATGGGTGAAGGCGCACGGGGATAACAGCAGGCGGCCGCGTCGCGGCTTGACCTTGGTACCCTGGTAGAAAAACTCGGTTTCCCCGCCTTCCTCCACATCGTTCAGGTACAGCAGCCAGAACAGTACCCGGTGCAGGGATTTTTGCTCGGGATCCCGCGGATGTGGATAGTGCTCCGAGTGCCAATGGTGATAGCCGCCGCTGCCTTTCAGGTAGTGCTGCATATTGATGCCATCGAAGCGGTAGAAGCTGGCCACCAGCTGCTTGAGCAGTTGCTCGTCCAGGTCGGCGATATCCTCTGCCGCCAGCGCGCGCACTCCGTTACCGGATGCGTCGCGAATGCTCGGGGAAACAGCCCCGGTGAGCAGGTGCGGGTAGCGCCGGCAATACGCGGTAAGCGCTTCGTAAACCACGCCGTTTATATCTCGGCACACATCCCGCCAGGGTTCGAGTGTGGAGAGGTAAAGATCAGAGCTTTCCTTCTTCGTGGTATCCACGCCGGCACCGGTGCGGCCGGCGGTCTTGTTCGGGGATTCCTGAAAGCGCTGGATCAAGCGGTCGCAATAATCGGCCGCTACCGCGTCGTCGAACTGCACGATCATCGGATCCATGGTCTTTCCCCTCGCAACATCTTGAGTCTGCCCATCTTTGACTCATCTTTGAAGAATTAGACGAAGCGTGGGGACAAGCCCTCAATCGACTGAGGGAAATTATCGCGACTGCGGCTCAGTCGTCGGTCATCCAGGTTTCCACGATATCCAGTACCGGTGCCGGATTCTTGATCCAGCTGAGGTGAGGGTTGCCCTTGTGATAGGTGGGGGGGATCCGGCGAACTTCGCCACTCACCAGCTCCGCCAGCCGCTGGGTGGCGTTGCGGGGTGCGAACGGGTCGCCGTCGATGCACAGGTGCAGCGACCGGCGGGGCAGCACCGCCGCCCGGGGGATGTGCGTTTCCGGCACGAAGCGCCCGCGGATGATGCCCTTGCCCCAGTCGCGCATCAGGGTTGCCGCCTCGCGGCCGCCGAAGCGCAATTGTTTGCCCGGGAAATATCCCAGTACCCGGGTGCTGGCGAGCGCCGCCAGCGCTGCGCCTATGACCGCCGCGCGCTTGAAACCCCGCCAGCTGCGGCTGTCCAGATGGCCCGCGGCGACACTCACCACGTGCGCATTGCCGGTAAGCCCGGCGCGCGCGGCCAGGGTGACCGTCTGCCCACCGATGCTGTGGCCCAGAATCAGGCTCGGCTCACCCCCGAACTCGGTGCGCAGTGCACGCAGCAGGAGGGGAATCCACTCGAATACCAGGTCACTGTAGCCGTAGTCGGCCTGCCGTCCCGGCTGGGGGTGGCTGTCTCCGGTGCCCGGCAGCTCCGCAATGGCGGTGTGGTAGCCCCGCTCTGCCAGCGTGGCCAGCAATAGCCGGTATTTGGACGCGGGGACGCCCAGTGCGGGCAGTACCAGCGCCAGCGGGTGGTCGCCGGGCAGCCGGTGTACGGTCAGCGGGATGTGGAAACGGCCGAGCTGTAAAGCCCGGATATGCTGGCCTGATGCAGCGGCAGCTGCGGCGACTGGGGTGGCAGTGGTCATGGCGCTCTGGCGTGAATAAAACTGAAGCACCCAATATAGTCATGCTGCCGGCGCTGGCCATGACCGGAACGTCCCGCTGGATGGCCCTTGCCTGCCAGGACACATCCAATCGATCAACTTGCAACCAGTTGGCAGGGCGCATAGAATACGCCGCCCGCAATAGGCCTGAGGTCTTTAGTAGATCTGTTGCGCCCGTTGCACTCCTTGCCTCACCGGATACCCCGGGAGGCTGTTTAACCCGTAAGGAGCAAAAATGCGTCATTACGAAATTGTATTCCTGGTTCACCCGGACCAGAGCGAGCAGGTTGCTGGCATGGTCGAGCGTTACACTTCGACCATCAAAGAGAGCGGTGGCAACGTTCACCGTCTGGAAGACTGGGGCCGTCGCCGTCTGGCTTACCCGATCAACAAAATCCACAAAGCTCACTACATTCTGATGAATGTCGAGTGTACTGAAGAAGCACTGGCGGAACTGACCACCAACTTCAAGTACAACGATGCGGTGCTGCGTAACCTGGTGATCCGCGAAGACGAAGCGATCACCGAAGAAAGCCCGATCATGAAGGCAGAGAAGGAGTCTCGCGAGCGCAAGGCTGCTCGTGCCGAGCGTTCTGAGCGCCGTGAGCGCGCCGAGCGTGACGAAGACGATTCCTCCGACGGCGCTGATGATGATGCGTCCTCCGATGAATCCGAAGACGAAGAGTAAGGGGATAATCTGATGGCACGTTTTTTCCGTCGTCGTAAGTTCTGCCGTTTCACCGCTGAAGGTGTAAAGCGTATCGACTATAAAGATCTCGATACTCTGAAAGCCTACATCTCTGAAACTGGCAAAATCGTACCGAGCCGTATCACTGGCACCAAAGCCAAGTATCAGCGTCAGCTGGCCACCGCGGTCAAGCGCGCGCGTTACATTGCGCTGCTGCCGTACACGGACAGCCACGAAGCCTAAGCCCCGTTGCTTAGTCGCTTCACAAGAGAAGAAGCTATCTAATGCGCGCTATCGCTGAGTTTTCCATGCGGTCGCGCGTGCGTGCGGTGCTCCTCACCATGGTGGGGATTCCGCTGATCAGCCCTGCGGTGCTTGCACTGGTGGGGTTGCGCCGCGGCAGCAGTGACGGCCTGTTTGTTCTGGCCTGGGCAGTGCTGCCGGTGGTGGCCGCCGCGGGCGCCGGCTATATGTCGCCGCTGATGTCCGGGCTGGCAATCACCCACTTCGTGGGGGTGCTGGCCGGTGCACTGGTGTTGCGCGCCACGCGAGCCTGGAGCTGGGCGCTGATTGCGCTGGCAGTTGCCACCTCGCTGGGGATTCTGCTGACTTCGCAGATTTCCGGCGGGATACTCAGCAGTCTGCTGGAAGCCGCAAGCGAGGCCACAGCAGGTGCTGACAGCGAGCAGCTCAGCCGGGTTTTCAACAGCGAGGCCCAGGCCACGGGATACCTGAGTTGGGTTTCCGTGATCAGCGCCACCCTGGCCCTGGTGCTGGGGCGCTGGTGGCAGGCCATGCTGTACAACCCGGGTGGATTGCAGCAGGAAATACACAACCTGCGCATGCCTCTGCCGATTGCGGCTGTTGGTATGCTGCTGTGGATTTTCTGCCTGGTCAGCGAACACTATGTATTCTGGGGCGCGGTTGTCGCTTTCCCGATGCTGGTGGCAGGTATTGGCCTGATCCACTGGATGGTGGCCCAGAAAGGCTGGGGGCGCGGTCCGTTGATCGCCCTCTATGTGATGCTGGTTATCGCGGCGCTGCCGCTGGCCGGTTTCCTGTGTGGCCTCGCACTGATAGATAGCTGGATAGATATTCGCGCGCGGACGGGCAACAAAGCCTGATCGCCGCAACAGAACTGAAACTGAGGGTTCCGAGATGGAAGTTATTCTGCTCGACAAAGTAGGCAAACTGGGCAACGTGGGTGACCGCGTTGACGTTAAGGCCGGCTTCGGTCGCAACTACCTGCTGCCTACTGGCAAAGCCATTCTGGCCAACGCAGCGAACATCGCTGAGTTCGAAGCCAAGCGCGCTGAACTGGAAGCGGCTGCTGCTGCCAAGCTGAGCGAAGCGACTGCTCGCGCTGAGAAGCTGGCTGAAGTGGTTGTTACCATCACCGCCAACGCTGGCGACGAAGGCAAGCTGTTCGGCTCCATCGGCACGCGTGACATCGCTGAAGCGATCACCGCTGCTGGCGTTGAAGTAGCCAAAGCTGAAGTTAAGCTGCCGGAAGGCGCTCTGCGCGAAGTTGGTGAGTTCGACGTGGACGTGCAGCTGCACTCCGACGTGATCGCCGCTGTTAAAGTTGTGATTGCTGCCGAGTAAGGCCGCGCTGCAACTCGCGTTTGTCTGGCAAGTCTGAGTCTTTCGTACCCATTGCCGGACGAGCCGCGCTACAATCGGGCGCTGGATTCCTGAGTGAATTCAGCGCCTGATTTGTTTCTGAGCCCGGTAAATTTTGCGACATGAACGATTACGCTGTGCCTGACGACGACCTACAGGAAGCCGCAACCAGCTCGCCGCTGCCACATTCCGTGGAAGGGGAGCAATCGGTTCTCGGCGGCCTGATGCTGGACGCCAGCCGCCTGGACGCGGTGGCGGAACAGTTGAGTGAAGGCGATTTCTTTGTTGCCGCGCACCGCACCATCTTCGCGGTGATGCTGGAACTTGCCAACGAAGAGCAGCCGCTGGATATCGTTACGCTGGCGGAGGCACTGGCCCGCCGCGAACTGCTCGCGGACATCGGTGGCCCGGCCTACCTGGCCGAACTGGCGGAAAACACGCCATCGGCGGCCAATATCGTTGCCTACGCCAAGATCGTGCGCGAGCGCTCCATGCTGCGCCAGTTGATCGCGGCTGCGGGCGAAATCAGTCGCACCAGTTTCAATCCCGGCGGCCTGGGCTCGCTGGATCTGCTGCAGATGGCCGAGCGCCGCGTGGCAGAAATCGCCGAGGGGCGCGCCAAAGAAGGCGGCTTCGTCGGTGTCGATACCCTGCTGAAAAAGACCGTCGAGCGCATCGACGAGTTATTCAAATCCGAAGGTGACATCACCGGCCTCAGCACCGGCCTGCAGGAGCTGGATGAGCGTACGTCCGGCTGGCAGCCAGGCGAGCTGATCATCCTCGCCGCCCGACCCTCCATGGGCAAGACTGCTTTGGCACTGAACTTCATCGAAGCGGCCATGCTGTCCCAGGAAAAACCCACCCTGATCTTCAGTATGGAGATGCCTTCCGACAGCCTGGTGATGCGTATGCTGTCGTCCATTGGCCGTATCGACCAGGGTCGCATCCGTAACGGCAAGCTGCAGGAAGAGGACTGGCCGAAGCTCTCCAGCGCCGTGCAGAAGATGAAAGGCAAGGGGCTGTATATCGACGATACCCCGGGCCTGTCGCCCAGCGAAGTGCGGGCGCGGGTCAAGCGCACGGTGCGCGACCACACCAACAAGCTGATGCAGGCCGATCCGAAGCTGTCGCGGGAAGAAGCCGAGCGCCGTGCAATGCCGGCCATGGTAATGGTGGACTACCTGCAGCTGATGCAGGTGAAGGGCAGTACCGAGGGGCGCACCCAGGAAATTTCGGAAATTTCGCGCTCCTTGAAGGGACTGGCGAAAGAATACGAGTGCCCGGTAATTGCCCTGTCGCAGCTGAACCGCGGGGTGGAACAGCGTCCCAACAAGCGCCCGATGAACTCGGATCTGCGTGAATCCGGGGCGATCGAGCAGGATGCGGACGTGATCCTGTTTATCTATCGCGACGAGTATTACAACGAGGACAGCCCGGACAAGGGTATGGCGGAGTTGATCATCGGCAAGCAGCGTAACGGTGAAATCGGTACCTGTCGCGCCGCCTTTGTGGGCAAGTACACCCGCTTCGACAACCTGGCGCCTGAGTACTACCAGGGCGATTGATCACCCGCATACAGCGGATAAAAAAAGCCCCGACGTTGGGGGGAGCATCGGGGCGAGAGAAGCTTAGGGGGTTTGAGAGGAGCTACTAAGTTCTGCTTACTTTGAGGCCCGTTGCGAACCAGGGTTCCGCCCGAGTGTGTAAGGAAGGGTAAATCTCGCGCCTGTCTCGGTGGTCACCAACCCGGTGGCGCCTGCCCCGTCCCCCGTGCCGCATCCCTCATGTCGCGCTGCCTGCCAAACTGTGTCCCGTCGCCTGATCCCGTACTCGCTTTTCTATTCCCCCTCCCGCTCGATATCACAACAGTGGCTGGCCGGTGCCGGCCCGCCGCTGGTGAGTATCGCCTGGGTGACCGGGTTGGGACGGAATGTGGTACAGCCCTTGAGGCCCAGGGTGAACGCTTCGCGATAGAGGGATTCGAACTCGGAGAAGGGGTAGTGCTCCGGGATGTTGACGGTCTTTGAGATGGCATTGTCCACATAGGGCTGCAGCGCTGCCTGCATGCGCAGGTGGGCCAGTGGAGACAGCTGCTGTGCAGAAACAAATGCCGCAGGCAGTTGCTGCGGGTCACCTCCACGGGTACACCAGACCCGGTAAACCGGATCCACAATCTCGAATTCGCGGTAGTTGCCGTTTGCTGTCAGTACCCGGCGCCGGTGGCGGAAATCAAACACCGGTTCCACGCCACTGGAAATGCCATTGGCCAGCAGACTGATGGTGCCTGTCGGCGCGATTGCGGTCAGGTGGCTGTTGCGAATACCGTGCTCGGCAATCCCCTTGCGCAGCGCCTCCGGCAGTGCGCGTATATCAATACCCTGTAAATAGGCGCCGCGGGAAAAATGCGCAAAGGCGCCTTTCTCCGCGGCCAGTTCAATCGAGGCCTGGCAGGCGGCGTCGCGCACTGTCTGCATGACCCGTGCGGCGAGCGCCCGGGCCGCCTCGCTGTCATAGTGCAGGCCCAGTGCGATCAGGGCATCGGCGAGGCCGGTGATGCCGATGCCGATGCGGCGGCTGCCTTGGGCCTGCTTCTTTTGCGCCGGCAGCGGGTAGCGGGAGAGATCAATCACGTTGTCGAGCATACGCACGCCAACTGCGCTACAGGCCGCGATACCGGCCCAGTCCAGTTCGGCGCGCTCGGTGAGGGGTGCCTGCACGAAGCGCATCAGGTTGACCGAGCCCAGGTTGCAGGCCCCGTAAGCGGGCAGAGGGATTTCGCCGCAGGGGTTGGTGGCGCTGATCTGTTCGCGGTAGTAGAGGTTGTTGTGCGTGTTGATGCGATCACTGAAGAGCACACCGGGTTCGGCACAGTCGTAGGTGGCGCGCATGATCTTGCGCCACAGATCCCGTGCGCGGATACGTTTCAGCACGCGGCAGGGCTGGGGTGTCGTGGCACCGCTCCAGATGCACGCGACCTGCTCGCTGCCGTGGCCATCAAGCATCCGCTCGGGGAACACCAGCGGCCAGTCCTCGTCCCGCTCTATGGCCACCATAAAGCGGTCGCTGACCAGTACCGACAGGTTGAAGTGGCGCAGCTCCCGCGGATCGCGTTTGGCGTCCACAAAGCGCTCAATATCCGGGTGGTCGCAACGCAGTGTCGCCATCATCGCGCCGCGCCTGCTACCCGTGGATAGCAGTGTCGCGCAGGTGGCGTCCCAGATGCGCATGAAGGATACCGGGCCGGAAGCAATGGTACCGGTATGTTGTGCCTGGCTGCCGGCGGGGCGGAGGGTGGAGAAATCGCAGCCGATGCCGCCCCCCTGTTGCATGGTCAGCGCGGACTCCTTGAGGCGTTCAAAAATTGCCGCCATGGAGTCATCGATCGTGCCCATCACGAAGCAGTTGAACAGGGTGACGCGGTGATCCGTGCCGGCACCGGCAAGGATGCGTCCCCCGGGCAGGAATTGGAAATCCACCAGGTTGCGGAAAAAACGCAGTGCCCAGCGCCCGCGATCGCGCGCCTCGATACCGGCGAGCGCACGCGCCACACGCCGCCAGCTGTCTTCCATCGATGCCTCGCAGAACTGGTCACCCTTGTGGTAGCGGTACTTGGCTTCCCAGATAAAACGCGAGATCTCGCTATCAAAGCTGCTCATGCCGGTCGCTTGGACACCGAGTTGCAGAAATCCGTTGTCATGGGCTTGCTCCCCTCCGCGTTGGCTCCGGCAGTTCACCGGCTTCAAGCATCAGGCGGGATACCTGCTCATCGCTGAGCTGGGAAAAATCCCGGTACCAGGCGCCAATGGCCCAGAATGAAGTCGGCTGCATGGGGCACACAATGCGGTCGGCCAGGTGCGCAAAGCGCGCCAGTGCGGATGGCGGAGCCACCGGAACTGCGATCACCAGCTCAGCGGGATGTTGTTCACGGATGGCCAGTGCCGCGACGGCCATGGTCGCGCCCGTGGCGATACCGTCGTCTACGAGGATAACCCGGCGATTTTCCAGTGATGGCCAGGGGCGATCGCCGCGGTACCGGCTTGCTCGCCGCTCCAGTTCCGCGCGCTCCAGCTGTGTCTCGCGCGCAAGTGCCTCGTCAGAGATGCCGCAGTTGCGGATGACCTCCTCATTCAGCACGCGCGCACTGTGGGTGATGGCACCCATCGCCAGCTCCTCGTGGCCGGGAACCCCCAGTTTGCGCACCAGCATCAGATCCAGCGGTGCGTGCAGATGGCGCGCGACTTCCAGTGCTACCGGCACGCCGCCACGGGGCAAAGCCAGGACAATCACATCCCCATGGCCGCTTTGGTCGCGATAGTCGGCGAGTAATTGTGCGAGCTGGCGTCCGGCCTCGCTACGGTTTTCAAAGGGCTCCATAGTGCTTCGCCCCCGCGATCAGTGACACCCAATAACCCTAGGTTAGCCAAGCTGACACGCATTTCCGCGTGGCCGATTGGTCTCGTCAGGAATTCAGGGACAAAAAAAAGGCCGCGGCTGGTAACCGCGGCCTGTTGTTCGGGCGTCTTCCCGGAGGTCTGTGGTCAGATCTGCACCACGACGTAGACTTCCCGGCCGTCGCGCTGGGTGGGCATGAAATAGTGGCCGCCGTAGCGGTAGTACTGAACCCCATTGATCACCTCAGCGGTGTATCCCACCGGCAATGTGTCGACCACTTGTCCGGGGCTATAGCCCGGCTGTGTGGTTCCGGCAATCGGGCCGGTGCTCGCTACTGTGGCCACGCCGGCGGGCGGCGGCACCACCACATAGCGGCTCATGCGCGGCTGCCACTGGTAGTAGGCGTCGCCGTACTGGTAGTAAGTGAAGCCACCAATTTGTACCTGGATTGCGCTGGCTGGCAGGGTGACCACGGACGCCCCCAGCGGCGCTGAGACAACGACATAGCCGGTCGGTGCCGGGCGATAGTAGTAGCCGCCGTGGTAGTAGTAAGGATTACCGGCCACCGCCATGTTGATATAACCGGCGGGCAGAATGGGCACGGTAAAGCCGATCCCAAAGCGCGGCCCGCGGAAGCGGGGGCCCCAGTAACCGTGTCGATGGCCGTAGCCGTGATGATGTCCATGGCCGTGATGATATCCACGGGCCTCTGCAGGCTTGGCAAAGGCAAAAGACAGCAGGGTGAGCAACCCGGCAGCAAACAGAATAACTTTTGCAGTTTTTTTCATTGCGCGTCCTTCCCCAAAACAGTCCCCTTCACGATATATACCTCCGCAGCGAAGCGAGCACTTACATTGTGCAAATAGTAACCGCTTCCAGCGGACAGTTCTATGCTGCTGAGCGCATTGGGCGTAAAGAATTGTCAGCCCATCTCAAACGATAGCGGGTGACCGGTGGGGCAGGGTTGACCGGAGCGTGCGCTCCGGTCTGGGGAGGGCAGTTCAGGCTTGCCGGTTGCGCTGGACGATGCCCATCAGCTTGTACAGCAGGTGCGCGGCGCCAAACTCATAGGCGTGGAAGCCTTCGATGGGGGCGAACTCCAGCAGGTCAAAACCGATGATTTCGCGCTGTTTCGCCACAGACTCAAACAGATTCAGGGTCTGGTACCAGCCCAGTCCGCCGGGCACCGGGGTGCCGGTAGACGGGAACACGGAGGGATCCATGCCGTCGATGTCGAGGGTGAAGAACACCTTGCTGGGGAAGTTCTCCGGCAGCTCGAAAGACTGCACCTGGGTGGGCACCAGCTGGTGGGCATCCAGGTAGCCGACGTTGTACTGCTTGCGCGCGTCCATCTCTTCTTCGCAGTAGGCGCGGATCCCGAGCTGGAACAGCGGGATGCCGGCTTCACAGACCAGACGCATGACGCTGGCGTGGCTGTGCTTATGGCCCTCGTAGCGGTCGCGCAGGTCGGCGTGGGCGTCTATCTGCACCACGCCGAAGTCGGTGATGCCTGCGTCCAGATAGCCTTTGATGATGCCCCAGGTGACGGAGTGCTCGCCGCCTATGCCCACGGGCATTTTGCCCATGGCCAGGATTTCGCGGGTGGCGCTGGCGATATTTTCCATTACCTGCTCCGCCGGGCCGCTGACATCCACAGCTTCGCGGGTATAGATGCCGAGCTCGCAGGGGGAGGAGAAGTTGTCGAAGGTCTCCAGCTGGTGGGAGGCTTCGATAATCGCGGCCGGGCCCTTGCCGGTGCCTCCGCCATAAGAGACGGTTTCCTCGTAGGGAATTGGCAGGATGTGGAACAGGGCGTCTTCGGGCTTCGGTTGTTCGATTTCGGAGCCCAGGAAAATGTTGGGGTCTTCGGTGTGCATGGTCATGTCTCTGGTGCTGTGGTCAGGCCGCGTTAGTGGCCCTGATTGACCTTGTGTGGCGGCCGAGCACCGGGTATTTGTTTTCAAAACCGCTGTGAATACATCCCTGTACGCTGCGTCGGCGACGTCCCTGTCGCCGACGCTTTTGAAAACAAATACCCGGCACTCGGCCTTCGCCTTATGTTCCGGTACTTCGTAGCTGAATGGAAACTGCCTAACGAAGTGCTGAACTTAAAAATGAAGGGAAAGTACCGGGTGCGGGTTTACAGGATCGTCGCAAACAGGATGTTTGCGCCGAAACGCCCAGGGATGGGTTCACAGTGGTCCTGAAAACCCGCACCCGGTGCTTTCCCGCCACCGCGCTCGCGATCAAGCGAGAAGCGGCGGACTAGCAATAAATCAGGAAAGACGACTCTTGAAGTCCTCGTAACCAAACTCTTTGATCATCCGGAGTTCGTCAGTATCGGAATTCCACAGTGCAATCGACGGCAATGGAATGCCGTTGAACGTGTTGGTCTTGACCATGGTGTAATAGGCCATTTCCTCAAACACAATCCGGTCGCCAATTTTCAGCGGCTCGGCAAAGCTGTACTCGCCGATCCGGTCGCCAGCCAGGCAGCTCTGGCCGCCCAGCTGATAGCTGTGGGGCAACTCTTCCGGCAGCGACGCGCCGGTAATTTCCGGGCGGTAGGGCATCTCAATGACATCCGGCATATGACAGGTGGCGGAGACGTCGAGAATGGCCTGGTTTTTTCCATTCCACGCCAGATCCACCACCTCGCCCACCAGCACGCCACAGAACAGTGCCACCGCTTCACCCGGTTCCAGATAAACCTGTACGCTGTGCTTTTCCGAAAACGCCTTTACCGCACTGATCAGCTCTTCCACCTGATAATCACAGCGGGTGATATGGTGGCCGCCGCCGAAATTGATCCACTCCATCTGCGGAAACAGATCGCCAAACTTCTCTTCCACCGCCTTGATCGTGCGTTCCAGGGGCTTGAAATCCTGTTCACATAAAGTGTGGAAGTGCAGGCCGCTGATTCCTTCAAGGCTCTCGCCTTCAAACAGCGAGCGCACGATGCCGAGGCGCGAGCAGGGCGCGCAGGGATCGTAGATCGGGGTGTGGCCCTCGGAGTGTTCCGGGTTGATCCGCAGGCCGAACCGCAGCTCCGGGCGCTTTTTCTGCGCTTCCATACACAGGGATTTGTAGCGCTTCCACTGCGAGAACGAATTGAAAATGACGTGATGGGCAAATTCCAGGATGTCCTTCAGTTCCTGCTCTTTGTAGCCGGCGCTGAATACGTGTACTTCCTTGCCGAGATCCTTGCCACCGTACTCCTCGAATCCCAGGCGTGCTTCGTTGATACCGCTGGCACAGGTACCGGTCAGGTACTCGGCAACGATATGGCCGATGCTGAACATGGAAAAGGCCTTCAGGGCCGCCAGAACCTTGGCGCCACTGCGTTTTTGCACATCGGCGAGGACTTCGAGGTTATCGCGCAATGCAATTTCATCGACCACAAAACAGGGTGTGGGCACACGGCTGGGATCGAAGTCACCGAAATAGTCTTTGCGAGGAGTCAGGTCCATAAGGGTTTTCTTGCTGCTTCAATTGGCAAAAATCCCGGGCCTTGCGGCCCGGGATTGGCGATCTTAGACGAAGGGCTTGTCGAGCCAGGTTTCCTGCCAGGGCAGGCCGTACTTGTTGAGGTCGTCCATAAAGGGGTCTGGATCCATCTGCTCCATGTTCCACACGCCCGGCTTCATCCACTTGCCTTCCATCATCATCTTGGCGCCGATCATCGCCGGCACACCAGTGGTGTAGGAAATTGCCTGTGACTGGACTTCCTTGAAGCACTCCTGATGGTCGCAGATGTTGTACACGTAGTAGATCTTCTCTACACCGTCTTTCACACCCTTGATGATGTTGCCGATACAGGTCTTGCCCTTGGTCAGCGGGCCGAGGCTCGCCGGATCCGGCAGCAGCGCCTTGAGGAACTGGATCGGAACAATCTGCTGTCCCTGGAACTCGATCGGCTCGATACTGGTCAGGCCCACGTTCTGCAAGACTTCCAGGTGCTTCAGGTAGCTGGCGCCGAAGGTCATCCAGAAGCGCGCACGCTCGATTTCCGGGTAGTGCTTGGACAGGGATTCCAGTTCTTCGTGGTACAACAGGTACAGGTCTTTTTCACCGATGCCTTCGGGGAATTCGAAAACCCGCTTTTCTTCCATCGGCTTGGTGGTTACCCACTGGCCGTTTTCCCAGTAGCGGCCGTTGGCGGTAATTTCGCGGATGTTGATTTCCGGGTTGAAATTGGTCGCAAACGGCAGGCCGTGATCGCCGGCATTACAGTCGAGGATATCCAGGGTCTTGATGGTGTCGAAGTGGTGCTTTTTCGCATAGGCGGTAAACACGCTGGTGACACCGGGGTCGAAGCCGCTTCCGAGCAGTGCCATCAGGCCGGCTTTCTCAAATTTCTCCTGGTAGGCCCACTGCCACTTGTACTCGAACTTGGCCTCTTCCGGCGGCTCGTAGTTGGCGGTATCCAGGTAGTGCACGCCAGTCTCCAGGCACGCATCCATGATGTGCAGATCCTGGTAGGGCAGCGCGACGTTGATGACCATGTCGGGCTTGACCTTCTCGATCAGCGCGACCATTTCGCTCACGTTGTCGGCATCGACTTCCGCGGTGTTGATCTTGCGCGGCAGCATATCTGCGATTTTGTCGCATTTGGACTTGGTGCGGCTGGCGAGGGTGATGTTCTCGAACACTTCTTCAACCTGCGCACATTTGTGCGCAACCACCTGACCGACGCCGCCGGCGCCTACTATCAGAACATTGGCCATTATTTTCTCCCTATCTTGGGTGGTTGTGGGGGCTGGGTACCCACTTATTGAATGTGTGGCGGATTCTTTGCCGGGGTTGTTTGCGCAGTTTCTCGCAGACAACCCCGGTGCTCTGCCGCCACTGAACCGGCTTTAAACCAGGGCCGGGTCAGCTACGAGCTAATCACTTCTCGAAATAGGTATAACCACTCATGCTCGCAGTGTACGTGTGCAGAATCTGCTTGCGCTGCTGTGCGGTGATACGACCTTCCTTCACGGCACCTTCCGCGAGCTTGCGGAAACGCTCGAACAGATCCTGAGGCGAGTACTCAACATAACTCAGGACATCGGCAATACTGTCGCCGTGAATTTCACGGCTGTAATCCACACGCCCGTTGTCCTCGATGCGCACACTTACCACGTTGGTATCGCCGAACAAATTGTGCAGGTCACCCAGTGTCTCCTGATACGCACCGACCAGGAAAGTTCCGAGAATATATTCCTCGCCATCTTTCAGCTGGTGCAGCGGCAAGGTCTTGCGCACGTCCTGGCGATCGATGAAGCGATCGATTTTACCATCGCAGTCGCAGGTAATATCCGCAATGATCGCCGAGCGTGTCGGTGCTTCATCGAGGCGGTGTACCGGCACCAGCGGGAACAGCTGATCAATGGCCCAGATGTCTGGCAGTGACTGAAACACGCTCATGTTGGCGTAGTAAATGTCAGACAGTACTTCCGGCAGTGCCTGCAAATCTATTGGCACCTGATCCACTTCATCCAGCATTTTGCGAATCTTCTGCGCACACTGCAAAAACAGGTTTTCTGCCAGCGCGCGATCGCGCAGGCTCACCTGGCCGTGCAGGTACAGGGCGCGAATTTCATCGCGGTAATACAGCGCGTCATTGTAGCTTTCCTGCAGGTTTCTCGCGGTTACACTGTTCAGTGCATCCTGCAGGTTTTTCAGCATCGGGTGAGAATCTTCTCCGATGCGGCCTTCCTCGAGTTCGATCGGTTCGAAACTGGTCGTGTCCAGAATGTTGAACAGCAGCACCGAGGAATACGCTACGGTGGCGCGCCCGGACTCGGTAATGATGACCGGATGCTCCACGCCCTCACTGTCCAGCGTGCCCATGATAGCTTCCACTACGTCCACACAGTACTCGTCGAGGGAGTAGTTTTTGGAGTGGGTGTAGTTGGTCTTGGAACCGTCATAGTCCACCGCCAGACCGCCGCCGAGATCCAGGTAGCCCATGGCTGCGCCTTCTTCGACCAGATCCGCATAGTAGCGGCAGGCCTCCAGCACGCCGGTGCGGATATCGCGGATATTCGGCACCTGCGAGCCCAGGTGGTAGTGCAGCAGCTTGAGGCAGTGCAGCATGTTGTGATCGCGCAGCTTGTCGACCATGGCGATCAGGTCGTTACTGCCGAGACCGAAAATACTGCGATCGCCACTGGTGGCATTCCAGTAGCCGCCGACCTTGCTGGCGAGTTTTACCCGCACGCCGATATTCGGTTCCACTTTCTCGCGCTCGGCGCAGTGGATGATGGTGTCCACTTCAGACGGGGTTTCCACCACGAAGAATACCTGCACACCAAGGCGCTGGGCCTGCAGGCCGAGGTTGATGAACTCTTCGTCTTTATACCCGTTGCAAACGATCAGCGCTTCGGTGTTGTCGAGAATCGACAGGGCGGCGATCAGTTCCGCCTTGCTGCCGGCTTCCAGGCCGTGACCAAACTGGCGGCCGGCCTTGGCGATCTCCTCGATCACCTGGCACTGCTGGTTCACCTTGATTGGAAACACGCCGCGGAATTTATTGCGATAGCCGCAGCGCTCGATGGCACTGCGGAACGAATTGTTGATGCGTGCAACCTGTGCGTCGAGCAGGTTCTCAAAACGCACCAGCAGCGGCATACCCAGTCCGCGCTCGGTCGCGCCGTGGGCGATATCCAGCAGTGAAACGGCATGGGTTTCACCGGCTTCATTTTTTACCTCAACAGTAATCTCGCCGGACTGATTCAAGTTGAAATAACCGGCACCCCAGTTGCGGATGCCGTAAAGTTCTGCGGAGTCTTCGCAGGTCCAGTTTTCGATCTGTTGCTGTTTCATGGCGCCTCGTTAATGGGCTGGAGAACTGTTGGTTTACAGGGGCGCGAATCTTGGGGCCAACGTTTATTGAAAGCAATAACTATAGAAAAGAAAAATAGCTTTTTTAGCGGGAAAAAATTAAATTTTTGTTCGGTTTTTTTGTCGCAATTTTTCATGTTCGCGCCCGTGCATCGCGTGGCAATAGATATAACAGGGTAACGTATAGGGTCTAAAAATAAAAAAGGCGACTCAGAAGGAGTCGCCTGGGGCAAGTAACCGAATAATACTTCGGTTCACTGGAAGATTTTAAAGCCTGACTGGTGCCTAGTGCCTGGTGCTTTCGTAACGCTCAATAAAAACCGGGGTTGGCCACTACCCGGTAACCGCCGCGGTGGTGATCCCAGCGGTAGTAGGTGTCATAGGCCACGAAGTAGTTGAGGCCGCCAAAGCTGACACTGACCGCAGTGCCGGGCAGGTTGTGGATAATCGCGCCAATCGGTGCTTGCGATACCACGTAGCCCGGGCCGTAAGGGCGATAGAAGATCCCGTCACTGAAGTAGTAGCCCAAGCCGCCAAACGACAGGCTGATGTAAGAGCTGGGCAGGCGCTTCCAGTGGTAGCCATAGTGGTAGTGGGCCGGGCGCCAGCGGTGCTTGTGCGGCCGGTGTACCGGGCGGTAGGGCCCGTGGTGTCCGCGGCCATGGCCATGGCTGTAGCGATCGCCGTGGTGCCGGTCACCGCGATATTTGTGACCGCGATCCCGGTCCCCATGATAGTCGCGACGGTCGCGCTGATCCTGATGATCATAGCGGCGTCGTTTCTCGTTGTGGTGATCCTTCTTGCCGTGATCGCGGTGCTGCTGGACATGCTTGTAGTCGCGATCACCGCGGTGGTGGCGATCATCGCGGTCTGCCAGGGCGGGGCCTGCGGTAAGCAGCAGGCCGGCTGTGGCAAGGGCAGTAATCAGTGTTTTCATGGTCGCTCTCCACGGCCGCCGGGGCGGCTTCTGTGTATTCTCTCGGAACTTGGGGGCCAGTTTGCCCGGCTTTCACTGAATCTTTCCTGAACCCGAAGAGAAAACTTCCCCAAAAACCGAAGTTGACCAATGTTTCCCGATTTGTCGTGGTCAGGGGTGAGGGGTAAGATGCCGCGCGAGTAAACTTCTGGCGGATTCCCGGTAATGCAAGTCTTTCACCACGTGGCCAGCCTGCGCGAGGCGCTGGCGGAGGCCCGTCGCGATGGCAAGACCATCGGTTTTGTGCCCACCATGGGCAATCTCCACGACGCCCACATCGAGCTGGTCAAACTGGCCCAGCAGTCCTGCGATGTCGTCGTGGTGTCGATCTTCGTCAACCGCCTGCAATTTGGCCTCAACGAAGACTGGGACAAGTATCCGCGCACCATGGAGCAGGACATGGCGCGCCTGCGCGCGGCCAACTGTGACTACCTGTTCCACCCCGACGAGAGCGAGATCTACCCCAACGGCATGGATCAGCAGACCCGCGTGGTCTGCCCGGCGATGACCGATGTGCTGTGCGGCGCGAGCCGTCCGGGCCACTTTGAAGGGGTGACCACGGTGGTCTCCAAGCTGTTCAACATCGTGCAGCCTGACAAGGCGGTGTTCGGTATCAAGGACTTCCAGCAGCTGGCGGTGATCCGCCGCATGGTGGAAGACCTGTGTATCCCGGTGGAAATCGTCGCCGCGCCGGTGCACCGCGAGGCGGACGGCCTGGCGATGAGTTCACGCAACGGTTACCTGACCGAGGAAGAGCGACCGAAGGTGGCGATC
This sequence comes from Microbulbifer weihaiensis, assembly GCF_048323715.1. NCBI lineage: Bacteria > Pseudomonadati > Pseudomonadota > Gammaproteobacteria > Cellvibrionales > Microbulbiferaceae > Microbulbifer > Microbulbifer weihaiensis. The sequence goes on from NZ_JBLWFL010000012.1 coordinate 29,414, forward strand.
CTGAACCAGTCGCTGAACTGGGCGCGAGAGGCGATCGAAAACGGCCGTCGCGACTTTGTTGCGCTGGAAGATGAAGCCAAGGCGCGTATCGAGCAGGCGGGCTTCAAGGTGGATTACTTCTCCATCTGCAACAGCCGCGACCTGCAGCCGGCCGCGCACGATGATCGCGAAATTACCCTGCTGGGCGCGATGTACACCAGCGGCGCGCGCCTGATCGACAATGTTTCCCTGTCGATGTAACCACAGCGCCATTTCGATATGGATGGCCGAGCCGGCTTGATTCATTGCGGTTGCAGCTCAGGCAGGCTCGGCAGCTTTGCTGCCACCGGGGCTACAGGTTTGCAGTAAGGGAACCCCGAAACCCGGGCCCAACCTTGTAGCCCAGTATTGTGGCTCAGTGGCCATCCGCCTACCATGACCCGATCAAGGTAGGAAGCCGCAGTCGAATCATGTCATCCCTGACACAACCCAAAACCAACGTGCCGCTCAACTGGGATCAGTTGCTGAAAAGCGGATGCCGTATCTTTATCGGCTCACACGCCGCTGTGCCGGATGCGCTGATGGCAGATCTGATCGCCAACAGCCGCGGGCTCAACGATATCCAGGTCACCCAGGTGTTCACCCTGTCCGACAACGTCTGGGCCGACCGCAAATACGCCGAGCTGTTTACCATAAATGCGCTCTACATCGGCGGTACTGCCATTCGCAATGCCGTTGCCGAAGGGCGTGCGGATTACACTCCGACGTTCCTCTCCGAAGTGCCCAAACTGTTCAGCGACCATGTGCTGCCCCTGGACGCTGCGCTGATCATGGTCAGCCCGCCGGATGAGCTGGGCTATTGCTCCCTTGGTGTGAGTGTCGATGTGGTTTCCGCGGCGGTGAAAAACGCCACCACCGTGATTGCGCAGGTTAATCCGGCCATGCCCCGCACCAGTGGCCACAGTTTCATCCACCGCGATCAGATCCACGCCTGGATGACTGCAGAAGCGCCCATCCCGGAGTCGCCGCCACCGGAAATGGATCAGGCGGTGGAGCAGATCGGCCAGTATGTGTCGCTGCTGGTGGAGAATGGTGCAACCCTGCAGATTGGCATGGGCAAAGTCCACGATGCGGTATTGCGTTACCTGGGAAACCACAGGGATCTGGGGGTGCACTCCGAGATGATTTCCGACGGTGTCGCGCGCCTGATGAAAAGCGGGGTGATCAACAACCGCAAGAAAACCTTCCACACCGGAAAAACCATCGCCAGTTACTGCATGGGCTCCAAAATGCTGTACGACTTTGTCGACGGCAATCCCCATGTAGAGCTGTACCCCGCGGAGCATGTGAGTTCGCCGGTCAAAATTGCCCGCAATGACAAAATGGTTGCGATCAACAGCGCCATTGAAGTCGACCTGACCGGGCAGGTTGTTTCCGATTCTATCGGCCGGCTGCTGTACAGCGGCATCGGCGGCCAGGTGGACTTCATCCGCGGCGCTGCGCTGAGCAAGGGGGGGAAACCGATCATCGCACTGCCGTCCACCGCGCGCGACAAGGATGGCAAATTGATTTCCCGCATCGTTGCCTCGCTAACGCCCGGCAGCGGCGTGGTGACCTCGCGCGCGCACGTGCATTACGTTGTCACCGAGTACGGCATTGCCTCGCTGCGTGGAAAGAGCGTGCGCGAGCGCACACTTGAGATGATTCGCATCGCCCACCCGGATTTTCGCCGCGAGTTATTGGAAACCGTGCGGGAGTTTTACTGGGTGCCGGAATATCAGGCGCAGGCGCCCACCTCGGTGCCGGAACTGGGAGCGGTGGAGCAGAAGCGCTACACGTTTGGCGGTATCCGCTACACATTGCGCCCGCTGCGCCCTGCCGACGAGCGCCGGCTGCAGGAATTTTTCTACACCCACAACAAAGAAACCCTGATGATGCGTTACAACCACCACGTAACGCAGATGTCGCGGGAGAAATCCTGCAGCCTGGTGAGTGTTGACCAGCAACGTGACCTGGCCCTGTGTTTCATCGACAACGATGGCGGGCGCGAAGTGATTCAGGGGGTGGGGCGTTACTATTTTTACGAGGCGGATAACAGCTGCGAAGTCGCATTTGTGATCAAGGAAAGTCGTCGCGGCAAGGGTATTGCCACCACGCTGCTGAAAGAAATGGAACTCATCGCGCGCAAGCGCGGTATCGGTAAAATGTTTGCCTGCGTGCGCCGGGATAACAAACCGATGCTCACGGTATTTGAAAATAACGGCTTCGTTGCCCGCCCGGGCGATAGCCTGGACGAACTCTATCTCGAACTCGATTTGCGTGGCGATGGAAAGGCGCAAGGCCAGTAGGCTGTCGCAGCCGGCAGTGCAGACAAGAACAGGGAATAATTATGTCGACCGTAGGATTTTTCACGAGCCCGGCCTGCAGCCTGCACGATATGGGGGATGAGCACCCGGAGTGCCCGGCGCGCCTGGATGCGATCCAGGATCAGCTGATCAGCAGCGGCCTGGAGTTTGTACTGCGCCATTTCGAGGCCCCGCAGGCAACCCGCGCGCAACTGGAGCGGGTGCATACGCCTGAGTACGTCGAGTCCATTTTCGCGCGCAGTCCTCGCCACGGCCTGGAAATCCTGGATGAGGATACCCGCATGTGCCCGCACAGCCTGGAAGCGGCCCTGCATGCGGCCGGTGCGGCGGTGGAGGCTGTGGATAAAGTGATTGCCGGTGAAGTGAACTCGGCCTTCTGTTCAGTGCGCCCGCCCGGGCATCACGCAGAAATGGGCAGGGCCATGGGCTTTTGCCTGTTCAACAACATTGCCATTGGCGCCGCCCATGCCCGATCCGCACATGGCCTCGAGCGCGTTGCGATCCTGGATTTCGATGTGCACCACGGCAACGGTACGGAAGATTTTGTCGCCGGTCGCGATGGCTACCTGCTGTGCTCCAGTTTTCAGGCGCCGCTCTATCCGTTCACCGGTACCGGCGAGGTGCCGGGCAATATCGTCAACACACCGCTGGAGGCGGGGGCGAATGGCGACGCACTGCGCGCGCTGGTAGAGACGGACTGGTTGCCCGCACTGGAGGCCTTCCGCCCGCAGATGCTGTTTATCTCCGCAGGGTTTGACGGCCATCTGGAGGATCACATGGCGCAGCTGCGCTTTCGTGAGGACGACTATCGCTGGGTGACTGAAAAACTGCGGGAATTTGCCGAGCGCCACTGCGAGGGCCGTATTGTGTCGGCGCTCGAGGGGGGATACGCGCTCTCGGCGCTGGGGCGCAGTGTGGTTGCGCACCTGAACGGATTGATCGGCAGCTGAATACGGACTTGCCGTATCCAGCCGTCAGCATCGGTAGCGCAATCAGTCTTCGTAAATCGCGTAGAACTTCTTCACGCTGCCGATGGTTTCCCAGGTGCCGGTGAAGCCCGCGGGGATACAGAAGGCGTCGCCGGCGGTAACCGTCTCACTGCTGCCCTCGGCGTCGGTGATGATGGCTTCGCCCTCTATGATGTAGCAGAACTCATCCTCGCTGTAAGTGAGTGTCCACTTGCCGGCATCCGACGACCAGACGCCACAGAAAAAATTGCCTTTGCTATTCGTGAAAAAATGCTCGGTGAGCTGTTGTGGCATGCCGGCCAGCACCTTTTCCGGGGCGACAGGCCCCGCTTCTCTCTCCCCCTGACCCTCGCGGATACGCAGTAATTTTGCCGTCATAATCGCAACTCCTGAAAATGTGATCACGTTTTTCCTGTTGTGGGTATTGTGCATGGGCGCGGGAAAAAAGGCACGGTATTCCAGTTGCCGGGTGGGAATCGCGAAAGCGGGCAGGCTATGATGGTGTGAAAGGAGTGGTGACAGCGTTGTCATCCAGTTGCTGCCAGTGGTATAACTGATCGGGAAATGGGTGGTCATAATTCCCCCCGTACCGTGTGCCGATCACTGATCCGGGCGTTGCCCGGCGGTTCAGCCCTCAGCGATGGGCGGCACGCGCACCCCTGATAATTCTAATAAGGGAGAAAAAAATGTCTGAAGTGCATATCCATCCGGTGCCGCAAGCGTTTGCCGCCGAAGCCCTGGTCACCGCTGATGACTACCAGCGCATGTATCGCCAGTCGGTGGAAGACCCGCAGGCGTTCTGGTCGCAGCAAGCCAACGATTTCCTGCAGTGGGACAAGCCGTTTACCCGCGTCTGTGAAGAAGACCTGAAGAAAGGCCATGCGGCCTGGTTTGCCGATGGCGAACTGAATGTCACGGTCAACTGTATTGACCGCCACCTGCCCGCGCGCGCCAACCAGACCGCTTTTATCTGGGAGGGCGACGATCCGGCGGACAGCAAAGCCATTACCTACGGCGAGCTGCACGGGCACGTCTGCCGCCTGGCGAACCTGCTCAAGGCGCGCGGCGTCAACAAGGGCGACCGGGTGTGCATCTACATGCCGATGATTCCGGAGGCGGCCTACGCCATGCTGGCGTGTGCGCGCATTGGTGCCGTGCACTCGGTGGTATTCGGCGGTTTCTCTCCCGACTCGCTCAAAGACCGCATTCTCGACTCCGACTGCCGCCTGGTGATCACCTCCGACGAAGGCGTGCGCGGTGGACGCAAGGTGCCGCTGAAGGCGAATGTCGACAAGGCACTGGCCAGCTGTCCCGACGTGCACACCGCGATAGTGGTCAAGCGCACCGGCGCCAACATCGACTGGGACAGCAAGCGGGACATCTGGTACGCGGAATCCGTGGCCGAGCAGAGCGCCGACTGCGCGCCTGAATCGATGAATGCCGAAGACCCGCTGTTTATCCTCTACACCTCCGGCTCCACCGGCAAGCCCAAGGGCGTACTGCACACGACCGCGGGCTACCTGCTCATGTCCACCATGACGTTCAAATACGCCTTCGATTACAAGGAAGGCGATATTTTCTGGTGTACCGCGGATGTGGGCTGGATTACCGGCCACAGCTATATCGTGTACGGCCCCCTGTGCGCGGGAGCGACCTCGCTGATGTTTGAAGGTGTGCCCACCTACCCGGATGCGTCCCGCTGCTGGCAGGTTGTGGAGAAGCACAAGGTCAATATTTTCTACACCGCGCCGACGGCAATCCGGGCGCTGATGGGTGCCGGTGATGATTTCGTTACCCGGTGTGACCGCAGCTCACTGAAATTGCTCGGCACCGTGGGTGAACCGATCAACCCGGAAGCGTGGGAGTGGTACTTCAAGGTCGTGGGTGAAGAACGCTGCCCGATTGTGGACACCTGGTGGCAGACCGAGACCGGTGCGCACCTGATCACCCCGCTGCCCGGTGCCACTGACCTCAAACCCGGTTCCGCGACCCGTCCATTCTTCGGCGTACAGCCGGCGCTGCTGGATGACAAGGGCCAGGAAATCGAAGGCGAAGGGGAGGGAGCTCTGGTCATGAAGGCCAGCTGGCCGAGTATGATCCGCAGTGTCTTCGGTGATCACCAGCGCATGATCGATACCTACTTCTCCACCTTCCCCGGTTACTACTTCACCGGTGACGGTGCCCGCCGCGATGCCGATGGCTACTACTGGATCACCGGCCGTATCGACGATGTGCTGAACGTTTCCGGCCACCGCCTGGGTACCGCGGAAATCGAAAGCGCCATCGTGCTGCATGAAGATACCGCTGAGGCGGCGGTGGTGGGATACCCGCACGACATCAAGGGACAGGGCATCTACTGCTATGTCACCCTGAAAAACGGGCGCGAGCCGTCAGAGGCGCTGCGCAAGGAACTGATTGACCTGTGCGTGCAGGAAATCGGCCCGATTGCCAAGCCGGACATCATCCAGTGGGCGCCCAGCCTGCCGAAAACCCGCTCAGGCAAGATCATGCGCCGTATCCTGCGCAAGATTGCCTGCAACGAACTGGATTCCCTTGGCGATACTTCCACGCTTGCCGACCCGGCTGTTGTCGATGACCTGATCGATCATCGCGCCAATCGCTGAGTGCGGGAGCACTGAAGAAGCCGGGCATAAGCCCGGCTTCTTTGTTTTTGCAGCGTATAACTGCGAACTCCTGATGCAGACAAACAGCCGATCCGGTGATTAAATGTTCTCTTTCCGCCAGGTGTTGGTGTTGAATAGACCGTTCCACTGACGATACAGGAAGTGTCATGCAGAAAATTCTCGTCATCCTCGACAAGCCCAAGCACGAACAGATCGCGCTGCGTCGCGCGCTGGAGCTGGCAAGTAAAGAAGCGGTGCAGCTGCACCTGGTCAGTTTTGTTTACGAACCAATTCAATGGATGCCGTTTGTACAGGATCCTGCCAATGATATTTCCGCGCGAATCCGCGCTGAACGGGAGAACTGGCTGGAATCCTTGCAACAGGACAGCGAGTTGCCGGACGGTACCACCAGTGAAGTGGTGTGGCATCCGGATATCCCTTCCTGGATCCTCGATTTTCTCGAAGACAATACCTTTGCAATGGTGGTTAAGACCGCCCAGAAACAGTTTGGCAAAGGCGGCTTTGGCTCGATCGACTGGCGGCTGATTGAAAGCCTGTCGGTGCCCCTGTGGCTGGCGGTCAACACCCACTGGCTAAAACGGGATCGCATCGTGGCGGCGATGGATCCGGCGGTGAGCAACGCGCTGCATGTGGAGCTGAACCACCGGGTTCTCAAGCTTGGCGGGACAATGGCACAGGCGCTGGGAGCTGAATTCGAGGCGGTGGCGTGTATGCCGGTGCCCGATATGGTCGCCGATCTGGACGCCTTCCGCGAACAGACCGGTACGCTGATGGGGGCGCTGGACAAGGTCATCGCCGAGAGCGGCGTCGCCTGTAAAAAGACCCATTTTGTCACCGGCAAGCCGGCGGTCGAGGTCAACCGGGTGGTGGATCGCAACAAGGCGCGGCTGATCATGGTTGGGCGCGGCGTGCGCAAGGGCGCCCGCGGTTTTGTGCTGGGCAATACAGCAGAGCGTATTCTCGGCCGCTCCAATACCGATGTACTGGTCGTCCCCTGATTTGCCGGCAGGCAGCCCCGGAATCAATCGGCAAAAAGCTTAAAACTAAAATTGCACGCGGCGGAAACGCAACAGTGTGGTGAAGGAACACAGCGGTGAATGAGCAGCAGTATCTTTGCGAGCATTATCGATTTAATGCCGAACAGCGTTTGAAGGGGTTCAACTTTTTTGTAGTGCTGTCGATGTTTGCCGATGGCGGCGTGTTTACCGCGGTGGAAAAAGGATTCCACCCGTTCATTTTGTTTCTCGTTGGTGGATTCGTGGTCATCGTCTCGGCCGTTTTCTGGCTGGTGGACACCCGCAGCCGCCAGCTTCTCAGCCTGTCGGTACCGGGGCTCAAGGCGCTGGAACAGGGGTTCTCGGCACCAGCGCGCCTGTTCACCCTCGACAGCGGCAGCCACGGCCGCATCGTGCGCTATACCTTTGCCATTCGCGCCCTGATCCTCGGCCAGTTTCTGTTTGGAACCGGCGTGGTTGTCTATGGGCTCCTGCGCCTCCTGGGCCTGACCTGACTCCTCCCCGGGGGACTCTATACTGATTTCCTTGGGAAGCCGGAAAAAGTGAGAGAAAGTCGAGATGCTGGATCACATAGGCCTGATTGTGCACGACTACCAGCGCAGCAAAGCGTTTTACCAGGCGGCGCTGGCGCCACTCGGCTACGAGCTGGTCATGGAAATGGCGGAGTGGGCCGGGTTCGGTTGGGGAGACAAGCCGGATCTCCTGATCAAGGGCGGATCCAGTACCAAACCTGCCGTTCACATCGCGTTTCGCGCTGAAGACCGGGAAACGGTGCACACCTTTTATAAAGCTGCCCTGCAAGCCGGGGGCAAGGATAATGGCGCGCCCGGCTTACGGCCGGAATACCACGACAGCTACTACAGTGCTGTGGTACTCGACCCAGACGGGCACAACCTCGAGGTGGTATGCCACATTCCCGAAGATGCTTTTGAATAGCCCTGGAAGCTGTGTGCGGGTTTTGTTCTATCCGCTACCTGTGCCTATCTACTGGGTTGTCCGACTGTCCGGCGCTTTAATCTCCCTTTAGGCCTGTCAGTCTCTCCCTCGCCAACTATCTTGAATCTCGGTGGAACCACCACTGGCGCGGCGGCTGGTCGCCGCCACCATCCAACTGTTTGAAATAACGATAACTCGGGGTCGCGATGAGATTGTTCGTTTTCGTGGTTTGTGCGGTAACTGGTGTCGTTGCCACGGCGGCGGAGCCTTCAGAAGAATTAATAGAAGAGCTAGAGGTGCTCGGCCGCAGGCTTAACCTCAATGGTGAGGCGATTTCCGCCTCCCAGGGAGAGGTGGGGCCGGCGGAGATCGGTGCCTGGCCGTTGATCAGAACCGGCGATCTTATGGAGTTTGTGCCTGGGATGGTGGCCACTCAGCACTCGGGTAGTGGCAAGGCCAACCAGTACTTCCTACGTGGGTTCAATCTGGATCACGGTACGGATTTTGCGACCTTCGTCGATGGTATGCCGGTCAATCTGCGTACTCATGGACATGGCCAGGGCTATACCGACCTTAATTTTGTCATCCCGGAAACGGTGGAACGGCTGCACCATCGCAAGGGGCCCTATTACGCTGAGGTAGGGGATTTCTCCTCGGCGGGGAGCGCAAGCTTTGAGCTCGCGGAAAAGGTCGCGCGCGGAACCGCCGAGTTGAGTGTGGGGGAGTACGGGTATCGGCGCGGCGTGTTGGTGGATTCGGTCTCGTCCGGCGCGCGGGATTTCCTCTACGCCGCCGAGTGGCAGGCGTACGATGGGCCCTGGCGCGATGTTCGCGAGGATGTAGGCAAGCTCAATCTTCTGTCCCGCCTTACCGGTGTCCTGGGCAGTGGCCGTGGTCGCGTCACTCTGATGGGGTACGACAATAGCTGGAACTCCCCCGATCAGATCCCGGCGCGTGTGGTGAGTACTGGGATGCTCAGTGCTTTTGGCTCGCTGGATCCAACCCTGGGCGGCGAGACCCGCCGCTACAGTGTCTCCGGAGGCTGGGATGGGGCAGCGGCGGGCGGTGAACTCGCAGTGGCTGCTTACGCGATCGATTATGACTTCCGTCTGTGGTCCAACTTTACCTATTTACTGGAGGATCCGGTTGCCGGTGATCAGTTTCAGCAGCGGGATGCCCGCCGTATCTACGGATTCGATGTGGCACAAAGCTGGCAGCAGGGCGCAGCCTTGTGGCAGCTGGGGCTGGAGGCCAGGCGCGATGACATCGGTCGCGTCGGCCTGTACCACAGCCGCGCCCGGCAGCGGCTGGGTACTATCCGTGAAGACCGTGTCACCGAAGACAGCCTGGGCATTTACGTATCGAACGAATACCTGTGGAGTGAGAAGCTCCGCAGTTATATCGGGCTCCGCTATGACCACTACGACTTTGATGTGAGCGCGGGGATTGCAGCCAACAGCGGCAGCCGTGCTGCGGGAGAGCCGTCGCTTAAGGCGAGCCTCGCGTGGCAGCCCTGGCCGGTGGCGGAGTTCTACCTCAGTTACGGGGAGGGGCTGCACTCCAATGATGCCCGCGGTACGGTGATCCAGGTAGATCCACGCACCGGAGAGCCGGTCGATGCAGTGGATCCACTGGTGAAATCCCGCGGATCCGAGCTGGGCACCCGTGTATTTGTCACCGACCAGCTGCACGGCACACTGGCGGCATGGCAACTGGCGCTGGACTCGGAATTACTGTTTGTGGGGGATGCCGGCAACACCGAGGCCAGCCGTCCCAGTGACCGGCGTGGTGTCGAACTGGGGGTGTACTGGTTTGCCGCCGAAAAGATTAGCGGTGAGCTGGAAATTTCCTACACCGATAGCCGGTTCAGCAACACGGATGTGTCTGGCGACAAGGTTCCGGGGGCTATTCCGCTGGTGGCCAGCGCGGCGCTCAACTACCGAGGGGACGACGGCTGGTTTGCCTCGCTGCATTTGCGCCATTTCGGCGCCTACCCCCTGATAGAGGATGGCGGTGTCGAATCCGCGGGGGCATCCCTGGTTAATTTGCGCTTCGGGCGGGTGCTGAATTCTTGGGAACTCCAGCTGGATCTGCTGAACCTGCTCGATTCCCGCGATCACGATGTGGATTACTTCTACGCCTCACGGCTGCCTGGCGAGGCTGCTGCGGGGGTGGAGGATAGTCATTTTCATATCTTCGAGCCGCGCACAATGCGCGCGGCGGTGCGCTACCGGTTTTGACCCTTTTCCTCTGGTCGCCGCCGATCCAGAGCCTGCGGCTTACTGGGCTTCGCCCAGGCGCGCGAGCAGCTGCTCAGCCCAGCGAATCCAGGTCTTTTCCGTTTCAATACCGAGCAGCAGTGGCTGGTGCGCCAGCCACAGGTGCTGTTGCGACGCCGCGTCGCGATTGTAGAAGCGCTGGTTCTGCTCCTCATAGGTCTGCAGCAGGGCGCGGTGCTCGGCCAGGTGGCGCTCCAGCTCCGCGCGCATGACGGTCGGATCCACATGGTGGCCGGCGAACACCTGCAGCAGCAACGGGTCGCGGATCTTCTGTGGCGCGGCCGGCTGCTCGGCCCAGCCCTTCAGTGCCCTGCGGCCGGCGTCGGTCAGGCTGTAGACCTTCTTGTCTGGCCTGCCTGCCTGCGCCTGCTCAATACAGTCCAGCAGGCCCTCTTCGTGAAGTCTGTGGAGCTCGCGGTACATCTGCTGGTGGCTGGCACTCCAGAAGTGGGTAACGCTGCGGGTGAAGCGGCGCTTAAGGTCGTAACCGCTGCCGGGCTCGATATCCAGCAGGGTGAGTACGGCGAATCGCAGTGACATGGAGGCTCGCTGTGGTTGGGCTCCCGGGGAAGCGCAGTGAACGGGTTGAATATGCAATCGGTTGCATACAGGGGGGCAGTCTAATGCGGATTCTGCCGCCTGAAACCCCTTCTACCCACAACCGGGGAGAGAATTTGGCTGCGCTTGCCTTTGCCTAGGATATTTATTGTCTCGTTTCGCTCTTGTTAGGATGTTTTGTAGGGAAGTTACTGTCTTATGGTAGGTGCAGCCTAGATTTTAACAATCTAGCGGATATAATCGCGTTGCTCATCGATGTGAGCAAATAATGAGCAATAAGCGCGAGACAGATTCAGCCATGTCCCCCCAACCTCTTTCCAAAGCCACTGAAGCTATCCCGGTGTCACCGCCCGTCATGGTGCTCGAGGATGATCAGCCGGACATTTGCGACACTCCGGCCAAGCCGGCGTCCCGTCGTCGCGAGTGGCTGTTGGATGTGTTCGCCATGAACAGCTTCTCCTGGGCGATTGCCATCCCCATCGAGCTGCTGCTGGCCGGCATGAGCTGGCGCGAGCACCTGCAGGTACGCCTGCTGGCAGTTGTCTTCAATACGGTCATCGCACGCCCATTCAGCCTGTACCGCAACTGGGTGGTGGGGCGACTCGGTGGCGCCGGCGCGCTGCGCAATTATATGGTCGACACTTTTGTCTTCCTGAGCTTCCAACTGCCCCTGTACATCACCAACATGGCCCTCGGTGGGGCGTCACTGGTGGAGATTGCCACGGCGAGTGGCGTATTCGTGTTGATTGCCGGCGCGCTTGGCCGTCCGTACGGTATGTATCTCGACTGTTTGCGCCGGCTGTGGCTGAATAAGCGCCCCGCGGTAGACACCGCTACCGCCAGTTGAGCGTCCTGAGGGGGCGGTTCGCAGGAGAAAAACAATGCAGCGCAACAATATCGAACACAGCTCCCTGACCATTGGCGTCGTCGCCGGCACGCCCACCGATACCCGGTTTGGCCTTGATTTCCTCGCGGCACGGGAGGTTGCGGGCATCGGTGTGTCCATTTCCAGCTCTCCCCAGGCCCAGACCCAGCTTCAGGCGTTGGGGCGGGTGGAACTGACCGGGCGCCTCATCGAAGCCATCCAGTCTCTGGTTGAAGGTGGCGCCGAAGCGGCCATGATTTACTGTAATTCGCTGTCTGGCGCGGTGGACATGCCCGCAGTGCGTGCCGCTGTGGCGGTACCGGTGATTTCTCCCCTGGATGTGTATGCAGAGCTGACCCGCCGCTATCGCAATTTCGGTCTGCTGGCCGCCAACTGCCAGAGCTGTGCCAATATCGAGCGCGAGATCCTGTCTGGCAACCCATCGGCGAAGGTGATCGGCATTGGCAATTTGCAGATTGTTGAGGATATCGAGGACGGGCTTTCCCCTGCGGTGATCGTTCAGCAGCACGCCCTGGATGACCTCGCCGCCGCCCTGGTGAAGAGTGGGGTGCAAATTCTTATCCTCGGCTGCACACATTTCGACTACTTTTATCAGGAGCTACTGAGCCACTGTGATGGCATACGGCTGTTCCTGCCTTCCGAGCGGATGTTGGCTATGTTGCAGGAGCGTCTGCCCGTGGCCGCCTGAGTGCTGGCTTAAGTGGAATTAGTGTCTGGTAACTACGGTTCCACTGATTTTTCTGAGAAATGGCGTACAATAGACTTGTTTGACGCGAGAAATTGCAGTATCAATCGCGCCAGAGACCGACGAAGAGGCTATTTTTGGCCACTTGGAGCCAGGGTGGCTCGAAGTTAGTTCGGTCTCCATGGAAACATGGATACAGGCGTTAATAGTAAAAATAACGCGCTATTCAGCAACCGGGTCGCAGGATTGACCCGCGCAACATCAAGTGGTTACAAGGATGATCAGGACCATTGTCAGTCGCCGTAAGGCGTATGGCACCCATGCCGGTGCGCTTTTCCCCATAGATTTTTCCCCCCTCGATGCGTCGAAATCGTTACGCAGCCTATGCCTGCGCCTGTTGGCAGTGCCGGGACTGGCGATGGCGCCATCGCTGGCGTTTGCGTTTCCGGGCGAGGAGTGGCTGCTGGATATCCAGCTGCCACTGGCGTGGGTGCTGGTCTCGGGCATTATCGCCGTGATCGCCATCGCTGCCGCGATACGGGCCAGTGCCCAGGCGAGTGCCGCGCGTGAGTCGGGGGCGGCACAGGTGGCGGATCTGCAGGTGGAGAACGCAAAACTGTTCCGGCAGTTGCAGTCCCGGGTGCACGAGTTGATGGCGCGCGACAAACTGCTCGACGAAGCCAAGGCAGCGGCGGAGCAGCAGGAAGAGGAGCACCGGGATTTCCTGTCAATCTCAGGGCATCGCATGCGCAAGCCACTGGAGACCCTGGTCAGCACCCTGAACCTGCTTTCCCGGGTTGAAGATGGTGACGTCAGGCAGCTGGCTGAAGCGGCTATCGGGCAGTGCCGCATGTTGCGCGGTGGCATAGAGGATATCCAGCGAGCGGGGCAGGCCAGTGCCCAGGAATCCGCAGACTCCATGATTGCCCGGCAGGAGTCCCAGCGCGAGCTGGAGATACTGCTGATCGAAAACAGCAATCACCCGACCCTGCGCACGCGTCTCGAAGCGCTCGGGCACCGCGTTCGCCGCGAGACCAACGGCGTGGATGGCGCGGATGCGGCACTGCGGGCCAAATACGATCTGGTGCTGGTGGATATACGCCTGCCGCTGATCGACGGGGTGGAAACTGCCCGCAAAATTCGCGGGGATTACGCCAACGAATCCCTTTTGATCTTCGGCATGGTGGAAAATCCCACCGCCGCGGATCGAGAGCGCCTTGTCGCGCGGGGTCTAAGTGGTGTTTTACCGGTAAGCCCCAGTGATAACCAGCTGTTACAGCTACTGGGATGGGTAGACGAGAAAACCCGTACCACTGCGCCAACCGGCAAGACGAGCCGCTCCTCCAAGGTGTTTAACCCGATTACCCTGGAGCGCCAGCGCGATACGCTCGGTCACCATGCTTTTGCCGAGCTGCTGGGGGATCGCCTGGCATCATTGCCGAAAAAAATCACCGCCTTCACCAGTGCACTTACCGGTCGCCATTGGCTCGACGCGCAGCACCAGGCACAGGCCATCGCCGCAGAGGCGGAAAGCGTTGGCCTTGAACTGGTGTCGAGTCGCCTGAAAGCCATGGCCGCGCGCCTGACGATTGACAGTGAGCGGGATTACTGCCGCCACCAGCGCACTGAAATTCTCGGCCTGATGCGCAACTCGATCCAGCAGCTAAAGTCGTGGCGGGAGAAAAATGTGCATACCGAGTGGGCGTTGAGATGAATGTCTGTGCCGCTGCGATCAGTGGTGGCGCGTGCGTGTGCATTTCGGCAATTCCACCGTACACTGAATGCTGATTGACTGACTGGAAATTGAGCCATGTCCGAGCAGTATCCGAGTCCTGTAGACAAGGAACGCGAGCGATCCGCACGGGATATCACGACGTTTGTATACCTGATACAAGCCATCAGTATCCTGACGGCCGTGCCCTTTTTTGTGGGGGTGATCATCAACTACGCAAAGCGCAGTGACGTGCGCGGAACCCTGGCCGAGTCCCACTTCCGCTGGCAGATCCGCACTTTCTGGTACTGGCTGTTATGGCTGGTCATCGGCACGGTAACCTGGGTGATCCTGATCGGCATGCTGATCTTGTTTGTGAACCAGATCTGGGTGATTTACCGGGTAGTGCGCGGTTGGCTGGCACTGGCTGACAATCGCCCCGCGTATACGTGACGACAGTTTGAGGTAATACCGATTAACGGTGAGAGAAAGTTGAGCGGCCAGTTGGCCGCTCTTTTTTTTTGCCGGAGAGGGTTGCCCGGCCGAAGCCGGGTAACCATGGCAGGGATTAACGGAAGAAGATACGGCGGCGACGCAGAACGCCGGCGATGCCGAGCATCAGCAGCATCCACGCGGAGGTGGAACCACCGGATTTTTTCTTCTTCTTCGGCTCAGGCTCTACGACTTCTGCAGTACTGTCATCTTCGCTGACGGTGATATTCACAACATTGCTGCTGCTCAATTCGCCATCGCTGACAGTTACTTCGAAGCTGTAGCTGCCCGCTTCTTCAGGAATGAAGCTGGCAACAGCCTGATTGGCGTTATCCAGCGCAACAGATGCTCCCTGAGTCTGCGCCCAGCTGAAGCTCAGGGCATCGCCCTGCTTGTCGCTGGAGGCACTTGCATCCAACTGGATAGCACTGCCTACCTTGCCGTCGCTGACCGATACCACGACTTGCGGTGCGGTATTGGCGGAGCTCACAGTGACCTTGACGATCTTGCTGCTGCTCAGCTGGCCATCGCTCACGGTCACTTCAAAGCTGTATTCACCGGCCTCACTTGGGGTGAAGTTGGCGATTGCCTTGTCGGCATCTGTCAGAGATACAGATGGGCCGTCAGTTTGCGACCAGCTAAAGGTCAACGGATCGTTGTGCTTGTCGCTTGAGCCGCTGGCATCCAGCTTGATTGTGGTGCCGGCCTCAGCACCCGCCGCACTTGCCATGACCTCAGGCGCAGTATTGAGCTTGTTGACGGTCAGGGTAAAGGACTGGGTAGCCTTGTCATTGGGTGACACGGAGTCTGTTACCGCCAGATCCACAGCATGTGATCCTGCGGCAGTTTCACCGGCGGTAATGGTGACCGTGCTGCCGGACTCGTGGCCGCTGACTTCGTAGGTGAAGCCTTCGCCCATCAGTTCGATGACATTGCTGACGTTGTTCTCGTCGGCGTAGGTCACGGTGAACTCGGCGGACTCACCTTCGTTCAGCACGATGTCGTCTACCGGAGACAGCTGAATGTTTCCGGTCACGTCCAGGGTCACTTCCAGAACTTCGTTCTCGGAGCCCACCAGGCCATTGTTAAGGGCAATAGTGTGCACGGCGCCGGCGGCTTTCTGGGACACGTAAGCCTGGAAATTCACAGAGAACTGGGAGATTTCCGGGCCGGTGTAATCCATACAGATTACGGTGCCATTGTCGATTTTACTTGGCAGGTCGTTGTAGGCGTAGCTCTCGCCGACCGAAACGTCTCTGGCAATGTCGCCGTCCACGATCATGGTGTCGACAAAGGTCTTGAAGCCGATGGATCCCTGGTCGTCACCGAGCGTCAGGTTATCGTACGCAAACAGTATCTCGTACTCGCCTGGCTCGTAGTTGATCTGGGTGCGCAGGAACATCTCGAAGTCCACCAGGTGACCCGGTGTACCGGAGCGCTCTACGTTATCCCACTCCAGTACCAGCCACTCACGGCTGTAGGTATAGGATTGGGTTACACCGGCGTTGAGGTGATGGTTGGGGTAGGTGCTGTCGTAACGGGTCAATTCCTGGTCGCCCACCCACAGCGGCGCGAGCATGTCCTCCGCCATTGGAATGCCATTGCCGTTGGGGAACTCCTGGTGGTTCCAGGGGAGGCGGCGAGGGCCCCAGTATACGAGACCCGCCGGGCTGATTTTGATCGAGTCAAAATGCTTGGTGTTGTAGAACGGAATCCGCACGTCCTGGTTGGTTGCCATCAGTTCCTTGAGCGAAAACTCCTGGTACTGATTATAGCCACCTTCCAGCCCCTCAATCGTGCGCCAGCCCAGCGTGCGCAGATCCAGGTAATCCGGATATGGGGAGTTGCCTGCGGTCAAAGAACACATGCTGTCGTTCTTGTTGGTGGTGACCTTGTAGTTGCGCTGTACGTCGCGCGTGGTTTCCTGAATACCGTCGAGGGTCAGGGTGTTGCTGTCCAGCATCGGTTCTGCCGGGGTACTGGCAGTCGGTTTGATGGATGCCGGGATGATCTCGATACCTTCCGGGAAGGCGGTTTCCAGGGTAAAGGCGCGCGCTTGCGCTTCGTTGTTGGCAATCACACTGATGGAGAAGTCCACAGTGTCGCCGGCTTTGGCGGTCGCCTGGCTCGCGGTAAAGGTTACATCATCATCTACCTGGTTCACGATCACCGGTACGAAGCCGATATTGCCCGCATCATTGGCATTACTGCCTACATCGAAGCCACCGAAGTAGTAGTCCCCGATTTCCATTTCCGGCAGGTTGTACGCGAGATCCAGGGTGAACTCTTCGTAACCGGCGACCTGGCTCGGGGCGGAAACGGTCAGGTTGCCGTTATCCTTGTCCACAATTGCGGTGGCCAGCTGGATTTCACGGCCCTCGTCTTCCTGGCCATAGCCAATATTCACGAGGCTGGAAACCACGGTCCAGTAGGTGCCGCCCATCGGATCATTGATGGTACAGAAGTTGGCGGCGTCATAAGTGGTGGACTGACACAGCAGCTCATCCCAGGAAGGCAGGCCATCGCCATTGCTGTCCATACCCATAAACACGATGGCGCGGTTGGTGTTTTCGCCGACCACGTGGGACGCGACCATCTTGCTGCCTTCCGGCACTTCGGTCAGGGTGACCATGACCTGTTCGGCATCGTCAAACGGATCGCCACCGGTGGTGTCGGTGTATACCAGCTGGCTGGTGACATCCGCTTTCACCAGGCCATAGCTGCGCGTGGTGAAATCGGAAACTTCACCGATGTTCAGCGGGCCTACCGGGGTAGTGCCGGAGGTACGGTGGGCATTTACCTTCACGAAGTCGGGCAAACCGGTGGCGTCGTTGTAGGTCCATACCGGCAGCTCCAGTACTGGTGAATTACCGGAAGTGGGGGTTAGGACTACCTGGCCCTGGTTGCCGGACAGGTCGATGTACTGGGTTTCCGATGCCGTGTCCCGGTGACGGGCGGTAATGGTCAGGGTGACCTGCTCGCCCTGCTTCACCGTGAAACTTGCCGGCGCAACGGAAATCTCGAAGTTGCCAATGAAGGTTTCGCCGCTGGCGGTCCAGCTGCCGTCTTCGGTGGCAGTGAAGGTGCGCACCCAGGAGCACTCTTCGGTACAGGTGTTATCGACCATGTACGCGGTGTTCAGGCGCTTGGGGTAACCACCCAGGTTCGGGTTGGCGGCGTCCATATTTTCGATGGACTCGTCGAGTACCAGGCCGGCCTTGTCAGCCAGTTCCACGCGCATGCGACCGGCGCCAGCGTCCTGGAGGCTGGAGTCGAAGCCATCGGTTTTGTAATTGTTCAGGAACACGGAGTTTTTCAGGTCGTTGCTGGCGGTCATCAGCAGCGCGGACTGGATTTCCATCGCGGACCATTCCGGGTGCGACTGGCGCAGCAGAGCCGCGGCACCGGCTACGTGCGGGCTGGCCATGGAGGTGCCGGACATGGACATCCAATCGGCGGTACTCGGGCGGCTGGTAAACGGCTGGTCGTCGGAGCCTGGTGCGTAGATATCCACACCCGGAGCACCGATATCCACCAGCAGGGTGTCGATACCGAAGTAGGAGGGGCCGCGACTGGAGAAGTAGGCGGTGTACTGTTCTTCGAGATCGCCTTCAACCGCAGAGGAACCGGTGATGGTGGCGACGTGCTCTTTACCGGAGGACAGCCAGTTCACCAGTTTGAGACCATCACTGTTCTTGATGTGGATGGCCGGGATTGTGTAGGGCACGTCCGGGATAGTGGTGTAGTTGTCGTAGTAGGACGACTGGTTGTAAACAATTACGCCCTCGGCGCCGCCCGCGGCAACGTTGATCCCCTTGTTATACAGTGGGCTGGAGCTGCGCTTACATAACACGATGACCGGTTGCTGGCTTTCGTCGAGCGCAGTTTCCGGGTCATCCGGGAAATCGAAGAAGCCCTCTGGATACGCGGTGTCACAGTTTGCCTGGACATACGGCGAGGTGTTATTCGGGTTGATAAAGCTTGCGGCGTTTACCACCAGGCCAGTCAGGTCGTCGAAGGTGATCGCGCGTCCGCTGATGGTTTCCGGCGGTGTCGTGTCGCCACCGGTCAGATCTTTCAGCTCCTTGTCGGTAAAGTCGACTTTGGTCTGGTTGGTGTGCGCGGCGACAGTGGTCACCCATGGGGAGGAGTGATCTGCGGTTTTCAGCTCGGGGCCGTTGTTACCGGCGGCAACAGCAATGAATACGCCACTCTTGGCGGTGTTGTAGAAGGCCTGCTCAATCGGATCCAGCCACGGGTCTTCTTCCAGCCCGCCGAGGGAGGCGTTGATGACGTCCACATTATCGATGGCAGCCTGTTCAATTGCGGCCAGCAGGGTAATGGTAGGGCAGCCTGCATAGGGGTCGCCGCCGTTACCGGGCCAGCACACCTGATAAGAAATAACGTTGGCGTGGGGCGCCATACCGGAAACCTGGCCGAATACCAGATCGGTTTCCATGCCGCTGCCCTGTGCAGTGCTTTCGGTCAGCTTGTAAGGCACATTGTGCAGGACGTTACCCGCTGCGGTACCAGCTACGTGGGAACCATGGCTGTGGTAGTCCTCACCGTTCCTGGGGCGGGATTCCTCGAATACCGGGTCGACGTAAGCGGCGGTGATTTCCGGATAGGAGTAAACACCGATCAGCTTGTCGTTACACAGGTTCGGATCTTCAACGCAGTCACCGAGGTACTGGCTGCCCAGGGGATTGGTGTGCACATAGCCATCGTCCCCTTCGGCGGCAAACGACGGGTGATCGGTATTGATACCGGTATCGAGAATACCGATAACGACGCCTTCACCCTTGTTTTCGCCTGCAGCGGTGGTCGCGTTTTGCCATACGGTCTGGGCACCGGTTTCTTCAATAGAATTGAAGGTGTGCAGTTGCTTGATGGTGTTGCGGGTAATGCGCTTGATACCCGGAACCTTGGCCAGACGCTTGGCTTCTTCCTGGGTCATTTCGGTGGTGAAGCCGTTCAGGGCAACAGAGAACGCATTTTTCACCTGCAGGGAAAGGCCCTGTTGCTGCATCGCATTGTTCAGCACGTTCGCACGGGATTGCTCCAGGTGGCTGCGGTAGCTGGCAATTTCCGGCTGATTCAGGTTGAGGGGGCCGCGCTGGGTACGGGCTGACTGCACCAGGCTGCGCGTGGCTGGCTGGCCGGCGATGCCGCCGTCGTAGGCAGAGATCGGCGCTTCTTCCAGCTGCACGATATAGGCGTGCTTGCCATAAATACCGTCTTCTTCAGTGAAAACACGGTTCTGTTTTTTAACCTGGAAATTGGTTTTGCCATCCCAGTCATACTGTTGCATGGGCTGGATGACTTTCTGCTCGTCGGGAGCTGCCCACTGGGCGATATTTTCCGGAACTAAACCGGACTGCGATGCGCCGACAGACGCACTGATACACAGGGCCGAGGCAACCGCCACGGCCATCTTGTTCTTATTAAACATGTTGAACCCTAATCTGTTTATTTTATGGCATGGCTTATCCACGCAAAAAAATTGCGTGATTTATATCGGTACTTATTGAGCCAAAAGCCATTTTGCCGGACGATTTTTTTCATACCGGTCGGTCAATTTCCAGATGTTTTTGGGTTCTGTGACAAACTGATACGTTTGCCCCGTTCTGTGGCAGGCCATTTTTTCGAGATAAAAATTGGCAGCGTTTGAAATTCCGGATTAAAAAATATCGGGATTTGGATTTATGACAGGATTGTCAGGATTTGCCCGCGGTATTTGCTCAAATAGCGGAGCGGGTAGGATAGAAAATGAAACAGAGATGCTGCACTAAAGCGGGGCGGCATTTTCAGAAGAGAAAGGAGTCGGAGTTAGCCGCTTATCATTTTTATTCCCCCGCCCGATTTGCTGTGAAGAAAAATCAGGCGAGGGGTGAAGAATCAGAAACTGCCCAGCATTGCCAACATAAACAGATCCGCAGGCAGAGGCTGGCCATTGACCACCAGATTGCCGCGATCCAGTTGTACATGCATGGTGAGTTCACCATTATTTTCGATCAGCAATCCATACTGTTTCAGGGTATGGGCCTGCATGATTGCGGGAGACTGCATCAGCGCCTGCTCTGCCGCATTGATATTGGCTTCGCCATTAAGCGCATCCATCCAGAAGAGCTTGTCATTGGCCTGGCGCTTGCGCGGCATGCCTTGCCAGTCCACATCCATCTGTAGTTGCACTGGGCCATTGGCGGTCTCGATATCCAGTTGTTGCTGCATCTTCAGTGGACGGTCAAACACCTGGGGCCAGCTGCGTTCGGCGGAAGGCGTAAGCAGCAGGGTGTAGAGATAGTGGTGCAGGTCGTCGTAGCCGATCGCAGGCAAATTGAGCTGCTGGGTGAGTGAGCTGGCCGGGGTGGCCGACTGGATTTCCGGCAGGGTTATATTTGTCTGCACTTTCAATGTGCGCGCCGCAACCAGTTCGCCGGTGTAGTCGGCGGTTACGTCGCGCAGCTCCAGCGGGCCGGAATCATTGTTGGCGCGCACCAGCGGCAGAGAAACCTGCAAGGTGCCGGCACCGTCGCCATCGAGCTTGAAGTCGCCGGTGGCGGACTGCAGGTAGAGCGCTTCGCGGTGTCCGTCCATGCGCACGAACTCGCCCAGCTCGAAGCGGCTGTCCTGCTGCTGCCCCTGGTAGTCTGTCACCAGCTGGATCTCGGCACCTTTGAAGCGCAGGCCCTGGTCGCCCTCATTGCGGTCGATGGGCAGCAGGTGCAGGGTGTTGATGACCCGGTTATCGGTGGCCACCAGGGTTTCGAGCAGCAGCGGGCTGTGCTCAACGCCTGTGCCAATGGGGCCGTAATAGGCTTCCAGCTGGTGGCGCAACGCCGGTTCCAGCTGTTGGCCGCTGAGGCGGGTTTTGCTGTAGATGACCCCGATGCGAGGCCCGCTCTCGGTGAAGAGCACCGGGCCGTGCTGGATTTCGCTGAGGACTTCGGTCGCACCGTCTTTGCCTTTCAGCTGGGTCACAACCTCAGCGCCGAACCAGCTGCGCTGGTAGCCGGTCACTTCGACATTGGGCTGGTTGGCGAGTTCTTGCTGCAGGGTTTCTTCAACCCGGGGGCCGATCAGGCCTGGCGCCACCAGGGCGGCCAGCAACAGCAGGGCAGTGAGGGAAATCAGGAGGAATCGTAGAGCTTTCATGGGTTCGTTATCGGGCGCTGAAAAACTGAGCGCCCGATGTTAGCAGATCGGAGTGCGGGCCGTGACCTTGTCCGCACTAAGAACTGATCGCCCGCGCGACTTTCGAATTGCTCTCGCGTCCCAGCTCGGCGGAAATGAAGTTGCCAGCCAGCGCCAGTTTGCCGAGATCCACGCCGGTGTGAATGCCCAGTCCGTCCAGCATGTACAGCACGTCTTCACTGGCCACGTTACCGGAGGCTCCGCGGGCATAGGGACAGCCGCCGAGGCCGGCGACGGCGGAGTCGACCACCTTGATACCTATCTGCAGTGCGGCGTAGATGTTCGCCAGTGCCTGACCGTAGGTATCGTGGAAGTGCACCGCGAGCTTGTCCAGCGGCACCTTGCGCGCGACGGTTTCGATCATGCGCCGGGCCTTCTCCGGGGTGCCGACGCCGATGGTGTCGCCGAGGCTGATCTCGTAGCAGCCCATGCCCAGCAGCGCCGCACTGACTTCCGCCACCTTGTCTGCACGGATATCGCCCTCGTAGGGGCAGCCGAGCACACAGGAGACATAGCCGCGCACGGGAATGCCATCCCTGTGGGCCTGCTCCGCCAGAGGGCGGAAACGCTCCAAACTCTCCTCAATCGAGCAGTTGATGTTCTTGCGGGTAAAGCTCTCGGAGGCTGCCCCAAATACCGCCACCTCGTCCGCCTTTGCCTCCCGCGCCCGCTCGTAGCCGAGCATGTTTGGGGTGAGCGCGCTGTAGATAACGCCGGGTTTGCGCTGGATGCCTGCGAGTACTTCCTCGCTGGCGGCCATTTGCGGTACCCACTTGGGACTGACGAAGCTGCCGGCCTCGATGACCTGCAGACCGCTGTCGCTCAGCAGGTTTACCAGCTTGACCCGAGTCTCGACCGAAATCGGCTGCTTTTCATTCTGCAGGCCATCGCGGGGGCCCACTTCGACAATCTTTACGCGATCCGGCAGGGTCATTGTTTGGTCTCCGCTTCGAAGTCGATCAGCAGGCTGCCGCCGTCCACCAGCTCGCCGGCGGCGCAGAAGAACTGATTCACCGTGCCGTTGGCGGGCGCGCGCAGGGTGTGCTCCATCTTCATGGCTTCCATCACCAGCAGAGGCTGATCTTTTTCCACGGCCGCACCGGGCTCCACCAGCAGGGCGACAATCGTGCCATTCATGGGGGCCTCAAGCCCGTGCGCCGCATCGCTGGATTCGCCAATGTCGGCGGGGAGGACGGTGAAGTCCACCTGTTCGCCATTAATGAATACGGATCCGCGGTTGCCGTCGGCCACACTGCTGTAGCTCAGGCGGCGCCCGTCAATAATCGCCATATTCTGGCCGTGCAGCGCGCTGATTTCTCCGGCCTGGGCATCGACCGCAGTACTGCACTGCCACTGCAGCTTTTCTTCATTGCCGGAAAAGCGGATTTCGATTTCCTTTCCGTGCACTTCGACCCGCTGGCTGCGCCACACGGTCAGGCCGTTGCGCCAGCTGTTGCCGCTGTGCCAGGGCGAGAAGGCATCGGCCTTGGGCGCGGAGCGGTGCTGGGCACGGGTTTGGCTGTGCTGCAGGAAGGCGGCGATGGCGGCGCACTGCTGGGAGCGCAGCTGCTGTTCCTGCTGCAGGATTTCCTGCTCGTGGTCTTCAATAAAGTGGGTGTTCACGCGGCCGTTGACGAAGGCGGTGTGGTTGATCACCCGACGCAGGAATTCGATGTTGTGGCGCAGTCCGGCAATCTGGTACTGCTGCAGCGCGCGATCGAGCTTGGCCAGCGCTTCGCGGCGGTTGTTGCCGTGTACGATGAGCTTGGAAATCATCGGGTCGTAGTGCACGCTGATTTCATCGCCGGTTTTCACACCGGTATCCACGCGTACCCCGCGGTCTTCTGCGGGCGGCTGGTGCCTGAGCAGTTTGCCGGTTGCGGGCAGGAAATCGTTGTCCGGATCCTCGGCGTAAATGCGCACTTCAAAGGCATGGCCGACGATATGCAGGTCGTCCTGTTCCAGTGGCAGGGGCTGGCCGGCGGCAACGGCGAGCTGCCACGCTACCAGGTCCTGGCCGGTGATCATTTCGGTCACCGGGTGCTCCACCTGCAGGCGGGTATTCATTTCCATAAAGTAGAAGCTGCCGCTGGCATCGAGCAGGAATTCGACAGTGCCGGCGCCTACATAGCCGATAGCGTGGGCAGCGCGCAGCGCGGCTTCACCCATTTTCCTGCGGGTTTCTGCCGGCAGGCCCGGTGCGGGCGCTTCTTCGACCACTTTCTGGTGGCGGCGCTGCACGGAGCAGTCGCGTTCGAACAGGTAGACGCCCTTGCCCTGCTTGTCACAGAACACCTGAATTTCCACATGACGCGGGTTGACCACATAGCGCTCGATCAGCATGTGGTCATCGCCAAAGGCGTTCTGTGCTTCGCGCTTGGCGGCGTCGAGCGCTGCGTGAAAATCGGCTGGCTTGTCGACACGGCGCATGCCTTTGCCGCCGCCGCCGGCCGCGGCCTTGAGCAGTACGGGGTAGCCGATGCGGTTGGCGTGGCCTTCGAGAATACCGGGGTCCTGGTTGTGGCCGTGATAGCCGGGTACCAGTGGTACCTTGGCCTCTTCCATGATGCGCTTGGCGGCGGACTTGGATCCCATGGCCTCGATGGCGGCGGCGGGCGGGCCGACAAAGATGATGCCGGCTTCTTCGCAGGCGCGACAGAAGCGGGCGTTCTCTGACAGGAATCCGTAACCGGGGTGGATGGCATCGGCACCGGTTTTTTTCGCTGCGGCGATGACTTTGTCGACGTCCAGATAGGATTCTTTGGCGGGTGCCGGGCCTAGATAGAAGGCTTCATCGGCCTGTTGCACATGCAGGGCGTTGGCGTCGGCATCGGAGTAAACCGCAACCGTGCCCACGCCGAGGCGGCGCGCAGTGCGGATAATACGACAGGCAATTTCGCCGCGGTTGGCGATCAGCAGTTTGCGAATCATAGCTGGCTCTGTGTTTAGTGCTCTGGTCTTCGATGGTGGCGGCCAGTCGCCGGGAGCAGGTTTTCAGGACCGCTGTGAACCCATCCCTGGGCGCTTCGGCGCAAACATCCTGTTTGCGACGATCCTGAAAACCTGCTCCCGGCGCCCGGCCTTCGATTTGAATTTTATTGCTTCGTAGCTTCTGGACTTCGAATCAAGTCCGCGAGGCTTAATCTTCGCTGGTGTTCATCCAGCTCGGGGCGCGTTTCTCAAGGAACGCACTCAATCCTTCCTGGCCTTCCGGTGAAACCCGCACGGCGGCGATCAGCGCGCTGGTCTGGCCCTGCAGTTCTTCATTGATTACCCGGTTGGACATGGACATCGCCAGTTGCTTGGCCATGGTGACGGCGTTGGGGCCGTTGTCGGTAATGCTGTTCACCAGCTTCTGCACGGTGAGATCCAGCTCACCCTCGTGTACTACTTCGGACACCAGACCAATTTCTTTCGCGCGCTCCGCGGAAAAACGCTCGGCGGTGACGAAGTAGCGACGCGCCTGGCGCGCGCCGATTGCATTGATCACGTAAGGACTGATGGTGGCCGGGAGCAGGCCGATTTTCACTTCGCTCAGGCAGAAACTGGCGCGCTGTGCGGCGACCGCGATGTCGCAGCAGCTGACCAGGCCAACAGCACCACCAAAAGCGGCACCCTGTACGCGCGCAATGGTGGGGGCGGGGAACTGGTCGAGTTTGTGCAGCATGGCGGCCAGTGCGGCGGCGTCCTTACGGTTCTGGTCTTCGCTGTATTCCGCCATGCGCTTCATCCAGTTCAGGTCGGCGCCGGCGGAGAAGTTCTTGCCATTGGATGCGAGTACCAGCGCGCGGACGCCGCCACTGCGAGCGAGGTTGTCGAAGGTCTCGCCGAGCTGGCGAATCAAGTCGTCGTCGAAGGCGTTGTGAATTTCCGGACGGTTCAGGGTGACCGTCGCGACGCCTTCGCTATCGATTTCGCACAACATTTTTTCGCTCATGGTGTTTCCTTGATTCTGTATTCGTTCGCTTGATCAGGTTCGAAGCTCGGAAGGTCCTTATGTCGATGCGGGTTTGCTGGACCTTCACCGCCATGGATGGCGGTGCAGAGCCCCCATGGACGGGTGTACGGCGTGTCCAGCAAATCTGCATCGGCATAAGGGCCCGCACAAAAGTCTGTGCGAGCCACGATACTACATTCGAAATACCCCGAACTTGGTCTCTTCAGGTTCCTTGTACGTAGCCGCCGCGAGACACAGACCGAGCACGGTGCGGGTGTCTTTCGGGTCGATCACGCCATCGTCCCACAAGCGCGCTGACGCGTAGTAGGGGTGGCCCTGGTGTTCGTAGTCGTCGATGATCGGTTGTTTGAACCTGGCGATTTCTTCCTCGCTCCAGTCCTCACCCTGTGCGGCCATCTGGTCTTTTTTCACCTGCGCCAGCACACCCGCCGCCTGTTCACCGCCCATTACGGAAATACGCGCATTGGGCCACATAAACAGGAAGTTGGGATCGTAGGCGCGGCCACACATGCCGTAGTTGCCGGCACCGAAAGAGCCGCCGATCAGGATGGTGATCTTCGGCACTTTTGCCGTGGCCACCGCCGTCACCATCTTCGCGCCGTGCTTGGCGATACCGCCGGCTTCGTACTGCTTGCCCACCATAAAGCCGGTGATGTTCTGCAGGAATACCAGCGGAATATTGCGCTGCGCGCACAGCTCGATAAAGTGC
Source organism: Microbulbifer weihaiensis (assembly GCF_048323715.1). Taxonomy (NCBI): domain Bacteria; kingdom Pseudomonadati; phylum Pseudomonadota; class Gammaproteobacteria; order Cellvibrionales; family Microbulbiferaceae; genus Microbulbifer; species Microbulbifer weihaiensis. The sequence goes on from NZ_JBLWFL010000012.1 coordinate 55,796, forward strand.
GCGCCTTTCTGTGCGCTCTCGGCAAACAGGATACCGTTGTTGGCAACGATACCTACCGGGTACCCGTGAATCCGGGCAAAGCCGGTAACCAGGGTAGTGCCGTACAACGCTTTGAATTCATCAAACTCGGAACCGTCGACCACGCGCGCGATGATCTCGCGCACATCAAACGGCTGGCGGGAATCCTTAGGCACAATGCCGTAGATCTCTTCCGGGGGATAAATCGGTTCAACTGGCTTGTGAATATCCAGGCCCGGATTCTTCACCCGGTTCAGTCGCGCCACGGAATTGCGCGCGATCTGCAGTGCGTGGGTGTCGTTATTGGCAAAGTGGTCGGAAACCCCGGAAGTCTTGCAGTGCACCTCGGCACCGCCCAGCTCCTCCGCAGATACTTCTTCACCGGTCGCGGCTTTCACCAGCGGCGGTCCTGCGAGGAAAATCGTCGCCTGCTCTTTCACCATGATGGACTCATCCGCCATCGCCGGCACATAGGCACCACCAGCAGTGCAGCTGCCCATCACCACCGCGATCTGCGGAATGTTCTTGGCAGAGAGGTTGGCCTGGTTGAAGAAGATGCGACCGAAATGTTCGCGGTCCGGGAAGACATCGTCCTGGCGTGGCAGGTTGGCGCCGCCAGAGTCCACAAGGTAAATACATGGCAGATTGTTCTGCTCCGCGATCGCCTGTGCACGCAGGTGCTTTTTCACGGTCAGCGGGTAGTAGGTGCCACCCTTGACCGTCGCATCGTTAGCAACAATCACGCAGGGCTGGCCGGCGACGGTGCCGATGCCGGTCAGGATACCCGCCGCCGGCACGTCTTCGCCGTACACGTCATAGGCGGCCAGCTGGGAAAACTCCAGGAACGGGCTGCCCGGGTCAAGCAGGGTATCGATACGATCGCGCGGCAGCAGCTTGCCACGGGAAACGTGTTTCTCCCGCGCGCGCTCACTGCCGCCCTTGGCGATGGTTTCCAGTTTATCCCGCAGGTCGTCCACGATCTTCTGCATCTGTTCGCGGTTTTCCGCAAACGCCGGATCGCGGGAATTAATCTTGCTCTGAATCTGATTCATAAAAAATACGAGGCCAATTCGTAGTCAGAACCTGGATGCGAAGGTGCTGATGTCGGTGTGGGTTTACCAGACCTTCTAAAACATGGATGTTTTAGAAGAGTCCCCAGGGATGGGTTCACGACGTGTCTGGTAAGCCCACACCGGCAGCAGCACCGCCACCGAATTTAAAAAGGACTTAGCGAGTCTCGTTAAACAGTTCGCGCCCGATCAGCATGCGACGGATCTCGGAAGTGCCCGCGCCAATCTCATACAGCTTGGCATCGCGCAGCAGGCGGCCAGTCGCGTATTCGTTGATATAGCCGTTGCCACCCAGGGTCTGGATCGCCTGCAGTGCCATCTGCGTCGCGCGCTCCGCAGTAAACAGGATCACCGCCGCAGAGTCCTTGCGGGAATCCTCACCGCGGTCACAGGCCTTGGCCACCGCGTACAGGTAAGCGCGGCTCGCATTCAGGTCCGCGTACATATCCGCAACCTTGCCCTGCATCAGCTGGAATTCACCAATTGCCTTGCCGAACTGCTTGCGGTCGTGAATGTACGGCACCACGATATCCATACACGCCTGCATGATACCCACCGGGCCACCGGACAGGATGGTGCGCTCGTAGTCCAGGCCGCTCATCAGCACGCGCACGCCGCCGTTCAGCTGGCCCAGAATATTCTCTTCCGGTACCTCACAGTCCTCGAACACCAGCTCACAGGTGTTGGAACCGCGCATGCCCAGCTTGTTCAGCTTCTGCGCCTGAGTGAAACCCTTGAAACCGCGCTCAACAATAAACGCGGTAATGCCGCCGGAGCTGATGCCCGGTTCGGTGCGTGCATAAATCACATAGGTCTCGGCATCCGGACCATTGGTGATCCACATCTTGTTGCCGTTCAGGATAAAGCGGTCGCCTTTCTTCTCCGCCTTCAGCTGCAGGCTCACCACGTCGGAACCGGAGTTCGGCTCACTCATCGCCAGTGCGCCCACGTGCTCACCGGAGCACAGCTTCGGCAGGTACTTCATCTTCTGCTCGTGGGTACCGTTCTTGCGGATCTGGTTGACGCACAGGTTGGAGTGCGCGCCGTAAGACAGGCCGACGGAGGCGGATGCGCGGGAGATTTCCTCCATCGCTACTGCGTGGGCTAGGTAACCCATGTTGGAACCGCCGTACTCCTCTTCCACGGTCATGCCCAGCAGGCCGAGCTCGCCGAATTTTTTCCACATGTCGGCGGGGAACAGGTTGTCCTCGTCGATCTGGGCTGCGCGCGGGGCCAGTTCTGCCTGGCAGAACTTGTAGACCATGTCCCGCAGCATGTCGATTTCTTCGCCGAGGTCGAAGTTGAGAGTTGGGTAAGGAGTATTCATTGGCTGCTCCGCTTTTAATCAGTCAGAGGTAGTTATTTGATTGGGTTCAGTTGGTCTGTTCTTTCAGTGCTGCCTCGGTGCGGGCAGTCGCGTCATCCAGTTGCGCCAGCATCTTTTCGATATCCCGCTGCTGTTGCAGCAGCTGCTGGCGCTTCGAATCAATGCGTTCGAGGAGGCGGTTGAGCTGTTCGACATTGCCACCGGCGGGGTCGTACATGTCGATGATTTCCCGGCTCTCATCGAGGGAGAAGCCGAGGCGCTTGCCGCGCAGGATCAGCTTCAGGCGCACCCGGTCTTCGGGGGTGTAAATCCGTGTCTGCCCGCGCCGCTCGGGGCTCAGCAGGCCCTTGTCTTCATAGAAGCGAATGGTTCGGGTCGTGATCCCGAATTCCTGGGCCAGCTCGGAAATGCTGTAGCTGTCGGCGCTTGCGGTGCTCATGCTGTTGTAATGCTCATTGGGCCATACCTCAGAAGTGCCTGAAGTCTAGTTGACGTTTACGTTAACGTAAACGTCAATCTGGGCCGAATTGTGACTGTTTTACCGGTGCTGGTTCTCGAAGATGCTGAGCGCGGGAGTAGAAATTTATGTAAGGTTTTCCGCCCGCTGGGTACAGAAGAACGCGATACCTGCCATTCCTGGCTGCAAGAGCCAGTGTTACGGCGACCCTCACCAAGGACAGAAGAGCGAATACGTGGACGCACGCGAACAGATTTTTCAGCAATTACTTGAGGAATGCGGTGGCGGTATCGCCCGTCTCGCGGGCAGCTATGTACGCAGCCTTGCAGAGCGGGACGACCTGGTACAGGAAATCTGGCTGGCGGTATGGCGCGCACTGCCGGGGTTTCGCGGTGACGCAAGTCTGCGCACCTTCGCTTACCGCATCGCCCACAACCGCAGCGTCACCCAGCTCGCACGCCGGCGCGACACCGGCGACAGCGACCTGCTGGAGGCGCTTGAGGATGAGCGCCCCGGGCCGGAAGCGCATCTTGTGCAAAGCCGGGAGGCGGAGCGGCTGATGCGGGCAGTGTCCGCGCTGCCGCTGGGAATGCGCCAGGTGTTGACCCTGCGCTTCGAGGGACTGGGTTACAGCGAGATTTCCGAGGTGCTGGGTATCAGCGAATCCAACGTGGCCGTGCGCTTGAACCGGGCGCGCGAACGCTTGAATACAAAATTGAGTGAGGTGGCATGAATAGCGAACACTCCCGCAAGCCGGCAGGCGAGCTGGGCGACCACGATGCGTTGCAGGACCTGGCGAATCTCTGGCGGCAGGCGCCGGTCACCGTACCGGTGCCCGACGTCATCCGCACGAATATCCGCCAGCAGGAACGGCGTATGCGCCTGTTTGCGCTACTCGAATGGATGGGGGCCGTTGTGGTGGGCGTCGGCGGTATTTATCTGATGTTGAACAGCAGCGTGAGTGATGCTCCCTGGCGCGCACTACTGGTGGTTGCACTGTTGACCTGGGCTATGGCGTTTTCGGTGTCCAACCGCCGCGGGGTGTGGGACCCGCTGGAGGAATCGACCCGCGGTTATCTGGACTTGGCGCGGCTGCGGCTGGCGCGCAAGCGGCGCATGCTCCGCTTTGCCTGGATACTGTTTATTGCCGAGCTGGGAATCTTTGCGGTGTGGCAATGGTTGTCCAGATTTGGCTGGCTGGAGCCGATCTTTGTGGGCGAGGCCATCTTTACCGTCAGCTGGGTCTCGGTATTTGCTCTGGGGATGGGGATCTGGAGTCTGTGGTACTGGCGCCGGATAAAAAGCAGCGAACAGCAGATTGCCGAGTGGCAGTGGGAAGATATCGAAACAAATAAAAAATAAATTGTAAGAAATGGAATTGCGCAGGTACTACAAAAGGCGTCGATCGAACAAACGAACTCAATAGCCAATTAATAGAAGAGATTTCAAAAATGTTGTCGAACCTTGAACAAAAATTTTCCGATTTCCTCAGCCTGTTTGCGCAGATGGATCCGCTGCAGGCGGGTATCTTTGTGGTGTTCTTTTTTGTGGTCTGGTTTCTGCCGAGCCTGCTGGCGATCTTTTTCAATCGCGCGCACCTGGGGAAGATTGCCATCGCCAATGTGCCCGCAGGGCTGTCGTGGATCGCCTGGGTGGCACTGCTGGTGTGGGCCTCCACGGGCAAGATGAGCGGAAAACTGGCGAAAAAATACAGTCCACAATCTCCGGAGTCCGCGCTGAAACCCGGAAATTGATCTTCTGATTTTTATTGTCGGACAAAGTGCCTTCACCTGCACACATTGCGGTGCAAGCGAAGGCGGGCTTATGGATAATTACTGGTTGCTTGGCAGCATTTCAGTCGCCAGGTACTCACGGTAGTAAGCACTCGCCAGCAGCTGCTTGGCTTCCTCGATATCCGGCGCGAAGTAGCGGTCCTTGTCGTAGAAAGGTACGCGTGCGCGCAGGGCGGCCTTGGCGCTTTCCAGTTTCTCGGTGGTCTTCAGCGGGGCGCGGAAGTCCAGGCCCTGGCAGGCGGCCAGCAGTTCCACCGCTAGGATGCCACAGGTGTTGTCCGCCATGTCGCGCAGGCGGCGGCCGGCGAAGGTGGCCATGGACACGTGGTCTTCCTGGTTGGCAGAAGTGGGCAGTGAGTCGACACACGCCGGGTGGGCGAAGGTCTTGTTCTCGCTGGCCAGTGCCGCAGAGGTAACCTGCGCGATCATGAAACCGGAGTTCACCCCGCCGTTGTCTACCAGGAACGGTGGCAGGCCGGACAGGTTGGAGTCGATCAGCAGGGCCATGCGGCGCTCGGACAGGGAGCCGATTTCCGCGATCGCCAGCGCCAGGTTGTCGGCTACCATGGCCACCGGTTCTGCGTGGAAGTTACCACCTGAGATGATGTCGGAGTTTTCCGGGTTTTCCTCGTCGGTGAATACCAGTGGGTTGTCGGAAACACCATTGGCTTCCGCGAGTAGAATCTCGGCGGCGAAGCGGATCTGCTGCAGGCAGGCGCCCATGACCTGGGGCTGGCAGCGCAGGGAGTAGGGATCCTGTACCTTGGCGCAGTCCACGTGGGAGTCACCAATCTCACTGCCTTCACCCAGCAGGTCGCGATAGCTAGCAGCCACATCGCGCTGGGCTTTCTGGCCGCGCACCATATGAATACGGTCGTCGAACGGGCGGCGCGAGCCTTTGGCGGCTTCCAGGGTCAGGGCACCGGTCACTACGGCACCGGCGAACATGTCTTCGGCAGAGAACAGGCCCTGCAGGGCGAACGCGGTGGAAGCCTGGGTGCCGTTCAGCAGTGCCAGGCCTTCCTTCGGCGCCAGTACCAGCGGGCGCATTTCCGCAAAACGCAGGCCCTCAGAAGCCGGCTTGCGCTCACCGTTGATAAAGCATTCGCCCTCACCCAGAAGCACTACGCTCATGTGTGCCAGTGGCGCCAGGTCGCCGGAGGCGCCCACTGAACCCTTTTCCGGGATCGCCGGGTACACGCCGGCATTGACCAGCTTGATCAGCGCTTCGATCACTTCCGGGCGCACGCCGGAGTAGCCGCGCGCGAGGGAGTTGATCTTCAGCACCATCAGCAGGCGCACGGTGTCTTCGGTCATGAAGTTGCCGGTGCCTGCAGCGTGTGAAAGCACGATGGCGCGCTGCAGGGTCTCCAGGTCTTGCTTCTCGATGCGGGTGTTAGCCAACAGACCGAAGCCGGTATTAATTCCGTAAACGGTACGGCCCTGTTCCAGCACCAGCGCTACGGTTTTGGCAGAAGCTTCGATGGCCGGGTAAGCATCTTTGGCGAGGCTCAGTTGTACAGGTTCACGGGCAACGCGACGCAGTTGTTGCAGGCTCAGTTGACCCGGATTGATTTCCAGTTGGTACATAAAATTTTTCACCGAAAATATTTTTTAATTCCACCATGTCTTTTGGACATGGCGGCTTAGAAATTGCGTTTGTGAATCAGTCTTTCAGCATCGGCAGGTCCAGGCCCTGCTCGCGCGCGCACTTCTTGGCGATGTCGTAGCCCGCATCCGCGTGGCGCATGACGCCGGTGGCCGGGTCGTTCCACAGTACGCGCTCGATACGCTTCTTCGCCGCTTCGGTACCGTCACACACGATCACGACACCGGAGTGCTGGGAGAAGCCCATGCCCACGCCGCCGCCGTGATGCAGGGACACCCAGGTGGCGCCGCTGGCGGTGTTCAGCAGGGCGTTGAGCAGCGGCCAGTCGGAGACGGCGTCGGAGCCATCCATCATGGATTCGGTTTCGCGGTTGGGGCTGGCCACGGAGCCGGAGTCGAGGTGGTCGCGGCCGATCACGACCGGCGCTTCCAGTTCGCCATTCGCGACCATTTCGTTGAATGCCAGCGCGAGACGCGCGCGGTCTTTCAAACCGACCCAGCAGATGCGCGCGGGCAGGCCCTGGAACTGGATGCGCTCGCGCGCCATGTCCAGCCAGTTGTGCAGCTGCGGGTTGTCCGGGATCAGTTCTTTTACCTTGGCGTCGGTCTTGTAGATGTCTTCCGGGTTGCCGGACAGTGCCGCCCAGCGGAAGGGGCCGATGCCTTCGCAGAACAGCGGGCGGATGTATGCCGGTACGAAGCCGGGGAAGTCGAACGCGTTTTCCACGCCCACTTCGAACGCCATCTGGCGAATGTTGTTGCCGTAGTCGAGGGTAGCCGCGCCGCGCTCCTGCAGGGTGAGCATGGCCTGTACCTGAATGCCCATGGATTTCTTGGCTTCCTTCACTACCAGGGCTTCGTCCTGCTTACGCATTTCGGCCGCTTGCTCCATGGTCCAGCCTTTCGGCAGGTAGCCGTTCAGTGGGTCGTGGGCGGAGGTCTGGTCGGTGACGCAGTCCGGAAGGATGCCGCGCTCGACAATTTCCGGGAAGACGTCGGCGGCGTTGCCGAGCAGGCCGACGGAAATGGCTTCGCCTTTCTCCATCGCTTCGTTGATCATCGCCAGCGCTTCGTCCAGGCTGGTGGCTTTCTTGTCCACGTAGCCGGTGCGCAGGCGGAAGTCGATGCGGGTTTCATCGCACTCGACGGCGATCATGCAGAAGCCGGCCATGGTGGCAGCCAGAGGCTGGGCGCCGCCCATGCCGCCGAGGCCGCCGGTGAGTACCCATTTGCCTTTGGCTTCACCATCGAAGTGTTTGCGCGCAACCGCGGCGAAGGTTTCGTAGGTGCCCTGCACGATGCCCTGGGAGCCGATGTAGATCCAGGAGCCGGCGGTCATCTGGCCGTACATGGCCAGGCCTTTTTTATCCAGCTCGTTGAAGTGTTCCCAGTTGGCCCAGTGGGGGACGAGGTTGGAGTTGGCGATGAGTACGCGGGGGGCGTCGGCGTGGGTTTTGAATACGCCGACGGGTTTGCCGGACTGGACCAATAAAGTTTCGTCGTCTTCCAAACGCTTCAGTACTTCGACGATCTTGTCGTAGCACTCCCAGTCGCGCGCGGCGCGGCCGATACCACCGTAAACAACCAGATCTTCCGGGCGCTCGGCGACGTCAGGATGGAGGTTATTCATCAGCATGCGCAGGGGCGCTTCGGTGAGCCAGCTTTTTGCGTTCAGCTGGGTGCCGGCGGGGGGAATGATCTTGCGGCTGGGGTCGTGGCGTTTATCGGTCATGGTTGCCTCGTCTTTTTTCCAAATTCTGTGGATAAGTTTGAATTTGAGTTTTGTGGGTTTTTGGCCCTTGGTACTTTGTTCAGTGCTGTGGCGGCGGTGTACCGGGGGCGGGTTTTCAGGACCGCTGTGAACCCATCCCTGGGCGCTTCGGCGCAAACATCCTGTTTGCGACGATCCTGAAAACCCGCCCCCGGCACCCCACCTTCAATTCGAATTTCTGTACTTCGTTTCTCGTTAGCACGGACCGAGTCCGGCATGACGAAAATTAAAATCGGAGCTGCGCGCCCAACCGGTATCGGTTCCCGGGGTGCACCAGTCGCGCGAAACTCACGGTGCCCGCGCTGCTTTTGGTGCGTCGCCAGATCTGCAGGCAGGCGGTACCCGGTTTGATCTCCAGGGCTTTGCCGACCGTTTCATCCGCGCCGATGGCTTCTACGGTGGTGTCCACTTCGGTCAGTGGTGCCACGCGGGTGAGGTATTCGTTGGGGGTAGTCGCGCTGAAGTCCTGCTGCAGGTATTCCGGCACCAGTGTGGGGTTGGTATAGCGTTCCTCGAACTGGATCGGCAGGTTGTTGTCCAGGTGCACGATGATCGAGTGGTATACCGCGGCGCCTTCGGCGAGGCCGAGGGCGACGGCCACTTCGGTATTAGCGATGGTCTGTTCCAGCCTGAGGATGCGCGCGGCGTAGCTGTGACCGCGGGCGGCGACTTCGTCGGCGATGTTGCGCACTTCCAGCAGGGAACCGGCGGGTACCGGCTCGGCGACGAAGGTGCCGAGGCCCTGGGAGCGCAGCAGTACGCCTTCGTCGGTGAGTTCCGACAGGGCGCGGCGGGCGGTCATGCGGCTGACGCCGAAGTCCTGCGCGAGCTGGTTTTCCGAGGGCACGCGGAAGTGCGCGGGCCATTCGCCGCTTTCGATCTGGGTGCGGATATGGGCTTTGATGGCGGCGTAGCGTGGTTGGCTGCCGCTGTCGGGGACTGACGCCTGACTGCTCATAACTTGTGTGGTCTTTGCCTGCTCGGGTAAAGTGGCTACCCAGTTGTACATTCTTGTATATACAAGCTGTGTAAGAGGCGCAACTATGAATTCAGGTCTACCCGCTGTCAATAGCGCGCAGTGGTTGGCAAAGCGAGAATCTGCGCCAAACAGCCCCACTCGGGCTATCGTTACAATTAACGCCAATTCAGTGAGCGAACATGACTGAACGCTGTGATCTTTTGATTACCAATGTCCACGCGGCCACGATGGATCCTTCTTTACCGGGTGCCTACGGTGCGATTGAAGATGCCGCGGTAGCGGTGACGGGCAACAAGATCGTGTGGATAGGCCCGCGCCAGGAGCTGCCGGAGTGCACCGCCGATCAGATTATTGACGGCGAGGGCCAGTGGCTGACGCCGGGGCTGATCGACTGCCACACCCACCTGGTGTACGGCGGCCACCGTGCGGGTGAATTTGCCCGTCGTCTCGGCGGTGAGAGCTATGAAGACGTCGCGCGCGCCGGTGGTGGCATTCTCTCCAGCGTGCGCGCTACCCGCGCCGCCAGTGCGGAAGACCTGTATCACGCTGCGGAGCCGCGCCTGAAAGCGCTGATGTCTGAAGGTGTCACCAGTATCGAGATCAAGTCCGGTTACGGGCTGGAGCTGGATGCCGAGCTCAAGCAGCTGCGGGTTGCGCGCCGACTGGCCCAGCACTATCCGGTGAATATTCTCACCACCTGCCTGGCCGCCCATGCGCTGCCGCCGGAATATGACGGTCGCGCTGATGAATACATCGATCTGGTGTGCGACGAAATCCTGCCGGCGGTGGCCAAAGAGCAGCTGGCCGATGCGGTGGACATGTTCTGTGAAACGATCGCGTTTTCGGTGGAGCAGTGCCAGCGCGTGATCAATGCCGCGCAGGCGCTGGGACTGCCGGTTAAAGTGCATGCGGAACAGCTGGCGCGCACTGGCGCTACTGAAATGGCGGCCAAGGCCGGTGCGTTGTCGGTGGATCATATCGAATACATTACCGACGCGGATGTGGCGGCGATGGCGGAGAGCGGCACAGCGGCAGTGCTGTTGCCCGGTGCTTTCTATACCCTGAAAGAAACCCGGGTGCCGCCGGTAGACAAACTGCGGGCGGCGGGGGTGCCTATGGCCATTTCCACTGACCTGAACCCCGGCACCTGCCCGATCGCATCCTTGCGCCTGATGATGAATATGAGCTGTAACCTGTTTGGCCTGACGCCGGCGGAAGCCCTTGCGGGCGTGACCCGCTCGGCGGCGCGGGCGCTGGGCATTTGCTGCAGCCGCGGCGTCCTGCGCGTGGGACTGGTGGCGGACATGGTGCTCTGGCCCATGGACAGCCCGGATCAGCTCGCCTATGAAGTGGGCGCGCTCAAGCCTTCTGATGTATTTTTTGGAGGACGCCATGTTACAGCTGGCTGATATGCGTCTGTGGAGCGGCCGCGTTGACAGTGAAGATGGAAAAGCGGGCAGACGCTGGCACCAGGATATCGTGCCGCTGCATCTGGACAGCCCGCCGGGAATCGCCGTACTCGGCTTTTCCTCCGACGAAGGCGTGCGCCGAAACAAGGGGCGCATTGGTGCCGCCAAAGGGCCGCGCATCCTGCGTCTGGCCATGGCCAACCTGCCCAAGACCTTCAGTGCACCGCTGTACGATGCGGGCAATGTACGGGTGGAAAAGGAAGACCTGGAGTCCGGCCAGGCCATGCTCGGTGCGCGTATTACGGAGCTGATGACCGCAGGGCATTTCCCACTGGTACTCGGCGGTGGTCATGAGATCGCTTACGGGAGTTACCAGGGCATTGCCCGCTGGATGCGCGAGCAGCACCGCGACAAGACTCTCGGCATCATCAACTTTGATGCCCACCTAGACTTGCGTTTGCCGACCCCGCGGGGCTCCTCGGGTACACCGTTTTTCCAGATCGCCGAGCAGTGCGACCTCAATGGTCGCGCCTTTAATTACCTCTGCGTTGGCGCGGCGGCCACCGCCAATACGCCGGCGCTGTATCAGCGCGCGGAAGAGCTTGGGGCCAAGGTGATTTCCGACCGCGAGATTGTGCCCTGGCGTATCGAGCAGGTGCAGAAGCAGATCGCGGAATTTATCGACCAGGTGGATTTTGTTTACCTGACCATCGACCTGGACGTATTCCCGGCGGCCATCATGCCTGCGGTAAGTGCCCCGGCCGGACGCGGGGTGGGTTTCGAACTGTTCGAACCCCTGCTGGATACGGTGCTGGAGTCGAAGAAGGTCTGCCTCGCGGATCTGGCGGAATTCAATCCGTATTTCGATATTGAAGACCACGCGGCCCGCACCGCCGCGCGCGTGGCGTTCCAGATCGCCAACGGGGTCAAGGGCTAGGACCAAGCCGGGGCTATCGAGGTGTCGGCGTTAACTAGAACTTCTGACCGATCGCGCCCTGTTGGCTGCGATTGGACGGTAGAAAAAGCCGCCCGCACTGCGAGCGGCTTTTTTGTGTTTGCCACCGGCGCGATGCCTAGGCTGGCTTTGTGGGGTTAGTCCATATGGAGGCGGGACACAATCATCGCTCGGGAACCTTGGGCTCACTGCTCTGCGGCTCCGGTGGTGTCTGTCGCGGTGGGCGGCGAGATTCCAGGTAGCGCTTGAGATAAGGCTTGTGGGTGTAAATCACATCGTCCGGTAGCCGGTGCAGTTCGAAAAAGCGGTAACCGTAGATTTCGCCGTCACGAATTGCGATACGCTGATCCTTGAGGCGCCCGCGAATGGCAATGTTGATGATCCCGGAGCGCGGTACCTTGTTGACTTCCAGCACCTCGAAATCATCGATTTTTATGTTCAGCTCCTCATCCAGCTCCCGCCGCGCGGATTCCTCGAATGACTCATTGCGTTCTACCCAGCCGCCGGGTAGCGCCCACTTGTCCTGGTAGCTATGGCGCACAAGCAATAACTGGTTGTTGCGCTCGACGAAATACACCATACCCACGACAAACTTGTCGGTAAGGGCATAGGAAATATTCCAGCGCAATTTGGGCGGCAGTTTACGGTACAGTTCATATTTGAGCCCGGGAAAAACCACAAACGCCCCTGCCGCCAGCACACCCAGTGCCAGCAGCAGGAGAAAAGCTCTTTTCAAAAATAAACGCATGATCCCGGAATAGATTCTTTGCGGTGATGACCGGTTAAGTGTATCCGACCATTGCCGGGGCTTTCGAGTTCATAATCGGTCTATATTGCACTATGTGGTGCCCGCCTCAGGATGAGCCGGTCACATAATCGACCCCGCACGGCGGGCGCCGTTTCAGTGGACGGTTGTTTACGCGCCAAAATAAAAAATAGTGTTGCACTTCTGTTCAGGGGCTCGGGCGAATGCTCCCGGTCAATGAACCGTTCTTAGGGCCCGTCGCAAAGGAATGTCCCCATGCGGTCACTCATCTCTACAAACCGGCCAACCAGCGGGGCTTGCCGATATGCCCGCCATGTGATTTCCGTTGTGCTGGCCGCGGCAACCCTGGTTGCCAGTGCCGCAGAAACCCGCATCGGGGTAGACCCGGAGCGGCTTGAATCCATCGTCATTGATGCTATCCAGCCCTTGGTAGTGCAGTACGATGTCCCGGGGCTGGCGCTGGCTTTGACCATCGATGGCGAAGCGTATTTTTTCAATCTGGGAGAGACCGCTCTGGTGGACGGTGCTCCTGTCACTGAACACACACTGTTTGAAATCGGCTCGATCAGCAAAACCTTTACCGCAACCCTGGCGGCCTACGCCGAAGTCAGCGGCGCGCTGGATCTCGATAGCCCGGTTAGCCGCTATTTGCCGCCACTGCGGGGCAGCGCCCTGGATTCCGTGTCCGTGCTCAACCTGGCGACCCATACCGCCGGACATTTTCCACTGCAGGTGCCGTCGGACGTGCGCGGCGACAGCCAGCTACTGGATTATTTCCGCAACTGGCAACCGCAATACGCGGCCGGTCGCAAACGTACCTATTCCAACCCCGGCAGCGGATTGCTCGGGCTGGTGGCGGCGCGCAGTCTCGGCCAGCCGTTTTCCAAAGCGATGGAGGAAAAAATCTTCCGCGGTTTGGGAATGACGCAGACGTTCATCCATGTGCCGGCGGCAAAAATGCCGGACTATGCCGAAGGCCACAACAGCAGACAGCAGCCGGTGCGGCTGGATATGGGGCTGCTGGGCGAGGAAGCCTACGGCGTGCGCTCCAGCGCCGCCGATCTCACGCGCTTTCTGGCCGCACAGATGCAGATGATCAAGGTAGGCACTGCACTGGATGCTGCCCTGCAGAAAACCCGGCAGGGCTACTTCAAAACCGACTATTACGTGCAGGATATGGTTTGGGAGCAGTATCCCTTGCCAGTGGAAAGATCCCGGCTGCTGGCGGGGAACTCGCGCAATATGATTAGCGGCGATCACCCGGTAACCAGTCTATCTCCCGCGTTGCTGCCGCAACAGGATGTGCTGATCAACAAGACTGGTTCAACCGAGGGGTTTTCCGCTTACGTGGCATTTATCCCGGATCGGCGGTTTGGATTTGTCCTATTGGCGAACAAATATTTCCCCAATGAACATCGCGTCCAGGTGTTACTGGATGTACTCAGTGCACTGTCGCCGGATGTGTTGGCCGAAAATTAACGGTGTATTGGGGCACGGCCTCGCCCCAATACGTCGGCTTGGCAGCTACTGTTCACGTATCCACATGCAACCTGACATCGACATTGTTACGGGTGGCATTCGAGTAGGGGCAGACTTCATGGGCGCTGCTGACCAGGTCCTCGGCGATTGACTGATCCATGCCCGGAAGGGTGACAAACAAATCGATGTCCAAGCCAGAACCGCCTTCGATGGGACCAATACCCGCTTCGGCTCGCTCGCTGATGTTTCCGAGCGACGGACGAGCGGCCGGTTCCATCCGTTGTATCTGGCTGTGACCAAAGCTATCGTGGCGGTATAACAATAGACAAGGCCTGAGGTCACCCATGAGCGAGTCCACCGAGAAAACAACCCGGAAGCCGGAGCCTGTTAAGCCTGGGCATTTACGTATTGGTCGTCGCTACCGACCCAGCCGTCTCGATGGTCCTTACGACGCCATTGTGGTCGGGTCCGGCATCGGCGGGCTGACGACCGCGGCAATGCTCAGCGCGGCGGGGCAGAAAGTGCTGGTGCTCGAGCAGCACTACACGGCCGGTGGCTTTACTCACGCCTACGACCGCAATGGTTACGAATGGGATGTAGGGGTTCATTACATTGGGGATGTCGGCGAGCACCCCACCATGACGCGCAAGCTGTTTGATTTCCTGTCCGGGGGTCAACTCAAGTGGGCGCCAATGGATGCAACCTACGACCGCATCTGCCTCGGCGATGAGAGCTACGACCTGAGGGCCGGGCGCGAGGCCTTCGTGGATGAGCTGGTGCGGCGCTTTCCCGGTGAGCGGCAGGCCATCGAAGGCTATCTGGAGCGGGTACACGCGGTGGCCAAAACCATGCCGCTGGCTGCGCTGCAAAAACTGTTGCCCGCATGGTGCGCCCCTATCCTGAACGCGATCAGCAAACTCCGGGCGCCGGGCTACCTGAACAAGACCACTTATGAAGTTCTGCGGGAGCTGACCGACAACGAGCAGTTGATTGCAGTGTTGACCGGCCAGTGGGGCGATAATGGTATGACGCCCAAGACCGGCAGTTTCATCATCCACGCACTCATCGCCAAACACTACCTCTATGGTGGTTATTACCCGGTGGGCGGTGCCAGCCAGATTGCCGCAACCATCATTCCCCAGATCCAGAAAAGCGGTGGCGAGGTATTTACCTACGCCAGTGTCGATACCCTGTTGCTGGATGGTAAAAAGGTCACCGGGGTGAGAATGAGTGATGGCCTTGAAATTCATGCCCCGGCAGTGATTTCCAATGCCGGTGTGTTCAATACATTTGAGAAACTGTTGCCGCAGAGTGCGTCCTATGCCGCAGGTTACCTGCGACAGTTGCGGGAGGTCAGGCCGTCCATGGGACACATGTGCCTGTATATCGGCCTGCAGAAAACTGCGCGGGAGCTGGGATTGCCAAAGACCAATTACTGGCTGTATCCCAGTGCCGACTACGAAGGGGATGTGTCCGCCTTTATGGCGGATCCTGACGCAGAAATACCGCTGGTGTACATCTCGTTCCCCTCCGCCAAGGATCCGAGCTTCAGCGATCGCTACCCACAGCGCGCCACCATCGAGATAGTGGCGCCGGGAAAATACGAGTGGTTCGAGCAGTGGCAAGGCGAGACCTGGGGCAAGCGCGGTGATGACTACGAAGCGCTCAAGCAGCACTTCAGCGAACGTTTGCTGGAGCATCTTTACCGGCATTTTCCCCAGCTGCGTGGACAGGTGGACTACTGCGAGCTGTCGACGCCGCTATCAACCCGTTACTTCTGCCGCTACCGGCACGGGGAGATCTACGGACTGGATCACGACCCGGCGCGCTTTGATCAGGACTGGCTGCGCCCGAAGACCCGTATCAAGGGGTTGTACCTGACCGGTCAGGATGTGATGAGTTGTGGCGTTGCAGGCGCCATGTTTGGCGGTTTGCTGTGTGCTCAGAGTGTGCTGGGGTGGCGGCGGGGCGGCGCGTTACTGAAGCAGATTTTTATCGCCAACACTGGGGCCGGCGCCGGCTCCGCCGGCGAAAAGGCTGAAAAGGCTACAAAGTCGCGCTGGCAGGTATCAGGTTCATAAAATGGCAGTTGCAAGCGGCACTCCAGAAATATTATTCCTGTCCCACGGCGGTGGCCCGCTGCCATTGCTGGGGGATCCCGGGCATGACGAAATGGTCACATGCCTGCAGCGTATTGCCGGGCGCTTGCGCAAGCCATCGGCGGTGCTGGTGATCAGCGCCCATTGGGAGGAGGCCGTACCCACGATCACCTCCGGCGCGACCCCGCCACTGATTTACGATTATTACGGTTTTCCCGAAGCCTCCTACAGTATTCAGTATCCCTGCCCGGGAGAGCCCGAACTGGCCCGGGAACTCCAGTCTGTTTTCCATCGTGCGGGGATTGAGGCCGCACTGGATGACGCCCGCGGTTTCGACCACGGGGTGTTTGTGCCAATGAAAATATTGTTCCCGGACGCCGCGATTCCCTGTGTGCAATTGTCGCTCACAAGTAACCTGAATGCTGCAGAACACCTGGCGATAGGTGAGGCACTGCAGGGCCTTGCATGGGATAACCTGCTGGTCGTTGGCTCCGGGTTTTCATTCCACAATATGCGCGCCTTTTTTGCCCCGGAAACAGCGCAGACTCGTGAACTGAATGGGGCGTTTGAACAGTGGTTACAGGAAACCTGTACCAGCACGGCGCTGTCTGGAAAGGATCGGAAGGATCGCCTGATCCACTGGGAAAAAGCACCCGGTGCGCGTTTTTGTCATCCGCGCGAGGAGCACCTGCTGCCTCTGCATGTCTGTTGTGGCCTCGCTGGAGTGCGCCGGCCGCAAGCGTTTGTGCTGAATATTCTCAACAAACGGGCGAGCATGTATCTGTGGCAGTAACGGCCGCTATGGCGAAACGTAAAAAAGCGCAGTCCGTTGCATCATGCATCGAACTGCGCAAACAACAATTGTCGTGACATGACAACTAGAGAGGTTTGCCATCCATGAGCAAGAGGATTCGTTGGCTAATCATGGTGTTGTCCTGAAAGCCACGGAACAGTTCGTGACCTTTACCGCTGGCGAAGACCTGTACATCCACGGCATCGTGGCCACTGGTGGTCCAGCCGGTATTGGAATACTTACTGCTGACTTTTACCGCCGTGTCGTAAAGCGCGCGGCGGTCATTCATATTCTCTTGTAATGCAGCCAGATCCTGTGGCTCCAGTGGGTAGCCGAAATTTTCCTGCCAGAGTGTTGCCAGATCCGCATCTTCGTTGAGCAAGCCAATAAAGGCCGCGAGGCTGCGTTTCTGCATAGATACAATATCGGTCTGCCAGCGATAATCTTTAGTGGCCGCGAGACTTAATCCACCGGTAGAATGGTCGGCGGTAACCACCAGCAGTGTGTCCGGATTGTCCTGAATAAATTTTTCCACCACTTCAATGCTGCGTGCGAAGTCGTCCATTTCGTGCATGGCGCAGGCGATGTCGTTGGCATGGCCGCACCAGTCGATCTGGCTGCCTTCGATCATCAGGAAAAAACCGGATTTATTGTTGCTTTTCTGCAACAGGCGCAGAGCCTTTTCGGTCATGTTGGACAGGCGCTGTGGGGTATCGCTGTCGATGGCGCGCGGCAGTCCGGTATCGGCGAACAGGCCGATGGCTGGCAATTGCGTCAACTCCTGCAATTGCTGGATATTGTTGCCGCTCTGGTAACCAAAATTTTCGAATTCCTGCAGCAGATTGCGATCACTGCGTGCGAAATATTGCTGCCCGCCGCCCAGTAACAGATCGACCATTGGCCGGCCGTCGATTTTGTTATCGATGAAGTGGTCGGCGATGGCGTCCTTGTTGCGGCGGGATTCGTTGTGGGCAACGAAGCTTGCCGGCGTTGCGTGATTTATTTCTGAAGTGACGACGATCGCGGTGTCCTTGCCCTGGCGTTTTGCATGCTTGAGCAGCGAGTCGAGCGGCTGGTGTGCGGCGTCGATACCGATAGCGCCATTGTAGGATTTAACTCCGGTGGCGAGGGCGGTAGCCGAGGCGGCCGAGTCGGTGACGTAGGTGTCGTCGTCGGGATAGGTGCTGGCAGTGCCCACCAGCAAGCGGTCAAATACAGTTGTTTCCACAATTTCCGTTTGCGGATTGTCTTTGTAGTAGCGGTAGCCGGTGGTATAGGCCGGGCCCATGCCGTCGCCGATCATAAAAATGACGTTGCGCGGTCTTGGCTGCGTCTGGCAAGCCTGGCTGGCGAGACATAGCAGTAGCAACAGAGACAACTTTTTCATAAAGACTTCCGTAATACTTATTCGCCAGCGCTACCCAATTGATTTCGTGAAGCAAATAAATTGTGCCGGCCAATTTTGGAAATATGGAAAAGACGGGGTGGTGGACCACCCCGTCGCAACCTTTTACAGGTTGTGCTTGTAGCGCAGGTATACCGTGCGACCGATTACGTCGTAACCCAGCCAGTCGGCATGGTAGGGAAAACTATTGCGGTACACGTTGTACTCGTGGAACAGCGGCGGCAGTTCATCCGTCGCATTGTTCACGCCCAGTGTTACGCGGCCGTCCCAGGCAAATTCGTAACTGGCGTTGAGGTTGATGGTCTTGTACGCATCCAGCGTGTCGTAAGCGCGTTCTTCGGTACCGTCGGGGTATTCGAAGTAATCGTTACCCTTGGCTTCGCCGGTGTAGAAGTAGCTCAGGTTTACCGTGTACGCGTCTTTGCTCCAGCTGATACTGCTGTTGGCTTTCACTTTTGGCGTGTAGAACAGCTCGGTGGCATCTTCCACCTCGCCGCCCTCGTACTCCTGGTAGAGCTTTTCCGCTACGTAAGAGGTCTCGATAGAGAAATCCAGCATACCGAAGTTGCCCAGGTCGAAGTCCTTGCTGAACTTGGCATCGATACCGCGGGTGGATTCGAATGCGGCATTGATAGGCCCTTTGCGCATGCACAGCAGGTTAGTAATGCCGTCGTCGACGGTGTAGATGTAGCCGAGGCCGCTGAACTGGTTACAGCCGGTGTAACTGCCAGTCATGTTGTAGTTCGGGTCGTCGATGATTTCGCGGTTGCTAATACTGCGCACGGCACCGCGCAACTCGATTTCCCACACATCCAGGGTCATCTCGATATCGTCGGTGGGTGTCCATACCAGGCCCAGGTTCCAGTAATCGCCTTTTTCCTCTTGCAGGTCGAGGTTGCCGGCGGAGTAGGAGTCATAGGGATCTTCGATGACTTCGCCAGTATCCAGGGTCAGATCAGCCGCTCCGAAGCCGAGGGTGTCACCGGCGTAGAGACGGTGCATATCCGGGGCGCGGAAGCTCTTGCCCCAGCTACCGCGGATCAGCATGTCCTCGTAAGGGTGGTACAGCAGGCCCACCTGTGGGGTAAAGGCACCGCCCACGCTGGAGTCGTCGTTGTAGTGGTCGTACCGGGCCGCGGTGGACAGTTCCAGAGACTGGCCGCTGGCGGTATTCAGCAGCGGAATCGCGAGTTCCAGTGCAATGGCACTGCGCTGGCGGTCGCCGCCGCCGTTGGTGCCGCCCTGGCCGAGCAGGCCGCCACTCACGGTGTCTTCATCCTGAGAGTCGTCGTAGCTTTCGCTGGCCCACTCGAATGAGGAGGCAAAGGCGATGGGGCCGGCGAAACCTTCCATCAGGTCGCCAGACAGGGTGGCCATGAACTGGTTGATGGTCGCTTCGGAGTCAGTGACCGAAACATCCATGATCCGTGCGGCCTGGGCATCGGTCAGCTTGTCCAGCGGATACCATTTATCAGAAGAAGTATCGTTGGGATCGAAGGTGATGATGTCCAGCAGCGCGGCACCATTGACCATGTGGTACTTCTTGCGGTCGTACAGGTTCAGGCCGGACGTCCAGGAGATATCCAGATCGTAGTCATCGAATAGGATGCCGGAGGCGCCGGCGGTCAGTGCGTATTTCTGCACAGTGGACTCGTACATGCGCTCGCCGGGGAAATCGACAAAGCGGCGGCGAACCTGGAAGCGGTGGTAGTCATCCATGCCTTCCGGGGTATAAGCCAGGCGGCCATCGGCGGAATCCATGTAGATGTCTTCGCCAATGCCTTTGTCGGTTTTGAAGCGATCAGAGGTTTTGTAGGAGCTTTGCAGGCTGCCGAACAGGGTCCAGTCCGCGTTCAGTTCGTACTCGGTGTTCACCACCAGGTTGATACGCTCGTCCGCCGGCAGTACGCCTTCGGTGGCATCGCTGTCGTAATAGCACTTGTAGGTTTGGTCGGGCAGGTAAACCGCACCTTCGCCGAGGATGTCGTTACACACGGCCTCGCTGGCGTAGTTGCGGGACTCGCCGAACACCTCGTCGTAATCGCGCAGGTAGGCTGCGGTGCTCGACGGGCTGTCGGTATGATCCGGGCCATTACCCCAGGCCAGTTCACCATCTTCGTTGGTGTAGTACTGCGGGGAGTAAAGGAAGTCGCGGTCGCGGTTCAGTAATTCCTCGACTTTCTTGTATTCCACCATCACCATGGTGTTGGACTTTTCGGTGGTGAATCCCTGGGAGAAGGCAATATCGGTCTGCTCGAAGCCACCCTGTTCCGGTGCGGTGTAGCGGATGTCGAGTTCGGAACCTTCGTAGCCCTTTTTCAGGATGATATTCACAACGCCGCCGATGGCATCGGAGCCGTAGATGGCTGAGGCGCCACCGGTGAGAATCTCAATGCGCTCAACGGCGCTGGCGGGAATGTCGGAAACGTCGGTGAAGTTGGTGGAGCCACCGTAGGCGGTGGGGAACGAGGCCTGGCGGCGACCGTTGATCAGGATCAGGGTACGGTTAACCCCCATGCCACGCAGGTTAACCGAGCTGGCGCTCTCTACGTAAGAGCCATCTGCGGTGAAGTTCACCCCGGAGTTTGCGGTTGAGGTCTGCAGTACTTCGGTGATGGTGTTGAGGCCGCTGGCCTCGATGTCCATGGCTGAAATCACCTGTACCGGGGCTACGCCCTCCAGGTCGATACGCTTGATTCGGGAGCCGGTAACCTCAACCCGCTCCAGGAGATTTTCTTCTGCTGCAGGAGTTGTAGCACCCGCTTCCTGCATGACGGCATGCGCCGGGATGGTGCCCAAGGCACCGGATACGCTGAGACCGATCATCAGCGCGAGTTTATTCGCTTTCAAGTGGTAACCCTCCGAAGCTTTTTGCCTGGTTATTATCTGTCCGCCGTCACAATGCATAACTCGGCGTTGCCACAGGGCAACGCAGTACCCAAGACCTTCGATCAGGCGGGAGTCACTTTTTATGTGAACGGGCAAAAAGAGGACAAGGAGAGGCTGGTCTTAAAGTGTCCGCGCGATCTCTATTAATATCTTTTGACCGGAAATCAATTAGTTGCACACATTTAAGCTTCTATTCCCGGTTTTGAACCGGGGGGCATTAGGTATAATTCCTGCCCAAATATCGCGAGACTCAATATAAGGATTTGGTGACTTGGAAATGGGTGAGCCAGTGACCGGCAAAGCGGAATACGAAATCGGTTGCGTCCGGGTCAATCTGGAGGAGCAGAGTGTTTCCCACGGCGAGCAGCGCCTGGAGTTGTCGCAGAAGAAATATTTCGATGTGCTTCAGTGTCTGGTGGAGCAGTATCCGAATTGGGTGACTCGCGAGCAGCTGATTGACCTGGTATGGGCGGGAAACCACTTTGTCGGTGACAAGGCAATCAACAACGCCATCTGGCATATTCGCAAGGCGCTGGCTGAGGTGGATCCAGACGTGCAGTATGTGGTCACCAAGCGCGGTCACGGCTATCGACTGGCGGTTGAGCCGGTTTTGCGCGTGCCCGAAGTCTCTGACGCTAAGGGGGGCAACCAGCCGGCGAAATGGCGGTTGCGATTGGGCCTCGGCGCCGCAATGCTGATTCCGCTCGCGTGGTTCACTGTTCAGTCACTTTGGCTGGGTACAGCACCTGAGAAAAGAGTGTCCTCCATTGCGCGACTGACCAATTATCCCGGCAGCGAGTTTACCCCCGTGGTTGATCCCGAGCGCAATTGGGTGGCGTTCACCTGGGCGCGCCCGAACCAGAACCCCGACATTTACCTCCGCTCGCTGAAAACTGAGGCGGCGCCGAAACAGCTGACCTTTTCCGAACAGAGCGAGTACGGCCCGGTGTGGGCTGCCGACGGCAAGGGCCTGTATTACATTGAGCGTGACAAATCACTGCACGCCTGTGCGGTCAAGTATCTGGACCTTGCGACCCTGACGCGCACTGAGATCACCGACTGCTTCTACAACCTCAATACCCACCTTGCGATTCACCCATCGGGCTCCCCGCTCGCGGTGAATAAAATCGGGCCCGGTATTCAAAACAGCGGCGTGTATCTGGTGGATTTGCATGACAGCGATATCTCCCCGGCAGAAACGGGGATCCGCGGGGTGCGGGAAACGCGCCTGTCATGCGGGGATGAGTGCCGATACGAAGACCGGGATATGGCGTTCTCCAATGATGGCACCCGCATTGCACTGACCCGGCGCACCGACTTGCTGTCGGAGAACATTTATCTGCGCGATCTGGCCACCGGTGAAGAACAGCAGCTCACCAGCGGGGAAAGTGACATCAAGGGGCTGGCCTGGTCCCGGGGCGATGACCGGATTGTGTATGCCAGTGAAGTGGCGAGAAAGCGTGTCACACGTATGGTGAACCTGCAGACCGGTAACATCGAGCCGCTGGCATTGCCCGGCATCAGCAGCATCAACCCGGTGCCCGGCACCGATACCTTTGTGTTTGGTGCCGGCAATACCGACACCTTTATCAGCTACCTGGATCTGGGCGGCGATCTGAAAGCGGCCATTCCACTGTTGCAGGCAAACTTTGACCAGGGCAATGCCCACTACTCCCCTCGGCAGCGGAAGCTGGTGTATTGCTCTAATGAATCCGGGGCCATGGAACTTTGGGTCAGCGACCTGGATGGCAGCAAGCGGGAGCGGCTCACCAATTTCAAGAGCGAAGTGAAAATGCCGCGCTGGTCCAATAACGGCGACCGCATCGCATTTATCGCGGCGGATCCGGCGGCGGCCGGAAACCAGCTAATGGTGATTGATTTCGCCACCCGGGAAGTCCGCAAGGTGGAGCCGAAGCATCACGACTACCGGCGCCCAGTGTGGTCGGAAGACGACAGCTACTTGTACGCGGCGGTATCTGACGGGCATGGCTACCAGACCTATCAATTTAATCTGGGAGCGGGGGAAGGCTTGCCGGTTGCGGATATGCCGGTGCTTAAATTGCGGCATATCGGCAATGGCGAAGTACTGTTCAGCCGCGCGGCGGGCAGCGGCCTGTGGCGGGCAGCGCTGGATACGGGCGTTCCCGAGCTGAAAAACATTCGCCAGATTTTGCCCGAGGATCAATTTTCCCCGCTGTACAACTGGGACGCTTATAAAGACCAGGTGTACTTCCATGTGAACGCTGGAATACACAGCAAAGTGATGAAACTGGATCTGTCCTCCGGGGAGGTCTCCGGTGTGGCCCTGCTGCCGCGGGGGGCGCTGGATAAGTATGGCGAATTCAGTTACATCCCGGAAAAGGACTGGCTGCTGTTTACCCAGATGGAACCCTACCAGTCAGATATTTACCAGTTTCAGCTCAATGACTGAGCGAGGTCGAAAGGGAACCTACCGTGCGCCCGTATAACCCGCCAACGGATCCCCACCTGTCCGTCATTTACGTGGACGACGCCTTGCTGGTGCTGGACAAGCCGAGCGGGCTGCTCACGGTCCCGGGCCGTGATCCCGCGCACCGCGACAGCCTGGCCAGTCGCGCCCAGGGGGCGTATGCCGACGCCCTGATCGTGCACCGCCTGGATATGGACACCTCCGGGCTTGTGGTGATGGCGCGGGGCGCGGACATCCACCGCAAGCTCAGTGCACTGTTTCAGCAGCGTGCTGTGGATAAAACCTACCTGGCGCGGGTATGGGGCGAGCCGGCGCAGGACAGCGGCGAGGTGGATCTGCCGCTGATCTGCGACTGGCCGAACCGGCCCCGGCAGATGGTGGACTTCGAGGTCGGCAAACCCTCACTTACCCGCTGGCGGAAGTTATCCACAGACGGCAACACGACCCTGCTGGAGTTGACCCCGGTCACGGGTCGCTCACACCAGCTGCGGGTGCACATGCAGGCCATGGGGCACCCGATACTGGGCGACCCTTTCTATGCCCATGCCGAGGCGCTCGCAGCCGCGCCACGCCTGCTGTTGCACGCCCAGGAGCTGGGATTCGTACACCCGGTACTGGAAAGCCCGCTGCACTTTTTGTGCAACGCGGGGCCTGAGTTTCACCCTGGGAGTGGTGCGGGTTAGCAGCTGTTCAGGTCGCGCTGCCGGCCGGCGAATGGGGGGCGGGCAAAAAAAGGGCGGCCAGTGGCCGCCCTTTTGCGTTTGCGGGATTCCAGGCTTACTTCTTGCCCTTCATCGCCGCCGCCAGCAGGTCACCCATGCTGCCGCGGCCACCGCTACTGGCGCCTTGCTGCTGGCGGCTGCGGTTGTTGTGACGCTGCGCCTGGCGGCTCTCGCGGTGATCGCTTTTCTTGACGCCGCCGCTGCCCTGCTCACCGGGCTCGTCAGACATGCGCATGGACAGGCCGATACGCTTGCGCGCCACGTCCACTTCCATGACTTTCACTTTGACGATGTCGTTGGCCTTGACCACTTCATGCGGATCCTTCACGAATTTCTCGGAAAGTGCAGAAATGTGCACGAGGCCGTCCTGGTGTACGCCGATATCCACGAACGCACCGAAGTTGGTGACGTTGGTGACGGTGCCTTCGAGCACCATGCCCGGACGCAGGTCCTTGATCTCTTCCACGCCGTCTTCGAACTTCGCGGTGCGGAATTCCGGGCGCGGGTCGCGGCCGGGCTTTTCCAGTTCGGCGATGATGTCTTTCACGGTGGGCAGACCAAACTTGTCGTCGGTGTAATCCGCCGGGTTCAGCTTGCGCAGGAAGCCGGAGTCGCCGATCAGGCTGTTGATCTCGCGGCCGTTCTTCTCCGCGATACGCTTCACCACGATGTAGGATTCCGGGTGCACACCGGATTTATCCAGCGGGTTCTCACCGTTGTTGATGCGCAGGAAGCCGGCGGCCTGTTCAAACGCCTTGGGGCCGAGGCGCGGCACTTCCTTCAGCTGGTCACGGCTCTTGAATGCACCGTTCTGGTCGCGGTAGGTCACGATGTTGTTGGCGATGGACTGGCTGAGGCCGGATACCCGCGCCAGCAGCGGCGCCGAGGCGGAGTTCAGCTCGGCGCCAACGCCGTTCACACAGTCTTCCACCACCGCGTCGAGGGAGCGTGCCAGCTGGGTCTGGGATACGTCGTGCTGGTACTGGCCCACACCGATGGATTTGGGGTCGATCTTCACCAGCTCGGCGAGCGGGTCCTGCAGGCGGCGGGCGATGGAGATGGCGCCGCGGATGGTGACGTCCAGATCCGGGAACTCACGCGCGGCGAATTCGGAAGCGGAGTACACGGAAGCACCGGCCTCGTTCACCATCACTTTCTGTGCGGTGAGTTTGTACTGCTTGATGGTGTCACCGACAAACTTGTCGGTCTCGCGGCTGGCGGTACCGTTGCCGATGGCGATCAGGCCCACGTCGTATTTGTTGCAAAGGGCGGCGATGACCGCGGCAGACTCCTGGATACGGTTCTGCGGCGGGGTGGGGTAGATGGCGGTGTGGTCCAGTACCTTGCCGGTGGCGTCAACCACGGCCACTTTGACCCCGGTACGCAGGCCCGGGTCGAGGCCGATGGTGGCTTTCTGGCCAGCCGGTGCCGCCAGCAGCAGGTCTTTCAGGTTGCGGGAGAACACCTTGATGGCTTCCTCTTCCGCCATTTCGCGCAGCTGGCCCAGCAGGTCGGTTTCCAGGCTGGTCAGCAGCTTGATACGCCAGGTCCAGCGCACCACTTCTCCCAGCCACTTGTCTGCCGGGCGGCCCAGGTCTTCGATTTCCACATGGCGGGCAATCATGGACTCGCAGGGGTGGCCCTGGGTTGGGGTGCGCTCTTCATCACCTTCCAGGCCCAGGTTGATCGCCAGGATACCCTCGTTGCGGCCACGGAAAATGGCCAGCGCGCGGTGGCTTGGCACCTTGGAGAAGGGCTCGGAGTACTCGAAGTAGTCGCGGAACTTGGCGCCTTCCTCTTCCTTGCCATCCAGCAGCTTGGATTTGACCAGGCCGTCACGCTGCAGGAAGTCGCGCAGCTTGCCCAGCAGCTCGGCGTCCTCGGCAAAGCGCTCCATCAGGATGAACTTGGCGCCGTCGAGGGCCGCTTTGATGTCTTTTACGTGCAGGGCCGCATCTTCGTTGTCGCTGTTGAGGTACTTCTGCGCTTCCTCTTCCGGGTTCAGGGAGGGGTTGGCGTAGAGTGCATCGGCGAGGGGTTCGAGGCCGGCTTCAATGGCGATCTGGCCTTTGGTGCGGCGCTTGGGCTTGTAGGGGAGGTAGAGGTCTTCGAGGCGGTTCTTGGTATCGGCAGCATTGATCTGTTCGGCCAGTTCCGGCGTAAGCTTACCCTGCTCATCAATGCTTTTGAGGATTGCGGCGCGGCGATCTTCCATCTCGCGCAGGTAGCGCAGGCGCTCCTCGAGGGTACGCAGCTGGGTGTCGTCCAGCTCGCCGGTCACTTCCTTACGGTAGCGGGAAATGAACGGCACGGTGGCGCCTTCGTCCAGCAATCCCACGGCGGCGGCCACCTGCTGGGGGCGCACATTGAGTTCTTCGGCGATACGGGCGTTGATATCCAACATCTTGTTATTTACATCCTCGGTAAATCTCTGGCCGCGAGCTACACGAACAATGGCGTGTTTCTCAAAGGCTGCGGCGATCGGGTTCGAGCAAAAATTGTCCAACAACAGGTGCTGGGCGGTGTAAAAGTGGCGGCCATTATGGGCCATGCGGGCGCGGTCACCAACATTGACAGCCGGTCGTGGAACTGGCTCACAGCTGCGGTTTGCGGTCAAGCGCATTTGGTTGCGACAGCCTGCACCTGGGGACAGTTCAATTGGCGCCGAACTTCAGTAGAATGCTCGGCTAGTTAAATTTTGATCAATGGGCGTATCTGTGAAACCAACAACAACGAGTAAAAGCAAAAACGCAATTTTATTGATTGTAATTGCGGTCGGCGTCGCCGTAATCGCTGCGCTCATCCTCATGCGGCCGAAGCCGCAGGAAAAAGTTGCGGAAACCGTGATGCCACCGGTTGCGGATGTACTGTACGC
This sequence comes from Microbulbifer weihaiensis, assembly GCF_048323715.1. Taxonomy (NCBI): domain Bacteria; kingdom Pseudomonadati; phylum Pseudomonadota; class Gammaproteobacteria; order Cellvibrionales; family Microbulbiferaceae; genus Microbulbifer; species Microbulbifer weihaiensis. The sequence goes on from NZ_JBLWFL010000012.1 coordinate 82,660, forward strand.
GGAACCCGGGCGCCACACGATGCTGGTGCCGAGCCAGGGCTCGGTGCATGCGCGCCACGAGATTGAAGTGGTGGCCCGCGTGGGTGGCGTGATCGAAGGCGTCAGTGATGCCTTTGTTCCCGGTGGTTTCTTCGAACAGGGCGACTCTCTGGTCCAGATTGAGTCCGCGGACTACCGCCATGCCCTGACCCGAACGGAATCCCAGGTCGCGACTGCCGCCGCCGCCCTCGCCCAGGAAGAGGGTGTGGCGAAACAGGCCAAGCGCGAGTGGCGCGATCTGGGCACGGAAAAAGCCAATGCCCTGTTTCTGCGCAAGCCCCAGTTGGCCGCGGCCCGCGCAGCACTCGAGGCGGCCAAGGCAGACCGCGATCAGGCCCGCCTGGATCTGGAACGCACCCGCGTGAAGACACCCTTTGCGGGCCGTGTGGTGGAAACCCTGGTGGATATCGGCCAGTACGTAACGCCGGGCACCAAGCTGGCACGTATCCACAGTGTCGGCGAGGCCGAGGTGCGGTTGCCGCTGACGGATCACCAGCTGTCACTGCTGGAGCTGCCTCTCGGTCGCGCCATCGAGAACGGCCCAGCGGTGCGCCTCACCGCCAACCTGGCCGGTCAGCAGCGTGAGTGGCGCGGGCAGATCGTGCGCACTGAGGCGGCCATCGACCCCAACAGCCGCTTTGTCTACGCCGTAGCGCAGGTCCCGAATCCCTATCAGGGCGAGGCCCCGCTGATCAACGGACTGTTTGTGGAGGCGCAGATTGCCGGGCGCACCTTTGACGATATTACCCTCCTGCCACGCCAGGCGCTGCACGAAGGCCGCCACATTCTGGTGCTGAATGAAGAAAACCAGCTGGGTTTCCGCGATGTGGAGCTGTTGCAGACCGTGGGTGATCAGGTCTGGCTGCGCGGTGATATCGCCACCGGTGAGATGGTGGTGGTTTCGAGCCTCGGCTATTCCCGCGAGGGGATGGTGTTGAAGCCTCACCCGCTGAATGAAAAACCCCTGGGGGTGATCATTGGCGATAAAGCCGGTGTCGGTGCCGGGGATACGGCAAAGTCGCCCAGTGATGCATCTGTCTCTGCGCAGGGAGCCTTCTGAGTATGAACGGAATTGTTGGATGGTTCGTACGTAACAGCAAGGCTGCCAACCTGCTGATGATCATGATCATCATCGGCGGCCTCTTCGGCATCGGTAGCATCGGGCGGCAGGTGTTCCCGTCCGTGGACTCGGATACCGTCGCGGTGGAAATCTCCTACCCGGGTGCGGGCCCCGCTGAAGTGGAGCAGCAGGTCACAGTGCGCGTGGAGCAGGCGATCGCCGAGGTCAAGGGCATCAAGGAGATCAACTCCTACTCCCGCCGCAGTCATTCTTCGGTACAGGTTCAGGCCGTGCAGGGCTACGACCAGCTGCGCCTGCTCAATGACATCAAGGTCAAGGTCGACAGCATCAATACCTTCCCCTCCGGTATCGAGCGCCCGGTGGTTCAGGTGCATGAGTGGGAACAGCAGATGATGCATATCGCGCTCGGCGGCGATGTGTCCGAAGGCCAGTTGAAAAAGACCGCGATCGGTTTGCGCGACGGCCTGCTGCTGCTGAAAGGTGTGCGCCGGGTTGATATCTGGGGTGAGCGCGCGGATGAAATGTCGATCGAAGTGTCGGAAATCAACCTGCGCCGCTACAACCTGACGTTTGAGGATGTGGCCAATGCCGTGAGCCGCTCCTCCCTGGATCTGCCCGCGGGCATGATCCGTTCGGATCGCGGCGATATCCAGGTGCAGACCCGTGGACAGGCCTATACCGCGGAGGATTTTGCCCAGATTCCGGTGCGCAGTCGCGCCGACGGCACCATGCTGCTGCTGCGCGATGTGGCCACCATCAGCGACGGCTTTGAGGAAGAGGGCTCTGTAATCCGCTTCAACGGCAAGCCGGCGATGAACCTGCGGGTGTTGCAGGGCGAGCCGCTGGACGTTGTTGCCACCGCCGAGCGCGTGCGCAACTTTGTGGAAGAGGCGCGCGAGACGCTTCCCCCGGGTATGCAGCTGGAAATCTGGTCCGATCTGTCCGACCTGTATGCGGATCGCATGAGCCTGCTGCTGTCCAATGCGATTGGCGGGCTGGTTCTGGTATTTGTGCTGCTGATGCTGTTCCTGCGTCCTGCGCTGGCCATATGGGTGACTGCCGGTATCGCCACCGCGTTTATGGGGGCGTTCTGGTTGCTCCCGGCCACCGGCGTGACCCTGAACATGCTGTCGCTGTTCGCCTTCCTGCTGATCCTCGGCATTATCGTCGACGATGCGATCATCGTCGGTGAGTCCGTGCACGCCGCCCACGACCGCGGCCTCACCGGCCTGCAGGCGGCGGATGAAGGCGTGCGGCAGGTGTCCAAGCCGGTGATCTTCGCGGTGGTCTCCACCATGGTGTTCTTCGTGCCGTTCCTGCTGCTGCCCGGTGCTACCGCACAAATGGCGCTGTCACTGGCTGCGGTGGTGCTGCTGTGCCTGTTTTTCTCGCTGGTGGAGTCCCTGCTGATTCTGCCGGCCCACCTGGTGGGCATGAAACCAGAGCAGCCGGCGCGCTCAGGCCTCGGGCGGAAATTGCAGGTTCTGCGCGGGCACTTTGCCGGGGGCCTTAAAACCCTCAATGAGCGTTACTACATGCCATTGCTGGAAAAGTCCCTGGGCAGCAGCCGGGTCACAGTGATGGTGTTTTTCTTTGCCCTCGCGACCTCGCTGGCGATCTACGCCGGTGGCTACCTGAAAACCAGCTTTATGCCGGATGTGGCCTCGGACATGTTGCGACTGAACACCACCATGGCCGCGGGCGAACCCTTCGAGGAAGCCGAGCGCGTGATGGAACAGTTCGTCGAAGCCGCGGATAAAATGGCGGCGGACGAAGAGATGCTGGCCAAGAACAACGGCAAGCCATTCCTGAAGAGCAGCGTGGTGTTCCTGTGGCGCGGCAATATTTTTGTATTGCTGCAGCTGGAGCCGGGCGAAGACCGCGATGTCTCGCCGGAGGAGCTGTCGCAGCGCTGGCGCGAGTACATCGGCGAAGTGCCGGCGAGCGTCGAGGACATGAGTATTGCCCACAGCATCAATGACTCCGGCCCGAGCATGTCGCTGCACCTGAGCACGAGCTCAGGGGATATGGCTGAGTTGCGCCGCGCCGCAGACGAAGTGAAGCAGAAGCTCGCCAGCTACCAGGGGCTGTACGACGTACGCGACAACCTGAGCAGCGCGCGCCGGGATATTGAGATTCAGCTCAAGCCCCATGCGAGCAATATGGGCGTCGACCTGAGCGGTGTTGCGCGGCAGGTGCGCCAGGGCTTCTACGGGGTGGAAGTACAGCGTATTCCCCGGGGCAGTGAGGATGTGCGGGTGATGGTGCGCTACCCACAGGATGAGCGTGCCAGTGAGGACCAGATCGACCGCGTGCGGATTCGCACCAATGAGGGCGAAGTACCGTTCAGCGCTGTGGCCGACGCCGTCTATGTTCCCGGTTTCACCACCATCCGTCGCAATGACCGCGAGCGCGCGGTGAGCATTACCGCGGAAATCCTGCCGGGGACTACCGAATCCTTCAAGGTTCTGGAAGACCTGCGTGCGAACGCGTTTCCCGACTGGGAGCGCCGCTACCCGGGCTTCAGCCTGAAGACTTCCGGCCAGATGCAGGAGGAGAAAGAGTTCAACGGTGCCATGGTGGCGTACTTTGTGCTGGCACTCTTTACCATCTACGCGCTGCTGGCCATTGCGTTCCGCTCCTACTCGCAGCCGCTGTTGATCCTGACGGCGGTACCGTTTGGCTTCTTCGGTGCCATCGTTGGCCACCTGATTACCGGGCACAACGTGAGCCTGATGTCGATGCTCGGCTTCCTGGCCGCGGCGGGCGTTGTGGTTAACGATAACCTGGTATTGATGGATCGCATCAATCAGCTGCGCGCCCAGGGCATGGCGGTGATGGATGCGGTGGTGCAGGCCGGGCGCGACCGTTTCCGCCCGATTATCCTGACCTCCATTACCACGTTTGTGGGACTGGTACCGATTATGTTCGAGCGCTCTATCCAAGCCCAGTTCCTGATCCCGATGGTGGTGAGCCTGGCGTTCGGGGTGATGTTTGCGACGTTTGTGACCCTGATCCTGGTACCGAACCTGTACAAGGTGATCGAGACTCTGCGTATCAAGGTGAAAGGCGACAAGATCCACGACGAGCTGCCGGTCAGCTTCGAGAAGGTCTGATTGTTACCGCCACCGGGTATTCGTAGCCCGGTGGCGGCCCCTCACCGGAACGGGGTAATCCTCTGCTTAACAACCTCGCCGGTGCTGCACCGCCACCGGCCCCCTGAACAGAGCACCTCCGACCTACAACTTCTTCCCCGCCTGTATTACCCTTCACGCAATCTTGTTTCGCATCCAGGATCCTGCATTGCGTATTCCCCGTATCTTTTCCGCCGAATCACTGGCGGGTAAATCCGAAGTCCAGCTGGATGAAGCTGCTTCCCGTCATCTGGTCAAAGTCCTGCGCCTGGGGCCGGGGCGCCCGCTGATCCTGTTTGATGGGGAGGGCGGTGAGTATTCCGCGGAGTTGCTGGAAGCGGGCAAGAAAGCGCGCGTGAGTATCGGTGACTTTTCGGCGGATGATCGCCAGTCGCCACTGGCGATTACCCTGGCCATTGGCGTTTCCCGTGGGGACCGTTTCGACTGGGTGATCCAGAAAGCGACCGAACTGGGGGTGCAGGATATCCAGCCGCTGTTTACCGAGCGTTGTGAGGTTAAGTTGTCCGGTGAGCGTTTGCAGAAAAAGCTCGGGCAGTGGCAGCAGATCGCCATCAGTGCCTGTGAGCAAAGTGCCCGCAACCGGGTGCCCCAGATTCTCGAGCCGCTGAAACTGCCACAGTTTCTCGACAGTGCCGGCCGCGACAGCATGAACCTGGTACTGCATCATCGCACCGAGGTGACACTGCAGCAGCTTGAGGATCGGTGCGGGCGCCCGCAGGCGGCCCTGTTGCTGGTGGGGCCGGAAGGCGGGCTGTCGGCCGAGGAAATCGAACTTGCCCTGAGCTGCGGCTTCCACCCGTTGCGTCTTGGCCCCAGGGTATTGCGCACCGAGACGGCACCGGTGGCGGCACTTTCCGTATTGCAGTTTCAGTGGGGCGATTTCTGACCCCGGCATTTTTTCATACAAAGGGATTTCATCATGGTTAAGACCATTATCTGGTTGTTGGGCGTCGCGATTACCGCGATGTCGATTATTGTGATTCTGAAACCGCAGGTAGCGCGGGATTTGTCGGAGCGCATGAGCCCGCAGATGTATTACTTTGGCGCCTGGGCGCGGGTGGTCATCGGTATCGTTTTCCTGCTGGTATCGGATACCCGCAGCTGGTCGACCCTGTTCAATGTCCTGGGTATTTTCCTGGTGGTGGTGGGCGCTTATGCGCTGCAGATCGGTTACGAACGCTCGCGGGCACTGGTGCTGAAAATCGTGCACGGGGATGAAAACCTGCTGCGGGTTGCCGGCGGCGCTGGGGTTTTGGTCGGTATATTGCTGATTTCTGCCAGCTGAAGCATTTGCCAGGGAAACATTCGGATTGGGACGTTTGGGTGCAAGGTAAGATGGTAAAACTCAATGGAGCTACCCGGCTGGTCATCTTCGACTGCGACGGGGTATTGGTGGACAGTGAAACCATTGTCTGCCGGGTGATTGCAGAAGAGATGACCAAGCTGGGGATGCCGGCGACGCTGGACGAACTGGATGAGCAATTCAGTGGCCGCCCCTCCCAGGACTGCATTATGGATATTGAGGCGCGCTACGGTGGACCGCTGCCCGAGTCCTACTTCCACAACACCGAGCGCCGGATCCGTGAGGCTTTTCACAGCGAGCTGGAGCCGGTGACCGGAATCTGCGAAGTACTGGAAAAGCTCCAGAACACCAGCCTTCAGACCTGCGTTGCCTCGTCGGGGCCGCACGCGAAAATGCAGATCACCTTGAACAAAACCGGCCTGTGGGATTATTTCGACGGGCGCATTTTCAGCGCCGAGGATGTAGGGCGCGGGAAGCCGTGGCCCGATCTGTTCCTGCACAGCGCGCGCCATTTTGACGTGGCGCCGGAGCACTGCCTGGTGGTGGAGGATTCCATTGCCGGAGTAAAAGCGGCAGTGGCCGCCGGCATGCCGGTGATCGGCTACAGCCACAATTACAATCGCGCGCGACAGCTGGAAGCAGAAGGGGCACACGTTATCAATGATATGCAGCTGCTGGTGGATTACTTTTAATCCCCGGCAATGAGTGAGAGGGATCTTTGCATGCAAACATTCAAACGGCTTTTGGTGGCATTTGCCTGCCTGTTTGCCGCCATCGCCTGTTATGTATTCGGCATTCCCGCCGGCGGCGCAGTCTTCCTGGTGTTGGGGCTATTGCTGGAGGGGATGTTCTGGTTCCAGCTGACCCGGCGGCGCGAGCGCAACAACTGATCGCGCCACACGCCCATTCGCTTATTCCGTCAGGTTGAGCTCTACTGACGCGCTGCGGCGGGTATCTTTATCATCCACAAACGTCCGGGTATAGCGCACCTGATAGATGCCGTTGGCGACCAGTTCGTTGACCAGCCCCGCGGGCAGCTTTACCGTTTCCCGCATGGGTTGCCCGGCCCTGGCCGTAATTGGTTCCAACACTTCGTAAACTACCCGATCGCCAACCAGAAACTGTCCACTGACCGAGTGGGCACTGATACTGCCCAGGTCACCGTCGAGATTCCACGACATCATCATCTGGCGGGACTTTCCGGTGAGGGTCTGCTGCGGAGGCGTGGCTTGCACCTGGGCGAGGCGACCGCTGGCGTCCAGATCAAACAGCACGTGGTTGGAAATGCTGCCCGCAGCACCGGCAAATATCCGCCGGTAACCCACGCGGCGCACACCCTGGCGATGCCATTGTCGCACCTGCTCGGGGGAAATCCGCAGCACCTCGGTGACCTCCCCGCGGTCGCCGCTGAACTCGAGGATCTTGTCCACCGCCGCCAGTTCCCTGTTGTTGTCCAGGTTCACGAATACGCCCCGCGGTGAGGCTGCACCGCCCCGGCTGGCCACCCGCCAGGTGACCTGTTCGCGGTAGCCGTCACTGGCGTTGAGCCAGGCATCGCCGGGGTCGACGGTGACAATCTGCTGCGCAGTAGCGGAACCGGCGGTCACCATTAGTGCAAGGCCCAGCGTTATTAAGCGTTTTCCGGCCACAGTGTTCTCCAGTTAATCGGGTATCGTTCTGGCCCAATGCTAGCGTGATACGGCATGGGAGAAAAACCTGAGCGGGCTTGCAGTCTGCAGAACTGGTCTACAATGAGTTTAACGCCATTCCGACGACTGCTCTGACGGAGGCAATTCCTTACATGTCTACCGCTTGGCGAAAGCCTGCCCTGGTTCGTGCACTGCTGCCCATTACTGCACTGTTACTTGCCGGCTGCCCGGATCCGATGAAGAAATACACCCTGGATCCGCGCGCCCTGGTGGCCAATGGCCTCGACGAACAGTCTGCGCGCGCTGCAGCGCCGTTTGGCGATGAACTGGTGCGCTACCTTCTGGGAAAACCCCGCAGTGAAGGCGATGAATTCATCCTGCGGGTGGATTTTGAGCCCGGCGGCTTTGCGCCGATTATGGACACTATTGGTGACGTTGAGGCCCTGTTGGTGGTCATGCGCGATTTTCCGTCGCTGGAAATCGCCATCGAGGGACACACGGACAATGCGGGGGATGCACAGAAAAACCAGAAACTTTCGCAGTGGCGGGCGAACTGGGTAAAGCAGTTTTTACTCGAGCGCGGTATCAGCGCCGAAAGAGTCGACGCGAAAGGCATGGGGGATAGTGAGCCAATAGTCGGAAATGATACGGAAGAAGAGCGGAAAAAAAATCGCAGGTTGGTAGTACGAGTAAAGAATTACAACGGCAAACCTATGCCCGTGCGAGAAAGTCGAATAAAAGGTTGGTGATTTTAATTAGTAAATACTCACCCACATATTTTTTAATAAGTTCGCGTGTACGGGATGGCTAATTCTAGATTTCCGTCAAAGCGGTATAGATATTGGCTTACGCGTCATGAATTGTCATGTTTTTACGCATAGTCCTATTTTCCTAGTATGGTCTTTTTTTTGCAATTATTTTTCCATTTCCTCTTGAGGGGTAGGTTGGTTCGTACGTCTCACTTACGTACGGCAGTCATTTCCGATAGATAAGACAGATTAAGGCTCGGATGCCTGCATAAAAAAATTTAATGAAGAGGGGGGCAAATTTTGCCAAGCTTCAATAAGACTCTGCTGAGCCTCGCGATTGCTGGCTCGTTTACTGTTGGCTTCGTGCCAGCGTTTGCACAAGAGAAATCACCTGCGGATACTTTGCAAACTGAATCAGTCGCTCCTGAATCTGACTCAGGTGAGCTGAAAGCCAAAGAAACAGAAGTTGAGCATGTGACGGTTACCGGTTCTCGTATTCAGCGAGATAATTTTAATACCACCGCACCGATACAAGTTATTACTTCCGACAAATCTGCACTTGCTGGTCTGATTTCAGCCTCTGATATTTTGCAGAATTCTTCTGTTGCTTCCGGTCAGCAAATTGATGATTCATTTTCCGGATACGTGACTGACGGTGGTCCGGGAGCTCATCAAATTTCTCTGCGAGGCCTGGGTGGTCAGCGTTCGTTGGTGCTTGTCAATGGCAAGCGCTGGGCTCCATCCGGTGTGCGCGGCGCGACAAACTCCGTGGACCTGACTGCGTTGCCGGCAGGGATGCTCAACCGTTATGAGATTCTGAAAGACGGTGCTTCCTCTATTTATGGGGCGGATGCAATTGCCGGGGTTGTGAATGCAATTACCCGCACTTCCATCGATGGTGGATCAGTGGATTTCACTTACCGCATGCCTGAAATTGGTGACGGAGAGGACTACTCTCTGGACGCGGTATGGGGCACTACCGGTGATAACTGGAGTATCAGTGTTGGAACGTCAGTTTCTCATCAGGCAGAAATCGTACGTAACGATCTTGACTATGCGAAGTGCTCAACGCGTCCGCGTCTAACTGACAGTGATGGCGACGGCAATATAGATAACCGTAACCCTGAGACCGGTGAAGAACTATGTTTCGGCATGATCTACGGTCTCACCGTATCTCCCTTTGGTTACGTGCGCTTCGATCCGAGCCTGGGGCCGGACGCCGACCCGAGTAACCCTAACTTCGACCCAACAATTAACGGAACCTTTGGGATTCCCTATTTCACCGGCGTCCCGGCAACGGATCTGGACAATGCCGGCGGTTTCTATCGCGATACCCGCGATGGCGCGGTGGCACAAGTCCAGACAGAGATGGACCTGATCTCCTTGTCATCCCTTGGCAGTTATGACTTTTCCATCAATGACTTGAGTGCGACGGCCTACTACGAGTTTTACTACAACCGTCGTTCCACAGATTCCAACGGCGGCTATCGCCAGTTCTTCCCGGTAGTCCCTGCGGATAACCCGACGAACCCGTTTGGTGAAAACAGTGGTCTTCTTGGTGATATTTATGGTGGATTTGCGGTACAGCCGGTACTGCCCAGTTATGAGCTGACCGATGGCTCTACCAAGGTTGAACTTGATCGCTACAACTTCTTCACCGGCCTGAGAGGCGACCTGTCCGCAACCTGGACTTACGACGCCTATATGGGCTATGGCTACTCGAAGGGCACCTACCGCAATCACATGTTCCTGGATGACCGGGTTACCGCTTCTCTGAACGCGGAGCTGGATGCTGATGGTAACCTCGTTTGTAAGGACCTCGCTAACAACCCGGGCTGTATCGCCGCAGACCTGTTCACCGAAGATGCACTGCTTAACGGTCGACTGGATCCAGCCCTGCTGGATTACATCACCGCCTGGACAGAAGGCTCCACCACTTATGACAGTGTCCAATTGGCCGGCCATGCGACGGGTGAGCTGTTCGACATGCCCGCTGGCGCGGTAATGGGCGTAATTGGTGCCGAATACCGTCGTGAGTCCATTGATGATGTGCCCGATGAAGAGTCTCAGAACGACAACCTGTGGGGTTATACCGCGGCCGGTCGTACCAAGGGTGACGATAACGTCAAAGAGATTTACGGTGAGCTTGAAGTTCCACTGCTGGCGAATGTCATGGCCGTGGAAGAGTTGAGCCTGAACCTTTCTTCTCGTTGGACCGATTATGCATCTTATGGCGATGACACTACCTATCGTGCGGCATTGAACTGGCAGGTGGTTCCATCTTTCCGCCTGCGCGCGACGAAAGGAACTTCCTTCCGTGCACCGGATCTGTACGAAATGTCTCTGGGTGACCAGTCAAGCTTCTCCGCTGCATTGTCAGACCCGTGTATCAACTATGCGTCCAACTACGACCCAGAGGACATTGTTTACCAGAACTGTGCTGCTGTGGTTGCAGAGGACTACGGCCAGAACGGAACTAGAAGCATCTATACCATTACCGGTGGTGCCGACGACCTGAAGGCTGAAACTTCAGATTCCTACACCTATGGATTTGTTTGGCAGCCAGAAGACATTGGTCTCTCTCTGGCGGTAAGCTGGTTCGATATCCAACTCGAAAACACGGTTCAGAGCTTGTCTGCGTCCGCCCTGCTGGCCAACTGCTATGCCTCTGAAGGGTTCTCCAGTGTATTCTGTTCCCGCATTGGCGAGCGTGATGATGCTGGTTTCATTACCTCCATTGATGCTTCGTTTATCAACGTTGGTAAGTACAACTCCTCTGGCTACGACGTCGATGTTGTTTATGAGCACTCCTTCAATAGTTTTGATCTGACGGTAGACACTTCTGTGACCTACACCGATGAAGCAAACTCCGAAATGCTTGGAGAGGTTGAAAACTACGAAGGTGCATTCTCTTTCCCGCACTGGCGTGGAGATATGGATGTTGCAGTCGACTACAAAGACTGGACCTTTAACTGGCGTATCGACTACATCGGTTCAACTGCCGAAGAGCCGAATGAGCGTCTGATCACTAGCACAGACAACGAATTGTTCCACACGCTGTCGGCGCGATACCGTCAGGGTGACTGGAACATGACCGCAACTGTCCGCAATGTGCTGGACGATCAGCCGCCGATCGTTTCCGACGGTACCGGCTCTGTATCTGGTGGTCGCGTGTTTAACACACTGCCAGGTTCGGGTTATCCGTTGATTGGTCGTACCTTCATGCTGCGCATGGGTTACGATTTTTAATTAGCAGGTTAACTTGATTGATATTGCACCAGTCAGATACATTCTGGCTGGTGCATTTTTTTGTCCGAACAAAAAAATCCTGTTTAAATGGAATTACCGAATAAAAACGATGTAAGCCTATGAAACTCTTTTTTCAGAAAGTAGCCATTGGTGTCTTTGTCGCACTGAGCGCTACAGTCCCAGTTGTAGCGAATGAAATTCCGATTGAGGCCTGGATACATGATCCGTTGATTGATGCGGTAAATGTAAACCCTCAGGGAAGCAGGTTGGCAGCGCTGACCTTGGATGATGTCAATGAAGCGCCATTCGCAACAATATGGGATACCGGAAATTTTGCCCAGAAACCGAAAAAGTTTCGCCCAAAGTCCAGTAAGTTAATAGCACTTCAGTGGTTGAATGATGAAAAGCTGTTTGCGGTTGGCCGGCAAAAATTTGACTATCGTTTTGGCGGAACCTTTACCAAGTGGTTCAGGAATATCCCTTATGTACTGGACGCTAAAACCGGTAAGTTTCGCGAGCTGATGGGACACAGAAGCGACATTCAGTCCGCATCTGTCGTTAATTTGTTGTCAGGTGACCCAAATAAAGTTCTGATTAGTATTACAACGAGTCAGAGAAATGAAGAATTTCTTGAGTTGGACTTGGATCGCCTGACGACCAAGCGAGTGTTCCGAGGTGATGATAGAAGTAGCTTCGGAACCGATACTCTGGGGAATGTGAAGGTTCGGCAGCAGGTCTCAGGTGCCGGTGATGATATCCATATGGATACATACCTGAAAGATGATGCAACCGGCGAGTGGGTTAAGCATTTCACTTTTTACGCGGCCAAACGTGAAGGTGTCGGCCTGGATGGCTTGACTATCACGGCAAATAACGAAATTTATGTTTCGGATAACACGGGCAGAGACAAGGCTGTCATTCGTAAGTATGACCCGAAAGCAAAGAAATTGAGTGAACCTGTATTCGTCGGAGAAGATTATGAAATTACCGGGATCGCCACGAAACCGTACAAGGTTGAAGGGGAGTCAGATCTCGTCGGTTATTATGTTTCTGGTCCCGGTATAGAACTTGTATACACCGATCCAAAGTTCGCCCAACTGCAGGAAAATATTGACGCTGCTTTACCGAAGGGGCAGGTGCATAGAATGACTTCCATGTCTAAAGACATGAAGCTGATCGTTGTGCAATCTAGCGGTCCCAAAGAGCCCGGCGCATACAGTTTGCTGATCAATGGTCAGCAGCTAGTGTCACTGGGACGTCGTTACCCGAACTTGAAACCGGAAGAACTGGCCGAGATGAAGTTCGTTACGTATAGAGCCCGCGATGGCCTGGAAATTCCCGCATTTCTCACCGTACCTAATCAAGGCAAGGCGCCTTTCCCGACAGTGATTATGCCCCACGGCGGACCTTGGGCTCGTGATTATTTAGGGTGGGACCTCTGGGCGCAGTATCTGGCCAATCGCGGCTATGCGGTATTGCAGCCCCAGTACCGCGGCTCTGAAGGTTGGGGGCAGGAGCTTTGGCGTGCCGGTGATCGTGAGTGGGGTAAAAAAATGCAGGACGACAAGGATGATGGTGCAGCATGGCTGGTGGAGCAAGGCATCGCTGACAAGGATCGTATCGCGCTTTATGGTTACTCTTACGGAGGCTATGCGGCGATGGCGGCAACTGTTCGTCCCAATAGTCCTTATCAATGTGCTATAGCTGGTGCGGGCCTGTCCGAGCTGGACACTTTCGATAAGATCACTTTCGAGAACCCGTTCAACCGCGCCTTCCAGAATCCGACGATTGCAGGATTATCGCCTCAGTATGTGGCGGAGGAGGCCAATATTCCGCTATTTATTTTCCACGGTGACCGTGACCAGCGTGTACCAATAGATCAGTCTCGCAAATTTTACGAGCGTTTAGAGAAACTGGGCAAACCTGTGGAGTATCTGGAAATTCCGGATTTATGGCATAGTATGCCGTGGTTTCCGCAGCACCACCTCGCGGTTCTAACCAGTGTCGAGGACTATCTCGGTAAAAGATGCGGCCCTGGCGGCCTATGAGGCAAATAAAAAATCCCGGCTTTAAGCCGGGATTTTTACGTCAAGCTAAAATGTCCAGGGAGTTAAGAATGCTCGCCGTGGGCTCCACCTGGTTCATGGTGTAGAAGTGCAGACCCGGTGCACCGCCGTCCAGCAGGGTTTCACACAGGTCGGTAACAACTTCAAGCCCCAGCTTTTTCACATCTTCCGGGGAGCGGTAGCTTTCCATGCGGTATTTCAGCCAGCGCGGAATTTCCGCCCCGCAGTTGCGGGAGAAGCGTGCCAGATTGGTGAAATTGGTGATTGGCATGATGCCCGGATAAATGGGCTTGTCGATGCCGGCCTTTTCACACTGGTCCAGGAAATAGAAATACGCATCCGGATTGAAGAAGTACTGGGTCAGTGCACTGTTGGCACCCGCTTCGAACTTGCCTTTCAGGAAGCGAATATCGTCGTCGTAGCTTTCGGCTTCCGGGTGGATTTCCGGATAGGCAGCGACTTCCAGGTGGAAGTGATCACCGGTATGACGACGAATGAATGCAACCAGCTCGTTGGCGTAAACCAATTGCGCCACTGAACCCATTCCGGAAGGCATGTCGCCACGCAGTGCAACAATCCGGTCTACCCCGGCTTCTTTGTAGCGCTCCAGTAGCCCAAGTACGGCTTCCTCGTTGTCACCGCCAAACGACAGGTGCGGTGCAATGGAAATGCCGTCCCTGCGCAGGCCGGTCACGATATTCGCGGTAGTGTCCCGGGTGGTACCGCCAGCGCCATAGGTGACGGAGAAAAACGCCGGGTTGAATGCCTGCAGTTCTTCGCGGGTCTTGTACAGCTTTTCCCGGCCCTCTTCGGTTTTCGGCGGGAAAAACTCAAAACTGATACGTAAATCACTCATTGCTCTGTTCCATTCCCTCGGGCTGGATTGCGGCGCGCGCCGCAACGACAAATTTGGTCGTCCCGGGCCTGGCCCGGGATCCAGCTTCTCGGAGGTAAATTAATACTTGTAACTTTCCGGCTTGTAAGGCCCATCGACGGAAACGCCGATGTACTTGGCCTGGTCTTCGGTCATGCGGGTGATCACACCGCCGAAACCTTCCACCATGTATTTGGCCACTTCCTCGTCCAGGTGCTTCGGCAATACCTTCACGTACAGCGCGGATACTTTCTGGTCCGCCGGCAGGTCGGCAAACTTTTCCTGGTACAGGTGGATCTGGGCCAGCACCTGGTTGGCGAAGGAGCCGTCCATGATGCGGCTGGGGTGGCCGGTGGCGTTACCCAGGTTTACCAGGCGGCCTTCGGAGAGCAGCAGCAGGTGATCGTTGGTTTCCGCATTGCGCACAATCTTGTGCACCTGCGGCTTCACTTCCTGCCATTCCCAGTTCTTGCGCATGAATGCGGTATCGATTTCATTGTCGAAGTGGCCGATGTTGCACACCACGGCGCCGCTCTTCAGCGCTTGCAGCATGTTGGCATCGCACACATTGACGTTGCCGGTGGTGGTTACCAGCAGGTCGGTGTTGGCCAGCAGATCCTTGTTGATGCAGGAGGCTTCGCCGGTGTTGACGCCATTGATGTACGGGGATACCAGTTCGTAGCCATCCATGCATGCCTGCATCGCACAGATGGGATCGATCTCGGTGACCTTAACGATCATTCCCTCTTGACGCAGGGATGCCGCGGAGCCCTTGCCCACGTCACCGTAACCGATCACCAGCGCTTTCTTGCCGGACAGCAGGTGGTCGGTGCCGCGCTTGATGGCGTCGTTCAGGCTGTGGCGACAGCCGTACTTGTTGTCGTTCTTGCTCTTGGTCACAGCGTCGTTGACGTTGATCGCCGGAACTTTCAGGGTGCCGGCTTTCAGCATGTCCTGCAGGCGGTGAACGCCGGTGGTGGTCTCTTCGGAAATACCGTGGACCTTGTCCAGCAGCTCCGGGTATTTGCGGTGCAGCAGTTCGGTGAGGTCACCGCCGTCGTCGAGAATCATGTTCGGCTGCCAGCCGGCCACGTCGGCACCGATAGTGCGCTCCAGGCACCACTCGTACTCTTCCTCGGTTTCGCCTTTCCAGGCAAACACCGGGATACCACTGGCGGCGATGGCGGCGGCGGCGTGGTCCTGGGTGGAGAAAATGTTGCACGAAGACCAGCGCACTTCGGCGCCCAGGGCTACCAGGGTCTCGATCAGAACCGCAGTCTGGATGGTCATGTGGATGCAGCCCATGATGCGGGCGCCGGCCAGCGGCTGCTCTGCGCGGTACTTTTCACGCAGGGTGATCAGTGCCGGCATTTCGCCTTCGGCGATTTCAATTTCCTTGCGGCCCCAATTGGCGAGGCTGATATCGGCTACTTTGAAGTCTTTAAATTCGGTGCTCATCTGGTTCATTACCTAATTCTCTGAGTGGTCGCTTTGGTTGTGCCAAGCGCTTCGGGCGGGCTCGTGGCCCGCCTGTTCAAATCAAATGCCTGCCTGTGCGCGCAGGGTTTCCGCCTTGTCGGTTTTTTCCCACGGGAAGGCGGTAAAGGTTTCGGTCTGCTCGTGGCCGTTGCTGTCGACCCACTTGTAAGTGTGCTCGAACGGCTCGCGGCCGAAGTGGCCGTAGGCAGCGGTCAGCTGGTACATGGGGTGCAGCAGATCCAGTGTCTTGGAAATGGCATAGGGGCGCAGGTCGAAGTTTTCGCGGATCAGTTCAATCAGTTTTTCGTCGCTGACCTTGCCGGTGCCGAAGGTGTTGATGGACACGGAAGTCGGCTCGGCCACACCGATGGCGTAGGACACCTGGATTTCACAGCGCTTGGCGAGACCGGCGGCGACAATATTTTTCGCCACGTAACGGCCGGCGTAGGCCGCAGAGCGATCCACCTTGGACGGATCCTTGCCGGAGAAAGCGCCGCCGCCGTGACGCGCAGAGCCGCCGTAGGTGTCGACGATGATCTTGCGGCCGGTGAGGCCACAGTCGCCCACGGGGCCGCCGATTACAAACTTGCCGGTGGGATTGATGTGGAACTTGGTGTTCTCATGCAGCAATTCGGCGGGCAGCACGTGGTGCACGATCAGTTCCATTACCGCTTCGCGCAGGTCTTCCTGGCTGACTTCCGGGTTGTGCTGGGTGGACAGGACCACGGCGTCGATCGCGCAGGGCTTGCCGTTCTCGTCATAGCGGAAGGTGACCTGGCTTTTGGCATCCGGACGCAACCACGGCAGCAGGCCGGATTTGCGCGCTTCCGCCTGGCGCTCTACCAGGCGGTGGGCGTAGTAAATCGGGGAGGGCATGAAGGTCGGGGTTTCGTCCGTGGCGTAACCGAACATCAGCCCCTGGTCGCCGGCACCCTGGTCTTCCGGTTTTACGCGGTCTACGCCCTGGGCAATGTCTACGGACTGCTTGCCGATCACGTTCAGTACGCCGCAGGTCTCGCCGTCGTAGCCAACGTCGGAGGAGGTGTAACCGATATCGGTGATCACCTTGCGCACCAGGTCTTCGAGGTCGACCCAGGCGGAGGTGGAAATTTCACCGGCGATGATGGCGATACCGGTTTTCACCAGGGTTTCGCACGCAACGCGGGCGTTCTTGTCGCGCGCCAGCAGTGCGTCCAGTACTGCATCGGAAATCTGGTCGGCGATTTTGTCCGGATGGCCTTCGGATACAGATTCCGAGGTAAAGATGCTGTATTCACTCATTGTGAGTTTCTCCTTTGCGCTCTCGGCGCTCCATTTATTCCGCTGCTGGCGGGTATAAAACTTCGTGTGCCCTGCCTTTCTTGGTCGAAGCACTGATCTAGGTCTGGTGGCGGCAGGGGCTCCATGCCGAGCCCCTGACAAAAAGTGATGAAGCTCAAATAGGTTTCACAAATTCCTGAATTTGAATCTGAAACCCGTTGCGAAGCGCACTGTGCACACTGCGTCCCTTCTGCAGCCCGGCATCAGCGGCCCACTCAACCAATTGCTGGGGGGCGAAACCGAGCCACAAATCGCCACAGGCGTCCCGGGCCCAATCCTGGGTGTGATCGTGCAGCTCCGTGACCAGGAGCTGCCCGCCCACTTTCAACGTTTTTTGCAGGTCGTGAAGAATCTGTGCCGGCTCGGGTGTGTGGTGCAGCACCATGTTCACCACAATGCAGTCCGCACTCTCCGGGCGCGCCGCGGCCGCGCGGGTGTCATCACAGACAAACTCGATATTCTGCAGGCCTTTCTCATCGGCAAATTCCTGCGCGCGCTCCAGCATGGTCTTCGACAGATCCAGTGCGGTGACTGTGCCAAACCGGTTTGCCAGCTCTTCGAGGAACTCGCCTTCGCCCGGGCCCACCTCCAGAGCATGACGCCCCGGTTTCAGCAGTTGTGCTACCTGGGGGCCGTACACGCTATAACTGGCGATCAGTTCCTGCTGTTCGCGGAAGCGGTTGCCATAGTCGGCAAAGAACCGCCGCGACGCCTCAGCGCGCTCAGCGGCAATCAGCGCCACATTCTCCGCGCGGGTTTCGGTCAGCGGCAGTTGATCTAGGCCGGCAAACAGCTGCTGAAGCAGCTCGCTGCCCGCAGTGCGGCGATAGAACAGGTTGTTGCCCTCGCGGCGTTTGCTGACGAGTCCCGCCTGTGCCAGCACCTTCAGGTGGTGGGACAGCGCAGGCTGGCGCAAATCGAAGATGCGGCACAGCTCCAGCACGCTGTAGGAGTCCTGGGCGAGCAAGCGCAGAATTTCCAGGCGAAGAGGGTCGCCAGCGGCCTTGAGAGTCGCCGCCAATTGCGGAATCTGGTCGTCGCTGGGCGACGGCTGGCCCGGAAGGGCGTTACTGGAGTCAAGCATGGCGGGGAGTCTAGCAGCGTCCGCAGGCTACATCAAAGTTTTTTGATTTAGTTGTATAAAGTTTTTTTGATGCAGTTGTAAGCATCGCCTGTATGATTGGCCAGATTGTGCTTTGTTAGGAAAATGTTGCTGTCACCAACCGGTAATTGGGCTGAGAGCCTTTGCGCCGACGGGAGGATTACGGGAAAATACGCCCCCGTTTTGCCGTCGGGTCGAACCGGATACGGCAAATGGAGACAGCGGCAAGCTGGCCGTCAGAGCCGGGCCCGCAGCGCATCTGATGAACCGAAGATCCCCAAACCGAGAATTCCCTATGTCTTCTACTCCGTCTCGCACAGAAAAGGCCAATGCCATCCGCGCCCTGTCCATGGATGCTGTCCAGAAAGCCAACAGCGGCCACCCCGGTGCGCCCATGGGTATGGCCGATATTGCCGAAGTGCTGTGGAACGACTACCTGAAGCACAACCCGGCCAACCCCGAGTGGGCCGATCGCGACCGTTTTGTGCTCTCCAATGGCCACGGTTCCATGCTGCTGTATTCACTGCTGCACCTCTCCGGTTACGACCTGTCGATCCACGAGCTGCAGAACTTCCGCCAGCTGCACTCCAAGACCCCGGGCCACCCCGAGTACGGCTACGCGCCGGGTGTCGAAACCACCACTGGCCCGCTGGGTCAGGGCATCACCAACGCCGTGGGTATGGCGCTGGCGGAAAAAGTTATGGCAGCGCAGTTCAACCGCGAAGGTTACGAACTGGTGGATCACCACACCTACTGCTTCCTGGGTGATGGCTGCCTGATGGAAGGCATCTCCCACGAGGCCTGCTCTCTTGCCGGCACCCTGGGCCTGGGCAAGCTGATCGCGTTCTACGACGACAATGGCATTTCCATCGACGGTGAAGTGGAAGGCTGGTTCACCGATGACACGCCCAAGCGCTTTGAATCCTACGGCTGGCATGTGATCGCCGGTGTGGATGGCCATGACCCGCAGGCGATCAAGGCTGCGATCGAAGAAGCCCGCGCGGAAACCGCCAAGCCCACACTGATCTGCTGCAAGACCGTGATCGGTTTCGGTTCCCCGAACAAACAGGGCCGTGAAGAGTGTCACGGCGCCCCGCTGGGCGCCGAGGAAATCGCCCTGGTACGCGAGACCCTGGGCTGGAAACACGCGCCATTCGAGATTCCGGACGAGCTGTACAACGCCTGGGACGCGCGCGGCAAGGGCGAAGCCCAGGAAGATGAGTGGAATGACATCTTCGAAGACTATAAGGAAACCCACCCGGAGCTGGCCGCCGAGTTCGAGCGCCGCATGAAGGGTGAGTTGCCGGCGGACTTCCTGCAGAAAGCCGACGAGTACATCAGACAGTGCCAGGCCGACGCCGAGAAAATCGCCTCCCGTAAAGCGAGCCAGAACGCGCTGAATGCCTACGGCCCGCTGCTGCCGGAATTCCTCGGCGGTTCCGCCGACCTCGCCGGTTCCAACCTCACCATCTGGTCCGGTTCCAAAGGCGTGTCCGCGGATGACGCCTCTGGTAATTACGTCTACTACGGCGTGCGTGAATTCGGCATGAGCGCCATCATGAACGGCATCGCCCTGCACGGTGGCTTCGTGCCTTACGGTGCCACCTTCCTGATGTTCATGGAGTACGCCCGCAACGCCGTGCGCATGGCTGCGCTGATGAAGCAGCGTGTGGTGTTCGTGTACACCCATGACTCCATTGGCCTGGGCGAAGACGGCCCGACCCACCAGCCGGTTGAGCAGCTGACCGCACTGCGCGCCACCCCGAACCTGCACACCTGGCGCCCCTGTGACGCCACCGAATCCGCGGTGAGCTGGAAAATGGCGGTATCCCGCAACGACGGCCCCAGCGCGCTGATCTTCAGTCGCCAGGGTCTCGCCCCGCAGGCGCGTACCGACGAGCAGCTGGCCGCGATCGAGAAGGGTGGCTATATCCTGCGCGACTGCGACGGCACGCCGGAAGCCATCATCATCGCCACCGGTTCTGAAGTTGAGCTGGCGGTTGCCGCCGCCGAGCAGCTGAGTGGCCGCAAGGTGCGCGTGGTTTCCATGCCCTGCGCCGAAGCCTTCTCTGCCCAGAGCGCCGACTACCGCGAATCCGTACTGCCTTCCTCCGTGCGCGCCCGCGTTGCGGTAGAAGCCGCACACAAGGATTACTGGTATAAGTTTGTCGGCTTCGACGGTGCCATTGTCGGTATGGAAACCTTCGGGGAATCCGCTCCGGCAGGCGACCTGATGAAAGAGTTTGGCATCACTGCCGAGAAAGTTGCGGAAGCGGTTGAAGGCCTGCTGAAGTAATCAGCACTCTGGTTACTGACGACGCTCAATAATCAGAATTGCAGGCCGAGCACTGGGGGCAGATTTTCAGGATCGTCGGCAACAGGGACGTTGCCGACGAAGCGCACAGGGATGTATTCGCTGGGGGGCGCCTAGCCCGGTCCTGAAAATCTGCCCCCAGTGCTCGGACGCCACCGCGCTGGAATAAAACGGTTCTGAGGGCGGTGGAAACAGCCCGAGGAATACATGCGTAACCAACCGCCAATAAAAATCGCCATCAATGGCTACGGCCGTATCGGCCGCAGCGTCCTTCGTGCTCTCTACGAATCCAGGCAGCGTGACCAGTTGCAGATCGTTGCCATCAACGAACTGGCCGACTGCGCCACCATCGCGCACCTCACCAAATACGATACCGTCCACGGCCGCTTCCACGGCGACGTTTCCGTGCACGACGATTGCCTGCACATCAATGGCGACACCATTGCCGTCACCCATCACCGCAAACTGGAAGATCTCGACTGGCACAGCACCGCTGTCGACATCGTGCTCGAGTGCACCGGCAGCTTCAGTGAGCGGGAAAGGGCAGAGCTGCATCTCAAGGCGGGCGCCAAAAAAGTCATCTTCTCCCAGCCCGCGAGCCGCGATGTGGATGCCACCATCGTCTACGGCGTCAATGACACTGCGCTGACGGGCGATGAGACCATCATCTCCGCCGCCTCCTGCACCACCAACTGCAGCGTGCCCGTCATCGCCGCGCTGGAAAAAGCCTTCGGTATCGATGCCGGTGTGATCACCACCATACATTCGGCCATGAACGACCAGCCGGTAAACGACGCCTATCACCATACCGACCTGCGCAAGACCCGTTCGGCGATGAATTCCATCATCCCGGTGGACACGGGCCTCGCGCGCGGAATCGAGCGAATCCTGCCCGACATGGCCGGCAAATTCGAAGCCCAGGCTATGCGCGTACCCACGGTCAATGTCTCCGCGATCGACCTGTCGGTGCAGTTGCACAAAACAGTGACCCAGGCGGAAGTCAATTCAGTATTGAAAGCCGCCGCCGCGAACCAGTTCGCCGGTGTGCTCGGCTACACCGAAGAGCCCCTCGCCTCCTGTGATTACAACCACGATCCGCGCTCCGGTATCGTCGATGCCAGCCAGACAAGGGTCGCGGGCGGCAAGCTGGTGAAGGTACTGATCTGGTTCGATAACGAGTGGGGCTTTGCCAACCGGATGCTCGATATTGCCAGGCACCTGACTATTTAAGGTGGTACCAATCGACTATTTTCAATCTCTTGGCGGCGTAGTATGGGCGTGAAAATTATTCTGCTGACTCACGAGCGTGAACTCGACCGTCCTAGCAATACCGGTTCGCTTGCGATTGGCGTTGCAGGAGGAGATTGCGATATTGTCCGGCGGGTTGTCTGGAACCGAACCGCCCCGAATCAGGAGCTATTGTCAGAGATCGCAAACGAAAACTGTGGTCTGCTATACCCGGTAACTGAGGTTGAAGGCTACGAGGTTGAAATCGCGGATTGTGAACAATTTATCCTGCTTGACGCCACTTGGCAGGAGGCGCGCAAGATGTACAACCGCAGTTCCTACCTGAGAACTGTTCCTCGGGTGAGATTGAGACCTCAACAGAAATCGCGCTTTCGTTTGCGGAGAAATCAAAAGGAAAGTGGTCTGTGTACGGCAGAATGTATAATTGAAGTTCTTCGAAAAAAAGGGAGGCAGGAATATGCCGATGAGGTTGAGCGTCTTTTCCTTGCTTTCAATAAAAAATAAGTATTTAAAGAATTAATTGATGCTTAAATTTCGGGGTATCAGCATCCAACTAGGTAGATCTACCACATGAATGCTGATAGCCGCGGTACTCAACGAGGTCTAGAAATTATTGTGAAACCCCGCAGGATCCGACCCTGCGTTTAAACGGCTGGAAATCTTCCAGAAAATCAGAAAATTCTTTTCTAAAATCAGCGCAATTTTCTATTGCATCATCAGAAGTGGCGCAACAGCGCAATACTTCCTTGAAAGCTCTCTCTGAGGCGCCGTCAAAGCTATCAGATTGTTGCGGCCCGTACATGATACTGTCACTCCATGAATAGGCCGGTCGCCAAGAGTTGTTGCCATATGCGCCACCATAGTAGCAGCCCGTGCCATCTAGGCAGTCGTGCCCTATATTTTCCATTCCCCACGCGGGGGTACATCGCGATTCAAAATAATCGTCGATAGAGTCATCCGACCATGAGCAACACTCATAAAAGCTTTCAGTGTTGTCTGCTTTGCAATCGCCATCTTCGAGGCGATTGAAGGTGATGCATTCCTCTTTGGTGGTCAAGCGATGGCAGGCGGCGGTTGTGCTTTGGGTGTATTCAGATACGGGCTTATAAGAGTTGCACCATTTTCCGCAGCCGGGGCCATCCAGGTTATACCACTCTCTAGAGAGGGTGCTAGGCCATCCGGTGACAGGATCACCATTAAACCTTATCCCGCCACCATACAGGTCGGCGAGTCCTACATTGTGACCTAATTCGTGGATGGCAGTATTTCGCCAGGCGTCTAATTGCTGGCTCTCACTAAATTGAGGGCCCTCTCCGATAAATATTATTTCTCCTCCCGAGCCACCATAAATTGATTCGGTGACCACTATTTTAATGATTCCATAAATGTCACTTACATTGCACTGCTGCATGATCGCATCGTGGATTTGGTCTTCATTACATGTGAATCCCGAACCGCTGAGGGAGCCTCCTGTCCCTCTGCATTCAAAAGACTCGTCATCGTCCAAGTCGAGTCGATAGAACGAAAAATTGGAAAAGTAATCTCGGGTTGGGGAAAGGGTTTTGATCTGGTTTTCAATCGCGTCATTGACGAAATCATCGAATTGAGGCGTGTTACCTAGATTCACGAACATTACTTTGATTTCTGCTGACTCCGCTCCTTCGAAAGGGGAGCAACCTTCAATGGTGGCGTAACTCCCCGGGGGGATGTAGCTGCGTCCCGCATTGTCTGATCCAGAGCTGGAACCAGAGCTAGAGCTGGAGCTGGAGCTGGAGCTGGAGCTGGAGCTGGAACTGGAGCTGGAGCTGGAGCTGGAGCTGGAACTGGAACTGGAGCTGGAGCTGGAAGTTGCCGGAGGCGCGGTCTCTTGGTTACTTTCTCCGCCGGAGCCGCCGCCACATGCGCTAATGGTGAGGCTAGCAATTAAAGCGAGGATATATTTATTCATTTTTATATTTGGTTCGTGTTTGCTTTCCGAAGTCAATCATATCAGCGTTTTTTCGTATATTGCATTAATGTGCGTTCAATGCTGGCTGGCAATTTATATAAATCACTAGGAATAAGGGGGGCAAGTGGCCAGACGAACTTCGCAGTGACAGTGAGCGATGGCGCCACAAGTATGTATGACTCCAGTGTCGTTACCGGTACGGTGTCCGCGGGCCGGGGGCAGAAATATGCCTCTGCGACGGTGACAGTGCTGGATAATCTTGGGCGAGGTATTGCAGGTGTATCCGTTACCGGTAATTTCAGCGGCACCATCTTCTAGTTGGGTGCTACTGGCCTCACCGGTGGCAATGGCACTGCGACGGTTACCAGCACAGCGCCCGCTAGTGGGAACTTGTCTGTCAGCTTCTGCGTTACCAGCCTGAGTGGTGGCCTGAGCCATGACATCGGGGGCCGCACCGGCCTCTGTCCCTGACTGTGTCGGCAGGTGGTTGCCGGTGTTCGCCTGCCTTCACTGGCATCCCCGACCGTCAGCTCGCATACTTCCGCGGGCAGGCAACAATCGGGAGTATCCAATGCAACTCACCCCCTTCCATCTCGCTGTTCAGGTGCGCGATATCGCCGAGGCACGGGACTTTTACGGCAACAAAATGGGACTCGCCGAAGGGCGCAGTTCGGATCACTGGATCGACTGGAACTTTTTCGGCCACCAGGTAGTAACTCACCTTAATCCGGCTATCGGCCCGGATGGCAAAGTGCCGGCGATCGCCAACGCGGTTGATGGTCACGGTGTGCCTGTTCCCCATTTTGGTGTGGTCATGGAATTTGATCAGTGGCGGGCGTTTGCCGAACGCGCGCGGACGTTCGTGGACAGTTTCGTGATCGAACCCTACATCCGCTTCGCGGGCCAGCCCGGAGAGCAGGGCACCATGTTCTTTATGGATCCCAGTGGCAATGCGCTGGAATTCAAAGGGTTCAGGAATATCGAGCAGGAGCTGTTCGCCACCTGAGCCGGTGGCGACCCCGCTCATCTATTCGGCCGGGGGCTTTACACCACAGGAACCAACCCGGTTTTTGAATGGCTGGTGCTCGCGCAGGAAGGTCGAATACTCCTGACGAAACATTTCGCAGCTAGCGGTGCTGTCGTCGGCAGTCCCACAACAGCGGATGGCCTCTGCGAGCTCGCGCCGGGATACGCTGTCAAATTCTGCCGCCTGCCATGCGCTGTACATGATGCTGTCGGCGGGGGACTTGACCGGGCGCCACGAGTTATTGCCGTAGGCGCCGCCGTAATAGCAGCCGGCGCCGTCGAGACAATCCAGCCCGATATCCTCTGTACCCCAGGCCGGGGTGCACTGCGAGCCGAAATAATCGTCCACGGTGTCTTCGGACCAGGCACAGCATGCGTAGCTGCCGCCGTCATCGGTCTTGCACTCGCCATCCTGCGCGCGGTTGAAGTCGACACAGCTCTGCCGGTCGCTGAAGGTATGGCACGCAGAATTGGCCGATAGGATATATTCGGACGCGGGCTTGGCGCTGGCACACCACTTGTCACAGCCCGGGCCATCAAGGTTGTGCCACTGCCGGGACAGGCTGCTGGGCCAGCCGGTGACCGCGGAACCGTCTTTATTGGTGCCCCCGTCATACAGGTCTGCCAGCCCGAAGTTGTGGCTCACTTCGTGGATCACCAGGTTTTTTGTGTAATACAGCGCCGTATCCCGATCAGTCCAGCTGGCATCACTGCCGAAGTAGATCACCTCACCACCGGACGCGCCAAATTCGGCACCGGCGATCACCACCTTGATGATTCCCTCGATGTCATCCACCGCGCAGTGCTGCTGAATGGCCTGATGAATCTTTTCGTCGTCACAACTGAAGGCGGCAGCGTTGGTGCTGTCGGACTTTTCACAACCCAGCGCGGCACTGTCGCTCAGCGGCATTTTGTAAAACGCGAATCGGGAGAAGTAGTCAGAATAGGGTGGGAGTACCTGGAATTGATTGGTGATGGCGTCATCGACAATGTCGTCGAAGTACGGGGCTGAATCCAGGTTGATAAACAGCAACTTGTACTCGGCGTTTTCGCTACCGACAAATGGTGGGCAGTTGGCTATGTCTGCGTAGTCACCTGGCGAGACCTGGATGGTATTTATACCGGACTCTGTGTCAGGGGAGGCCTGGCCCGTACCTGCGGAGGAGCCCGGTGTGGTTGGAACGGATCCGGATGGGTTCGGTGCTTCCACTGGCGCTTGCTGCGCTTCACCTGCTGCGCCTCCACCGCCACAAGCGGCGAGCAGGGTTGATAGAAACAGGGCGGATAACAGTCTGGCTAAAGGACGTTGCATATTATTTGAGTTGAGGTCACATCTTGGTGGGCTTTCAGGCAAGCCCATCTGGTTATTCGGAGTCCTGCGCCTCAATCCTTCGTGCCTATTTTCGGTGCCTTTTCCTTGCTTGTCCCTGGTACCGCATAAAGCCGCCGATTCTACGGTTAAAAATCGAACAGTTCCAGCGTGCAGCGACATTCTTGCCGTATATACCTTGTACAAAGTGCATGCCTTGTAATCAAGTTTCACGTCTCCGGTGTCATTGAGGACAAAAGCCATAAAAAAATCTAAAAAGTAGCCTTAAAGCTCTGGCCGGATAAAGTGGGACTTGTGTACCATTCATTTTGTGATGCAGTTCTCATTGGGCTGCATATTTTTTATCCGCAAAATAAATAATTCGTTCGAATTGGGGACTTAATGAAACTCAGATTATTGAGCGTCGCGTTAGCGGCCGTTGTCACTGGCTGTGGGGGCGGTAGTGGCAGCAATAATGATGGCGGCGTCGACACGCTTCCACAAAATGCGGCACCGGTTTTTGATTCCTTCAGCGTCGACGCGCTGAATGGTGGGGCAATTCAGGCGGATCTGGCCGCGCACGCCAGTGATGCAGATGGCGATGTGCTGTCGATCAAGGCGCTCGGCACTGTCGCAAATGGCGCACTGACAGCCAGTGGACTCACGCTGTCCTACGACCCGGCAGATGACTTTGCCGGCAGCGAAACCGTGAGTGTTACCCTGACAGACGGTACCGATGATGTATCCGGCACCGTTACGTTCAATGCGTATCAGCAGGTATCACTGTCTGGTCAGGTTGTTGATGAACCTATTCCGGGCGCTATCGTAACCGTCACTCTGGGTGGCCGCGAATTCCAGGCTGTCGCCGATGCCGATGGCAACTACACCCTGGAAATTTCCACCCTGGATCTCGACAGCTACGTTAAGGTCAGCGCAACCGGCGGCGACGGTAGTGAAGGCAAGGGCATTGAACTGGTGAGCCTGCTGGGTGAAATCGGCACGTTGATCGAGTCCGCCGGTGAAGACCGAGTCCTGGGCGGCGAGGGCGAAACTGAAGCCAACGTGACCAATGTAACAACTGCCCGTTACGTGCTCGCGGTTGATGCCAATGGTGGTGAGGAAATCGCTTCTGACGAAGCGATGGCGGAAGCCGAAAAATCCATCGATGCCGATGCGCTGCTTGAAATTGCCGCGGTCATCAAGGTCATTCTGGATAACCCGGACTACAGCCTGCCGGAAGGCATGGAAAGTGTTGTCGATCTTGTGCAAAACACCGAGGCTTACAACACTTTTGTTGCCGAAGTGACCAGCGAAAATCCGGACGATAACGCTCTGACCCAGGCCATGGATCAGATTGTGAAAGATCCGGCCCTCGTCCAAGGCTATACCGCCGAGAAGCTCGCCCGCGTTTACTACGGTACTTTCCCTGCGGCACCGGGCTTCCTGTCCCGTGGTGGCGACCGTTACCAGTTCAATGCGGACGGCACCGGAAGCCTGGCCAACGAACAGGGCGCACAGAGTTTCAAATGGGCCATCACTGATGGTTCGATTGTGGTGACCTACGATGCGCCGCTGGAGTCTTACGGTTACTACGCGGCGTCGGCAGAATTGCTGGGTGAAGAGCTGGCAATCCAGTGGGCGGAAGCGACCGCATCAGGCCAGATTGGCGCTACCCGCAGCGACAAGGGGATCACGTTTACGCGCTTGGTAGACGGTGCCATTATCGATACCGTTTCTTACGAGAGCACCTACGATCTCACGTTCGATACAGCCGGCACGGGCCTTACTGTTCCGGATCAGGTGGATGCAACCAGCAGCGGCCAGCAATTGCTGCGCGACGCGGCCGCGTCCAAGGCGCTGCCGATTGTCGCCGCTGACCTGGAAGACAGCTGGGCGGTTGACAGCTACTACGAGTATCAGGTTTCTACCTACAATGGCCCCCAGGCAGCCACCAGCTACGCCGGTGACCTGCTGGAATTTGTCGACGGTGGCACAGGTACAGCGCACCTGTCTGAGCGCGCCTTTACCTGGCAGTTGGTGGACAACGAAGTGCAGGTAACCTTCGATGATGGCACTGTCCTGGCCGCGCAAAAAATTGATGAGGCGGGCGAGCTGAGCGCATTTTCCCTGCGCACCTTCAATAGCGAAGGCGAGCTGATTGCGTTTAGTTACAACTTTGGTACCTGGCAGGATGAAAGTGCAGTGTTGACGCCAGAAGTCCTGGTGACCGCGGAAGGGCGCCATTGGGCAACTTTCGTCAACGGCTGGATCGCTGATTTCTGGAAGGGCGGCGAATTCCAGTACGTTGAGGGCTCCGGCTTTGGCTGGGAACTCAATGGGGATGGCACTTCCAACAACGTACAGTTCTATTTCGACCTGGGCGACGAAGACGGTGACGGCAATACTTCAGAAGTGATGGACACCCGTCTGCCTGGCACATGGAACGTCGCTAACAACAGGCTGACGGTAACCCGCTGTCCAACTGCAGCATGTCGCAACCGCGAGTGGTTGGGCCTGCAGGCGTCAGAAGGCGAGATCATCGTTCTGGAGCGTGAGTCCTTCCAGCAGTATGAAGGGTTGGTATTCCCTCCGCGCATAAACGTCTATCGCGATTGGGCTAATCCCGAAGTAAACCGTGCTGCCACGCCAGCGCAAGCACGGGTAGTGGCATACCCAACGCTGCAGACCCCTGGAAATGGTTAATTACCCCTCAAAGGTGTAACCTTGAAAACCATTGCCACTAAGTGGCAATGGTTTTTTTCATTTTGGGAGATGGGAAACATGAGAACTATTCTGGCATTCTTCTCGGCCTGGCTAATGGCTTTACCGGCGTTGGCTCTGGAGGTGGGAGATCCTGCACCTGAGTTTTCGCTTCAGGCTTCCGATGGCAAGACCTATACGCTGTCGGAGTTCAAGGGCAAACAGGCGGTAGTGGTTGCCTGGTATCCCAAGGCGTTTACCAAAGGCTGTACCATTGAATGCAAGTCCCTGGCGGAGAATGGTCATCTCATTCGCGCCTACGACGTTGCCTACTTCATGGCCAGCACGGACGACGTAGAAGACAATACGAAGTTTGCGGAAGAGCAGAAG
This sequence comes from Microbulbifer weihaiensis, assembly GCF_048323715.1. Lineage (NCBI taxonomy): Bacteria > Pseudomonadati > Pseudomonadota > Gammaproteobacteria > Cellvibrionales > Microbulbiferaceae > Microbulbifer > Microbulbifer weihaiensis. Next base: position 111,661 of record NZ_JBLWFL010000012.1, read on the forward strand.
GCAGACTTCCCACTCCTGAGTGATCCCTCTGGCGAGGTCGCGGAAGCTTACGATGTCAAAATGCCGGTGCTGAACATGGCGAAGCGGGTGACCATCTATATCGGCAAAGATGGCAATGTCCTGAAGATTGATCGCGATATCAAGCCAGCCACCAGCGCCGAAGATATGGCGCGCACCCTGGGTGAGCTGGGCGTGGATAAAAAGTCCTGAAGCTTGTTTTTGGGGTTTGAGTTTCGGTGAAAAAGGGTCGCATCAGCGGCCCTTTTTTGTGACGCGGGGATAAGACTTTCGGGAAATAAAAAAAGGCCGCAGTTGCGGCCGAGCATTGGGGGGTCAATCTTTGTCTGTCTTTCCCAGTTCGATGAAATCCCAGTTCCTGGCCTGTGGAATACTTTGCTGCAACTCTGTTTCTGTCATGTCCAGCGCCACCAGGTTCTGACAGAGTTTGTCTGCGTACATTTCCAGCTTCTCTGCGCGCTTCTCCACGCGTTCCTCCACTTTCTCCGCAGCGTCCTCAGCGTCGCGCTCGATACTGCGGCCGCCGGTAAATACCGCCTTTAATGCGTGCCAGGCGATGGTGCCCGCGGATGCGGTGGCGAGCTTTTCAATTCTGGGGCCAAGCTCATTTTCCACCAGCTCGTTGACCGCCTTTTCAATCTCAAGACCGGTATGGCCATCCCAGTCGTTGCCGATCACGTAGGTGTCTTCAGCACTCAGCAGGCGGCGCTCGGTCTGCTTGCGCAACGCACTTGCCGCTTCCCAGAATTCCAGTGTATCGGGGTGATCCTCTCCCGCCAGTGTCGCCAGCGCTATGCCCAGCCCCTCGATGGCAATATCAATCGCATCAATGGTAATCGCGTGAATATCCCGTGCGGATTGGTGTAGCCCGGCCTGGTAGCGAACCATTAATGCCTGTTGCTTAGGTGTGAGGGCAAAGGTCTCGCTATTGATCGCCAATTGGTCCGGTGTTTCGAGGCTGTAGCGCAGGGTCTCCTTTTCGTCGGCACTGGCCAGCTCGAGCAGTGTTGGGCTGATGCGCGCCTTGTGGTTCAGGTTCACGGAGCAATGAAACTCATTATTAGCGTGCAGGGTTACCTGGTCTGCGGCGGATACCAGGACGGGGGAGCAGGCCAGCAGGGTAGTGGCGATGAGCGTTCGGTAATGCATAGGGCTTCCAGCGCTTTATTGTTTCAGTTGTAGCTATGACACATCCCGGGCAGGGATTGGATGCACTGCTCAGAAAAAAAAGTTCGCTGGCGGTATTCCCCAGCTGGCACGCTTATTGCTCCATCACCGTTAACGGCAGTCGCAGTTTCTCTGCACTAAAAGCAATCGCAACCGCGCACTTAAAACTTACCGGCAACCCATAGTGGTGCGCCGCACGGGATGCTTTTGCCTGAAAAAAATAACGCATAAAGCAATAGTCCAAAGAGAGGGTAACCTATGAAACGGAAGTCTCTGAGTTGTGCGGTCATGGCCGTAATCGCCAGTTCGGCACTGGTGCCGGTCACGCCGGTAATGGCTGATGAAATAGAAGAGGTCGCGGTCACGGGGATGCGGGGCAAGCCGCGATCGGTATCGGACTCTCCGGTTCCGGTGGACGTATTTGGCAGTGAGGCGCTGGAGTCCGTAGCCCATACCGACACCAACGACGTGTTAAAGACGCTGGTGCCTTCCTACAACGTCTCGCGCCAGCCCATCAGCGACGGTGGCACCTTTATTCGCCCGGCTCAGCTCAGGGGAATGCCTACGGACAAGACGCTGGTACTGGTAAATTCCAAGCGCCGCCATCGCGCCTCTCTAGTCGAGATCGGCGGATCTGGTACCCAGGGGCCGGACATTGCCACCATTCCGAGCACAGCGCTCAAGTCTGTGGAAGTGCTGCGTGATGGGGCTGCGGCGCAGTACGGGTCCGATGCGATCGCAGGGGTGATCAACTTCATCCTGAAAGACAATGCCGAGGGTGGTTCCTTCACCGTCAATGCCGGCGAATACAGCGAGGGTGACGGTTTCCAGACTACAGCCGCGGGTAATGTTGGCCTGCCCCTGGGCAGCAACGGCTTCCTGAGCATTTCCGGCGAGGTCTCGAAATCAGACTTTACCAACCGCGCAGAACAGTATTGCGGCGACTGGTTCTGTCTGGATCAGAATAACCCCCTGTATGGCGTGGGGGATGACTATGAAGACTACGCCGTTTATACCGAAGACCCGGACTTTATGGCCGCAGCCAAAAATGCCTCACTGGAGAGCGATGTGGTGCAGCCGTGGGGGCAACCGAATGCGGAGGCGGCGCGCCTGTTTTTCAATGCGGGCTATGACTTGGGCGATGGCAAGGAACTCTACGCATTCGGTAACTACTCGGAAAGCGAAGCCGACGGCAGCTTCTATTACCGCTACCCGAATAACGGCACCATTATGGATCTCCGTGAAGAAGACGGTTCCATCTACAGCCCGCTGGAAAAATTCCCCGGTGGCTTTACCCCGCGTTTCTTTGGCGAAGTTACCGACTACTCCCTGGTGTCTGGCCTGAAGGGCGAGATGTCCTCCGGAATGACCTACGACATCAGCGCCCGCTATGGCCTCTCGGAAGTTGCCTACACACTGAAAAACACCATCAACCCGTCAATGGGTCCCGAAAGCCCCACCTCATTCAGGCCCGGTACGTTGGCAAACGAGGAAGTCCAGCTGCAGGCGGATTTTTCCCAGGAGCTGATGCTGGGCCTCACCAGTCCGGTGGTTGCAGCCTTTGGTCTGAGCTACATGGATGAAACTTACGAGCTGAGCGGCGGAGACCCAGATTCCTACGCGGCAGGGCCCTATGCCACCCAGGATCCGTGGGGCTTCTGTGATGGTGCGGTCGCCACCGCTGCGGGGCAGGCGGTGATCGATGCCGGGTCGACACTCGATTGCGCGGACGCAAATGACCCTGTATACACCGCGGTAGGTGTCGGCTCGAACGGGTTCCCCGGGTACTCGCCCGAGTACAGCGGCAGCTATTCCCGTGACTCCTATGCAATCTACGGCGATCTGAGCACAGACCTCACCGACCGGTTGTTTGTGCAGGCGGCAGCGCGCTTTGAGGACTATTCGGACTTTGATTCAGAGCTTGTCGGCAAGCTTGCGGTACAGTACGACCTGACGGAAACCATCGGCCTGCGATCCTCCATCGGTACCGGTTTCCGAGCGCCGACCCCGGGGCAGCAGGGCACCACCAACGTTTCCACGCGCCTGCCCAACGGCTTTCCGGTAGCGACTGGCCTGTTCCCTGCCAGCAGTAGCGTCGCCCAGGCGCTCGGTGCCGAGGCGCTGAAACCGGAAACCTCCACCAACTTTACCTTCGGTTTTACCGCTGACTTCGACAAACTCAACCTGACGGTGGATTTTTACCGGATTGATGTGGACGACCGCACCTATGCGATTTCCACGCTGGATGTCTCGTCCAATGACTCGGATCCCGCAGCTTATGCCAATTACCTGGCACTGGTGGATGCCGGTGTGGTTGGGGCTGAATCGATTGGTGGGGTGTTCTACTTTACCAATGCTTTCGATACGCGTACCGAGGGCGTCGATGTCGTCGCCACTTACCCGCTGGAGTGGACGGCCGACAGTGTTACCAACATAACGGCCTCCATCAACTACAACCGATCTGAGTTCACTTCCGATCCCAGCGAATACCTGAACGAGGAAGACCAGTACGACTTTGAGCATTTTGACCCGAAACTTCGCGGTGCCGTGACTGCCAGGCACGATGTCGGTTCGCTTGCCTTGATGGCGCGCGCCAACTGGTATGGCAGTTCCGAGAACTATCAATCCGGTGCGATCCAGAATTACGGCTCGGTGGTTCAGGTTGATCTCGAAGGTAAGTACCACCTGACGGAGTCCACCAATGTCAGCCTCGGCGGCCGCAACATCTTCGATGAATATCCGGAAGAAGACATGCTTGGGGACTACTGCTGTGGTGCCCGCTACCCGTCAGATACTGTGGTCGACTGGCAGGGTGCTTTCTACTATATGAGCCTGAATCACAATTTTTAACCGACACGATAGTCTTCTATACATCTTGATCCCCGCTCTGCGGGGATTTTTTTGGTTATTTGTGCTGAATTGCAAAATAAAAAAAGGCCAGCAGAGCTGGCCAGGGCTAGAGCGACTGCAGATATTGCAGTGGAGAAAAATCAGGACATGCGCAGCAAGACTTTCGGTATGGCTGAAGTGTATTTCTGCACGTCTTCGAGATGGCCCATGCTGACCCGGGACCAGTTGGTGTAGTCGCGGTAGATGCCGCGAATCAATACGCCTTCCTTTTCCATCTCGGTGCGGAATGTTTCCGCGTTAAGGTCACCCAGGTTTACGAAAATAAAATTGGTCACAGAAGGCAGTGCGCTCAGTCCATTTTCCTTGATGGCGGCATACACCATCTCGCGCGCTTCTTTTACCTTGCTGCGGCAGTAATCCATGAACTGGTGATCTTCGTAGCTGGCAATGGCAGCGGCCAGGCCTGCCTGGTTGAGTCCGTACCACCCCAAACCATAACGCTCCATTTCCTGTATTTTTTCCGGCTGCGCAATCAGGTAGCCGACGCGCATGCCGGCAAGGCCATAGATTTTTGAAAAGGTGCGCGCAACGATGATGTCGTGGCCATCCTTGATTAACGGGATAACCGTATTGGCATCGCTGTCGTCGGTCAGTTCGTTATAGGCCTCGTCAGCCAGGACGGTGCACTTCTTCGATGCCTTGATGCAGAAATTTCGCATCGCAACCGGATCGATCAGCATGCCGGTCGGGTTGTTCGGGTTGGTCACCTGCACCATGGAAATGGTGTCATCGATGGCGTTGTACATGGCGTCGAGATCGATCGCGAGGGAGTCCAGTTTGGGCAGGCGCTTGATTTCGCCAATATTCTGAACTTCGACGACGCGGGAAGTGGTGTCCCAGAAAAGATCCGGGCCGAGAATATTTCCCGATTGTGCCGCCACAATCGCGGCGGCGGCGAGGCCGGCGCTGGAGCCGGAGCCCAGAGTCACATGATCCGGCGTGAGGCCATGGCGCTCGGCAATCATGGCTTTCAGGCGCGCGACGCTGTCATATACGTAGTAGGCGCCTTTCTGGCTCGCCTCCATCATCGCTTTCAGCGCCTTGGGACTCGGGCCATAGGGGTTTTCATTGGCGTTGAGTTTGGCTATGCCGGGGGGTGGTCCGTAAAGTGGGGCCGGGCGAGAAATTTCTTTTGCCGAAGCAGCAGACATGCCGCCAATAGCGGCGGTGGACAGTGCCGCGGTAGTGCCCTGCAAGAACAACCTTCTACTCAGTGATTTATGCATTATTGTGATCTCCTGGTTGTGTCGGTAATAAATTCGAGAGTGTCGATCACCGGTTTATGCCTTTGCGAACATGGTGATGGATACGGCAATCAGGTAGAGGCCGAACAGGCGTTTAAGGTGCATTTCATCGAGGCTGTGTGCCCAGCGTGCACCAATTGGAGCCGAAATAATTGAAAACACGGAAATGGCTACAAGCGCCGGAATATTGATATAGCCGATTGAGCCTATGGGCAGATCTGGTGCGCCGAGCCCCATAACCAGAAAACCGATGGCGCCGGGGAGGCCGATAAGGAAACCAATCCCCGACGCGGTTGCCACTGCCTGGTGCGCAGGGCGATTACACAGCACCATGGTCATTACCGTGATGGTGCCGCCGCCAATGCCCAGTAGTGATGAAAACCCGCCAAGGAAGCTGGCGAGGCCAGCGCGTGCGAGTCCTGTGGGCATCTGCAATTTCCCTTTGAGGCCGTCAAACAGATGTGGGAACAGAAAGTAGATGGAATACAGTAATACGCCACCGGCAAAGACATGAATCAGGCTTTTGCTGTCGGTATAAGAAGCGATAACCAGTCCGCCAAAGACACCGAGCACAATCCAGATTGACCAGTCCCTGAGCACGGCAAAATCCACCGCGCCCCTGCGGTTGTGCGCCTGTACCGCGCGCGCCGAGGAGATGACGATTGACGCGAGTGAGGTGCCCACAGCGACACGCATCATTTCGTCCGATGCACTGTGTAAAAATGGAAACACGGCCAGCAGTGCCGGCACCACAACAAAACCGCCGCCATTGCCAAATAAGCCCGCAGTGATGCCGGCGATCAAACCGGCTGCGCACAGCAGCAGGATAAACAGTGAAATTTCCTCGAGACTCATCTTTTCCCCTTAACTCGCTTTTGCAAGAAATGCTGCCGAACAACAAGGGAAAAGCATTAAGTGTGCCAATGCTTGGGGCGCGGCTCGTCAAGCGACGGGTGGAGGCTTCAGTGTGTCGAGCGGAATGGGACTGATGTGCGCTTGATCACGCGTACAAATTGCCACTCAAGCAGAATTTCACACTGTGGCTGGAGGGGGATTGCGAGGATACGGTCAAAATTGTCTATGGAGGTGTACTGAATCCTGTCAGGTGTTAATCTTTTGTGCGCAATGACGCAAAATATTTCATAAACCATAAAAATCACGTTCGAGGGAACCATGTTAAGACGGCTTGTTCTCGCCGCACTGCTGATCATTGGCGTGTCGGCACAGGCGGAAACCATCAGCGGTGCGACCGCGGGAATGGATCGGCATGAGGGGTACTTCGATTTCTATTGGGACGGGGCCAAAGGGCGTGTGCTGCTGGAAATCGAAGAGTTTGACCGGGAACTCCTGTTGCTCACCGGGCTGGCCCAGGGGCTGGGCTCCAACCCCGTGGGGCTCGACCGCAACCAGGCCGGCGACAGCCGGGTGGTCCGCTTCGAGCGTGTCGGCAACAAGGTATTGCTGCATCAGGCGAACCTGAAATACCGCGCGGTTTCCGAGAACCCGGCGGAGCGCAGAGCCGTGGCAGAAGCCTTTGCCTCATCGGTGTTGTGGGGCTTTGAGGCAATGGCGGAGCAGGATGGCCATGTACTTGTGGATTTCACGCCGTTCCTGCTCAGCGACCAGCACGGTATTGCCCAGCGCCTCAAGGAAACCAAGCAGGGTGCGTACACCCTGGACGGAAGTAAATCGGCGATCTACTTGCCGCGCACCAAGAGCTTTCCGAAAAACAGCGAATTCGAGGCGCAACTGACCTTTGCCGGCAGTGAGCCGGGCAACTATATGCAGGAGGTGGTTCCGACTCCCGGCCTGGTGACCCTGCGCCAGCATATTTCCCTGGTGGAGCTGCCAGATGGCGGCTACCAGCCCCGCAGGTTCCACAGCAACAGCGGCTACTTCCCGCTGGTCTATCGGGACTATGCAACGGCGATCGATGAGCCCCTGGACCAGCGGCTGATTTTCCGTCATCGCCTGCAAAAGAAACCTGGCAGCGATGAGCCGGTAGAGCCGATTATTTATTATGTGGATCCCGGCGTGCCAGAGCCGGTGCGCAGCGCACTGGTGGAGGGCGCGAGTTGGTGGGATCAGGCCTTCGAGGCCGCAGGGTTCAAAAATGCCTTCCAGGTAAAACTGTTGCCGGAGGATGCCGATCCGCTGGATGTGCGCTACAACGTGATCAACTGGGTACACCGCTCGACTCGGGGCTGGTCCTATGGCTACTCGATCTTTGATCCCCGCAGCGGCGAAATCCTCAAGGGCAATGTCACCCTGGGCTCCCTGCGCGTTCGTCAGGACTACCTGATTGCGCAGGGGCTGTTGCAGCCGTACGGTATGGAGAATGCCGATACCGAGCAGCTGAAGGCAATGGCACTCGCGCGGATTCGCCAGTTGTCTGCGCATGAAGTCGGCCACACATTGGGACTGGCGCACAACTTTATTGCCAGTACCGGCGACCGCGCCTCGGTAATGGATTACCCCGCCCCGCTGGTAAGCCTGCGTGACAACGAGCTGGCACTGGAACAGGCCTATGCCACCGGTATCGGTGCCTGGGACAAGCTCGCGGTGCGTTACGGTTATGGTATAGCGGACGCTGATGAGCCCGCCTACCTCACCGCAGTGCTCGATGAAGCCGACACGCAAAACCTGCGTTTCATTACGGATCAGGATTCGCGCACGATCAACAACGCTCATGCAGGTTCCCACCTGTGGGATAACGGCGGTGATGTGCTAGAGGAATTCGCGCGGATGAGCGAGCTCCGCCGCTATGCACTGAATGGCTTCAGCCCCGCCGCCAATCATCCGGACGCCCCGCGATCCGCACTCGACGAAACACTGGTACCTGTGTACTACGGGCATCGTTACCAGGCCGAGGCGGTTGGCAAGTTGATCGGGGGGCTGGATTACGACTACCTGTATAACGATGCGGCGCCGGAAAGCTATGCGATGGTTTCGCCGGAACGGCAGCAGGCGGCAATCGATGCGCTGATGGCGACCCTGCAGCCGGACTTTCTGGCCCTGCCCGAACGCGTGCTCAAACTCCTGCCGCCCAAAGCCTTTGGCTACGAGCGCACCGGGGAGAGCTTCCCGGCCTACACGGGGGTTGCCTTTGACGGCATTGCCATGGCGGAAGCCGCGGCGGGGCATACCTATTCCATCCTGCTGGAGCCTCAGCGTGCAGCGCGTCTGCAGGAGCAGCACGCGCGACGCGGTGAGGGCCCCGGCTTTGGCAGCCTGCTGGCGGCGTTAACGGATCAGGCACTCAACAGCGAGCCGTACTCAGGGCTGGAGGCGGCTATTCACCAGCGGGTAAACCATGTGTATATCCACCACCTGATGTTGCTGGCCAGTAACCAGAGCGCGGTGGAATCCGCCCGTGCCCGCGCACATTTCGAACTGGCAAAAATCCAGCATGCTGTCGGCAGCATGAAGCTGTTCGGTGACGATCCCCAGGGATACAACGCTCACTACTTCTACGAGGCAAATCGTATCGCCGCCTTCCGCGACGGCAGGTTGCAGGTCAAGCCGGAAGACCTCAAGCCATTGCCGCCGGGGTCGCCAATCTGATCGCACACCGATCGATTCAAAAACAGAAAAAGCCGCGCAGGAAACTGTGCGGCTTTTTTAATTCTCTGCTGTGTTCTTCCTGCGTAAGCCCCGTCCACTTGCTACAGCGGTAAACCTTTATTTTTTGTTGCTGGGTACGGCCGTATCAACTTCGGTTAGAAAACTTAAACATTCTTCGCGTAAAAAGAACCAGCTGAATAAAGCGGTATGTCGTTCCTTTTACTCCTCTCGTGTGAAGCCGGGCACAGGTAGATATTAATAGATCTAGATTCGCTCATTGGCTGGCGGTTTGTGGGCTGATTATTCACCCGGTTCGCAAGCCACGTGGCGGTGTCCATGATTCAACAGCAAAAAAATAATTTCGACTATGTCTCATTCTGAATCCAAAGCCGGCAGCCGCTGGAAGCGCAGCCTTTTTTCGTGGCTGCACCTGGCCGCGATGATTCTCCTGCTGCTGAGTCTCTTCAGCGGTTTGCGGATTGCCATCCTGAGTTACCCGGTACTCGAGTTCCTGTCGCCCATTCTTCCCCAGGGGCGGGTGCATTCATGGCACTTTGTCAGCGGTTCTCTGCTATCCGCCCTGGCACTGTGTGGCAGCGTCTATTACGTGTTCTGTCGCGACAACAACCGGCAGGTGCACGGTAGGCTCGCCCGATATCACCGTGTGGTGCTGTGGCTGGGATGTCTGGGCTTATTGCTATCCCTGGCATCCGGGGGGGCGTTGTTCTTCGCTGCCGCTGACGTTTCGACACTGGTGGCCGCGCATTTTCTTCTCGCGCTGGTGGGGCTGGGATTTATTTTGTTGCACGGGGTTTTTTACCTCGTTCAGTTTGGTGTGGCCGCCTTGCACCGCATTTTGCCAGGCGCACAATTTTCCGGCTTGCCCGTCATGGCCACTGCGGCAGTTGCGGGGTGTTGTCTCCTGCTGCTCGCACTGGTCTACGAGAATACGGATTCAAGGTTGGAAGTGGCCTCTATTCCGATTGAGCAGATCGTCCATGTGGACGGTCTGGCGGATGAGGTCGTCTGGCAAAACGCCAAGGCACTGACGGTGGATACATTTTCGGGCGCAAATTTCGCAAGCGGCAGCAGCCAGGTGCAGATCAGGGCAGTGCACAACGGCCGCGACGTTTACCTGCATGTCCGCTGGCAGGATCCCACCGAGAGTCTGCTGCACCTGCCCATCGAAAAAACCGAGGAGGGCTGGAAGGTTGTTTACCAGGGCTTTGAGCGCGACGACGAAACCCGCTATTACGAAGACAAGTTTGCCCTGCTGCTTTCCAACTCCTGCAGCTTGGGAGCCGCTGGCACATCCCATCTCGGCCCCAGGCCAGTAGCAGACAGGCCGGCGAATTTCCACGGCAAGGGATATCACTACAGTAGTGACAACGCCATTCACGACCTGTGGCACTGGAAGGCGGTGCGCACCAACGGCATGCGGCTTGCCGACGACAACCACATAGGTCCGCCCTATGCCGAGCGCCCCGGCAGTCGCCGCTATACCGCAGGGTACATGCAGGATGGCAAGGAGTCTGGCAGTTACGTGATGAACTGGCGTTGGTTCAAGCCAGACGGCGTCACGCCCAAACGCATCCCGCGGGAGGCCGAGCAGACCTTGCCCGTGGCCTCCGACCCGCTGCTAGGTACCTGGTTCGACCTGTCCGCTTACCGCGAAGCTGAGGACAACTTGCCCGTAGGCAGTGTGATTCCCTCAGTGATTTACCGCTCCAATCGTTTTGAAGGCGACAGGGCCGATGTGCGCGCCGCCGGACGCTGGCGCGATGGCTACTGGTCGCTGGAGTTAGCGCGCACGCTGGATACCGGCTCACCGCTGGACGTAGCCATTCGCGATGGCGTCTGCCTGTGGGTGGCCGCATTTGACCACGCCCAGGTCGCACATACCCGTCACAGCCGGCCCATCAAGCTGCAGTTGGAGAGGCCCTGATGCTACGCAGAGCGGTCATTTTCCTCGCCATCGTTTTGGGGATTGCAGCCTATTGCAACTTTGCTCGGGTTGAACCCCTGCCGAAAGCGGATTTCCCGTTAATGAAAATTTCGGCGGAAGGAACACCGGTGCCGATCTGGTCCGGTCCCTGGTCCTGCGTGCTGGATCGGCGCAACGGGCTGTTGTGGGAAGTGAAAACGGATGCGGAATATCTGCACGACGGTGACTGGACTTATTCCTGGTTCGATGGAGAGCGTGGTGTGGAGAACGGAGGCGATTGTTTTTTCGAGCCGCAACGCTGCGACACCTGGGATCTGATCCGGCGTGTCAATGAAGCGGGGCTGTGCGGCCGCCGCGACTGGCGGCTCCCCACCCCGGATGAACTGATGAGCCTGGTGGATACCAGCGTGCCACCGGGCTACACGCAAATTGACAAACATTTTTTTCCGCACACCCGTTCCGGGGACTACTGGAGCAGCACAAGCGGACGGCGGCTAAGTGGTGTGTTTGAACACCTGAAAGAGGGCGCAGTAGCGGTGAATTTTGGTGATGGCCGACAGAGAACCCTGCCTTTTCGCAATGCGGCATTTTTGCGATTAGTAACCGAAGTCGAGGAACCGGGCAGTACGGCTTCATTATTTAAAAACGATGGAGAATAAAAATGAACATTTCCTCACGGAGGATTGCTGCGGGTGCCGCGGTGGCCGCGTTGGGGCTGGCCAGCTTTTCGGCTCAGGCCAGTACCCAATATCACCGGTTGAGCTGGGACGCGGATCCCAGCAGTACCGCGGTAATCGGTTTTTCGCCCAACGGCAGCAGTACCAGCCCCACGGTCAAGTATGGCACCAGTACCAATGAAGCCAGTTGGTCGACGGTGGCGGTTACCACGAGTCGGACTTTTGATTCGAGCCTGCAAAGCTACTTTGTTCGCCTGCAAAACCTGCCGGCAAATTCACCGGTGTACTATCGGGTGTGCGACCAGGATGGCTGTGGTGAGCGCTTCTGGTTCCGCACGGCACCGACCGACAACTCGCCATTTGTGGCCGTAGCCGGTGGCGATACCCGTACCGGCTGGACAAACCGCCAGCAGGGTAACCGGCTGGTGGCCAAGCTGCGACCGCTGTTCATCATGCACGGCGGAGACTTCACCGATGCGAATACCGCTTCGCAAGTGCGCTCCTGGTTAAGTGACTGGGCGCTGACCTATTCCAGCGACACCATCGATGGCGTGGCCTACAAGCGTATTTACCCGCTGCTGCCCACCCACGGCAACCACGAAGACGGCGATTACTCGAGTATCTGTAAAATCTTCGGTATCGATCCCAATAACGATGGCAGCTGTACGCCGGATGATACCTACGGTGCAGTGGGTGTATCGCCGCTGTTTCGCGCCTATACCCTCAACAGCCAGTTTCAGAATAGCGGCTGGTCTTCCTACGCGAGCCGCATGAACAACTGGTTGAGTTCAGACCTCGCCGGGGCGGGCCAGCAGGCGGTGTGGCGCGTTGCCCAGTATCACAAACCGATGTTTCCCCACTACAGCGGCAAGTCCGATAACTGGACGCTGTTCGACTGGTGGTCGGGTCTTTTCTACCAGCGTGGCATGAACCTGGTGGTGGAGTCGGATACGCACATGAACAAGCTGACCGAGGCACTCAAACCGGATACCAACGGCTACAACGCGGTGGTGGACGGCGGAACGGTGTTTGTGGGTGAGGGCAGTTGGGGAGCACCGGCTCGCTCGGCCAACGACCCCAAGGCGTGGACGATTGATCTCGCCAGTATCCAGCAATTCAAAGTGCTGACGGTCACGGCGGATTCGCTGGAAGTGCGCACGGCGCAATTTGACAGCTCCGCCGGCACGCTCACCCGCGAGCAGCGCAGCGGCAACCCGACCCTGCTGCCGGGCAACGTCAACTGGTGGTCGGCCAATACGGTGGGGTCGGTACTTACCCTTACCCAGAGCGCCGCGGGACGCAGCATCATCGAAGGCAGTGACAGCGGCGGCCCATGTACAGACTGCCCCCCCGATGGCGCCATTGCACTGGCTAACGGCGTGCCCGCCAGCGGCCTCGCCGCGGGACAGGGCGAGGAGCTCAAATACCAGCTGGACGTACCTGCGGGGGCATCGAACCTCAGCCTTACCATCACCGGCGGAAGCGGCGATGCCGACCTGTACGTGAAACCCGGTGCACAACCCACCACGAGCGACTACGACTGTCGCCCGTACAAGAACGGGAATGAGGAATCCTGCAGTTATCCAAGCCCCCAGGCGACGAGCTATTTTGTAACCCTGCGCGGCTATTCGAGTTTCTCCGGCGTAACCCTGACCGGCAGCTACAGCGAAGATGGTGGTTCCGGCCCGGAGCCCGGCAGCTTTAGCCAGTCCAATCTGAGCGGCGGCCAGGGCGCATGGCAGCACTTCGCCATCGAAGTGCCGAGCGGTACGGGGAGCCTGAATGTTTCGATCACTGGCGGAAGTGGTGATGCGGATCTCTATGTGCGGGCGGCTTCGCAGCCGACCAACACGGCTTACGACTGCCGGCCATATAAAAACGGCAACGAAGAAAACTGCAGTATACCCAGCCCCCAGGCGGGCACCTGGTACCTGAGCCTTAAAGGTTACAGTAGCTACAGTGGTGTAGCCCTGCAGGCAGACTGGAACTGAAGACTTCCCAGCGCCACTCCGCGAGGTTGTGAGCCCACCTCGCGGATTTTTTGCCGGTGACGATAGCCGACCAATGGCGTGGGTTGTGGTCGCCGGTTTTTTTTCCTGGAAATTAACTGCCTTTTTTATCCATACACTTTTTCTTAATAGGCATCGCGAATCAGCTGGATGCCCGGCTCGATGGCGCGGCGCCACGCCAGTGCTGTGGATTCATCGAATTGTGTGTCGTATTGGCGCAGTGTGGCCAGCAGCGCATCCAGCCACAGTCCATACCACTCGGGACGAATGTTGTAGCCGGTTCTCGAGTGGCTTTTGCCCAGGGCTTTCAATTTGGTGTCCGGCAGCCCGCGGGAATGCAATACCAATTGCATGATGCCGTTGCGCAGCAGGTGGCGTTGCGCGGGCATATCCGTGTCGGCGAAAAGCGCACGGATCTCTGCGGAACTTCCCATGAAACGATCGTAAAAATCGATAAAAAATTGTTCATTGTTACAGCAGCGGCCGTAACTCTGGAACACGATATCGCTGTCGGCATTGCCCATCGCCGGCCCTCTCCACAGCTATTGTCATTTTCTTTGCGCGAGCGGTTTGCCCGCGGGCGCGCATGGTAGCCCAGAAGGTTCGGGCAAAATTGATATAAATCAATTTGTAGTCTGTAGGGCTACCCTCCGGGGTTCTTTGTAAAACGTAATTCCAGTTTGTACCGCGTTGTAACCCCACAGACAGAAACCGCGGGTCGTCGCGTTTTCGACCGATGTGATTATTGGGATTGTGCTATGGGGTGAGTACACTTCGAAGCACATCGGAAGAGGAGGAAGACCTCATGCGTTATTTGGCTTCATTTTTAATTGTGTTCTGCATGTCCGGTTTTGCCTTGGCAGGCGATACCGTGCAGCAGTTGCCTCCGGGTGCCGAAACGGTGCAGATTATGGGTAAAACCTACTGGCACAGCGGCGATAATTTCTATCAGTTCAACGAAGAAACAGGCATGTTCTATCAGGTTCCGCAGCCTACCGTGCAGGCTCACAAGGATCGTGCAGCGCACATGTATCAGCGCAGCCAGACTGTGCCGGCGACCAGCCTGACCTCAGATCAGATCGAAGGTTGTCGTAACGCTGCTGCGGACAAGTCCAACGAAGTGCCGAACCGCGGTAGTGATGTGTATATTCAGGAATACAACAAGTGTGTGACTGATCTGCAGCGGTAGATCTTTGTCGGTGAAGAAAAAAGGCTGGCCGGTTTTCCGGCCAGCCTTTTTTGTTGGTTGCTAGTTTTTGATTGGCTTACAGCGTGCAGTTTTTGCCTTTGCAGGGCTTGCCGCCGCCACTGCCACCGCCAGAGCTGCCACCACTGCTGCTGCCACCGCCACCGCAGGGGTTGGCGGTCAGGAAGCTTACCGCGCCTTGTGCCTGTACCAGGCCGTAGCCATAGGCGGTATCACGTCCGGCAGCCCCGAGATCTTCCGCTGAGGTGTTCAGCGCCGTGCGGATCTCCGCAGCCGTACAGCTGGGGAATTGGCTCCACACCAGTGCGGCAACACCGGCAACGTGAGGTGTTGCCATGGAGGTGCCATCAAAGTAGGCGTAGTCGCTGGCTTCGATGGTAAGGGTGGAGTTGGCACCGATCTGGCCGAGAAGCGCTGCGCCATCGGTATCGGTGATGCCGGCAGAAGGAATGCCGGTTATGGTGTCTCCCATGGTTCCGTACAGCATGCCCGGTTCGTTATTGTATATGACAGCGGCGACGCCACCACCGGCCTCACAGGCCTGTACCTTCTCTGCGAAGGTTATGTTGCCACGCTCGATCAGGCACACTTTGCCACTGGCATCCGCACAGGTCGCTTCGCCCAGGCCGCAATTTACCAGGGCGCCACTGGCCGATCCCATCGGGCTGCCATCCATGCCGGCGGCTTCAATAGCGTTGCCGGCGACGCTCACGGTGCTGGATAAACCCATGCCGATCGGTACGGAGGACAGGACGCCTACGCCGGGACCTGCCAACTCAACCTGGTCGGTCTGCTGGGAGAAGCCGGCCACCACCTTGCTGCTGTCCACGGCCGCGACGGAAATCACCGAGTCGTAGGAAGCGGGGTAGGAGTGGCGGGTATTGCCGTCGTTACCGGCGGCGGCCACGGAGAGTATGTTCTGGTTGGCATAGAGGTCGGCAAAGGCCTGGTCTTCGGTGCGGGACTTGAATGTGCCGCCGAGGCTCATATTGATCACGCTGGCGCCGTTGTTCGCACACTCCTGGGCGGCGGCCACCAGTGACGAGGAGTAGGCCCAGCCGTCGGCGCCGAATACTTTCACGATATGCAGCTTGATCTTGCCGCCGGGAAGCACACCGATAACCCCCTCACCATTTTCGAGGGCGGCAATGGTTCCGGCCACGTGGGTGCCATGGCTGTTCTCATCGGTATCCCAGGATCCTGTACCACCGGGGTCATTGCTGCCGGTGACCAGGTTTGCCGCCAAATCTACGTGGCGCTGATCGTAGCCTGAATCGATGATACATACGGTCTGGTTACTGGCGGCGCCATCATCCACGAGGTGTGCCTGCACCATCGATATACCGTAGGGCTCCGTTTCCGCCATCAGATAGCGTTTCACATCCTGCTCGACATATTCCACGTTGGGATTACTGCGCAGCGCGGAGAGAGCCTTATCCGACAGATGCGCGGCCATGGCATTTTGCTTTTCCAGCGCCAGTGCCGAGCGGCCGCCATTCCTTTCCATCAGGGCCTTTACTGCAGGGCCCTTGCCCTCCTTGAATTTGACGATATAGCGATCATCTGCCGCACTGGCCTGGGCAGAAATTGCCAGGGCGAGTGCGCCGGCCAGAAGTTTCGGTAGGGGTTTTCTCATTTTGTTATAGCTCCAGTTTGGTCTGGTACTTCTTATTGTTGAGGGTGTGACTTTGTGCTGACCGGCGTCGGATACTGCTTTTGGTACGCATGTATTGCCAGCTTAGAAAATGTAGCAGCTTTCTGGAAAGCGCCAATTCCGCGCTGATGGGCGTGTGAGCTGCCATGCAAATTAAAATATTCAGGATGATTTTGGCGGCAAGCTGATGGAGGTAAGTTGCGGGGTGTTCGTCCGCAGTGGCCTGAGAGTTAAACCGCGGTAAGCGGTTAAAACATCTATTTTTCTCTTCTGAAAAAACATTCGCGCTGTGGGCTGTACGGGTATAGACGTGAAAACCTTTTTAAAAACAGCTAGATACCGAATTTTAGAGATATATTTTCAAATAAACCTCAAAACCGAACAAATATTCCATTTTTCTGTGTGCTATGTAGAATGGCGTTAAAAATAACTATTGGGACGTTGATCCCAATTTGTCTCGACTCACAGGAAAAAAGTCATGAGAAGTCGCAAGTCCCTTTCCCCCATCGCGGGGTTGCTACGCCGGATGCGTGCTGCGCAGGCGCTGTCTGACAAAACCGGAATTTCTGCAGACGAAAGTCTCGACATCATTACCGAAGGTGCGCGTCTGGGGGGAAAGTCGGCTTCCGATGAACGGCGTCGCCAGTTCCTCAAGCAGCTCGGGCTGGGTGCGGCAGCGGTCGGGGTAGGCGCTTCCCTGGGGGGCGTATCGCGGCCGGCGCAGGCGGATCCGGGCGGCGGCAATGGCGATGGCCGCCCTGGCCGTGTGGCGATCATCGGCGGGGGCGTGGCGGGAATCCGCTGTGCACACCGGCTGCAACAGTACGGCATCACCAGCACGGTATTTGAGGGTAATTCCCGCCTTGGTGGCCGGGTGAATACCAACCGCACGATATTCGGCCGTCCGGTGGAGCGCGGTGGCGAACTCATTTCTACCGAACACAATGCGGTGCGCAACCTGGCCAACGAGCTGGGACTGGATGTGGAAGATGTGAATGGCAACGCGGTGCCGGGTGGCAGTGAAATCTACTACGTCAACGGCCAGCATTATACCGAGCACCAGTTGAATGAAGAGTGGCGCGACGTATACAAGATTTTCAAGAAAACCCAGCAGCAGGCACCCTGGCTGCCGACTTACGAGTGGCACAACGACACGCACAAGGCGCTGGATTACATTGATTCCAATACCTGGATGGATCAGGTAGGTATCGGCGCACATTCCAATATGGGCCAGGTATTCCAGGCGGATCTCGTGGCGGAATATGGTCTCCAGCCGGAAGACCAGACGGCCTTGAACCTGATTTACCTGCTGGCCTGGAACCCGGTAAACAGCGCGCTGCCACTGGCAGGCACAGACGAGCGCTTCCGTATTTCCGGTGGCAACGACCAGCTGTGGAGCAAAATGGTCGAGCAGCTGCCGGAAGGTACTGTCGAAACCGGACGCAAACTGGTGGCCATTCGCGGCGATATTGCCGGGCCCTACACCCTGACGTTCGAAGACGGTTACGTGCACACCTGCGACAAGCTGGTACTGGCGCTGCCATTCTCCCTGTTGCGGGATGTGGACATCGAGCCGGCCCTGTATGCGAGCTTCCGTCCCGAGAAACGCATGGCCATTGAGCAGATGGCATCTGGTACCAACGGCAAGATGGCGATCCATGCCAATAGCCGTCCCTGGGCCCAACCCATGTACATCAACGGCCAGCAGGTGACCGGTAACGGTGTGACCTATGTCGGCCGGCCGGAGCTGTTCGACACCTGGGATTCCACCTCTATCACCGGCGCTACCGACGGTATCCTGGTGAACTTCTTCGGCGGAACCTACGGTGCGAATCTGGGCGGTAATACGCCGTTCGCGGCGCCGAAAACGGGCGACGTGAATCACTTCCTCGGACTTGTGGATAACGTATTCCCGGGCACAGCCGCGGCTTACTCAGGTACCGCGATGCAATCCAAGTGGTCCGCCAACCCCTGGTCCAAAGGCTCCTACTCGACGCCCACATTCGGCAGCTACACCTCCTGGTGGGGTGCGCAGCCGCTGGCGGAAGGCAATATCCACTTCTGTGGCGAGCACACCGAACTGGAATACTTCGGCTATATCGACGCCGCGGTATCCACCGGTGAACGCGCCGCGCAGGAAATTCACCAGTCGGTATAAGTTTCTCCATCTCACAGGATGCCGGAGAGGCCGCGGGGAATACCTGCGGCCTTTTTGGTTGTGAAGACAGCAAATCAGTCAGCCTGGTGGCACGGCTACTGACTGTAGGCCTGGCGCGAAGTTACACGTCGCTCTCATGCTTCAGCTGTACCTGCCAGTCCCCCTCCATATCTACACTGACCAGAACCTGGATCGGACGGCAGCATACGGCGCAGTCCTCGATGTAGTGCTGGCTGCCCGCGGAAGTGTCGATCAATAGCAGGATGGTTTCGCCGCAGTAGGGGCACTGATCACTGAATTCTTCCACTCTGTCCATCGGGTGTCTCCGCACGTCACGCGCTTAAATAGGGGGTGGCCCAGGCCGCTAGGGTATCGGCTACATAGATAGCATCTTTACGCGCGCTGAGCAGGTGATCGGCGTCTTCAAGGCAGATAAAGCTTTTAGGGTACTGGGCGAGATCGAACAGCGCCGCCGCTTCGCTGATCGACACCACCTGATCTTTCCTGGAGTGGTAAATCAGCAGTGGGCGGCCCAGGTTGCGGATGTTCATGTCTGCCTGGTTTTCCCGGACGTCCTCGACAAACTGTTTCTGGATGACAAACGGGCGGCCGGATAGGTGAACCAGCGCGTGTCCCTGCTCGTTGATCGTGTCCAGCGCGTGCGCGAACTGCTTCAGCACATGGCTTGGGTGGGTGGGCGTGGCGATCGTAGCCACCGCGCGGGTCTCGGGGATTTCACCGGCGGCCGCAAGAACAGCAGCGCCGCCGAGGCTGTGGCCGATCAGCAGGGTCGCCGGCTGGTATTCCTCCCGGAGAAAGCGCGCCGCGCTTTTCAGGTCTTCGACATTGTCGGAAAAGTTCGTCGTGCTGAAATCCCCCTCGCTGTCGCCGATGCCGGTGAAGTCAAAGCGCAGCACTGAAAGCCCCAGCTCGCCCAGGCGCCTGGCGATACGCGAGGCGGCGAGTACATCTTTGCCGCAGGTAAAACACGGCGCGAAAATCGCAAAGCCCCGGGGTGTGGCGCCAGGTATCTCCAGAATGCCGGAGAGCCGCAGGCCACGGCGATTGGTGAAGGTCACTTTGCGGCGGGTGTTGCGCTTGGTCATAGGCTGCCGTTTGCGTTTAGAGGGTGAAAAGTCGGGGAGGGCAATCTTAGGCAGGCGCGGTACCCCCTTCAACGCCGCGCCGCCTCCCAGTTGGGTGAAAAACGTTGGTTTTGTAAAAATGACAGCGTTATCAATAACTTATCCGTGTCCCCCGGTAATCCAATTACAAGGCGGGTTGATATACTCGCGGCCTGACCAGTTTCCCCCGGTACGCCTGTGCCGGCGATGAACTGCGTGCTGTGGGCAGTGGTAATCGCAACAGCTTATAATCCGCGCCCCCTCCCCGGCGCATGATGCACCGGGGTTTGTGAGTGATCAGTAACTAGCAAACGAGGATTGGCTATGGCGGTTAAGTTGATGAAGGATCTGGATCTGGCGGGTAAGCGCGTTTTGATCCGCGAGGACCTGAATGTTCCAGTAAAGGATGGCGTTGTCACTTCTGATGCGCGCATTCGCGCGGCGCTCCCCACCATCAAGGCCGCTGTGGAGGCTGGCGCCAAAGTGCTGCTGATGTCCCACCTGGGGCGTCCCACTGAAGGCGAATATGCCGAGGAATTTTCCCTCGCCCCGGTTGCTGCTCATCTTGGCAAGTTGCTGGGCAAAGACGTGCCGGTAATCAAAGACTGGCAGGGCGGCGTGGATCTTGCAGACGGTGACGTGGCACTGCTGGAAAACGTGCGCTTCAACGTCGGCGAGAAGAAAGACGACGAAGCCCTGTCCAAACAGTACGCGGCCCTGTGCGATGTATTTGTAATGGATGCCTTCGGCACCGCGCACCGTGCTCAGGCGTCTACCCACGGTGTCGCCAGGTTTGCCCCGGTTGCCTGTGCCGGCCCGCTGCTGGCAGCGGAACTGGACGCCCTGGAGAAGGCGCTGGCCAACCCCGCACGCCCGATGGTGGCCATCGTTGGCGGTTCCAAGGTTTCCACCAAGTTGACCGTGCTGGAAAGCCTGTCTGACAAGGTAGACCAGCTGATTGTTGGCGGTGGTATTGCGAATACCTTCCTGGCTGCCAGCGGCAAGCCGGTCGGTAAGTCCCTGTGCGAGCACGACCTGGTCGATACCGCCAAGGCCCTGATGCAGAAATGTGACATCCCGCTGCCCAGCGACGTGGTCACCGGCAAGGAATTCAGCGAGTCCGCGGCGGCCGAAACCAAGCCTGCTGATGCGGTGAGCGAAGACGATATGATTTTCGACATCGGCCCGGATTCTTCCGCGGCGCTGGCGGAAATCCTGAAGGGCGCCAAGACCATTATCTGGAACGGCCCGGTGGGCGTGTTCGAGTTTGATCAGTTTGGCGGCGGTACCGAGCGCCTGTCGAAGGCTATTGCTGACAGCGACGCATTTTCCATTGCCGGCGGCGGCGACACCCTGGCGGCGGTCGACAAATACGGCATCGCTGACCAGGTTTCCTATATTTCTACTGGGGGTGGTGCTTTCCTCGAGTACGTGGAAGGCAAGGTGCTGCCAGCCGTGGCCATGCTGGAATCCCGCGCGAACGACTGACGGGGCTCTCCGGCGCGAGCCGATTACAGGTTCCAGGCGGTCCGGGGCAATCCGGGCCGCTCACTTCCCGATGTTGATGTATTCACTATTAAAACGAGATGCGACCGGCGCAATGCGCACGGAATCGCACACCAGCAGTAATTTTTATCCAGCTAAATTTCGACGAGAAAGGGTTTTTTCATGGCTTTAATCAGCTTGCGTCAACTGTTGGACCACGCTGCCGAACACGGCTACGGCGTGCCCGCGTTTAACGTTAATAACCTGGAGCAGATGCGCGCAATCATGGAAGCGGCGCAGGAAACGGACTCTCCGGTAATCGTGCAGGCTTCCGCCGGCGCGCGTAAATATGCAGGCGCTCCGTTCCTGCGCCACCTGATCCTCGCGGCCATCGAAGAATTCCCGCATATTCCGGTTGTCATGCACCAGGATCACGGCACCAGTCCGGCGGTGTGCCAGCGCTCCATCCAGCTGGGTTTCAGCTCGGTGATGATGGACGGCTCGCTGATGGACGACGGCAAGACGCCGGCTTCCTATGAATACAATGTGGATGTCACCAAGCGCGCGGTAGAAATGGCACACGCCTGTGGCGTATCGGTGGAAGGTGAGCTGGGCTGTCTCGGCTCCCTGGAAACGGGTATGGCCGGCGAAGAAGACGGTGTTGGTGCCGAGGGCAAGCTGTCCCACGACCAGCTGCTGACCGACCCGGAAGAAGCGGCGGACTTCGTCAAGAAAACCCAGGTCGACGCCCTGGCAATCGCCTGCGGCACCAGCCACGGTGCCTACAAGTTCACCCGCCCGCCCACAGGGGATATCCTCGCGATTGATCGCATCAAGGAAATCCACGCGCGTATCCCGGATACCCACCTGGTCATGCACGGCTCCTCTTCTGTGCCGCAGGAGTGGCTGAAGGTGATCAATGAATTCGGTGGTGAGATCCCGGAAACCTATGGCGTGCCGGTAGAGCAGATCTGCGAAGGCATCAAGTTCGGCGTGCGCAAGGTCAATATCGATACCGACCTGCGCCTGGCGTCTACCGGTGCTGTGCGCCGATTCCTGGCACAGAACCCGTCCGAGTTTGACCCGCGCAAATTCCTCAAGGCCACCACCCAGGCGATGAAGGAAATCTGTGTGGCCCGCTACGAAGCCTTCGGCACTGCCGGTCAGGCCAGTAAGATCCGCGCGATCAGCCTGGATGACATGTCTGTGCGCTACGAAAAGGGCGAACTGGTGCCGAAGATCAACTGATCCGGGGCTGAAACAAAAAAGGCGAACCGGATGGTTCGCCTTTTTTGTATGCGGTAAGCGCGTTGTATCAGCGCGTGCCGAACACAACCATGGTCTTGCCCTTTACGGATACCAGACCCTGCTCCTCGAGGGTTTTCAGTACCCGGCCAACCATTTCCCGCGAACAGCCCACGATACGGCCGATTTCCTGGCGGGTGATCTTGATCTGCATGCCTTCCGGGTGAGTCATCGCATCCGGTTCGTTGCACAGGTCCAGCAGGGTGCGCGCGACGCGGCCAGTCACGTCGAGGAACGCGAGATCGCCCACTTTGCGGGTGGTGTTGCGCAGGCGGCCGGCCATCTGGGTTGCCAGTGCGAACAGGAATTCCGGATGCTGACGGGTCAGTTCCTGGAATTTGGTGTAGGAGATCTCAGCGACTTCACACTCGGTTTTGGTGCGAACCCACGCGCTGCGGGTGTCCTGGTCGAACAGGCCCATCTCACCAAAGAAGTCTCCGTCGTTCAGGTAGGCCACGATCATTTCACGGCCCTCATCGTCTTCGATGAGTACGGTTACGGAGCCGCGCATGATGAAGTAAAGAGACTCGCAACGATCACCGGCGTAAATGATGGTGCTTTTTGCCGGGTAGCGGCGGCGGTGGCAGTGCGCCAGGAAGTCTTCGATATTGCCTGTAGACAGGGGTTCTTCGATAGCAACCGTCACGGATCTACTCCTTTTCTAGAATTTTTTTGGGCCTGATCCCGGGAAGCGGTGGATTATCCCGCTTATTGTGTAGGGCTGACAGGGGCAGTGACCGGTAATACTCCGCAATGTGATCTGTACCACTATTTCTGGAGGGGCGAACCGAGATGTCGTTTATAGCGGTTGTCGGGTATTGTTACAACCGCCGTGAGTAATGGCTTACTTTTTGCCGGCCTGTGGGAATGACGGGTCGCATGTTGACTGTTCTGCAGTTGGCGATTTTGTTGTGATAAGCTCCCGGCCCTCATCAATTTCGAAGGAGTATGTTCCATGGCTGGCGTTATGCAGGCTCAAGTTACCTGGGTGAAAGATGTCATGTTTGTCGGCGAGGCAGGCAGTGGCAACTCGGTGGTGATGGAAGGTGGCGAAACCAACAATGGCATCCGGCCGATGGAGATGATCCTGCTGGGTGTTGGTGGCTGTGCGTCCGTGGACGTCGTTGGCATTTTGCAAAAAGCCCGCCAGGACGTGCGGAGCTGCCACGTTGAACTGAAAGCCCACCGCCCGGACGCGGTACCGGCACCGTTCGAGAAGATCGAGATGGAATTCGTTGTGCGCGGACACGGCATCAAAGAGTCCCAGGTTGCGCGCGCGGTTGAGCTGTCAGCAGAGAAGTACTGTTCCGCTTCCATCATGCTCGGTAAGGGCGAGGTGGAAATCGTGCACACTTACCGGATCGAAGAGGTCTGAGTTCCTTGCTCCGTAGCTTCCGGCGCGGAGCACTGCTCCCTTATCGTGGCGGTTCGACCAGAGATAGCCATTCGCGAGACACGCCGTGAACCCATCCCTGGGGGCTCTTCTAAAACATCCCTGTTTTAGAAGGTCTCGCGAATGGCTATCCCTGGCCGAACCTTCAAATCCAAATTTGTCGCTCCGAATGATTCCTCAAGCCTGTATCGATGGGCCGGTGTTTAAACGGAAGCGGAAGTAGTGGGTATTGGGTTTTGAAAGCGTCGGAAACAGGGACGTTTCCGACGCAGCGTACAGGGACGTATGGAAGGGGGGCGCCTAGCCCGGTTTCAAAACCCAATACCCAGTGCTTGCGCGTCAGCGGGCTAGCTTCAAAGCGAATACCACTGAACTACCACTAATGAAAAACCCCGAGCCTCCCAAGAGAGTCGGGGCTTCTTAAGATAAAAGGACAGAGTGGCTTAGACCCGGTAACTCACCGAAGTCATCGCCTTCGATACCAGCGTCATCAGGCCTTTTACCGGACCGGGGAAGCGTGCTCCACCCGCATCCAGCGCGGCATGCTGGTGTTTGGCTTCATCCACCAGCATCTGCTCCACCACCGCGCGGCTTTTTTCGTCCTGCGCCGGCAGACCTTGCAGGTGACCCTCCAGGTGCTTGCACACCTGCTCTTCAGTAGCGGCCACAAAACCTAGGCTGATCCTGTCACTGATCTTGCCCGCGGCAGCGCCAATACCAAAAGACAGGCCGTACCAGAGCGGGTTCAGCAGGCTGGGGCGGCTGTCCAGTTCCTGCAGGCGCTGCTCGCACCAGGCCAGATGATCAATTTCCTCATCCGCCGCATGCTCCATCTCAGCCCGTACCTGCGGCAGCTTCGCCGTCAGCGCCTGGCCCTGGTACAGCGCCTGCGCGCAAACCTCGCCGCTGTGATTTACCCGCATCAGGCCCGCCGCATGGCGTCGCTCCGCGTCGGACAGCTCTGCCTCCGCCGCGAACTTGGCCGGCGACGGCCGCTCGTGACAGGGCGAGCCGGGGCTCAGGGTGCGCAGGGCGCGATCCGCCTGCAGCAGCAGGCGGTCGAGTCCGGAAAGTTGACGTTGGCTCATGTCAGCCCCTCCAATCGATTACTACCGCGAATTATGCGTTCTCAGACTGCTCGCGCGCTACCGCGCGATAGCCGATGTCCTTGCGGTAGAACGCGCCTTCCCAGTGGATGTTGCGGGCGCACTTGTAGGCGTTCTCCTGAGCTTCGGCCACGGTATCACCCAGCGCGGTAGCACAGAGTACGCGGCCACCGCTGGTGACGACGCGCTCGCCATCCAACGCGGTGCCAGCCTGGAATACCTTGGCGTTTTCGCTGTCGGCACGGTCGAGGCCGGAGATGGCATCGCCCTTGCGGTAGCTGCCCGGGTAGCCGTGGGCGGCCAGTACCACACCCAGCGCGGGGCGGCTGTCCCACTCGGCGGTTACCTGGTCGAGACGCTTCTCAATGGCAGCCATGCACAGTTCAACCAGGTCCGATTTCAGGCGCATCATGATCGGCTGGGTTTCCGGGTCGCCGAAGCGGCAGTTGTATTCGATAACCTTGGGAGCGCCTTCTTCGTTGATCATCAGGCCGGCGTACAGGAAGCCGGTGTAGGGCATGCCTTCGGAAGCCAGGCCCTGAACGGTCGGCTCGATCACTTCTTTCATGATGCGCTCGTACACATCCGGGGTCACGACCGGGGCCGGGGAATAGGCGCCCATGCCGCCGGTGTTGGGGCCGGTATCGCCGTCGCCAACGCGCTTGTGGTCCTGGCTGGTGGCCATCGGCAGGATGTGCTCGCCGTCCACCATGACGATGAAGCTGGCTTCTTCGCCGGTGAGGAACTCTTCGATGACCACGCGACAGCCGGCGTCGCCAAAGGCATTGCCACTGAGCATGTCGCGTACGGCCAGTTCGGCCTGCTCTACGGTTTCAGCGACGATCACGCCTTTACCGGCAGCGAGGCCGTCGGCCTTGACCACGATGGGGGCGCCCTGTGCGCGGATGTACTCGATCGCCGGCTCGACTTCGGTGAAGTTCTGGTAGGCGGCGGTAGGGATGGCGTGGCGCTCGAGGAAGTCTTTGGTGAAGGCTTTGGAGCCTTCGAGCTGGGCGGCGGCTTTCTCCGGGCCGAAGATGTTGTGGCCGCGGCTGTTGAAGAAGTCGACGATGCCGTCCACGAGGGGGGCTTCCGGGCCGACGATGGTCAGCTCTACGCCTTTTTCTTCGACGAAGTCGGACAGGGCGGAGAAGTTGTCGACGCCGATGTTGACGTTCTGGAGCTTGGGCTCGCGGGCGGTGCCGGCGTTGCCCGGTGCGACGAAGACGGTGTCTACGGCGGGGTTCTGTGCGGCCTTCCAGGCCAGTGCGTGTTCACGGCCACCAGAGCCGATTACCAGGATATTCATTCTTGAGTTTCCCCGTGCCTGTTATTTAGGTGGGCTAGTTTAGCATTGTGCGCTGGGTTGCCGGGAAAGGACTGGGCTCAAGAGAGGGCTATTGGCGCTTCGTTGCCAGTCCTGTGGCGGCCCTGGGGCTGGTGCCCCTTCCCGAGACACGCCGTGAACCCATCCGTGGGGGCTCGGATGCGGCCGTCCTGGCCGCATACGGTCTCGGGAAGGGGCACCAGCCCCAGAACCTTCCCGTATAGCGCGGGAATATTACGTACCTGTGTAGGTAGTCGTCGGAATTCGCGCTTAGTGACGGAAGTGACGCATACCGGTAAACACCATCGCCATACCGTGCTCGTCGGCTGCAGCGATGACTTCGTCGTCGCGCATGGAGCCGCCGGGCTGGATTACGGCGCTGATGCCAACCTTGGCGGCGTTGTCGATGCCGTCGCGGAAGGGGAAGAAGGCGTCAGACGCCATGACAGCGCCTTTTACTTCCAGACCGGCGTGCTCGGCCTTGATCGCGGCAATACGCGCAGAGTTTACGCGGCTCATCTGGCCGGCGCCGACACCGATGGTGCGGCCGTCTTTGGCGTAGATGATGGCGTTGGACTTGACCATCTTGGCGACTTTCCAGGCGAACAGCAGTTCATCCAGTTGTTCGTCGGAAGGCTGCACCTTGGTGACCACGTTCAGGTCTTCCTTGGCAACCATGCCATTGTCTTTTTCCTGGATCAGCAGGCCGCCGGTGACGCGCTTGTAGTCGAAGGCGACCGGGCGCTCGCTGCCCCATTCGCCGCACTCCAGCAGGCGCACGTTCTGCTTGGCAGAAACGGCTTTTGCGGCACCTTCAGAAACTTTCGGTGCGATGATCACTTCGGAGAACTGCTTGTCGACGATCAGCTGGGCGGTCTCGGCATCCAATTCGCGGTTGAAGGCGATGATGCCGCCGAACGCGGATTCCGGGTCGGTGGCGAACGCCAGTTCGTAGGCGGTCTTGATGTCAGCGGCTACGGCCACACCGCAGGGGTTGGCGTGCTTGACGATGACGCAGGCGGGTTCGTCGAACAGTTTGACGGTTTCCAGTGCGGCGTCGGTGTCGGCCACGTTGTTGAAGGACAGTTCTTTGCCCTGCAGCTGGGTGGCGGTGGAGACGGAAGCTTCCTGGGCATCGGCTTCAACGTAGAAGGCCGCTTTCTGGTGCGGGTTCTCGCCGTAGCGCATGTCCTGGGCTTTTTCGTACTGGACGTTGTAGGTGTTGGGGAACTCGCGCGCTTCGTTGTTGGTGTTACGGGCGCCGAAGTGGTTGGCGATCATGCCGTCGTACTGCGCGGTGTGCTCAAATGCCTGCACCATCAGGTCGTAGCGGGTTTCGTAACCGAGCGCGCCGTCGTTGGCTTTCATCTCTTCGATGACGGTGTCGTAGCTGTGCGCGTTGACCACGATGGCTACATCTTTGTGGTTCTTGGCCGCGGAGCGCACCATGGTCGGGCCGCCGATGTCGATGTTCTCGATCGCGGTGGGCAGGTCGCAGTTGGGGTCGGCAACGGTGGCCTTGAAGGGGTAGAGGTTAACCACAACCATATCGATGGGCTTGATGCCGTGCTCGGACATGACTGCATCATCCTGGCCGCGACGGCCGAGGATGCCGCCGTGCACTTTCGGGTGCAGGGTCTTCACGCGGCCATCCATCATTTCCGGGAAGCCGGTGTAGTCGGAGACTTCCACTACCGGGATGCCGGCTTCACCCAGCTGGCGGTAGGTGCCGCCGGTGGAGAGGATTTCCACGCCCATGGCGGAGAGTTCACGGGCAAAGTCCACAATGCCGCTTTTGTCAGAAACGCTGATCAGCGCGCGGCGAATGGCCACCTTGTCAGTCATATCGCATCGTCCATCTAAATGTACAAAGAGCAGGTTGAAAATAACCGGGAATAACAAATAGCGAGGGGGGATAGGCTGAACCCATCCCCCCTCGTCGAATTTCTGCCGCCCTTTTCGCGCCGGCTATGGCTGCCGGCTCTGGCCTGGGCGGCTGGCCGCTTTACAGCAGACCGTAGCGCTTGAGCTTCTTACGCAGAGTGCCGCGGTTGAGACCCAGGAGCTGTGCCGCGCGGGTCTGGTTGTGGCGGGTGTGTTTCATCACCACTTCCAGCATAGGCGCTTCAATTTCAGACAGCACCATGTCGTAGACATCGGTGACCATCTGCCCGTCCAGGTGACGGAAGTAATTTTCCATCGCGTGTTCAACCGCATCGCGCAGCGACTGCTGCTGCGGTTGTTGTAGTTGTGTCTGGCCCCCGGTGGATACCACATTATTGGCATCCGGAATCAGTGCTTCGTTATTCATGCCGCTTTTGCCCCTCTATTTATTCGGCGTTCAAACCACTCGCGAACGCTGGCATGTTGTGCTTCTGCGCATTCCAATTGGTTAAAGGTCGTGCGAAAGGACTCACTGTCAGCGAGTGTCTTCAAGTACCAACCCACGTGTTTGCGGGCGATACGTACCCCCATAACCTCACCGTAGAAACGGTGTAATTCACTCAAGTGAGTGAGCAATATATTCCTGACTTCTTCCAGTGAGGGTTCAGGTAACCGCTCTCCCGTAGCGAGAAAGTGGGCGATTTCCCGAAATATCCATGGACGTCCCTGAGCTGCACGGCCAATCATGACTGCAGCAGCGCCGGTGTAGTCCAACACCATGCGGGCCTTTTCCGCGCCGGTAATGTCGCCGTTGGCAAAGACGGGAATCTTTACCGCGGACACAATCTCGGCAATGGTATCGAATTCGGCCTGACCATGGTAGCCACAGGCGCGGGTGCGTCCGTGAACTGCCAGGGCAGAGATTCCGAGATCCTCGGCCATCTTGGCCACCGTCACTCCGTTGCGGGAATCCGGACACCAGCCAGTGCGAATTTTCAGCGTCACTGGAACTGAGACGGATTGCACCACGGCTTCCAGAATGTCGGCGACCAGTTTTTCGTCGCGCAGCAATGCGGAGCCTGCTGCTTTTTTGCACACCTTTTTTGCCGGGCAACCCATATTGATGTCGATGATCTGGGCGCCGCGCCGGACATTTTCCTGCGCTGCTTCCGCCATCATCTGTGGGTCACCACCGGCGATCTGGACGGAAATGGGACCGGCTTCACCGCTGTGATCCAGGCGCATACGTGATTTGCGGCTGTTCCAAAGACTGGTGTCGGAAGTGACCATTTCGGAAACCACCAGACCGGCCCCGAGGTCGCGGCACAATTGGCGGAAGGGGCGGTCGGTAACGCCGGCCATCGGTGCCAGGATTACTGGTGCGCCGATTTCGTAAGGGCCTATGGCGGTACTGCCTCGCAAATGTGTTCTCCGCTGCGGTCGGTGTCAAAAGAGCCGCCTATGATAGCGGCTGCCCGGCCGGCGGAAAAGCGAAAAAGCGCGCAAATTGGTCGATGGCTGGCCGTTTAGGGCGAAGTTTGTGCAACAATTTGTAGCAATATGTGTCAGCGAGGGTGGCAACCCCGGCTGGCAAAAAGTGGCCGACCGTTCAGCGCGGGGCTATTTCAAGTTCGTAGTTCACCGCTTCCGTGCCCGGGTCGACAATATCCAGCGCAATATGCACCGGATTGCCCCTTGGCATCAGGCGGCGCCCGGCGAGCTCGCCCTTGAGGTAATCGGCGGGCTTGAACCGCCGGCTAGCGACAGGTGCATTCTTCAGGTCAGTAAAGCGCAGCAGCAGATCGGGGAATGGCTGCTCAAACGGTGCCGTGTTCAACAGCACAGCTTCCACGGCAAGGGCGCCGTTGGTCTGGGGGTGGCTGCGCACGACCAGGTTCGAGGTGTGAATGGCGCGGACATCCACCTGTGCGGGCAGGGTGCAGCCAACCATCGGGCAGGCGACGGCGTACATTTGCCGCCAGGGCTGCCGCTTGCTGAGGGTGTCGAAGCGGAAGAAGGCGATTTGTGCGGCAAGTGCGATCAATAGCATCAGCGCGCTGAGTCCCCACAGCCAGCCGGGAATACGATTGTGGCGTTTGGGCTGCCAGTTGACCTCGATCGGTGCCGGGCCAATGGCGGATATCAGCTGATCCCGCGGCAACAGCGGGGCCTGATTCCGCTGCAGAGCATCGATATGGTCGTCGCCGGTGGCTTCTTCGGCTGCTTTGGCGCTGGGGCTGGGCGGAAGGGGGAGCAAATCGTCGTTGTCACCCATGCCGGAAGACAGCCTGTCGTGATCGTCGCGGCGGACTCCCGCGCTCCAGTCATCCTGCAGGCTTTCCGGGGGCGTGATTTCGGGAGGCTCTGAGGAGAAGGGGCTGGATGAAGGCGTTTCCAGCGGCGCCTCCATCGCAATCTCTTCTGCCCACAGGTCATCGCGCGCAGCTTCCAGGTCTTCGCCCAATTCCAGGTCGTCGCTTTCGGTGGGAGACTCGAGCTCCTGCCACTGCAGCTCGCCAAAGGCATCGTCGATCAGTGGCTGCTGTTCCGGCTTGCGGGGCGGTTGTTCGCTCGCTGGTTTGCTAGCGGATGCCCGCTTGGCCCTGGGTAGGTCGTCGTCTTCGTCCTGAGCTTCATCGCCGTCGAGGTCGATGTCGTCGTGAATCAGGAAGTCGTCGTCGTCCAGCAGCTCGTCGATCGCCTTCTTGGTCGCGGGTTGAGGGTCGTCTTCGTTGAAGACGATGTTTTCATCGGCGCGGAATACCTGCAGGCAGGAACCGCAGCGCACAGCACCACGGGCGGCGCGCAGTTGCTGCTCACTGACATGAAACGATGTGCTGCAATGTGGGCAGCGGGTAACCAGTTGCGACATGAAATTCGACGATTAGTGCTTTGGTCGGCCAGTTTATCAGCCTGCCGGCTCTGGGCGTAGTCCGTCTCTTAGCGGATGCGGGTGCCGCTCAGGCGTACCCAGCCTTCGCGTTCGCCATCCGGTTCGAAGTCGATCCACTGCTGGTAGGCCGCTTTGACCTTTTCCGCCTGGCTTTCGAGTATCCCCGAGAGGCAGATGCGGCCGCCGATACGGGTGCGCTCGATCAGTTGCGGCGCCAGCTCGACCAGGGGGCCGGCGAGAATGTTTGCCAGCATGATATCCGCATTGGCCTCGCTCGCGGCCGGGGCCTTTTCCGGCAGGTAGACCGGGAAGCGATCGGGATCGATGCCGTTGCGCTGTGCATTGTCGCGGCTGGCGATCAGCGCCTGTGGATCGATATCGGTGCCAATGGCGTTTTCGGCGCCGAGTAGCAGGGCGGCAATTCCGAGAATGCCCGAGCCGCAGCCGAAGTCGATTGCACTTTTGCCTTCGACAGGTTCAGCGGCCAGCCACTGCAGGCAAAGGAAGGTTGTCGGGTGGGTGCCGGTGCCAAAGGCGAGACCCGGATCCAGAAGCAGGTTGACTGCCTCCGGTTGTGGCGGCTCGCACCAGCTCGGGCAGATCCAGAGGTTTTCACCGCACTGGATGGGTTTGTAGTGGCTCATCCACTCGCGTTCCCAATCTTTGTCTTCGAGTTGCTCCCAGCGCGCGTTGGGGAGCATTTCGCACAGGTAGGAGGCGGCTTTGGCTTCGGTGACGCTGGTGTTGACTTCGGCGTCGAACAGGCCGGTGACGAGGGTTTCGTCCCACAGCGGGGTTTCACCGAGACCCGGTTCGAGGATGGGCTGGTCGGCATTGTCCTGCAGGGTGACGGAGACGGCGCCGGCGAAGAACAGGGCGTTCTCGATTTTCTCGGCCTGTTCGCGGCTGGTGTTTACACGGAGTTGGAGCCAGGGCATTGGGTGCTTGTCCGGGATAGTGGTATTTGAGGGCGTCGAGGCGGCTGCACTGTCTTACTGGCAGCGCACCTTCACTTCTGATCTGCGCGCATTCTACTAAAGATGGGATGTTTACAGGGTAAGAAAGGTGTGACTGAAGGGGAAGTGCCCCGGGGACAGGTTTTCAAAAGCGTCGGCGACTGGGGTGTCGCCGACGCAGTGTACAGGGATGCATCTGCACCGGTTCTGAAAACCTATCCCCGGTGCTTGCCTGCCAACGCGCTGTTAAAAGTGCGCGTCAGGGGACTTATTCCATCCCCAGCTTCTTCTCCAGATAGTGGATATTCACCCCACCCTTGGCGAAAGCTGCATCCCGAACCAGGTCTTCCTGCAGCGGGATATTGGTTTTGATGCCGGTGATGATCATTTCACTCAAGGCCACGCGCATACGGGCCAGGGCGGTTTCCCGGTCTTCCGCATAGGTGATGATCTTGGCGATCATGGAGTCGTAGTTTGCCGGAACCGTATAGCCGGAGTAGAGGTGGGAGTCCACCCGCACGCCGAGGCCGCCGGGGGCGTGGAAAGTTTCCACTTTGCCGGGGCACGGGAAGAAAGTCTTCGGGTCTTCGGCGTTGATCCGGCATTCGAAAGCGTGTCCGGTGATCTTGATGTCTTCCTGTTTGAAGGAGAGCTTTTCGCCCGCACACACGCGGATCTGCTCCTTGATCAGGTCGACGCCGGTGACCATCTCGGAAACCGGGTGCTCCACCTGAATACGGGTGTTCATCTCGATGAAGTAGAAACGCTCGTCTTCGTAAAGGAATTCAAAGGTGCCGGCGCCGCGGTAGCCGATATCAATACAGGCCTGAACGCACGCGTCCTGAACTTCCTTGCGTATGGCATCGGGAATGCCTGGCGCGGGAGCTTCTTCGAGCACCTTCTGATGGCGGCGCTGCAGGGAGCAGTCGCGGTCACCGAAGTGTACGGCGTTGCCCTGGCCGTCGGACATTACCTGGATTTCCACGTGACGCGGGTTCTGCAGGAATTTCTCCATATAGACGGTGCTGTCGCCAAACGCCGCACCGGCTTCGGATTTGGTCACCGAGATGGCGTTCAGCAGGGCGCCCTCTGAGTGCACCACGCGCATTCCGCGACCGCCGCCGCCGGCGGCGGCCTTGATGATCACCGGGAAGCCGATCTTGCGCGCGATCTCGAGGCAGCGCTCGCCGTCGGCGGGCAGCGGGCCGTCGGAGCCTGGCACAGTCGGAACGCCGGCCTTCTTCATCGCGGCGATGGCCGACACTTTGTCGCCCATCAGGCGGATAACGTCCGCGTCCGGACCGATAAAGGTGAAGCCGCTCTTCTGTACCTGCTCGGCAAAGTCGGCATTCTCGGCCAGGAAACCGTAACCCGGGTGCACAGCGACGGCATCGGTAATCTCCATTGCCGAGATGATGGCCGGGATGTTGAGGTAGCTTTGCGGCGACGGGTTTGGTCCGATACAGACCGCTTCGTCTGCCAGGCGCACGTGTTTCAGGTCGCGATCCACCTGAGAGTGAACCGCGACAGTGGCGATACCCATTTCTTTACAGGCGCGCAGCACGCGCAGGGCAATTTCCCCGCGGTTGGCAATAAGTATTTTTTCAAACATGCACTGACACCCCCGCTCAGGAAATGGTGACGAGCGGCTGGTCGTATTCCACCGGCTGGCCGTCTTCCACGAGGATGGACGCGATGGTGCCGGCTTTGTCGGCTTCGATCTGGTTCATCATTTTCATGGCTTCGACAATACAGATGACGTCGCCCACTTTTACCTGCTGGCCGACTTTCACGAACGGCTCGGAACCTGGGCTGGAGGCCGCATAGAAGGTGCCGACCATCGGTGACTTGATCGGGTGGCCGGTCAGGGCTGGAACGGAATCGCCGGCGGGTTCGGCCGGTGCGGCAGCCGGTGCCGGAGCGGCCGGGGCAGCTGCGGGGGCGACGGGCGCCATGGGGGCCATCATCTGCATCTGCGGCATCTGGATGGAAGCCCCGCTGACGCCGCGGCTGATGCGCACGGACTCTTCACCTTCTTTGATTTCCAGCTCGCCGATGTCGGATTCTTCGAGCAGTTCGATCAGTTTTTTGATTTTGCGGATGTCCATAACAGTGTCACTCGTAGTCTGTGTGAATATCGGGTCGGGCCCCGTTTCGCGAACGGTACCCGCGGATGAAATCGTTTTCTAAATGCGCCCCAGGGCCGCCTGCAATGCCAGCCGGTAACTGTCGGCGCCGAAGCCACAGATAACACCTTGCGCCAGATCCGACAGGTAAGAGTGGTGGCGGAAGGGCTCGCGGGCGTGCGGGTTGGACAGGTGGACTTCAATAAAGGGAATCGCCACGCCGGCAAGCGCATCGCGCAGGGCGACACTGGTATGGGTATATGCGGCGGGGTTGATAACGATAAAGTCCACTTTGTCGGCAAACGCCTGATGTATGCGCTCTACCAGCTCCGCTTCACTGTTGCTCTGCAGGCAATCCAACTGGTGGCCGGCTTCCGCGCACAGGGCGCGAGCGGCCTCATTAATTTGAGCCAGTGTGGTGGAACCGTATATCTGCGGTTCCCTGGTGCCCAGCAGGTTGAGGTTGGGGCCGTGTAGCAGAAGCAGTTTAGCCATACTGTGCCTCGGTAAAGCGCGCGAAACTGTGACTAAAATCTGGAAAAAGTCATACATCTTGCAGGCAAACACCTGCCATACGCACATTTTTCACAATTGGGCGCGAGTTTGCCGCAAAAGTGACCCTCTGTCCATGCCCCAAAATTTGAAATCGAGAAGTTGCACGCAGTTCGCCGAAAATACCTTCCAGATTAGCGCAAAGTTTCACTGTGAATGGCTTGTTTGCCTAAAGGATTGGCCACAAAGGCCAATCCTTGGCCGAAATGCACTAGTGGTTATTCGCTAACCACTTCGGATGTGCCCGCTGCATCGCGCAGCGCAGCAAGGAGGCCGTCGCGGGTGAGGATTTGCGGCAGGATGGTGGGCTCGCCGCCACCGGCGGGATAAAGGAGGTACAGAGGAACACTGGTGCGGCCGTAGCGCGCCAGCAGATCGCTGATCCTGGGATCCTGGTTGGTCCAGTCTCCCTTGAGGGCGGTGATGCCCAGCTGGCCAATGGCATCGCTCACGGCGTCACTCGACAGCACCACCTTTTCATTGGCAAGGCAGGTGATGCACCAGGCGGCGGTCATATTGATCAGCACTGGTTGGCCTTCGGCGCGGGCGTTTTCCAGAGCTTCTGGAGAGTAGGGCTGCCAGTAGGCGCTGGAGGTTGCGCTCGCGGAAGAACCGGTCGCCTTGTCCAGTTGCGGGATCAGCAGGGCGGCGCCAGCCAGCGCGGCTATGGCCAGTGCGCTGCGTCCAAAGCGCCCCGCGCCCCGGGTGTCCTCGGTGGGGCGCGGCCAGAGCCACAGGGCAAATGCAATGGCGACTGCGCCGGCGAGCACCAGGGCAACGCCGTCACTACCGGTTTGGCGGCCCAGTACCCACAACAGCCAGACGGCCGTCAGGTACATGGGAAACGCCAGTAATTGCTTGAGGCGCTCCATCCACGGGCCCGGGCGAGGCAGGCGCTCGGCCAGCTGGGGCACGTAGGTTAGCAGCAGGAACGGCGCAGCCATGCCGGCCCCCAGCGCCGCGAATACGGCCAGCGCCACAGCAGCTGGCTGAGTGACCGCAAATCCCAGCGCAGAACCCATCATCGGCGCGGTACACGGACTGGCGACGACGCTTGCCAGTGCGCCTGTGGAAAAGGAGCCGCCGAGCCCTGAGCTGGTATGGCCCCCCATACCCATCAGTCTGCTGCCGAATTCGGTCAGTCCGGAAAGGCTCAGGCCCATGATGAAAAACAGGTACACCAGCGTTGCCACAACTGGCGGCGATTGCAACTGGAAGCCCCAGCCGACTGCTTCCCCGGTTGCGCGCAGTGCCAGCATGACCGCGGCGATCAGGGTAAATGTGGCAATGACACCGGCCGTGTAGGCCCAGCCGTGCAGGTGCCGGTTGCCTTTGCTGTGGGTGATCGCCAGCGCTTTGATCGACAGGACGGGGAATACGCAGGGCATCAGGTTCAAAATGAGGCCGCCGCCAAAGGCCAGCACGAGAGCCAGCAGTAACCCGGTATTGCTGCTATCGACCGCTGCTTGCGACCGCCCAGTATCGGCGAGTGGGGCGCGGTTGCCGGTGCTGAAAGCAGGGCCGCCCACGGCCAGCGGCGAAGCGGTTTGCTGGTTCAGGTCGACAGCGAAGCGGCGCGTCTGTGGCGGGTAACAGAGTCCGGCGTCGGCGCAGCCCTGGTAGTGGATTTCCAGTTCTACAGGCGCGCTCCCAGTGCGCAGGTTGGCGGGGATGCTAACCGGTATCTCAAGCTGCCAGCGATAAACTTCTGTTTCTTTCTCGAAGTAGTCATCCCAGATGACTTCGCCTTTCTCAATGTCGAGGGGAAGCGGGGTCTTGCCGCCCTCGCCCAGTACATAGAGCGCCAGCTTGTCGCGATAGAGGTAGTACTCTGGCGCGATCTGGAACAGGGCGCTGACTTCCCCGGACTGGGCGAAAAGGAAATCCTGGCGGTAGGCCTGGTCTACAGGAAGGAACTCATCCTGCTGCGTGGCGCCAAAGTTACTGCTGGCTAAGGGGGGGCTGGATAAAGGATTACCGGCCGCGTACGCCGAGGACACAAAGGCGTACGCCAGCAGGCTGTAAACCGCCAGGAAGGCCGGTGCCAGCAAACGATTCAGCCATTTTTTTTCTCGCAAACCGGGGGGCTTCACACTCATGGGCAACAAAATTCTTTATAGTCTGGCGATATTGGACTGAAACAGCACACGGCGGTTCCGCTGTGCGACGTCCCTTGAATATGGCGCAGTTGGCGCGGGACGCGGTGAACGCGCAGTATAGCGGTGCCAGTGGTACAAAAAAACAACACAGAGGACAGGCGAAGATTGTGAGCGGGAAACAGAGTCAGGTGTCGGCGCCGTGCCGCTTTCGTCCGGCCACGCTTTCGGTGGCTGCAATGGTTGGCCTCAGCGTACTGTTTTCCGGCTGTGCGTCTGCCCCCCCGCCACCGCCCGCGCCCAAGGCCATTCCGGTTCCGGTGGCGCCAAAGGGGCCGACGGAAGAGGAAATCCGCCAGCGCGCAGTCGAGCATTTTCTGCAGCGCGCCGAGGCGGCCCAGCGCGAGGGGTTTTACACCATGCCTGCCGGCGCCAGTGCGTACGATTTTTACCTGAATGTGCAGCAGCTGGACCCGGGCAACAAGCGCGCGGCCACAGGAATCCAGCTCATCGTGATGGAGCTGGTTGCAAGGGCCCGCGACGCATTGCGCCAGCGCGCGTTCGGGCAGGTCGACAGTTTGTTGAATCGGGCCGATGAAATAGCACCGGGCAACGCCCTGTCTGCGGAAGTGCGGACGCAGCTGCAACAGGAGAAGCGCCGGGCGGCGGCTGATGTGGTAATGGATGGCCCGGGGGCGCAGGCCGTATTACTGCCGCCGGCTGAGCTTGCCAGCAAGTCGCCGCAGGTGGTGCAAATGCTGCGGTCTACGGCGGAGCGGATTCGCCAGCACGAAATGCGGGTGATTATTGTCGCCCGCAACGATGCCGAAGGGCGCTGGATCTACGGGCAATTGCGCGAGGCAGTGCCAGGTTATCGGGTGCGGGGTGACATCAAGCTTGGCAATCCGCCGCGGTTACTGTTGCAGAAAAACCCTTGAGGGTGAGACAGGCCAGATGGCGTGGGCGCGTGTGCTTATTTAGGTTGGATGTTTCTCAGAGAATAACCAGATCGTTAAAGGGAGTGTTTTCAGTGTGCCAGTTGACTCGTGTTACTGCTTTTCCGCCGCTGTTTCGGCGACACCTGAAGGCTGTGTTCGGCTGTTTGTTTTTCTCTGCGGCCTTCCCGTTAACTACAGTGGCGGCGGAAACTGCGGAAGTGAAGGTGGCGGCTTTGGAAGTGGTGGGCTTTGCCCGCGAAACCCCGCCGGGGGCGCCCATGGGGGTCGCGTACCTGAATATTCATAATGGAGGGGATCGGCAGCGCCGCTTGCTAGGGGTCGAACTGCCTCGTCATCCCAAGGCCCGTGCCGAATTGCACAGCACGGTTGAAGAGAGCGGTGTAAGCCGTATGCGGCCGCTTGCAGAAGTTACCTTGCCCAAGGGTGCATCCCTTGAAATGCAGCCGGGTGCTACCCATTTGATGTTGCATGGGGTTCGCCTTGCTGCGGGAGAAAACCTGCCGCTGCGGCTTGTTTTTGCCGATGGCGGCACTTTAGAGGTGGTGATACCAGTACGTGCTGACAATGCTGCTCAGCAGCAGGGGCATCATCACCATCACGGTTGAACGTTTTCCGCAAACTGCTTTCTCAGGGGCGCGAGCATCGCGCCTGTGATTTCCATATAACGGAGTAAAGTTATGAAAAAAATAAGTGTATTTTTGACCGCCGTATTCTCGGCGGCCCTGTTGGCTGCCTGTGCACACAGCCCGGTGCAGGTGATGGTGCAGCCCCAGGTCAATGTGCCGGCCGATACGATCGGATCCGGGTATACCGTGTATGCCCGCGGTGTTAACCAGTTGCCCGGAGGTGGGCTGGGGTCGCTGGGTGGCATTTATGCTGACGAGTCCAATGTGACGCTGGCCAATGACATAGAGCAGTCCCTGGCGGTGGCGCTGAACCAGGGGTTTGGAGCCTGGTCGTTTCGCCCAGTCCAAAGCGGCGCCGATGTCCAGGTTGTCGCCAACTTGACCGACCTCAGTTATAACAGTCCCAATAAGCTGTATACCACCAAGGTGGACAGCGGCGCCTCCATCCAGCTGCAGGTTACCGTGGGCGGGGCTACCTTCTTTGGCAACTACAGCACCAGTGGCAAAGATCGCAATCTGATCAAGCCGAGTCGGGAAGAGGTGCAGTCCAGCGTTAACCAGTTACTGAGCGCCACATTGCAGCGCGCATTTGAGGATGAAAAACTGAAGGCATTCTTGCGCCAGAATCTGTAAGGTTTGGTTTAGCGGCGCCTGTGACCATGTTCACAGTTGCGGTCAGTTTTGGCGGGGTTGTCCCCCCGTCGCTCAAGATGCCGTTATTATCAGTGGATGAAAGCGCCGGCCAGGCTGAGCCGGCGGCTTGTTGAGAATTAATGGATTTGCATTGACCGATTTCACCCAGAAAAAAACCGACGCCCAGGGCCTGCTTACGCAGGCCGGCGGTCTGCCGTTCGCCGATGTCCAGCTCAGTCTCGCCGCCGCGGAGCTGGCGCTGGGAGAGGTCGCGGACGGCGTAGTGATTACCGATCGCGCGGGGCGGATCCGCTACAGCAATCCGGTCGTCAGCGAGCTGTGCGGCCATGTGGTCGGGTTGCTGCCCGGTCAGCGGCTGGTGGACTGCCTGGCGCTGCTGGGGGAAAACGGGGAGCCGCTTGTCCTGAATCTTTCGGTCGAGGAGGAAGGGGCAGAGATAGTCCCCAGCCGGCGCGAGGTGCGCGCCAGAATCCATCGGGGGGAGGGCGACGAGCTGGAAGTCAGCGTGCAGATCAATACGATTTGCGAAGGCGCCAGGGTTGAGGGATTTGTGGTGGTGCTGCGCCATACCACCGATGCCCGCCGGATATCCTCGCGCCTCAGCTGGCAAAATACGCACGATTCACTCACCCACCTCCCCAACCGCCAGTCTTTCGAGCACGCCCTGCAGGGCCTGCTCAACGCTGCTTCCGAGGCCAGGCAGCACCATATTTTGCTGTACCTGGATGTCTACCAGTTCAAAGTGGTCAATGATTCGCTGGGATACAGTGCCGGCGACGCGCTGCTGATTGCACTGGCGAAAATTCTCACTCGTTGCCTCGGCGAGGGTGACTTGCTGGGGCGCGTGGGCAGCGATGAATTTGCCCTGTTGCTGCGCGACTGCACCCTGGAAGAGGCGCGCCGTATTGTTACCCGCCTGCGCGAGGCGGTTAACAGCTTTGTTTTCCAGTGGGAAGACAGTGAAACCCGCCCGGCCCTGTCTATTGGTGCCGTGAGTGTGGATCACCAGGCGCCACCGGCAAGCCAGTTACTGGCTTCGGCCAACGATGCCTGCAGTGCCGCACGGGATCAGGGTCGAAATCGGATCAAGTTTTTCAGTGACTCCCGCAAGGCACTGGAGAAGCGCCGTGAAAGTTCCTGGCTGGCGGAGATCCACGCCGCGATCCGCGAGGATCGCCTGCTGCTGTACCGCCAGCCGGTTGTCGCCTTGCAGGACAAGAATCGCGTGCATCACTATGAGGTGCTGGTGCGTATGCAGGGCCGGGATGGCGAAGTGATTTCCCCCGGGCTGTTCCTGCCCGCGGCCGAGCGCTACGGGATGATTGATGAGGTGGATCGCTGGGTAATCCGCAACATCTTCCGCTACATGGCGCTGGAGCAGAGCACTGGCGCGGGCGGTTTCCACTATGCGATCAATATTTCCGGTATCAGCCTGGGCGACGAGCTGTTCGCAGATTTTGTGTTGCGTGAGCTGACTGAGGCTGGCGTTGCGCCCTCGCGGGTACAATTTGAAATTACCGAGACCAGCGCAATCAACAATCTGGATCGCGCGCTGGTGTTTATCCACAAGCTGCGCGCGGCGGGCTGTAGTTTTGCCCTGGATGATTTCGGCCGCGGGGCCTCATCCCTGGCCTACCTGCGCCAGTTACCGGTGGATTACCTGAAGATTGATGGCTCTTTCGTGCGCAATATGCTCGAAGATGAAATCGACAGTGCCATGGTGAGCACGGTGGATCACCTGGCCAAGCGCATGGGGATCAGCACCATTGCCGAATTCGCTGAAACCCCTGAGCTGCTGGAAAAGCTGCGCGTAATGGGGGTGGATTACGCCCAGGGCTTTGGCATTGCCGCGGCCGCCTGCCTGCCGGAAATCAGCGGCCCGCGCACGACGCCCGTACGCTGATCGCGATTCCGGTTTTATCCACATGAATCGGCGCGCTGGGCGCGCCACACTTCAAGCGCTGGCCGTCTGTGCCAGCAGTTCGCCGTGCTGTTCCGGGCGCAAACGCGGGCCGTACTGACTGACTACCTGAGCGGCCGCGGCGCAGGCCAGTTCACCGGCTTCGCGGTATCCCAGATTGCGGTTGATGCCATAGAGGAAGGCGCCGGCAAACATGTCGCCAGCGCCGTTGGTGTCGATGGCGTTCACTTTGGGCGCGGCAACGCGGTATTCCTGCTCTCCATCCCACAGCAGTGCGCCTTCGGCGCCCAGCGTGATTGCAAACGCGCGACAGTGCTGGCGCAGTGTCTGTGCCGCTTCCGTGAGTTGATCCGTCCCGCAGAACCGCAGCGCCTCATCGCGGTTGCAGAACAACAGGTCGACACCGTCCCCGAGCATTTCTTTGAGACCGTCGTGGAACAGTTGCACCATCATGGGGTCGGAGAGGCTCAGGGCAGTTTTTACACCTTTGCGTTCAGCCTGCTGCCGCAGCTCGATCGCGGCTGCGCGACCGGTCGGTGATGACACCAGGTAGCCTTCGATGTAGGCCCAGCGGGACTCGGCCAGTGCTTCCTCGTCGAGTTCGGCCACCGACAGCTCCGCGCTGATGCCGAGGAAGGTATTCATACTGCGTTCGGCGTCCGGGGTGATCAGTACCAGGCACTTGCCCGTGGTGCCGGATTCGGCATTGTGCAGCGCCTTGGGGTAGTTGACGCCCGCCGCCGCGAGATTGTCGCGGTAGAAATCGCCGTTATCATCGGCCGCCACTTTGCAGGAATAAAATGTATCCAGGCCAAAGTAGCTGGCGGCGATGATGGTGTTGGCACCGGAGCCCCCGCAGGCGTGGCTGGCTGTTACCAGGTGATCCTTGAGGTCGTCTACCAGCTGTTGTTGGCGGAGGTCGTCCACCAGGGTCATGACCCCTTTTTCAACGCCGAGGGATTGCAGGTCACTGTCGCTGACTTCAATTTCCGTGTCGAGCAGGGCGGCGCCAATGCCGTAGAGATCGTACTGGTGCATAGTTCTTCCGTTAATTTTTGCAAAACTGGCGGGTCGCGAAGGGCTAATATTCCAGGCGACTGTAAGTAGTGCGCCGCATTATGGCTGCGACAGGAGCAAGTGCAAGTGTATCGCCAGGGCCCGCAAGAGTGCGTGAAGGAGCGCGTGGCCGGGCAAGGCCGGTTTGACTTGCGCGCTGGGGACCTTATAAAAGCCGGTTATAACAGCCGTGATAGCGGCTCGACCTGCCTGCAAACCTTTTTATAGTGAACTGACGAGCTGAAATTTGGATTTTTATGGCATCTAACAAGCGCCGTACAAAAGCGTCGAACACCCGGTCCAGGGCGAGCAAGTCACGGCCCGGACGTCTGGGACGTTGGATCAGGCGCCTGAGCCTGCTGGCTCTGCTGGGGGTACTGGTATTGGCCGGCTACATGGTGTGGCTGGACGTGCAATTGCGCGAGCGCCTGGACAGTCGTCAGTACCAGCTGCCGGCCAGGGTGTTCGCACGCCCGCTGATCCTGCGGGAAGGCATGGTGATGCGCCCCGATGAGCTTGAAGCGGAGTTTGAAGCGCTCAACTACAAGAAAATGCCGGCGGTGGACGAGCCCGGGCAGTGGCAGCGCGATGGCATGGAGTACCTGGTCTGGCGGCGGGACTTTATCCACGCTGACGGGCGCGAACCGGCAGCCAAAGTGCGTTTCCGTCTGCGCAATGACGAACTCACCCGGTTGCGGGACGAGTCTGAAACCGCCCTGAAGGAATTCCGGCTCGACGCCGCGCCCATCGGCACCCTGCTTGGGGGCGGTGACGACCGCACACCGGTACGCATCGAAGAAATACCGCCGCTGCTGGGCGCTACCCTCATTGCCGTGGAAGACCAGGACTTCGTTCATCACTTTGGTGTTTCACCTCGCGGGATCGCCCGCGCCATGGTGGCCAACTTCAAGGCCGGGGGGGTGGTGCAGGGTGGCTCGACCATTACCCAGCAGTTGGTGAAGAACATTTTCTTCGACCACAAGCCGAGCCTGTGGCGCAAATTCAACGAAGCGCTGATGGCGATCCTGATGGAAGTGCATTACGACAAATCGTACATCCTGCAGGAATACATCAATGAAGTGTGGCTTGGGCAGCAGGGCAGCCGCGCCATTTACGGCTTCGGGCTGGCGTCGGAATTCTATTTCCAGAAGCCCCTGAGCCAGCTGGAGCCGCATCAGATCGCTCTGCTGGTAGGACTGGCCAAGGGGGCATCCTATTACAACCCATGGCGGAATCCGGAGCGGGCGCTGGAACGGCGCAACACCGTTCTTGATGTCATGCTGGAACAGAAACTGATTACCCAGGAGCAGCACGACCGCCTGCGCAAAAAGCCGCTGGAAGTCGCTGCCGCCGGCGCCGCCGCCCAGAATCCGTACCCCGCGTTTACCGAGCGCCTGCTGGAAGAACTTCGCCCTTACTATTCGGTGGAGGAGTTGCGCACGGCCGGTCTGCGGGTTTACACCTCGCTTGCCCCTTCGGTGCAGGCGCTGGCGGAAAAGTCGATCAGTGAAGGTGCTGAACAGCTGGAGAAGAACCGCGGTATCAAGGCCAACTCGCTGCAGGCGGCAACGGTCATTATGGAAAACCACAGTGGCAATGTGTTGGCTATGGTCGGCGACCGCCGCCCCCATTACCCGGGCTTCAACCGCGCGCTGGAGGCCCGTCGACAGATCGGCTCACTGATCAAGCCCGCGGTTTACCTGACCGCGCTGGAGCGGGCCCACGAGTACAACCTCGCGACCCTGATCGACGATGCGCCGATTCGCGAAGTGACCCAGGACGGCCAGGTGTGGATGCCGGCCAACTTCAACAATCGCAGCCACGGCCTGGTACCTCTGTATGTTGCGCTGTCGCGTTCCTACAACCAGGCTACTGCGCGCCTGGGACTGGAGCTGGGAATTGAAAACGTGCGCCAGACCATTCGCCGCCTCGGCGTTGAGGCCAGCCTGCCGCGGGTGCCGTCGCTGTTTTTGGGGGCGGTGGAAATGACCCCGTTTGAAGTGGCGGGCATGTACCAGACCCTTGCCAATGGCGGCGAGCATGTGGAACCCCGCACGCTGCTTGCGGTATCCGATGCGGATGGCGAACAGGTACAGCGTTTCCGGCGCAAGGCAAATCGCGGCGTCGATGAGGTGCCTGTGTACCTTTTGCGTTATGGCCTGGAACAGGTGATGCGCGAGGGTACCGGCAAGAGCGCCCTGCGCCGCTTGCCCAATAGTGTCGCGTTCGCCGGCAAAACCGGCACCACCAACAATTACCGGGACAGCTGGTTTGCCGGCTTTTCCCCGGGAGTGACAGCGGTGGTATG
Source organism: Microbulbifer weihaiensis (assembly GCF_048323715.1). Classification (NCBI taxonomy): domain Bacteria; kingdom Pseudomonadati; phylum Pseudomonadota; class Gammaproteobacteria; order Cellvibrionales; family Microbulbiferaceae; genus Microbulbifer; species Microbulbifer weihaiensis. The sequence goes on from NZ_JBLWFL010000012.1 coordinate 155,985, forward strand.
GATTGGCCGCGACGACAACGAGCGCACCAGTCTCACCGGTGCGACCGGCGCCTTGAGCATCTGGACCGAAATGATGCGCAAGCTGCCTCACCGCCACGGCCGAATCAAAGCGCCGCGCGGTGTCGAATGGAAGCCGGTGAACGAACAGGGGCTATACATGGATCCGCGCTACTGTGAGGGTGGCCGGGAAATCCCGGTATCGGATGAAAGTCGCCTGGAAACCGCGCCCAACTGCCAGCGTCGCGGCTGGTTCCGCAACTGGTTTGGCAATGAGCGGGAAGAGGCGGCACCACGGGAGGAGATGACTCCCGGCTGGGGTATAGACCCGGAGCAGCAGCGTCGTGAAGAGCAGCAACGCCGTGAACGGGAGTTGCGCGAACAGTTGCAGCGGGAGCAGCAGGAAACCCCGGACGGTTATCCGCAGCCAGTGCCACAGGAGCCCGACGATTATCCGCTGGAGGGGGAGCCTCTGCCGCAGTCGGAAGAAGAGCGCTGGCGCCGGCTGGAGGATGCCCGCCGCGCCCAAGAGGAGCAATACCTGGAGGAGGAGCGGCGCGCGCAGGAAGAGCGGCAAATCCTTGAAGAGCGCCTGCGTCGGGAAGAAGAGTTGCGTCGAAGCCGTGGTGCGCCCATCGAGGAGGCACAACCGTGGCCGCCGGAGGAAGAGGATCAGTGGCCCTGAAGCCAGGCCTCAGGCTGGGTTGTTGCCCCGGCGCCGTTTGAGTAGCGCGCACGATTCGAACGTGGTTCCGATCAGCATTCGGTGTGCAAAGTGGGACGCCGCCCCAGCCATTATTGCCCATCATTGGCGCTTCATGCGGATGATGGGTGATGCAAATGAACAAAAAGAATATTACGGGCTTGGCAGCCGCTCTGGCCCTGTTGTGTGTGAATTCGGCAACCCGTGCTCAAGAGGGTGGGGATCAGCGTGAGCATCCCGGCACTTTCCTGAAGGCGCAGGGCACTCAGATCGTCGATGGGCGTGGGCGCGAGGTCATCCTGCGCGGAATGGGGCTCGGCGGCTGGATGCTGCAGGAAGGTTACATGCTGGAACTGGGCAATCTCGGCCAGCAGCACGTGATCCGCGAGCGGATAGAGACGCTCATTGGCGAAGAAAAAACCGCGGAATTCTACCGCGCCTGGTTAGCCAATCATGTGCGTGAAGAGGATGTTCGGGCGATGGCAGAGTGGGGTTACAACTCCGTGCGTCTGCCGATGCATTTCAACCTGTTTACCCTGCCTGTGGAACAAGAGCCTGTCCCCGGCGAACACACCTGGCTCGACAGCGGATTTGCACTGACGGATCAACTGCTCGCCTGGTGTAAAAAGTACAATCTTTACCTGATTCTCGATCTGCATGCTGCGCCCGGCGGCCAGGGTAATGACCTCGCCATTTCTGATCGCAACCCCGATTTGCCCTCTCTCTGGGACAGCCAGGCCAACCGCGACAAAACTATCGCCCTGTGGCGCAAGCTCGCTGGGCGCTACAAAGATGAACCGATGATCGGCGGCTACGACCTGCTCAATGAACCCAACTGGGGATTTACTGATGCCGCGGATAAACACGGCTGTACGGAAAAGAGCAACAAGCCATTGCGTGACCTGCAGCAGGATATCACTGCGGCGATTCGCGAAGTGGATCGCAATCACATGGTCATCGTTGAGGGCAACTGTTGGGGTAATAATTACGCGGGCGTGTTGCCACCCTGGGATGACAACCTGGTTGTGAGTTTCCACAAATACTGGAATCACAACAGTCGCGAGAGTATTGCCGGCATACTGGCACTGCGCGAGGAGCACCAGGTACCGGTATGGCTGGGAGAATCCGGTGAAAACTCCAATGCCTGGTTTACCGATGCGATTGAGCTGCTGGAGAGTGAAGGTATCGGTTGGGCATTCTGGCCGTTGAAGAAAATTGGCTTCAATAACCCGCTACAGATTCAACCCAATCCTGGATACCGGGCCCTGGTTCAGTACTGGCGCGGTGAGGGGGCCAGACCTCAGCCAGAACAAGCCTTCAATGCGCTGATGCAACTGGCGAAAGTGGATATCCGTTTCGAAAATACACTTCACCACATGGACGTTGTGGATGCCATGTTGCGCCAGCCCAGCGACGGTCAGGTGCGCCCGTTTCGCACACATCGCCTGACTAGCAACGGCATCGTGATTGCGGCCGTGGATTACGATCTGGGGCGTCCCGGCCAGGCCTACGCAGACAGTGAAACCGCAAACTATCACGTGAGCACCGGCGGTGAGCGCACTCTGTGGAACCGGGGGCGCACCTACCGCAACGACGGTGTGGATATCGTCGCCACGGATGCCGGTTTCGCGGTCGCCAATACGTCTCCCGGGGAGTGGTTGCGATATACCATCGAGGTGGCTGAGCCCGGACACTACCGGCTGTCGGTGCGCGAGCTTGGGGGCACCGGCAATGCCGCCCTGACACTCTCGATTGACGATGGCCAGGCCATGGCCCTGCAAAAATCGGAGGGGCAGCACTCGGTGGAGCTGGCTTTGTCCGAGGGCACACGCTCGCTGGTATTGGCTGTGGCTGCCGGTGCGCCGTTATTGACCGAGCTGGAGCTGGTTCCGCAATAGCGGGCCAGTTCTATGCTCGTGTGGCGCTAAACGGCGCCGCCAAACCGGTGTAGCATGGGGGCCCAATCCAGTTCTGGTGGCGCCTCCATTGAATGGACTTCACTTACCCTCTGTCGATGTAACCGGCATTCTGCTGCTGGTGACCGTCGGCGTCAGCCTGATTGCGCTCTATCTGTCTCCGCGCCTCCTGGAGCGGTGCGCCTTCCGTCCCTATCTGGTGTGGCGTGGAAAAAACCGCGCCTCCATCTGCCTCGCTGGATTTGTACACGCGAACCTGCTGCACCTGGCGGTAAACATGTGGTGTTTGTGGTTGTTCGGGCGGGTACTCGAGCGGCGCATTGGCGGCACCCTGTTTGTGCTTTTGTATGCGCTGGCGCTGATCACAAGCCATATTCCCACCTTGCTTAAACAGCGGGATAACCCGAATTACGCGAGTGTCGGTGCATCCGGCGCCATTTCTGCGCTGGTATTTGCCTTTATCGTTTACTTTCCCGCGTCGGAGCTCTATCTGCTGTTCTTGCCAGTTCCGATTCAGGCGTGGCTGTTCGGGCTGCTGTACCTGGCGTACAGCATGTATGCGAGCCGGGGGAAGAACAGCCGAATCAATCACGATGCGCACTTCTGGGGTGCGATAAGCGGATTGGTGTTCGTGTTGTTCACGGATCCCGGTGCCTGGGCCCGTATATTCTGAAGTGCGAACTGTTCGCTGTGGCTGTTCCGCCGTGGCGGTAACAGGGAATAGACAGGACGGATATCAACAAGGGGCGCCTCAGCGCCCCTTGTTTCACACGTGAATCCGGCTCCGATCAGCGCTGCAGCAGCCGCGCCGCTTCCTCGGCGAAGTAGGTCAGTACACCATCTGCGCCAGCGCGCTTGAAGGCGAGCAGGGACTCCAGGATCACCGCTTCACGATTCAGCCAGCCGTTTTCAAATGCCGCGCAGTGCATCGCGTATTCACCGCTGACCTGATAGGCGAAGGTCGGTACTTTCAATTCGTCTTTTACCCGTCGCACTACGTCCAGGTAGGGCATGCCGGGTTTCACCATGATCATGTCGGCGCCTTCCTGCAGATCCAGCGCGCACTCGTGCAGGGCTTCATCGCCATTGGCGGGATCCATCTGGTAGCTCACTTTGCTGCCACCTTTCAGGTTGCCGGCGGAACCTACAGCATCGCGGAAAGGGCCGTAGTAGGCGGACGCGTACTTGGCGGCGTAGGACATGATCTGGGTGTTCACGTAGCCCTCGCGCTCCAGCGCGGCGCGGATGGCACCGATGCGCCCGTCCATCATATCCGACGGTGCCACCACGTCGGCCCCGGCGGCGGCGTGGGACAGAGCCTGTTGAACCAGTACCTCCACGGTATCGTCATTGACGATGTAGCCGCTGTTGTCCATCAGCCCGTCCTGGCCGTGGCTGGTAAACGGATCCAGGGCCACGTCGGTGATGACCCCCAGTTCCGGAGCCGCATCTTTCAGAGCGCGCACCGCGCGCTGGGCAAGGCCGTCCGCGGCGAAGGCGGCGCGGGCATCTTCAGATTTGTGCGCCGCATCCACCACCGGGAACAGGGCGACAGCGGGAATCCCCAGCGCCACCAGCTCTCTGGCTTTGGCCGCCAGCAAGTCGACGGTAAGACGCTCGACGCCGGGCATGGAGGCCACTTTCTGGGTTTCACCCCGCCCTTCGATCACAAACAGCGGCAGGATCAGGTCGTCGCTGGTGAGCTGGTTTTCCCGTACCAGGCGGCGGGAAAAGTCGTTGGCGCGCAGGCGGCGCAGCCGGGTATTGGGATAAGCGCCGCGGAGAAGGCTGCTGCTCATAAGAATTCGCTCCGGGAGGAAGATCGGATCGGCTGCGCCGTCGGTGGCGCAGCCTGAAAGGTTGCCATCATATCAAACTGACGCGAGATGGAGCCAAGGCGTGCGCGGTTACTCCGGGCGCCCGTTCAGATAATCCACCAGGGCGCGTCCTGCGGATGAGATATGTTGCTCGAGTACCCGGCTGGCGCCTTCCACGTCGCCCCGCTGCAATGCCTCCAGAATGGCATAGTGCTCGCGCTGGCTGGTGTGCTGATAGTCGAGGCTGCGGGACTGGTAGCCGATGTAACGCTCACATTGCTGTTGCAGTTGCGCGACGGTGGCGAACAGGGTTTGCCGCTCGGCGGCACTGTACAGGCAGGCGTGAAACTCCCGGTTGAGCGCGCCGATTTCCGCCGCTGCAAGACCCGGGGTGTGATCCATGCGCTCGAGAATATCCCGCGCCCGCCCCAGTATTTCGCTATTAAGCCGTTCCGCGGCGAATGTCAGCAACAGGGGTTCCAGGCGCATGCGCATCAGGTAGAGGTCTTCCGCTTCCCGGGCATCGAACTGCGGTACCGCAATGCCCCGCTTGCCGTGTGCGCACAGCCAGCCTTCGCTTTTCAGGCGTTGCAGGGCATCGCGCACCGGGATCCGGCTGACGTTGTAGCACTCGGCGAGATCTGTCTGCTTCAGCACGGTGCCGGGCGCAAAGCGGCCTTGCTGCAAATCGTGCTTAATTTGCTGATACAGGCTCACTTACTGTCTCCCACCGGGCTGCGGGCGCTGTTAAACAGCCAGTGACTGAGCATGCCACCCACCAGCCCCCAGAAGGCCGCGCCAATGCCGAAAAACTCGGCACCAGAAGCGGTGACAAGAAAGGTAATCAGGGCGGCTTCCCGGCTGTCCGGATCCCGGGTTGCCCCGTCGAGGCTGGCCCCGATGGTACCAATCAGCGCCAGCCCGGCGACGCTGGCCACCAGCGCCTCAGGGAAAGCACTGAACAGCGCCACCACGCTGGCGCCGAACAGTCCCACCAACAGATAAAACACGCCGGCAGCAATGCCGGCGGTATAGCGCCGTGCCGGATCCGGGTGCGATTCCGGGCCGGTGCAGATGGCTGCGGTAATGGCGGCCAGGTTGAAGGCAAAGCCGCCAAACGGGGCGAGTAGCAATGCGGTGATGCCGGTACCCGTGATGAGTGGTGAAACCGGCACCTTTGCATAGCCGCTGGCGCGCAGGGTGGCGACGCCGGGAATGTTCTGCGAGGTCATGGTGACAATAAACAGTGGCAGGCCGACTCCGAGCAGGGTGGCCGCATTGATTTCCGGAGTGACCCACGCCGGTCGGCTCAGCGCCCAGTGCATTTGCTCGATGTGCACTTGCCCCAGCAGTGCACTGACAGCAGCGCCGCTGATGAGTACCAGAATGATTGCGTAGCGGGGGAACCAGCGTCGCCCGGCCAGGTACATCAGCAGCATGGCGCCGACCAACGGTGGGCTAGCTTGCAGTGAAGTAAAGACGGACACGCCGAACTGTACCAGGATGCCCGCGAGCAGCGCGCTGGCGATCGGTGTTGGCACTTTTCCCATGACCCGCTCGAATGCACCGGAAAGCCCCAGCGCAATGGTCAGCAAAGCGGCGAACAGGAATGCGCCCACTGCCTCGGCCAGGCTCACGCCCGCAAGGCTGGTTACCAGCAGTGCCGCACCGGGGGTGGACCAGGCGGTAATGATGGGCGCGCGGTAATACCACGAGAACAGGATGCAGGTGATGCCCATACCCAGCCCGAGGGCGGCGATCCAGGACACCATGTGGGCTTCAGTGGCGCCGGCGGCGCGGGCTGCGGCAAAGACAATCGCCACAGAGCTGGCGATCCCCACCAGAACGGCGACGAAGCCGGCACTGATCGTAGACAGGCTGAAGTCGGCCCGGAGTGAGCGGCGCACTATGTATACCCTCCGCAAAAATGTATACATTTTATAGGCGGGTTGTCTGATTCGTGCAACTGCGGGCGCGGATGCAACACCAGAAACAAAAAAGCCCGCACATTTGTGCGGGCTTTTGCGGCCTTGGGCAGAGAGCCCCGGCAAGCGGGATTAGGCCAGGGTGGCGAAAACCTTGCGCGCTGCGGCGATGGTGGCATCGATGTCTTCGTCGCTGTGGGCCGCAGACATAAAGCCGGCTTCGTAAGACGCCGGTGCCAGGTAAACCCCTTCCTGCAGCATGCCGTGGAAGAAACGGTTGAAGCGCTCGGTGTCACAGGCCATGACCTGCTGGTAATTGCTTACCTGTTCGGCGTCGGTGAAAAAGAAGCCAAACATACTGCCGACTTTGTTCGCGGTCAGCGGAATACCCGCGTCCCTGGCCGCGGCCAGCACGCCCTCGACGAGACGATCGGTCTTGGCAGTCAGTTCATCGTAAAGGCCCGGTTCCTGAATCAGTTGCAGGGTTTCGAGACCCGCCACCATTGCCATCGGGTTACCGGACAGGGTGCCGGCCTGGTAGACCGGGCCCAGTGGTGCGATCTGTTCCATGATTTCGCGCTTGCCGCCAAAGGCGCCAACCGGCATGCCGCCACCAATCACTTTGCCGAGGGTGGTGATGTCGGCTTCGATGCCGTAATACCCCTGGGCGCCGGTGAGGCTGACGCGGAAGCCGGTCATCACCTCGTCGAGGATCAGCACTGCACCGTGCTGGGTGCAGACTTCGCGCAGGGTTTCCAGGAATCCGGGTACCGGGGGGATGCAGTTCATGTTGCCGGCCACCGGTTCGACGATGATGCAGGCAATCTGGTCACCAATTTCGTCGAAACACTTCCGCACACCTTCGGCGTCGTTGTAGGTGAGGGTGATGGTGTGGTCAGCCAGGGAGGCCGGTACCCCGGGGGAAGAGGGCACGCCCATGGTCAGGGCGCCGGAGCCCGCTTTCACCAGCAGGGAGTCGGAGTGGCCGTGATAGCAGCCCTCGAATTTCACGATCTTGTCGCGACCGGTGTAACCGCGGGCCAGGCGGATGGCGCTCATGGTGGCTTCGGTGCCGGAGTTTACAAACCGTACCAAGTCCATGTTCGGCCAGATCCGGCAGAGTGCTTCGGCCAGTTCGGTTTCCAGTTCTGTGGGGGCACCGAAGCTGAGTCCGGACTGTGCCTGTTCCACTACGGCGTCAATAACGTCGGGATGAGCGTGGCCCAGAACCATCGGGCCCCAGGACTGTACGTAGTCGATGTAGCGCTTCTCGTCCGCATCGTACAGGTAGGCGCCCTCAGCGCGCTCGATGAATACGGGGGTGCCGCCCACCGCGCGGAAAGCGCGCACCGGCGAGTTGACGCCACCGGGGATGTATTGCTGGGCTTCGGCAAAGAGAGTTTCGGACTTGCTCATAGAAATTCGGAAACCGGATTGGATGAATTGGGGGTGAGGAAGGGTAAAAAACTGGGCGTATTATCTTCGCCTGCGCCGGTCGCCGCAAACGGGTGTTGGGCAAGATATCCGTATGGCCTGAGATCAGTCTTTATTGGCCCAGAAAAACCGGTTGGGCACAGGGCGCCCCATGCCGAGGCGGCGGCTGTCGGCGATCGCGCTCCAGGTGAATTGCTGGCTGCGGTTGACGGCTTCCAGGATCGTGAGCCCGTGCGCAATATGACAGGCGATGGCGGTGGTCAGGATACCACAGACCCCATAGGCCGCGGGCGGCAGCCGCTTCCACAGGAACTGGCGCACCAGGCCACGGGCATCGTACAGGCGATTTTCCAGTTCGCAGCTGGTGACGGGCACGCCGGTAAGCAGCAGGTAGCGGCAGCCGGTTTCCAGCAGTTCCTGGGCCTGGGCGTCGTGTACATCCGCTTCTCCGGCCATGGCGCGCGCCTCGCGGCGGTTGGGCGCGACCAGGGTTGCCAGTGGCAGCAGCATATTGCACATGGAGGTCCACAGTGGCGGCGCGAGCAGGCTCTCCTTGTCGGCGAGGGTGGCGTCTGGATCGATGATCAGGGGGATGTCGGGGTAATCCCGCAGTACGCTGTGGAGGGCGTGGACATTCTCGACGGAACCGAGATAGCCGATCTTGATCGCGGCGACCGGCATGTCCTCAAGCACGGCGCGTGCCTGCTCGACCAGCAGGCTGTCGTCCACCGGTGCGACACCGGTCAGCTCACGGGTGTCGCCCACGGTAATCGCGGTGACAACCGATGCGCAGTGACAACCCAGGCTGGCGGCAGTCTCGGTGTCTGCAGATATCCCGGCACTGCCACTGGGGTCGTGATGGGAAATGCTCAGAACGATGGGTTGGCGTGTATCCATAGGCGTGCCTGGAAGGGCGCGGTTCCCGGTTGTCGATCGTTTTATTCTAGTCCCGAATTGCGGGGCGACCGGTAACATACGGCGCCCCTTTGGTCGCGGGGCTTAGAATGGCTTCACGACCGCGAGAATAACGATAGCGATCAGCACCAGTACCGGCAGCTCGTTGAAGACCCGGAAAAAACGGCCACTTTTGGTAATGGTGCCTTTGGCGAACTTTTTCACGTAGGCGCCACAGATATGGTGGTAGCCGATCAGCAGCACTACGAAGGCGAGCTTGGCGTGCATCCAGCCGGCAGTTTCGTAATAGCGCGGGTTGTAGCTGAACATCCATAGGCCAAACACAATGGTGGCAATCATGGCGGGGATCGCGATGCCGCGGTAAAGGCGGCGCTCCATAATGCAGAAGCGATCCTTGCTCAGGGCGTCGGTGGCGTCCACGTGATAGACGAACAGGCGCGGCAGGTAAAACAGTGCGGCGAACCAGCAAACCATGGAGATGAGGTGGAAAGCTTTGACCCAGAGCATACGACGTCCTTCTTCAGGGGTTATTGTCGATAATAACGTTCTATGTGTTGGGGCAAGATAATACCCGCCACATCGCTGTCCAGTACACCCGGATTGCCCTGATCGTAGTCGCGACCAATGTACAGCGCACCGGCGCCGGAGCTCTCCAGCAGCTGCTGGGCCTCAAGTAAGGTCGCGCGCCAGCTGAGCGGGGCCAGTTCGAGGCGCTCGCCGGGCAGGCGCAGCAGGTCTATTTTTTCCTCTTCCCGCGGCTTCTTGTCTTTCATTCCCACAGTGACTTCGCCTTCTTCCGCCGCTGCGTCGTCCCGTGGTCGTTGCAGGAAGCTGGCAAGGTCTGCGGTGCGCAGCATCTGGGGATGCTCCTCACCACCCACGAGCAGCCACTGCGGTTGTTGCTCGATGAGGCGCTCGGCCTGTGCCACCTCGAGCTTTTGCGGCGCGACTGCAATGGCCTTTTCCATGACGCTGGCAACGCCCACCCGACTCAACATCTGGGCGCGCCAGCTGGGGGTACCGCTTTTGCCCAGCGCGCGCAGGGATTCCTGATAAATACCCTCTGTGGAAAACAGCTGGCGGCTGGTCAGGGTCGCCACAACGATGGTCATCATGGCCGGAAACAGGACGTTGGGGTTGTAGGTCAGCTCCAGAATGGCCAGCAGCGCTGCCAGGGGCGCGTTGAGGAGAGCGCCCATCATGGCGGCCATGCCGACCATGGCGTAAAGACCGGGACTGACACTGCTGATACCGAGCCAATAGTTGGCGATATGCCCGGCGCCGCCTCCGATACAGGCACCGAGAATAAGGCTGGGGCCAATGACGCCGCCGGGAATCCCGAGTCCGGTGGCCACCGCTGTGGCGAGCAGTTTTGCAACCACAATGCTGACGAGTGCGGCCAGGCTCAGGTGCCCGAGCATCGCCAGTTCCAGAGTGTCATAGCCCGCGCCCATGATCTCCGGTACATACACCGCGAGCGCACCGGTGACCAGGCCGACGACCGCGAAGCGCAGCAGGGGGGATCGCTTCTGCTGCAGGGGGGCGAGGTGGCGCTGGCTGACAATAAATACAGAGGCCAGGGCGCCGATAACCAGTGCGCTGACAAACAGGATGGGCAGCTCTGCCAGCGATTCCATTTGAATGGCCGGCACGCTGAATGCAGCCTGATGACCGAACGCCAGGCGCGTAGCCGCGCTGCCGCTTACGGCGGCAATGATGACGGGCAGGAAGCCGGCCACGGTGTATTCCATCATCACCACTTCCATGGCGAAGATCACCCCGGCCAGCGGTGTATTGAAGGATGCGGCGATGGCCGCGGCGACCCCACAGCCGAGCATGGTGCGCCCGGAGTTGTAGGGCAGGCGCAGACGCTGGGCGATCCAGCTGCCGCTGGCCGCGCCGAGATGCACCGCCGGTCCCTCACGGCCAATGGACTGGCCGCTCACCAGGGCAAGGCTTCCGGAGAAAAACTGCAGCACGGCATTTCTGCTTGGCATCCGGCCCTGGTGGTTGTGCAGCCGGTCGAGGACATGCACGACACCGGTCGGGCGACCGGAGGGACTGACCCACTGGAACAGCAACCCCAGGATAAGGGCGCCGCCAACGGGCAGCATAAACCGCCACTCGGGTGTCAGTGACTCAAAGTCTTCCAGGCGCGGGAGGTAAAGGATCGTCGGGCCTTCACTGAGCTGGCGAAACGCAATTACGACCAGCCCCGCACAGATTCCGATCAGCAGTGCCAGGAATACGAGGAGTGGCAGGGCCTGCTGTGCGGAAAGCTGCAGCTGCAGGCGATCCAGCAGACGGCCCGGGGTACGGTTAAACAGGTTCTTGGAAATGGCTCTGAATCGCGGGGAGCGCGGCACACTATGTCCTTGTTATCTGGTGGCTTGTGGTAGAGTGCTCGGCTCAGTATACAGGGCTCACCCGCCGGTTTGGCGCAGGTGTGTCCAGGATGGCCCCAAGGGCCGTGAACCGCGAAATGGATTGGATAGCGAGGACTAAGCGTGAGTGTGATCAAGGCAGCAATCGTAGGTGGAACCGGATACACCGGTGTCGAGCTGTTGCGCCTGCTGGCCGGGCATTCGCAGGTGGAGGTTGCCGCGATCACATCGCGCGCTGAGGCGGGTACGCCGGTATCCGAACTCTTCCCCAGCCTGCGCGGTCACTATGATCTGAAATTCAGCGTTCCGGATGTGGCGCAGCTGGCCGAGTGCGATGTGGTGTTTTTTGCCACGCCCCACGGTGTTGCGCAGGCGCAGGTGCCGGAACTGATCCGTCGCGGTGTGCGGGTCATCGATCTCTCTGCGGATTTCCGTATCAAGGATATCCCCACCTGGGAGAAGTGGTATGCACAGGCACACGCCTGTCCGGAACTGGCCGGGGAAGCGGTGTACGGTTTACCGGAAGTCAATCGGGAACAGATTGCCGGTGCGCAATTACTGGCATGCCCGGGGTGCTATCCGACAGCGATCCAGCTGGGATTCATTCCGCTGCTGGAAGCCGGGGTGATTGATCCCGCCAGTCTCGTCGCCAACGCCGCCAGTGGTGCCAGTGGTGCCGGGCGCCAGGGTAAGACCGATCTCCTGTTTGCCGAGAACAATGACAGCTTCCGCGCCTATGCGGCGGGCGGGCATCGCCATTTGCCGGAAATCGAGCAGGGCCTGAACCTGGTGAATGGTGGTGGCAGCGATGTGCGGATGACATTCGTTCCCCACCTGCTGCCGATGGTGCGTGGTATTCACGCAACGCTGTATTCGACGCTGAAATCCGATGTGAGCCAGGACGCTTTGCAGCAGCTGTTTGAGCAGCGCTATGCGAATGAGCCCTTTGTGGATGTGATGCCGGCCGGCAGCCACCCTCAGACGCGCAGCGTGCGCGGCACCAACATGTGCCGGATTGCCGTGTTGCGGCCACAGGGGCGCGACACGGTGGTGGTTCTCTCGGTCATTGATAACCTGGCCAAGGGGGCCTCGGCACAGGCCATTCAGAACATGAACATCATGTTCGGTCTAAATGAGAACCAAGGGCTGGAGAGCCCTGCCTTGCTGCCTTAGAATCGGGCTGGCTTGGGAACAACAAAATAGACGACAGCAGGGTCATGGCGCGCAAAGTTAAAGGCAGTAAGCAATATCGGATGAAGGTGGTTCCACACCGCCCGTTTTTCGGCGTCTTCTCGGTGCTGGGGGTGAGTCTGTTGGTGCTTTCAACCACGGCTGGCGCCTATTTCGCCGGACAGTACCAGCTGCGCAAGGGGCTGGATCAGAAAACCCGCCAGCACGAACAGGCGGAAAAGCAGCTGGAGGCACTGCGGGATGAAATTGAGACCCTGCGTGTGCGCGCTGCGTCGGCCGAGCAGTCCGTCACAATCAGCGAGCAGGCCAGTGAATCCGTGCGTGCGGAGCTTATCGCCAAAGACAACAAGATTGCCGAGCTGAAGCAGGAGATATCCTTCTACCGGGGCATCATGGCACCGGACGAAGGCAGCGATGGAGTGTCTATTGGTCGCTTCAGTATTTCCGAAGCCGGAACACCTGGTCGCTACCAGTACAAGCTTTTGGTGCAGCAGTCTGCGGCGCGCCACCAGGTAGTGACCGGTGCCGTGCGATTTACCATTTTCGGTCAGCTGAACGGTGCAGTGCAGCGTTACGCGCTGTCGGATCTGTCGTCGCAGGTGGAAAGTGAGTCGATTCCACTGCGATTCAAGTATTTTCAGAACATAGAGGGTGAGTTGCAGTTGCCGGAGGGCTTTGAGCCCGAGGGCGTGGAGCTGTCGCTCAAGTCCAGTAAGAGCAAGGGGTTCAGTATCGACCAGCGCTATGGCTGGCTGGTGCAGAAAAGCTAAGTATTTCGGCCTCGCTTGGCCCCGCTCAATTCATGAGGTTTTGGTTGAATTATGTTGAAGAAAAAAGAGAAAACTATGGCTAACACCGGTGGCAACAACACGACCCTTATTGCGCGTCATACCGAAGTAACTGGCGATCTGCACTTCCGTGGCAACCTGGTTATCGAAGGCAAGGTCAATGGCAATGTCTGTGCCCATAGCGACAGCGATGCGCGCTTGCAGATCGTTGATGGCGGTGTGATCGAGGGCGAAATCCGCGTACCGAATGTGGTGGTAAACGGCAATGTCAAAGGCGATGTGCACGCGACTGGTCACCTCGAGCTGGCCTCCAAGGCAATCGTCGAGGGCAACGTACACTACAAGCTCATCGAGATGGTCAAGGGCGCCCAGGTCAACGGCTCTCTGGTTTCCAATGTTGAAATCGACTCCGCCAGTGAGCCGCGTATGCTCGGTTTTTCTGCGGAAGCGTCTGCGGACGCCGAGTAACACGTCTGCCTGAACCCGGCTGGTGAAGCCTGGTAATCGGGACAATACTTGACCTGTTTGCTGGGTTTTACCCATAATGCGCGGATTCGCCCACACTGCGGCTGTCGCACAGTGTCCGGGGTGTCCATCGTGGCGCTTCGATGGGTAATCCCGGGCGGGTTCATGTTAGGTATCGAGAGTCATTATGTCAGAAGCTGTTTCCTTTTCTCCCGACCCGCTTCAGGTTACTGAGAAGGCTGTTGCCAAGGTGAAAGGGCTGCTGGAAGAGGAAGGCAACCCGGATCTGAAGTTGCGGGTTTTCGTGACTGGCGGCGGCTGCTCCGGTTTCCAGTACGGCTTTACCTTTGACGAGTTGGTCGCAGAAGACGATGCGATCATTGAAAAAGAAGGTATTCAGGTCTTGGTCGACGCCATGAGCTACCCCTATCTCGTAGGGGCGAGTGTCGATTATGAAGAGGGGCTATCCGGCTCCCGCTTTGTGGTGCAAAACCCCAATGCGTCCTCCACCTGTGGATGTGGTTCCTCTTTTTCCATCTGACCTTCCGGGCCTGGCGTCCTGTCAGGCCTGATCCGCTTTTCCCTGCTGCCTCCAATTTGTGTTCAATCGTCGCTGCACTGGCCTTTGGTGCGCAGTGGGCTTCGGCATGTTCCGTTCAGGCCCAGTTTCAGGCCGGGTATATGGCGCCGAGAATCGTAGATTTTTCGGCACCGGTTACCTCCGGGCAATTGCCGGGCAGGCCGAGCAGGGTCTGGCGTGCGAGCCAGGCAAAGCCTGCGCCCTCCACCCAGTCGGCATCCAGCCCGTATTGATCTGTTGGGGCCACAGACCAGGTGGGCAGGCGCCGTTGCAACCGATTCATCAGGTCTTTGTTGCGCGCGCCCCCACCACACACGAGCAATTCCCCTCCGGCGGAAAACTCATGGACGCCGTTGGCAATGCTCGCCGCAGTGACTTCGGCGAGGGTTGCCTGCACATCGGCCGGCGCGACTTCGAGGCCGGAACATGCCCGCTCCAGCCAGCTGGGATTGAAGGCCTCCCGACCGGTGCTTTTCGGCGGTGGCGCAGCGAAAAACTGGTCGGACAGTAAACGGTTGAGTAGCTCCGGGTGCGGGCTGCCGCTGGCCGCCCAGGCACCATCGGCGTCATACGGTTTGTCGAGGTGAAGCTTTACCCAGTAGTCCAGCAGAGCGTTGCCGGGCCCTGTGTCATAGCCGCGAACTCCGCCGTCTGCGGCCAATTCGGTGATGTTTGCCATACCGCCAATATTGACTACCGCGCGATCCTGGTTAGTGCGGAAAACGGCGTTATGGAAGGCCGGCATTAGCGGGGCCCCCTGTCCGCCCAGGGCCATATCCCTGCGGCGGAAATCGGCCACCGTGGTGATACCGGTCAAGGCGGCGATCGTGTTGGGATCACCGATTTGCAAGGTAAATGGTGTAGATACCGTACCGGGTGGGCGATGGCGCACGGTCTGGCCGTGGCTGCCGATGGCGCGGACTTCACTGGGGGCGACATTGGCCTCCCTGAGTACGGCCAGGGTTGCTTCCGCGAAATGACTGCCCAGCTGCCGATCCAGCTGCCCACTGCGATCCAGCTCAGAAGGGCCGGGGGCACACAGGGCCAGGATGGCGTCACGGGTTTCCGCCGTAATCGGGTGACCTATGGCGGCAACGGTGCGCAGTGCGGGCGACGAGGATGCAGATTCCTGCGAGGAAAACTCAACCAGCACCGCGTCGATACAGTCGACGCTGGTGCCGGACATTAGGCCAACATAAAGCTCTGTCATTCAGTTTACAGTTTCGGCCTGGTCGTTGTTCTGAGCCAGCGCAGGCTGTTCGAAGCGTTCCAGCTGCGCCAGTACCGGTTGGGTCTGGGCGAGGAAGCGATCCATCTCTGAAGCGGGGATGGCCTTGGCCTTCGGCAGTTTACGCACGATGGTGGCGGGGTTGCGGTGGTGCCCGTCTACCAGGAACTCATAGTGCAGGTGGGGGCCGGTGGCATACCCGGTGGATCCGACCGTGCCGATGGCCTGGCGCTGTTTTACCCGTTGTCCCGTCGATACCAGGCGCTTGTGCAGGTGCAGGTAGCGGGTCAAATAGCGTTCACCGTGCTGGACGAAGACGTAATTACCGTTGGCTTTGCTGTAGCCGGCCTTTACCACCTTGCCGTCACCTGCGGAGTAGACTGGGGTACCGCGCGGTGCGGCATAGTCGGTGCCATTATGCGGGCGACGCGTCTTGAAGATCGGGTGCAGTCGACGGGGGTTGAAGTGTGAGCTGATGCGGCCGATATCCACCGGTGTGCGGATAAATGCCTTGCGCATGCTTTTGCCGTCCGGTGTGTAGAAGTTCGTATCGCCGTTGGTATCGGTGTAGCGAACCGCACTGAAGGTCTTCCCCTGGTTGGTGAATGTCACCGCCTGAATCGGACCATTGCCGATTTTCTCACCGTCGAGAAACTCCTCATGGAAAATGACGCTGAATTTGTCGCCTTTGCGGATATCCAGCGCGAAGTCGATATCGGAGCCGAATACGTCGGCCATTTCCATAATCAGGTTGTTGCTGAGGCCGGCCTTGCTGCCTGCCACAAACAGGGAGCTGTCGATCTCGCCTTGGCGGAAGGCAGTGTAGCTGTCCGGTTCCCGCTGGTGGAGGGCGTACTTGTATTCATTGGAGCTGTCGCGGCTGAACTCAACCTTGCTGAGGCGATCGCGGTGCAGTTCCAGGCTCTGCAGGTTGCCGTCTTGATCGACCTGAAAGGTCAGTTCTTCTCCCGGCGTCAGTTTTGCGAGCTGCTTGGCTTCCTTCCCGCTACCCAGTAGCTGGTACATCTCGGCGTTGCTCACACCTGCGCGCTGAAAAATATCGGAGAGGGTATCCCCATTGCGCACTTCTTCCTGAATGGTTCGCAGGCCAGTGGCGGCAATGGGCTCCTGCGGCACGCTTTCAGCGGCGACCGCGGGTTCCATTACCGCTGATTCTGGCAGGCTGAGTGATACCTGGAGACTGGTGCGCTTGGCTTCCACCTCCGGGGGAGATATGAATAGTGTCAGCGCCAGCGCAAAGCTGGCAGCGCCGGCGGCCAGCGCGTGAGTGCGTGGAAAGTGCCTGCCCAGGGCGCCCAGCAGGCGCGGGTTGTTGCGTTCTTCTTGCATGGTCTTAACAGGTAGTGCTGACAGAAACAGAAATAGTTACGGGGTTCGGGCAGCTTGTGTGCCTAAAAAACGAACACCAAGGCGACTTTATAACAAAATTCCCGCCGTGGTTCACGAGGTAATTGACCTGTCTGTCCATGATTCGGTTCCTTGCTCCGTTGCGATTCGGTGCTTAAGCCGCCCCGGCGCGCTGGCGATCCCTAGCGCCGGTGAATGCTTGTATTTACTGCAGGATTCGGTACATTTGCAGCCCGATTTTTCACCGCCCGCCCGCTGGTCGGGCGGTTTCTTTAAGCACATCTGAATTTACCGCAAGGGGATACAATGGCCGGAGTGGATGCGACACTGCTGGAAGATCTCACGCGCCGCGGGCTGGTCAATCAGGCCACCGGTGACGGCGAACTGGAACAGCACCTGGCAGGCGAGAGTCGCACCCTCTATTGCGGCTTCGATCCCACTGCAGATTCCCTTCACATAGGCAGTCTAGTCCCGCTGCTGACACTCAAGAGGTTTCAGGCGGCAGGGCATAAACCAATTGCATTAGTTGGCGGCGCAACCGGCCTGATTGGCGACCCTTCCTTCAAGGCTCAGGAGCGTTCACTCAATACCCCTGACGTGGTTTCCGGGTGGGTGGAGAAGATCAAGCAGCAGGTCAGTGCCTTTGTGGACTTTGAGGCGGGTGAAAAAAGTGCCCTGGTAGTTAACAACCTGGACTGGACCAAAGACCTGAATGTGCTCGATTTCCTGCGCGACGTTGGCAAGCACTTCTCCGTCAACAATATGGTCAACAAGGAATCTGTAAAGCAGCGGATTCAGCGCGAGGGGGGGGGCATTTCCTTTACCGAGTTCGCCTATATCCTCCTGCAGTCCATGGACTTCTCCGAGCTCTACAAGCGCCATAACTGCACTTTGCAGATTGGTGGGTCTGACCAGTGGGGCAATATCACCGGTGGAGTGGATCTCACTCGCCGCCAGCACCGTGGCAAGGTCTTCGGCCTGACGCTGCCGTTGGTCACCAAGGCCGATGGCACCAAGTTCGGCAAAACCGAGAGCGGCACTATCTGGCTGGATCCGGCGCGTACCTCACCTTACGCCTTTTACCAGTTCTGGCTGAATACCGCGGATGCGGACGTATACAAGTTCCTGCGCTACTTCACCTTCCTCAGTGTCGACGAGATTGAGCAAATTGAAGCAGCCGATCAGGAGCGCGCGGGCAAGCCTGAAGGGCAGGCCATTCTGGCGCGGGAAGTCACCCGTCTGGTGCATGGCGATGCCGGTCTCGCTGCCGCTGAGCGAATTTCGCAGGCCATGTTCTCTGGCGATATTGGTGAGCTTTCCAGCGAGGATCTGGAGCAGTTGCGTCTCGACGGGCTGCCAAGCTCCGAGTTGCCGGCTGATTTTGGTGATCAGAGCCTGATCCAGCTGCTGGTCGACGCGGGTATGGCGCCGTCTGGCAAGCCGGTGAAGGATGCGCTTGGCCGCAATGCGGTTCTGGTTAATGGGGAGGCTGTCGGTATGGATAGCAATGCTGATCCCGCTGCCGTCTTTTCTGCAGAGCGCGCACTGCACGGGCGCTTCTATATCGCCCGCCTGGGCAAGAAAAAGTACCACCTTTTCTACCGTGCGAATTGATCTCATTAAGTAGGAAATCGGCGCAAAAAATCTTTTTTACAGTTTTGTCATAAAAGTGCTTGCGCCGTCATAGTGAGGACCGTATAGTTCGCGCCCTCGCTGCTGCAGAGACAGCGCGAGAGGCAGGAAAGGTTGTTGATTTTCAAAGGGTTTTCCCTGAGAAAGAAAGTCAAAAAACAGCTTGCCAAGCGATAAGAGCTCGATATAATGCGCGCCCTTATCGAGATCGCCGGAA
>NZ_JBLWFL010000013.1:0-160369 GCF_048323715.1 Microbulbifer weihaiensis
GTGCCGAGTAAGAACGGCAAATAGAAAATGGGGAAGCGGGAGGCGTGAACTCCCGCTGCTTGAATGAAGACCAGGAAAATAGCTCGGGATGCAGCTGGTGTATCAGTAGTTTCTCGCGATGAATTCGGAGAGTCGCTTGGTTCACCCGGTATCGGTTTCACATGGAATTTGTCATGTGATCTGTTTCGCGCTTTGCTGCGTAATCACAACCACCTGTCCGCAAGGGCAGTGAACCTCATAAATTCCTTCTGTTGTTTCTCTGGAAAATCTCACCATGCTTGCTCAATACGATCCCGCGATTGTTTTTCTGTCTTATGTCATTTCCGTCCTGGGATCCTTTGCCGCGTTGCAATTAGTCACCGCGATCCCTGTAGCGGCAACCAGGGCACAGCGACGTACGGCGATTGTGTCAGCGGGTGCGGCACTGGGCCTTGGTGCGATCTGGTCCATGCATTTTGTCGGCATGCTGGCACTAAAGACTGATATGAAAATGGCCTACGATGTATGGGGCACCCTGGTTTCGCTGGCCGTTGCGGTTGCTGCTTGTACTGTGGGCATGGCGATCTGTGGTTCCGGCCGATTCAGCATCGATCGCCTGCTGCCTGCTTCCGTATTTATGGGTGCCGGTGTGGCCGGTATGCATTATTTCGGTATGGCGTCGATGCTGATGCCGGCGGAAGTCAGCTATAACCTCAATATCATCCTGATCTCGATCATTATCGCGGTGGTGGCTTCGTTCGCGGCGCTGTGGATGGCGTTCAACATGCAGGGTAACGGACGCAAGTTCCTCAGTGCGCTGGTCATGGGCGTGGCAGTATGCGGTATGCATTACACCGGCATGACAGCTGCCAGTTACCGCATGACCGGTGTCATGCCCCAGTCGGGCTGGGCCGGTGCGGTAAGCCAGACTTCGGTGGAAATTTTTGCGGGCTTTGTTGCCCTGTGTGTGCTGGTGCTCGCGATCGGGGTTGCCCGCTGGCACCGCAGCCGCCCGCAACTTGCCAGCTGAATCCCAATTAAGAACCAATTGTCATTCCCGCGCACGCGGGAATCCAGGTAGCAGGGTTGTCGCACCCCGGCAATGCTGGATCCCGGCTCAAGGCCGGGATGACGAAACTGGTTTGATCAAGGCATAAAAAAACCGGAGCAATTGCTCCGGTTTTTTTATTTCAGACTTTTAGTCCATGTAGCTCTCTACCGGCGGGCAGGAGCAGATCAGGTTGCGGTCACCGTAGACGTTGTCGATACGGTTGGACGCCGGCCACACCTTGTGGTGCTTGAGCCAGTGTGCCGGGCGACCGGCCACTTCGCGGCTGTAGGCGTGGGTCCACTCGTCGGCCATGATGTCGTCCTGGGTGTGCGGCGCGTTGTGCAGCGGGTTGTCTTCCGCAGTGTACTTGCCGCTCGCCACGTCTTCCGCTTCCTGGCGGATGATCGCCATGGCTTCCACGAAACGATCCAGCTCTTCCTGGGCTTCGGATTCGGTCGGCTCGATCATCAGGGTGCCGGCTACCGGGAAGGACATGGTGGGCGCGTGGAAACCGAAGTCCATCAGGCGCTTGGCAATGTCTTCCTCAGTGATGCCGCTCACTTCCTTCAGCGGACGCAGGTCGATCAGACACTCGTGCGCAACAAAACCATTGGTGCCGGTGTACAGCAGCGGGTAGTGCGCGCTCAGTTTCTTGGCCACGTAGTTGGCGTTCAGGATCGCGGTCTCGGTGGCCAGCTTCATGCCGGTCTTGCCCATCATGCGGATGTACATCCAGCTGATCGGCAGGATGCTCGCGGAGCCCCAGGGTGCCGCGGAGATGGTGCCGTTCACCGGATCGTTGCCCGGAACTTCGGTTACCGGGTGGCCGGCCAGGTAGGGCTTCAGGTGTTCGCCAACGGCGATCGGGCCCATGCCGGGGCCGCCGCCACCGTGCGGGATACAGAAGGTCTTGTGCAGGTTCAGGTGGGATACGTCACCACCGAACTTGCCCGGTGCGGCCACGCCAATCAGGGCGTTCATGTTGGCACCGTCGATGTACACCTGGCCACCGGCATTGTGGATAAGTTCGCAGATCTCGCGAATGCCTTCCTCGAACACGCCGTGGGTGGACGGGTAGGTGACCATCAGCGCGGCGATGCGGTCGCCGTGCTCTTCCACTTTCGCTTTCAGGTCGGCGATGTCGACGTTGCCCTTGTTGTCACAGGCAACCACGACCACCTTCATGCTGACCATCATCGCGGATGCCGGGTTGGTGCCGTGTGCAGAGGCCGGGATCAGGCAGATGTCGCGCTGGGTTTCGCCTTTGGCTTCCAGGTATTTCTTGATCGCTACCAAGCCGGCGTACTCACCCTGGGAGCCGGCGTTCGGTTGCAGGCTCACGGCGTCGTAACCGGTACATTCCGCCAGCATGGCTTCCAGCTGGGTGAACATTTCGCGGTAGCCTTCGGCCTGGTCGGCCGGCGCGAACGGGTGCAGCTTGCCGAATTCCGGCCAGGTCACCGGGATCATTTCCGCGGTGGCGTTCAGCTTCATGGTGCACGAACCCAGCGGGATCATGCTGTGGTTCAGGGCGATGTCCTTGGACTCCAGGGTCTTCAGGTAGCGCAGCATCTCGGTTTCGGAGTGGTGCGTGTTGAATACCGGGTGGGTCAGGAAGTCAGTGGTGCGCTGCAGGTTTGCCGGAACACCGGCAGGGCCTTTGGCGACCAGCTCGCTGTCGAGCTTGCCCAGGTCCAGGTTGTGCTCGCCACCGATGAATACGGCCAGCAGCTCGGAGACGTCGGCCAGTTTGGTGGTTTCGTTCAGGCTGATACCCAGTGCGTCGCTGCCAACCTTGCGCAGGTTGATCTCGGCGGCGATGGCGCGCTCGAAGATTTCAGACTGCTTGTCGCCCACGTTGATGGTGAGGGTATCGAACCAGCTTTCGTGGGTGAGGTTGAAACCGGACTGCTGCAGGCCGGCGGCCAGGATGTCGGTCAGGCGCTGGATGCGCGCAGCGATGGTCTTCAGGCCTTGCGGGCCGTGGTAGATGGCGTAGAACGCACTCATCACCGCCAGCAGTACCTGGGAGGTACAGATGTTGGAGTTGGCCTTCTCGCGGCGGATGTGCTGCTCGCGGGTCTGCATGGCCATACGCAGGGCGCGCTTGCCTTTGCTGTCTACGGAGACACCGATGATGCGGCCGGGCGCAGAGCGCTTGTAGGCTTCGCGGAACGCGAAGAAGCCGGCGTGCGGGCCGCCGTAGCCCATCGGGATACCGAAGCGCTGGTTGCAGCCGACAACCACGTCTGCGCCCATCTCGCCCGGCGCTTTCAGCGCAACCAGGCTCATCAGGTCAGCGGCAACGGTGACCAGGGCGCCGGCGTCGTGCACCTTGGCGATCAGGTCAGTGAGGTCGCGTACCACACCAGTGGAGCCCGGGTACTGGAACAGGGCGCCAAACAGGTCTTCCGGCAGCTCGGTTTCCGGGTTGCCTACCAGTACGTCAAAGCCGAAGTGCTCGGCACGGGTTTTGACGACGGCGATGGTCTGCGGGTGGCAGTCGGCATCCACGAAGAAGGTATTGGACTTGTTGCGCTTCACCTGGCGCTTACACATCGCCATGGCTTCTGCGGCGGCGGTGCCTTCGTCCAGCATGGAGGCGTTGGCCAGTTCCATGCCGGTCAGGTCCATGATCATCTGCTGGAAGTTCAGCAGGCCCTCGAGGCGGCCCTGGGCGATTTCCGGCTGGTAGGGGGTATACGCGGTGTACCAGCCCGGGTTTTCCAGCACGTTGCGCAGGATCACGTTGGGGGTGATGGTGTCGTGGTAACCCATACCGATGAAGGTACGGAAGATCTTGTTGCGGCTCGCCAGGGCTTTCAGTTCCGCCAGCGCCTGTTGCTCATCCACGGCATCCGCCAGATCCAGCTCATCCTGTTTACGGATGGAAGCGGGCACGGTCTTCTCGATCAGCTCGTCGAGGGACGCAACGCCAAGGGTTTCGAGCATAGCCTGGGTCTGGGCGGCATCCGGGCCAATGTGACGACGGATAAACGCGTCGCGTTGTTCCAACTGCTTGAGCGAAGGCTGGGTCATAGTGGATGAGTTCCTGTAAACACTAAAAGTGTGCTGCCGGCGCGCTGTTGCCAGAGGGTGCGCTGTTGTCAGAAAAGTACCGGTAAAAAATAGCAAAGAGGGCCACGACTAAGGTGGCCCGATGTCTAAAGTGGCCCGCATTTGGAATAGCCCCGCATACTGGCGGTGTGGGGCCCGGCCGGCGCGCATCTTAGCAACCGCGTTGGTAGTGGGCAATTGGGCACGGCCACGGTCAAAAATATGCTAGAAGATCGGCATTTTTGTGAGATATATCCTGTTTCTGCAAATGTGGCGTTATTTTATTCTGCGGTTTTTCGTGGTGACCGCTGGGCTGTGAGATCTTGACCATACTGTGCGTATAAATCACCGCAGACCGGGGTAACCCTGTGCCGCAGGAGAGGTAAGGCTGGAGGCAAGGAAGGCACTCTGCACAGAATAAATTGCACTCAACTCCATGGAAGTCGGGAATCTGCTGTGCTGAAACTGGCCACTCTCAATACACTCCGCTTCAAGGCGTGCCTGTTCTCCCTGCTGCTTGTTGTCGCCATGTGCCTGTTTTTCATTCTCCTGGGTAATGGCAGCCTGCAATCGCTCCTCGAAAAAAGCCGCGAGAGCCGTTATCTCAGCTTCCAGAAACAGATTTCCGGCCTGATGGTGCACTCGCGTCAGGAGGCCCAGCGCCTGGCGGAGCTGGTTGTACACAATGAGCGCGGGCGTATCGCCAGCCGGGATGACCTGCGCAAGTCCATGAATCGCCAGTGGGAGCTGTTACAGCACAACTGGGGGCTGCACTCGCTGAAGCTGTATTCCGGCACTGCCGAGCCTGCGCTCACCTGGGGGGCTCCACACAGCGGGCTTTCCAGGGACGAGGTGCGCCAGGTGCTGCTGCGTGGCCAGCCTCTGGAACGGGTGTATTGCGAGCACACGTGTGTGCAGAGTGTCGCGCTGCCGGTCAGGGCCAGTGGTGGCGACTACGTGTTGCAGATAGACCGGGCCCTGTCACAGCTGCTGGAGCGATTTCGCTCCATGACGGGATCGGAAATCGGCATTATTTCCAGCGAGCGTCAGCCCGAGTATGCGGATGGCGCCAATTACGTTGAGCGTTGGCAGCGCGAGGTGCTGGCGCTCACTTCCCGAGACCGCCTGTTGCCCCTGCTCGCCCAGCTGGCAGAGCGGGAAGGTCTCGAGCGCCTGCACTTTTCCCGCTTCTTTCGCTTTTCCAATCGCCAGTACGATATCCGGGTGATGCCGGTGGATGTAGGTGGGGAAGGGGCGCATTTCATCTTCATTGACGATGTCACCGAAGAGGCGAAGCACATCAGCGCCTCGGTGAAACTGCTTTTGCTGTTTTCGATACTGGGCGCACTGATCTTCAGCGCGGCGGTGGCGGGAACCCTGTGGCGCCCGATTGTGCGTCTGCGGCGCCTGGCGCAAGCCCTGCCGCTGCTCACCAACGGGCGCTTTGACGATGCCCGTCGCCTGATCCAGCCCGTGCACAAGGATCTGAATAAATTCGATGAGCTGGATGTGCT
Organism: Microbulbifer weihaiensis; assembly: GCF_048323715.1. NCBI lineage: Bacteria > Pseudomonadati > Pseudomonadota > Gammaproteobacteria > Cellvibrionales > Microbulbiferaceae > Microbulbifer > Microbulbifer weihaiensis. Next base: position 5,602 of record NZ_JBLWFL010000013.1, read on the forward strand.
GGACAATACCGGCCTCACGGTGTGCGATCAGCTGGAAGACATGAACGACATGGTGAGCCGCAAAACCGCCCAGCTTGAGCAGATTGCCATGCACGACAGCCTGACGGGGCTGGATAACCGCTATAGCCTGCTCGACCAGCTGGAGCACTACCTGAACCTCCAGCGGCGGGCAACGACTGGGCAGCGGGAGCAGGGCTATCTGTTCTTTGTGGACCTGGACGACTTCAAGCAGGTGAATGATACCCTCGGTCACCAGGGGGGCGATGAGCTGCTGTGCGTGCTCGCACGGCGGTTACTGAGTGTGATGCGCTGTGGAGATATTGTCGCCCGCCTTGGTGGTGACGAGTTCTGTGTCTTTGTCCGGGATCTGCCCGAGGCGGATGCCTACCGGACACTGGCAGAAAAAATGCTCAATACGGTGGCCCAGCCGGTGAAAATTTTCGGGCACCTGGTAGCCGTTACCATGAGCGTGGGGGTGGTGGCGATTGATGAGCAGGGCGATACCCTGGAAGCCATACTGCAAAAGGCAGATATGGCGATGTATCACGCCAAGCGCAATGGTAAGAACAAGTTCCAGCTGTTTTCCCCCGACCTGCCCGAGAGTGCCGAGCTTTCTTCCCCTGAGTCCACACCGACCTCGACAAAATCCTCCTCTACAACAAAAGGCGCGCAAAACGTTGCGACTCTGGAACTCATTTCCAGCCAGCCACGATGATTGGCGCACCTGTCTTCATGAGGCAGCCCTGCGGGCCGATGACCGCAGCGCCCTGCACTATCTTTAAAGTTACCTTCTTCCGAAATTGCCTGCAGCGGATGTGACCCATCCAATGTGGTGGCGGAAGTCAGAGGGTGGCTTTGGGGGGTACCGCAAATGCTTGCGATACCGAACTCTCCGGAGCCAGTGTAAGGAACGTCGGCCACAAGCCGGCATGGAAGCAATGAACAGTCGCAGTATGGCGAGAAAAATTTATTCAACGAGCGATCAGTTACTGGGGAGTTACCTGCGTAATCTGCTGGAATCCGCCGGTTACTCCGTGCTCACCCAGCAAACCCGGGTGGAATCCCTGCAGCCCGATGGCAATCCCATGGACTGGCACTCCGAGCTTTGGCTGATCGGGGATTCCGATATGGCTATGGCGCAACAGGTGGTACAGCAGGCGCTGGCAGGGGAAGCCGGCTGACCGGAGTTCCGCTTTGATTGCGCGATCAATTCGCTCGACTTATGTTTCGCGCCTGGCGTTGTGCACGTGAGTTTACGATTCTGGTTTTACGACACCGGTCGCTCGCCCTTCCCAGGGGCTTCTCTGGCGAGCTGAGGCCCGCCGCCCCCTTTCCCATACTCTATCTCAGCGCAGTGGTCATCTGTCCCTGGCGATGTTTTGCCGTGCGCTCGACCCGCCTTGCTGGTGCGCCCCGTCACCGGATCCACGCCCTTTCAGGAGGTTAGAGGAATGGTGCCAGGGTGCGTGCCAGTTGTGTGCGAAGAGGCTCATCGGCAGTGATCCCCTGATCGCGCAGCCGTGAGGTGTCCAGCTGGCAGTTGTAGGGACGCGGCTCGGCCATGACCGGGTTGCTGTCTGGCTGGATGTGATCGCTGCTCACACCGGCGATATCCGCCACCATCAAAGCGAGCTGGTAGCGGGTTGTCGCCTTGCTGCCACTCCACTGGTAAATACCATCAAACGCGCTGCCGGCAGCGATGCGCGCCAGGCATTGATGTATGACATCGGCCACTTCTTCCACGCTGGTGGGAAAGCGGATAGCCCAGTCGTCGATTTTGACCGGGGTTTTATCCGCGACGATATCCAGCAGCGCCGTGATGCCGGATTCCTGCAGGTTTGCCGTGGGGCCGAACAGCCAGGGCAGGCGCAGCACCCAGTGGTTGCCGCTCTCGAGAACCACCTGCTCGCCGGCGAGCTTGCTGCGACCGTAAAAGTTCAACGGATTGGTGGGGGCATCGTGCCGGTAGGGCGCATTTTGGCCGTCAAATACGTAATCCGTAGAAATGTAGGCCAGCTGTGCACCGCGAGTAGCGCAGGCTTCTGCGAGTGCACGGGTGCTGTCCACATTCAGTTGCCAGGCGCTTTCCGGCTGTTGGGCGCAGCGATCTGGCCAGCGCTCCGCGGCGCAGTGGATAACCACTTCCGGTCGCACCTGATCCAGTACCCTTTGCACCTGGTCGGCATCGGTCAGGTTCAGGGCGATGAGCTGGTCACCGGCGCGGCTGAATGCCGTGCCGGTGGCCTGGATGTCGGCCTGCTGTTGCAGGCGGGCGAGAACACTGCGGCCCAGCAGGCCGGAGGCGCCGGTGACGAGTACGCGCATGGCGGGGTTACATCTGCTCCAGCACTTCAATGCCAAGCAGGTCGAGGCCGGTGGCAATCGTGCGTGCGACCACGTCGCACAGCTGCAGGCGGCTCTGCTTCTGCGCTTCTGTGACACCTTCCTTCAACACCGGGCAGGCTTCGTAGAAGGCCATGTAGGCGCTGGCCAGCTCATACAGGTAAGTACACAGCACGTGCGGGAAGGTGTCCTTCGCCACCTGATCCAGTACTTCGCCAAACTGGTTGAGCTTGATCGCCAGGGCGCGCTCGGCGTCGGTGCCGAGTTCAATCGCACCGGTGAGTTCGGACGGGGCGATGCCTGCGCGACGGAAGATGCTGCGCACGCGGGTGTAGGCGTATTGCAGGTAGGGGGCGGTGTTGCCTTCGAAGGCCAGCATCGAATCCCAGTTGAACACGTAATCGTTGGTGCGGGTCTTGCTCAGATCCGCGTATTTCACTGCACCGATACCCACCACGCGGCCAATCTCGGCCTGCTGTTCCGGGCTCAGTTCCGGGTTCTTTGCCGCGACCAGGGCAGTGGCGCGCTCAACCGCTTCGTCCAGCAGTGCCGCCAGTTTCACGGTACCGCCGGTGCGGGTTTTGAACGGCTTGCCGTCTTCACCCATCATGGTGCCGAAGGCGCAGTGCTCCAGTGTCACTGATTCCGGCAGGAAGCTGGCTTTGCGCGCGGCGGTAAAGGCCTGTTGCAGGTGCAGGGACTGGCGCGCATCCACCACGATCAGGATGCGGTCTGCCTTCAGCTGGTTGGCGCGATAGCGGATCGCGGCCAGGTCGGTGGTGGCGTAGAGGTAGCCACCGCCTTTCTTGCGGATGATCATCGGGCTGGGATTGCCCTCTTTGTCTGCCATTTCCTCCAGGAAGACTACGATCGCGCCCTGGTCTTCCACCGCGATTCCGCGATCGAGCAGTTCCTGCACCAGTACCGGCAGGTCGTCGTTATAGCGACTCTCGCCGTAGACGTCGCTGCGTGTCAGGGTGACGTTCAGCTTTTCATAGATCTCTTCGCTGTGGCTGATGGAGATGTCGATAAACTGTTGCCACAGTTTCAGGCACTCGGCGTCACCGCCTTGCAGCTTCACCACATATTCGCGGGCACGGTCGGCGAAACCTTCTTCCTCGTCGAAGCGAATCTTGGCTTCGCGGTAGAACTGCTCCAGATCCGACAGGGCGACCTCGGCATCGTCGCTTTTCAGCTTGTCTGACAGGTGTGCCAGCAGCATGCCGAACTGGGTACCCCAGTCGCCCATATGATTCTGGCGGATCACTTTGTGGCCCTGGAACTCCAGCAGCCGGGCCAGCGCGTCGCCGATAATGGTGGAACGCAGGTGGCCTACGTGCATTTCTTTGGCGAGGTTGGGGGCGGAGTAGTCCAGCACCACGGTCTGGGGCTCGGCTACCTTATCGATATTCAGGTGTTCATCGGCACGGGCTGCCACCAGGGTTTTGCCCAGCCAGGCGTTGTTCAGATGAATGTTGATAAAGCCGGGGCCAGCAATTTCCACTTTCTCGATGATCTCGCCCTTATCCAGGTTATCGACGATCTTCGCTGCCAGTTCGCGTGGGTTGCTGCCCACTTTCTTGGCGGCTGCCATGGCGCCGTTGGCCTGGTAGTCACCAAAACCGGCCTTCTTGGCCGGGGCCACTGCGGGGCTGCACTCTGCGGGGATACCGGCGGCAATCATGGCGGCCTGGAAGATGTCGTTCAGCTGTTGGCGAATGTTCATAGAGTAAGAATCGTCCGGGGAGAAAATCACTGGAGGAATAATAGAGAAGGCGGGATTTTAATGTGCGCTGGGGGCATTGCAACCGGCGCGCGAACCCGGGTTCTGGAACCCGGGCCTGCGGGATTGACCGGGCAGGCGTGGTAAGCCGCGGATCCGCGGCTGGCCTGCCCTGAAAAATCAGAAGCGGAAACCGACTGAGATGCTGCCCAGGGCGGGGGCGGTGTCTTCCATGTTGTATACGGTGTAGTCGGCGCTGAACATCCAGTTGCCGGCACCGAGACCCAGGGTCACACCGTAGTAAGGGTCGTTGCCGTCCACGGTTTCGCTGAGTCCGGCTTCGTTACCGTAGTCATAGGCCTCGTAAGCGCCAATGGCGCTGTTCCAGAAGTACTCGGTCCACTCGTCGATTTCATAGGCGTCAGCCTCTACGTCCCACAGGTGGTAACCGAATCTCACGCCGGCGGTGAAGCCGCTGTAGACGTCGGTTGAAAGTACCACGCCGATGGCCAGGGAGCTGGCGGAAATACCGGCGCCGGACTCGTAGACACCTTCCTCAAAGTAGTAATCGTATCCGGGGGTGCCGTAGCCGTAGGGCTCAATATAGGACTCGGTGATCTCGCCGAGGTTGACGTAACCACCCTCGAGTGCGAGGAACGGGCTGGCCTGGTAACCCAGCATCAGGCTGTAGCCCGCAGGCTGCTCGTAATCGTACTCGTCGAGTTCGTGGATGTCCGGATCGACGCTGCCGTAGCCAAACTTGAGGTAGAAAGGGCTGTAAGCACTGTCATAGGCGGTCGCAAAGGGCGACAGTAAAAGCAGCATGGCGCAGGCAAGCTTTTTCAAGGTGGTATTCCTTTTGTTGGTATCTTGGTCCCAAAGGCGGTTCAGCCGACGTCGAATGTGGATAACTTGCTGGCTGAGGGGCCGGGAATCTATACGAAATCCCTCCACAATGAAATTGATGCCCGCGAAGCCTGTGCGCCAATTGCGTTACCATGTGCCCCAAACTTCACGGAGGCTCCATGGCAACCACACTTTACTGGCACGACTACGAAACCTGGGGTACGGATCCCGGCGCGGACAAGCCCTCCCAGTTTGCCGGCATCCGCACGGATGAAGACCTGAACATCATCGGCGAACCGCTGATGATTTACAGCAAGCCGGCCAGCGACTGCCTGCCGCAGCCGATGGCGAGCCTGGTGACCGGGCTGGCCCCGCAAACTGCACTGGCGGAGGGTGTGCCGGAGATCGATTTTATCCGCCGCATTCTCGACGAGCTGGGCGCTCCGGGTACCTGCGGCGTGGGCTACAACAGCCTGCGTTTCGATGATGAGGTCACCCGCCACACCCTGTACCGCAACCTGCTCGACCCCTATGAGCGCGAGTGGCGCTCGGGCAATAGCCGCTGGGACATTATCGACATGGTGCGCCTGACTTACGCGCTGCGCCCGGAAGGCATCCAGTGGCCGCAGCGGGTCGCCGCCAATGGTGAGCGCGTGCCGTCTTTCCGCCTGGAAGAGCTCACGGCGGCCAACGGCATCAGCCACGAGGGCGCCCACGATGCGTTGTCGGATGTGCGTGCCACCATCGATATGGCGAAACTGATCCGGGAGAAGCAGCCCCGCCTGTACGAGTATGTGTACAACCTGCGCCGCAAGCAGGAAGTGGCCAAGCTGCTCGACCCCCACGCCCGCCAGCCGCTGCTGCACGTATCCGGCAAGGTGTCGGCGGCCCAGGGGCATCTCACCTATGTGCTGCCGCTGGCCATGCACCCGGTTAACCGCAACGCGGTGATCTGCGCCAATCTGGCCATGGATCCGCAGCCGATTATTGACCTGGATCCGGATGCCCTGCGCGAGCGCCTGTATACCGCCCGCGACAAGCTGGGTGAAGGCGAATTGCCGGCGGGCCTGAAACTTATCCACATGAACCGCTGCCCGGTGCTGGCGCCGGCGAAGATGCTGGACGACAAGCGGGCGGCGGAGCTGGGGATCGACAAGGCGGCCTGCGTGGCTAGCTGGCAGCGCCTGCGCGATCTGGATCTTACGCAGAAGCTGCACCAGGTGTTTCTCGACGGCGAATTCCCGGCGCGGGATGTGGAAGCGCGGCTGTACGACGGTTTCATGAACGATGCGGATCGCGACCTGTGTCGCCAGCTGCACCGGGCGCTGGCCAGTCGCGGCCCGGAGGCACTGGCGGGCGAGGTTCCGTTTTCCGATTCGCGCCTGCCGGAACTACTCTTTCGCCTGCGGGCGAGAAATTATCCGGAGACCCTCAGTGAGGTGGAGCAGGCGCGCTGGGAGGCCTGGCGCTACCAGCGCCTGACGGATCCGGCGTTCGGCGCGAGTATCACCATGGAAGCCTACTTCGAGGAGATCGCGCGCCTGCGGGAGGAGTTCCCGGAGCGCAGTGAGTTGCTCGATCAGCTGGAGGCCTGGGGCGACGCGCTGCTGGTCTGATGTCAGCTGGGTGGGAGCCTGCCAGCAGGCTCCTGAAAGTGGGCTCCTGAAAGTGGGCTCCTGTAAGAGGGCCCATGTAAGTTGGGTTCGGTGACTCTAATGTTCTGTTCCATGGGCCGGCTCCCGCGTAGAATACGCGCCCGGTAAAGCCGCCGGTGATCCCGGCGCAAACAGTGCTTAACGTGGAGCAGCAATGGATTTTATTGGCGCCAACATTCTTTCCGTCAGCCAGTTTGATCGCGGTGATATCGACCGCATCTTTTCTGTGGCAGACACCATGGTTCCCTACGCCCGCCGGGAGAAAGTAACCCGCGTGCTCGAGGGGGCCATCCTCGGCAATATGTTCCTGGAGCCCAGCACCCGCACCCGGGTGAGTTTCGGCTGTGCCTTTAACCTGCTGGGTGGCACGGTGCGCGAAACGGTGGGTATCTCCGCCAGCGCCATGGCCAAGGGCGAATCCCTTTATGACACCGCTCGGGTACTGTCCGGTTATTCGGATGTGATCTGTATGCGCCACCCGCAGGCGGGTTCGGTGGCGGAGTTTGCGGCGGCGAGCCGGGTACCGGTGGTGAACGGTGGCGATGGCGCCAACGAGCACCCGACCCAGGCGCTGCTGGACTTGTATACCATCCGCAAGGAGCTGGAAGGCAAGGGCCGCTCGCTGGACGATTTCCGCATCGCGATGATCGGCGACCTGAAATACGGCCGCACGGTGCACTCGCTGTGCAAGCTGCTGTGCCTGTTCAAGAAGGTGCAGCTGGTGTTTGTGTCTCCGGAAGAGCTGGCGATGCCGGAGAAGGTGGTCGAGCAACTGCGTGAGGCTGGCCACCAGGTGACGATTTCCGATCAGCTGGAGCAGTCGATCAAGCATGTGGATATCGTTTATTCCACCCGCATCCAGGAAGAGCGCTTCGCCTCCCAGGAAGAGGCGGATCGCTACCGCGGTCGCTTCCGCCTGAACCGCGATATCTTCACCCGCCATGCGGAACCCAACACCGTGATTATGCACCCGCTGCCGCGTGACTCCCGCGCCGAAGCCAATGAGCTGGATCCGGATCTCAATGAACACCCGAGCCTTGCCATTTTCCGCCAGACTGACAACGGCCTGCTGGTGCGTATGGCACTGTTTGCAATGTTGCTGGGGGTGGAAAACAAGGTGGACGATTACGCACGGCCGGTGACCTGGCAGGTGCGTCGCAATCCTATCTAACGGCTTTATAACGCCCTGACAGTACCGTGTATCGGCACCTTCGCTTCGAGTTTAAGTGGTTCTAATTGCTAGTTTAATAAGCTTTGCGAACGAAGTGCTGAACTGAGACGCGAAGGCAAATCACCCGGTGAAGTATTTCGAAACCGTCGGCGACAGGACGTCGCCGCCGGAGCTTACAGGGATGTATTCACAGCGTTTTCGAAATGCTTCACCGGGTGGTTTGCCGCCACCCAACCTACATCAAAACAGAAGCGGCGGGGTGGCCGAAAAAAGGAGGGGATCAGTTGGTGCGGCTGGTCACTTCCAGCAGGTGATAACCGAACTGGGTTTTCACCGGGCCGTGTACCTTGTTCAGTTCACCGTTGAATACGACTTTGTCGAATTCCGGAACCATCTGGCCCTGGCCGAATTCGCCCAGGTCGCCGCCGTTGCGGCCGGAAGGGCACTTGGAATACTGCTGGGCAATTTTGCCGAAATCGGCGCCGCCTTCGATCTGCTTTTTCAGATCTTCACACTGGGCTTCACTCTCAACAAGAATGTGTCGGGCTGTTGCTCTTGGCACGGGATTCTCCCTGGTTAATTCATTTACGTGCGGCACAGCTTAGTGGCTAAGACGCCGCTAGGCCAGTTTATTGACCCGACAGTGCTGCAAAAGTATTGCACTGATTCACATCACCGCTGGTAAAGCCGCGCTGGAACCAGTAAGCCCTTTGTTCGGCACTGCCGTGGGTAAAAGCGTCGGGGGAGACCGCACGGCCGGAGCGGCGCAGGAGATGGTCGTCGCCCACCGCAGCGGCCGCCCGCAATCCTTCCTCGATATCACCGGGCTCCAGCATATTGCGATCGCGGTGAGCGTAAAACGCCCAGACGCCAGCGAAGCAGTCGGCCTGCAACTCCAGCATCACCGACAACCGGTTGGCGGTGACCTTGTCCGCTTGCATCCGCGCGCGCTGCACTTTGTCGGAGGTGCCCATCAGGTTCTGTACGTGGTGCCCGACTTCGTGGGCGATCACATAGGCGAAGGCAAAGTCGCCGGGCGCGCCGAGTTTTTTCAATTCATTCAGGAAGCCCAGATCGAGGTACACCTTCTGGTCACCGGGGCAGTAAAAGGGACCCACCGCGGCTGAACTGAGTCCGCAGGCGGAGCGCACGGCATCGTTGTACAGCACCAGCTTTGGCGTGGTGTATTGGGAACCGGCCTGCTGGAACAGCTTGCCCCAGGTATCTTCGGTATCGGCCAGTACCACCGCGACAAATTGCGCCAGCTCATCGCTGGCGGCGTCCGACGGCTGTACCTGCCCATCAGGGCCAACAGTCGGTGGCCCGGTGTGGGTGGTGCCGCTGAACATGTTACTGCCGAAATAGTAGAGCGCACCCAGGACCAGGAGTATCAGCCAGCCGCGCTTGCTGCGCAGCAGGAAGGGCGCTATGGCCAGAAGGTTGCCGAGACCGCCCAGGCCACCGCCGGGGGATGCCTCGCCGCGACGGTCTTCGACATTGGAGCTTCTACGACCTTTACGCCAGCGCATAGCAATACCTCTCGCTGCACATCCGCACTCTGCATTAGTTAGAAGTCTAGAACAGCTGGCGCGAGTTTTTGTTTTATCGGAGTGACGTTATCCTTGGCGGGGTAAACACAGTGGTATCTTTGTCGCTTATCTGTGCATTGTTGGACGGTTACTTTGTCTCTTATCCCGCTATTTCCCCTGAATATGGCGCTGTTCCCCGGCGTAACCCTGCCGCTGCGTATTTTCGAGCAGCGCTACCTGCGCCTGGTGACGGAGTCGCTCAAATCGGATACCGGTTTCGGTGTCGCGCTGATCCGCAGTGGCCGCGAGGTGGGGCCTGCGGATGTCTGGCCGCTCGGCCTGTACGTGCGCATTGTTGACTGGAGCCAGGGCGAGGAGGGCCTGCTGCATATCGATGTGGCCGGGACGTCACGCTTTCGCATTCTGGATACCTTTTTGGAGGAGGACGGCCTGCGCATGGCGGAGGTGGAGTGGCTCGATGAGGAGGACTCCCACCCGATCCCGGAGCATTGCGATGGCCTGCTGGCGGTGCTGAATGAACTGAAACAGCACGCGGCGATGCTGGCGCTGAAGTTTGCCCCGGTGGACTCCGCTGAAGCGCTGTCGTGGCAGCTGGCGCAGCTGCTGCCGCTGGACGATGCCGCGCGGATTGAATTGCTTGCCAGCCAGGATCCGCTCGAGCGACTGGCGCATATTGCGGACAACCTGGATCGCTGGGCCAAACAGTAGCGCCTGGTTGATCGAATAATTTTACTGCTCAGGTTCCGCCGGTAAGCGGCGGGAATTTTTGGGGATGACATGGACGGTTTCTTGGTTTTCGGACTTTTACTGCTGCTAATGGTGATCTGCGGATCGCTGCTCGGACTGGTTTCCTACTTCGAGGTGCGGCGCCTGCGCACTGAGGTGCAGCAATTGCGCGCGGATCTTTCCGGCAGCGGCTCTTCTCAGCCTGCGGCAGCGGGGGCGGGTGCTTCCGGTAGGGAGCCGCCGATCCAGTCGGCTTCCGAGCCCGTGGCGGCAGTGCCGGCAGGCCCTGCCCCGATCCCGCCGGCGCAGGGCAGTGTGCCCAAGCCCCGGCCTGTGATCGCGCGGGGGGCAGCACCCGCTGGCGGCCGGGTGAAATCACCGGTATCTCCGCTGTGGTCGCATATCCGTGACAACTGGATGGTCTGGCTCGGGGGTGGCTGTGTTGCGCTGGCGGGAATTTTCCTGGCCCGCTACGGCATCGAGCAGGGGTTGCTCGGGCCGCGGGTACGGGTGGCCATGGGGCTGGTGACGGCCGCGGTGCTGTACCTGGTCTCGGAATACCTGCGTCGTAAAACCGGCGGCAGCCACCCGGCATTTGCCGCGCTCGCCGGTGGCGGTGCCATTACCGCCTTTGCCGCCATCCTGTCTGCGGTGCATCTCTATCAATTGTTTTCCCCCGGGCTGGCCTTTGCATGGCTGGCGGGTGTGGCCGTCGTCACCATGTGGATGGCGCGCCTGCACGGGCCGGTGCTGGCTGCGATCGGGATGATTGGCGCCTATTCGGTGCCTGCACTGGTGTCGACCGGCAGTGGCAATGTGCTGGCGGCGATGCTGTACGCGCTGATCATTTCGGTTTCCGTGCTGCTGTTGCTGCGTTACGTCTACCGCACCTGGCTCTGGTTGGGTTTGCTGGCCGGCGCCCTGGGCTGGTGGCTGGTTTCCCTGGTCGGGCATCAGGCGGATGGCTGGCGAGGGCTCTATCTGGCGGTGCTCGCCTACCTGCTGCTCGCAGTCATTTCCCGGGACTGGCTATTGCGCAGGGGCTCCGCGGTCGGCGCAGGGGAAACCTCAGTTGCGGCTGGGGAGGCGCTGCTGCTGCCGAGCCTGCTGGCGGTGGTGGCGGCACAGTGCCTGTCGATCCTCAAGCAGGGCTTTTCGCCCGATGCATTGTGGCAGTGGAGCCCGCTGGCGGTGGTTCTGCTGCTCGCGGCGCGCGCGCGCCCGGCGCTGGCACCACTGCCGTGGGCGCTGCTGCTGGGGCAGTGTGCGGTTTGGCTGGTGTGTCGGCTGGATGGCGTGGCCACTGATCCCGGGCAGGTAGGCAGTTCACTCCGACTGATTCCCTGGCCGGCAGAGCAGCAGGGCGGGTTTCTGCTGTACCTGCTGGCTACCACTGCCATGTTTTCCGCACTGTCTCTGGTCAATTTGCGCAACGGACAGGCGCGTTACTGGTGGGCGTCGCTGGCGGTGCTGGCACCTCTGTTGTCCCTGATACTTGGCTATCTGCTGGCCGGCGATTACCTAACGCAGTATCTGTGGGTTCTGCTTGCGGCGATTCTGGGCGCGGTGTACCTGTATCTGGGGAGTCTCGGTGTGGGTAAATCCTGGCCCAGGGCGGCGGTGGTGTGGCTGTTCGCGGCCGGCCATTTTGGCTACTGCGTGGCCGCCTGCCTGTGGCTGGAGCAGGCAAGCCTGACGCTGGCGCTGGCGCTGCAGGCGGTATCGCTGGCGTGGATAATCCGCCGCTTTGAGGTTCCGGGGCTGGGCTGGTTGCTGAAGGGCATATTGCTGCTGGTGGTGATTCGGCTCTCCCTGAATCCCTGGCTGCTCTCTTACGCCCCGGGTACGCACTGGTCGCTGTGGACTTACGGTGGCTCGGCCCTCTGTGCCTGGCTGGCGGCGCGGCTGCTGTTGCCGGTGTCTGGTTCGGCCTATGTGAACCTGGGGCGCTGGGCGGAGGCGACCGCCCTGCACCTGACGGTGTTGGCGCTGTGGGCGGAGTGCCGTTACTGGCTGTACGACGGCAACGCGTTTGCGGCGGAGTTCAGCTTCAGGGAGGCGGTGGTCAATGTATGGCTGTTTGCAGGGCTGGGGATGGTCTATTACCGCAAGAGCCTGGTCAGTGGCAGTTTTGCCCGCTGGTACGACGTCTATGGCCGCGTGCTGATGTTTGTTGCCCTGGCAACCTATGTGCGCATGCTGGTGGCGGTGGCCGACAGCGATGGCTGGGCCTGGCGGGCCGTCAGCGAACGGCCGCTGTGGAACCTGCTGTTGCCGGCCTTTGCCGGGCCGGCGTTACTGGCATTCCTGGCCAGCCGCTATTATCTGCCGGCGGTGCGCAGGGCGGCGGCGCTGCTGGCGTCCGCGGCCGGTTTTGTCTGGGTGTCTCTGGAGATCCGGCACCTCTGGCAGGGCAATATCCGCATCAGCCAGCCGGCGCTGACCGGCGAGTTGTATACCTATTCCGTGGTCTGGCTGCTGCTGGCGGTCGCGGCCATCCTGCTCGGCAGCTGGCGCGGGTGGCGCAGCTGTTACCAGGGGGGCATGGCGGTGCTGGCGCTGGTGATCGTGAAGCTGTTTCTTGTGGATATGTCCGGGCTGGAGGGCTTGCTGCGGGTGGCTTCGTTCATGGGGCTGGGGCTGGCGCTGCTGGGAATCGCCTATTTGCACCAAAAACTCAGTGGACATGGGCGAAATTCTGCCCATTAGGGGCAATCTCCGCGTCCGCTTAATGTATACTGCGCGGCCCGAAATTTCGGGTCGCCTTCAGGGGTTCCAGGCAGAGGTTTTGCCTTCTAGGGTTTTCAAGGAGAGAGTTCGTGAGCAGTACCAGTGCGCCCGCCGCCAGGCAGGAAGTGAACGCAGAGAGCACCATCGCCAGAGTGCAGGAAATGGGTCGCGCCGCGCGCGCCGCTGCACGCCTGATGGCACGTGCCGATACCGCAACCAAGAACCGGGCGCTGAAGGCCATCGCCGCGGAGCTGGATGCCCGCCGTGACGAGCTGGCCGCGGCCAATGCCAAAGACATGCAGAATGGCCGCGACAATGGCCTGGATGCCGCGCTGCTGGATCGCCTGGAGCTGAACAATGCGCGCATCGACGGCATGATCGAAGGCCTGAACCAGATTGCCGAGCTGCCGGACCCGGTGGGAGAAATCTCCGACCTCAAATACCGCCCGAGCGGCATACAGCTGGGCAAGATGCGCGTACCCCTGGGTGTGGTGGGCATTATTTACGAGTCGCGTCCGAACGTGACCATCGACGCGGCGAGCCTGTGTCTGAAATCGGGCAACGCGACCATTTTGCGCGGCGGCAGCGAAGCGCTGCATTCTAACGGTGCCATTGCTGCCTGTATTGCCGCGGGGCTGAACAAAGCCGGTTTGCCGGAAACTGCAGTGCAGGTGGTGGATACCACGGATCGCGCCGCGGTCGGCGCGCTGATCGCGATGCCGGAATATGTCGATGTGATCGTGCCGCGCGGCGGCAAGGGCCTGATCGAGCGCATCAGCCGCGAGGCGCGGGTGCCGGTGATCAAGCACCTCGACGGCATCTGTCACGTGTACCTGGATGACCGTGCGGATCCGAAGAAGGCATTTGATATCGCACTGAATGCAAAAACCCATCGCTATGGGGTGTGCAATGCGATGGAAACCCTGCTGGTGGCCGAAGCGGTAGCGGCGGAGTTTCTGCCGAAGCTGGCGGCGGCCTATGCTGAAAAAGGCGTGGAACTGCGGGGCTGTGACAAGACCCGGGCAATCCTGCCCCAGGCTCTGGCGGCCACTGAGGAAGACTGGGCCACGGAATACCTGGCGCCGGTGCTGTCCATCCGCGTAGTCGCGGATATGGACGGGGCGATGGATCACATTGCCCAGTACAGCTCGGGGCACACCGAGTCCATCGTGACCGAAGACTACACCCGCGCGCGGCGTTTCCTCGCCGAAGTGGATTCGAGCTCGGTGATGGTGAACGCCTCGACCCGTTTTGCGGACGGCTTTGAATATGGACTGGGTGCCGAGATCGGCATCAGTACCGACAAAATTCACGCCCGCGGCCCGGTGGGGCTGGAAGGGCTGACTTCCCAGAAGTGGATTGTGTTTGGGGATGGGCAAATCCGGGAATAACGGATTTCTAGTGATACTAGAGCTCGTTTTTTATGGAGTTTGGTGGCGGTACTGCTACCGGGTGCGGCTTTGTAAGACACGCCGTGAACCCATCCATGGGGGCTCGGCTGCGGCCGTCCTGGCCGCAGACGGTCTCACAAAGCCGCACCCGGTATCAGCACCTGCGCGGAAAGTCATGTGGTGCTCGTTAGCTTGACACGAATTGGGACGGTGGAAATTGGCGCGAATGCTCCCCGGCACTGGGAAGCCAAAATTTTCGCGTCTGATCCAACAGAACAGAGGGCCAAGTGGCTCAGAAAATGAAAACCATCGCCCTGTTCGGCGGAACCTTTAACCCGGTTCACTTCGGCCACCTGCGTATGGCGCTGGAGCTGAAGGAAGTGCTCGGGTTCGACGAAATGCGCCTGCTGCCCTCACACCAGCCGGCACACCGGGGGGAACCCGAGGTCAGTGCGGCTGACCGCCACGACATGCTGGCGCTGGCACTGGAAAACTGCCCGGAGCTGATGCTCGACGACCGGGAACTGCGCCGGGAAGGGGCCACGTATACCGTGGACACCCTGGAAGAATTACGCAGTGAGCTGGGCGACAAGATTTCGCTCAGCTTCTGTATGGGACTGGACTCCCTGCTCGGCCTGCCGGGCTGGCACCGCTGGGAAAAGCTGCTGACCCTCGCTCATCTGGTGGTGGTCACACGCCCCGGCTGGCACATTCCCCGTGAAGGGGAGGTGGCCGAGCTGGTGGCGCAGCATCGCGGTGATATGGCAGAGCTCGCCAGCGAGCCTGCCGGGCGGATTCTGATCCGGGAGCAGACCCTGCTGCCGATCTCCGCCACCGGGGTACGCGAACTGATCCGCAGCGGGCGCTCGCCGCGCTATCTGCTGCCGGAACGTGTACTCGACTACATTGAAACTCATCGACTCTACCGGAGTTAACTAGCGGGCCGGTATGGCCCGGATCAAGGTGTTATGACTGATATCAAAGAAATTGCCGTAAACGCACTGGAAGACCTCAAGGGACAGGACATCGTTGCCCTGGATGTTTCCGAACTGAGCGACGTGATGGAAACCCTCATCATCTGTACCGGTACCTCCAACCGCCAGGTGAAATCCCTGGCCAGCAACGTAGTGGAAGATGGCAAAGAGGCCGGTATTCGCCCGATCGGTGTGGAAGGCATGGACACTGGCGAATGGGTGCTGGTGGATTACGGTGACGTGGTAATACATGTCATGCAGGCCCAGATCCGCGCCTTCTACGACCTGGAAAAACTCTGGTCCATGACCCCGAATACCCGCGAAAACGCGGACGGCAGCGACCCGCACCAGGACTGATCGTGTTGAACCGGAACCGGGTGCGCTGATGAAAATCCGAATACTCGCCGCCGGCGGCAAGATGCCATCCTGGGTGCAGGAGGGGTACCAGGAGTACGCCAAGCGCCTGCCCCGGGAGCTGACCCTGGAAATGGTCGAGATCCCCCTCGGCAACCGCGGCCAGAAAAACTCCGCCGCGCTGGTGGAGAAAGCCCGCCAGAAAGAAGGCGAAGCCATGCTCGCGGCCCTCGGGCCACGGGATCACGTGGTTGCCCTCGATGTGAAGGGGAAGTCGTGGAGTACCGAGCAGCTCTCCCGGGAGCTCGCCGGTTGGCAGATGTCCGGGGACAACGTCAGCCTGCTGATTGGCGGGCCTGATGGCCTGGCACCGGATTGCCTGAGTCGCGCCAGTCAGCGCTGGTCCCTGTCTGCGCTGACCATGCCGCACCCACTTGTGCGAGTCCTGCTGGCAGAGCAGCTTTACCGTGCGTGGACGCTGTTGGCGGGGCACCCGTACCACAAATAATACGCGCTGCGGCGTTCAGTACCCCGTGGCGCCCTGCCATTGCTGCCGTTACCCACAGCCGGGTTTGTGTAAATCGCCCTGAGGGAATCTCCGGCACAGTCCCGAGAACTCTTTGAATCTGCCTTTGTCAGAAATGCGGTGGCGGCTAACCTGCTGCTGGCAATCGGTTGACAATTCACGCGTGTTTGCGAAATTGACGAATCCGTCGCGGGATTGACTGCATTGGGGTGCTCCGTACCGCCGCAAACTTGTGTACACTTCGTGGTTATTTTTACGCCACGAACGATGTGCCTGACACATCGGCAACCTTAACCTGATCTGCGCCCGAACCGAATTCATGTCCGAAAACCTGCGCTTCAAAGACCACCACACCGAGCAGCGCCTGTTCCGCAATCGTATGCTGGTGGCCATTCTTGGCGTCGTGGTGCTGATGGGGGTACTGGTTGTGCGTTTCTACAACCTGCAGGTTGTGAACTACGAAAGCTACCGTACCCAATCGGACCAGAACCGGATCCAGGTTCGCCCCGTACCCCCAACCCGTGGCCTGATTTACGACCGCAACGGCGAGCTGCTGGCCGACAACCGCCCCAGTTACACCCTGTCTATCGTCCGTGAGCGGGTGAAAAACCTCGATGAGACCCTGGAACTGCTGGGTCAGCTGGTCGAGATCGAAGACAGCGATGTGGATAAGTTCAACCGCCGCCTGCCGCGTCGCCGGCCGTTTGAGCCCGTGCCCCTGCGCTACCGGCTGAGCGAAGAAGAGATTGCGCGTATCAGCGTCAATGAGTACCGCATGCCGGGTGTGTCGGTGGAAGCGGAGCTGGTGCGCTACTACCCGAAGGGCGACCTGTTTGCCCACAGTGTCGGGTACGTGGGGCGAATCAATGACCGGGAACTGCAGCAGTTCACCGAAGAAGATGTGCGCCGCTATCGCGGCACGCTCAGTATTGGCAAGGTAGGGCTGGAGCGCTCCTACGAAGACCTGCTGCTGGGGGAGGTCGGTTTTGAAAACGTCGAAACCAACGCCCGCGGCCGGGTACTGAAGGTACTCGAGCGGCACGACCCCAAGCCGGGCTCAGAGCTGACCCTGCACCTGGATACCCGCCTGCAACAGGTCGCCACCGATGCCCTGGGCGACCGCCGTGGCTCGGTAGTTGCCATCGACGTCAAGACGGGCGGTGTACTGGCGTTTGTCAGCAAGCCCTCCTTTGATCCCAACCTGTTCGTGACCGGCATCAGCTTTGCCGACTACCGCGCGCTGAGTGACTCCCTCGATGTGCCCCTGTTCAACCGCGCCCTGCAGGGCCAGTACCCGCCGGGTTCGACCCTGAAACCGATGATGGGACTCGGTGGCCTCGCGGCCGGGGTCATCTCTGCGGATACCAAGGTCGCTGACCCGGGCTTCTTCAAACTGCCCAACGATAAACGTATTTACCGCGACTGGAAGCGCTGGGGCCACGGCAAGCATGTGGATCTGATCCAGGGGCTGGCGCAGAGCTGTGATGTGTACTTCTGGGACATGGCCGCGCGCTGGAATATCGATGGCATGCACGACATCGCCACTCGGTTTGGGCTCGGGGACAAAACCGGAATCGACCTGCCCGTGGAGCGTCCGGGGCTGTTTCCGTCCCGGGAGTGGAAGCGCGGCGCCCGCGGAACCTCATGGTTCCCGGGGGACAGCCTCAATGCGGTGCTCGGGCAGGGCTTTGTACTGGCGACGCCGCTGCAGCTGGCGGTTATGACCGCCACCATCGCCAACCGCGGCAGCCATTTCCGTCCCCAGGTGGTGATGGCTGTGGATGGCGTGGAGCAGCCGCCGGAAGTACTGCATCACGTTGAAGCCAGGCCTGAATACTGGGATCTGGTGTTCAAGGGGATGGAAGCCGTGGTGTACAGCGCCCACGGTACCGGTAAACGCGCCGGTGCCGGGCTCGATTTCAAAGTGGCGGGCAAATCCGGTACCGCACAGGTGGTGGGTATTGCCCAGGGTGAGCGTTACGATTCCGAAGCGCTCAAAGAGCGCCACCGCGACCACGCCCTGTTTGTGGCTTTCGCGCCGGCCGACGATCCTCAGATCGCGGTGTCGGTTCTGGTGGAAAACGGCGAGGGCGGTGGCCTGGTGGCCGCGCCAGTGGCCCGGGAAGTCTTTGCCGAATGGATGGCGCGCCCGCTGGAAGACACCGCCTGGCACCCGCCGTTGAACCTGAATAACTCCCAGGAGACCGTTGCCCGTGGCTAGTCGCGATTACATGCACCGGTTGCCGGATGCCGGCAGCAGCCTGCGCCGCCCGGCGAGCCTGTCCCGCCGCCTGCATATCGACGTGCCACTGCTGCTTTTGCTGATGGTACTGGCCAGTGTCGGCCTGGTGATTCTGTACAGCGCCTCGGGTGAAGAGATCCATTACGTCAAGCGCCAGTCGGTGTTCCTTGGGCTGGCGTTTGTGGGCATGCTGATCGCCGCGCAGATCCCCCTCGAGTTTTATCGCCGTTGGTCGCCGTGGTTTTACCTGGCCGGGTGCTGCCTGCTGGTGGCGGTGTTATTTGTCGGCGTGGGCGCGAAAGGCGCGCAGCGCTGGCTGGAAATCGGCGGTTTCCGTTTTCAGCCGTCGGAAGCGTTAAAACTTGCCGTGCCGATATCGGTTGCGGCCTATCTGCATAACCGTACGTTACCGCCGTCCCTGTTTTCCGTCATTGGCGCGCTCGTAATTGTCGCGGTACCGGCGGCCCTGATTGTGCGCCAGCCGGATCTTGGCACCTCGATCCTGATCGCCGCTTCCGGTCTGTTTGCGCTTTATCTCTCCGGTCTCAGCTGGAAGATGATCGGCAGCGCCGTGGTGGCGGCGCTGGCAGCGGCCTGGCCGATGTGGCAATGGGGCTTGCGGGACTACCAGCGGCAGCGCATTTTGACCCTGTTTAACCCGGATGCGGATCGCCTGGGGGCGGGCTGGAATATCTTCCAGTCGAAGGCGGCGATCGGTTCCGGCGGTTGGAGTGGAAAAGGGTACATGCAGGGCACCCAGTCCCAATTGGATTTCCTGCCGGAAAGCCATACCGATTTCATTATTGCGGTATTGGCCGAAGAGTGGGGCATGCGCGGCGCATTGCTATTGTTGTTGCTGTATTTATTGATTATCGCGCGGGGCATCTATATTAGTCTCATGGCCCAAAGCGTGTTTGGCCGCTTGCTGGCGGGCAGTATTACCCTGACATTCTTTGTTTATGTTTTTGTGAATATCGGTATGGTGTCCGGCCTCCTGCCGGTTGTTGGGGTGCCCTTGCCGCTGGTCAGTCATGGCGGAACTTCGGTCATTACTCTGATGGCAGGTTTCGGGATATTGATGGCCATCAGTACGGAAAAGCGCAGAGTGCTGTTTTAAATTGCCGTGAAGTGCCACTTTTTGGCGCGCTTGCAGTCACAGCTTCAGATTGAAACGAATAATTCCCCAGCAGTTGGAAAGCACTCTATGAAAACAGGAGCGGTTGCGTTGAAGTGGACCACAGGATTGATGGCAGGATTGGGGCTGGTTCTCAGTGCCTGCGCACAGGAGCAGGGCCACGAAGAGAATGCCCAGGCCCAGGCCTTTGTCGAGTACATGGCCGCCGAGCACAACTTCAACCGCGATGAGCTGACCCTGTTGATGCGCGAAGCCAAGCGCAAGGATTCCATTCTGCGGGCGATCAAACGCCCCGCGGAAAAAGCCAAGCCCTGGTATGAATACCGCAAGATCTTCCTCAGCAATACCCGCATCAGTGGCGGTGTTGATTTCTGGGACAAGAATTCGGAAGCTTTGAAAGCGGCCCAGGAAAAATACGGCGTGCCGCCGGAACTGATTGTGGCCATTATTGGTGTGGAGACGCGCTACGGTGGCAATATGGGCAGTTACCGGGTGCTTGATGCGTTGTCCACGCTTGCATTCAATTACCCCCGTCGCGCCAAGTTTTTCACCAAAGAACTGGAAAATTACCTGCTGCTGACCCGGGACGAAAAAATTGACCCGACTTCCCTGAAGGGCTCTTATGCCGGCGCCATGGGTTTTGGACAGTTTATGCCGTCCAGCTACCGCCACTACGCGGTCGATTTTAACGGTGATGGCCGCGTTGATATCTGGACCGATACCGAAGATGCCATCGGCAGTGTGGCGAATTACTTTGTGGAGCACGGCTGGCGGCCGCACGAGCCGATTGCGGTGATTACCGAGCCGCGCCCGAATGCCGATATGACGGTGGTTAACGACGACCTGAAACCCAAGTGGACGGTGGGGCAGCTGGAAGAGAAGGGGTTTCCGACCACTGCGCAGGTGACGAAAGACATGCCGGCCAATGTGTTCTCGCTGGAGACAGACAACGGCAAGCAGTACTGGATTGGCCTGAACAATTTTTACGTAATTACCCGCTACAACCACAGCCGCCTCTACGCCATGGCGGTATACGAACTGGGTCAGGAAATCATCAAGGCCCGCGGGGGGCGTTCCTGACGCCCGGGGGATTACCGGTTTGTGGCGTTCAGAATTGATTCATCTCTGATCATGAAAATAGTCCGGATATCTGCGAAATAGTCCGGTTAGATAATGCACGGTTGCGGCCCGTTTTTTTGGGGCTGTCCGGGGGAAAGTCATGTATAAGAAAATTTCTACGCTGGGGGCGGTATGCACCCTGGCTCTGCTCAGTGCCTGTACCACGGTGCCGCTCTCGCCCAAGGGGCAGGGTGGTGACAAATCAGCGGGTAGTGATGTTCCATTTGACCAGGTGCGAGACAGCGGCCCTGCCGTCCCTGTGGATATGATGGCCACTCCGGAAGTCACACCCGTGCGGGAACCTATTGGGGTTGCCGGCAACAAATCGCCTTACGTGGTAAATGGCGTCAAATACCGGATATTGAAGGGCGTTAAAGGCTACCGGGAAAAGGGGCAGGCCTCCTGGTACGGCACCAAGTTCCATGGCCGCAAGACTGCAAACGGCGAGGTGTATAACATGTACGCCATGTCCGCGGCGCACAAAACCCTGCCGTTGCCGAGCTACGCCAAGGTCACCAACCTGGACAATGGCCGCAGTGTCATCGTGCGCGTGAACGACCGCGGGCCTTTTGTACCGGGCCGGATCATCGATTTGAGTTACACTGCCGCGCAAAAGCTCGGCTATATCGATAAGGGCGTGGCGCGGGTTGTGGTCGAGGCACTGGATCCGGCAGCCCTGCCCTCGGCTTCGGAGACTCTGGCGATCGAAAAGGACGCCGCCGCGCGACAGGCGCTGCCGCAGGACGCCAGCTTTAAACTGCCGGCCAATACCTTCCTGCAAGTGGGCGCATACAGTTCCGCATCCCAGGCGGAAGAGGTTCGCACCCAACTGGCCGCTGCATTCGGCTATCCTGTATCCGTCAGTCCGGTTGAGAGTGGCGGTAAGAGTCTTTACCGGGTGCGCATTGGGCCCATTGCCCAGCAGCGTGCGCTGGTTTCGCTGCGGGAATCGATCGAGAAGAAGTCCTTTGGCCAGCCCCAGGTGGTTGTCGACGCCGGCGAATAACGCCGGATGCGACTGAACCGTCATAAGGCGCGGAGGTCTACTGCTCCCGAAGCCTTTTTGCGCACATCCCGGCTGGAGCCGGGTTTTTGATACCAACTGAACGCAAGGAATAAAGAGATACCCATGTTCAAACGCTTATTTGCCTGCCTCCTCCTGACCGTCTGTTCCAGCGTGGCCCAGGCCGATAAACCGCTCATTCCTGCACCGCCGCAACTGGCGGCCACAGCCTATCTGTTGATTGACGCCCATACCGGCCAGGTGCTGGTAGAGCACGATGCGGACAAGCAGATCCCGCCGGCCAGCCTGACCAAGATGATGACCAGTTACATCGTTTCCGAAGAACTGGAGAAGGGCGCGATCAAAGAGCAGGATATGGTGAATATCTCCGAGAAGGCCTGGCGCAAAGGCGGTTCGAAGATGTTTGTCAAAGTGGGTGACAAGGTGCCGGTGATCGACCTGCTGCGCGGTGTGATCGTACAGTCCGGCAACGACGCGAGTATCGCGCTGGCAGAGTTCGTTTCCGGCAGTGAAGAGGTCTTTGCCGAAGTTATGAACCAGCAGGCGCAGTTGCTGGGTATGAACGATACCCATTTCGTCAATGCGACAGGCTGGCCGGCAGAGGGCCACGTGACCACTGCCCGTGACCTCGGCAAACTGGCGCGCGCACTGATCAATGATCACCCGGATCACTACGCGCTTTACTCCGAAAAGTATTTTCGCTTCAACGGTATCAACCAGCCGAACCGCAACCGCCTGTTGTGGCGCGACCCGGCGGTAGACGGCATCAAGACCGGTCATACCGATGAGGCCGGTTACTGTCTGGTGGCGTCTGCGGTAAAACGCGGTATGCGCCTGATCTCCGTGGTTGTTGGCACCGACAGCGATGAAAAGCGCGCGGCCGAGACCCAGAAGCTGCTCGCTTACGGTTTCCGTTATTACCAGACCCACAAGGTGTATGGCAGCAACGATGTTCTGCAGACCGAGCGCGTCTGGGGCGGCAAGACTGATACCGTGGGTGTAGCGGTCAAAAACGATGTGTTTGTGACCATCCCGCGCGGCGGCGAAGACAGCATCAAGGCTGACCTGATCATCGATGGCGAACTGAAAGCGCCCCTGGCCAAGGGCCAGCAGGTGGGCAAAGTGGTGGTGACCCTGGATGGTGAAACGGTGGCTGATGTGGCCGCAGTGGTCGCAGAAGACGTGGAAGAAGCCGGCTTCTTCAAGCGGATGTGGGATGCCATCAAGCGTTTCGTGATGGGATTCTTCGAGTAAACCGAACAAATAACTGACTGTTGCCCCGGATCCGGTTTCTCCGGCTCCGGGGCCCCGCCCACCGCTGTTCCTACCTGTCCACTCCCCGATCATCACTGTATAATCGCCGCCCGGCCGCATACCCCGGATTCCCGGCTTCATTTCAGACCTGCGGCCCCGTGAGAGTGGTATGACCCAAGAGCAGCAGCCTCCCAAGATTGAATTTCCCTGTGTTGACTATATGGTCAAGGTGGTGCGTGAGTCTGACGACGAAGTGCACGAGTTCGTCATGGAAGTCATGCGCCGCCATGCACCGGAGCTGGATGAAGCCAAGATGAAACACACGCCCAGCCGCAATGGTCGGTTTACCTCGGTGACGTTCTTCATCCTGGCCACTGGCGAGCCGCAGCTGAAGGCGTTGTTTGAAGAGCTCAAAGCCCACCCCCGTGTCCACATGGTGCTGTGATGTCTGTACCGGAACTGGCGATATGTAATCTGGGGCGTCGGGACTACGAAACCGTCTGGCGCGCCATGGCGCATTACACCGACACCCGCGGCGAAGAGGCCCGGGATCAGATCTGGTGTGTCGAGCATCCCCCGGTATTCACCCAGGGGCAGGCGGGCAAGGCCGAGCATTTACTGAATACCGGTGATATCCCGGTGGTTCAGGTGGATCGCGGTGGCCAGGTCACCTACCACGGTCCGGGCCAGCTGGTGGTCTACCCCTTGCTGGACCTGCGCCGTGCCAAAGTCGGCGTGCGCGACCTGGTGACCGCGCTGGAAGAAGCCACCGTGGCGATGCTGGAAAAATTCGGCATCGCCGCAGCGCCGCGGGCGGATGCGCCGGGGGTTTACCTGACCGATGGGCCGCGCGCGGGTAACAAGATCGCCTCGATCGGCCTGCGGGTGCGCCGCGGGTGCAGTTTCCACGGTATTGCGATCAATATCGACATGGATCTCGGGCCTTTCCTGCGCATTAACCCCTGCGGTTATGCGGGGATGCAGATGGTACAAATGGCGGAAGTGATTCAGCCTGTACCCGCATGGGGCGAGGTCGCTGAAATTTTTGTAGCGGAGCTGCTGCGCACTCTGCAATTGCCGGAAGCACAATGGCAACCGGTTGACGAGAATCTATTTGCGGTGCCCGGCATCGAATCAGGAACAACCAATGTCTGAAAGAATTGACGCTGACAAGCCGGAAATCGTCCCGGTAAAACGCACCCGCCGCCTGCAGCAGGGCGAGAAACTGCGCGATGGTGACAAGGTAGAGCGTATCCCGGTCAAGGTTATTGCCAGTGACCAGACGCTGCGCAAGCCGGACTGGATCCGGGTAAAGGTGCCTTCGGTCAAGGCCTCCAAGGAAGTGGAGCGCATCAAGAGCATCCTGCGCTCGCAGAAGCTGGCAACCGTGTGTGAAGAGGCCAGCTGCCCGAACCTGGGCGAGTGCTTCAGTGGCGGTACCGCCACCTTCATGATCATGGGTGAAATCTGCACCCGTCGCTGCCCGTTCTGCGATGTGGGCCACGGCAAGCCGAACCCGCTGGATCCGAATGAGCCGCAGCACCTGGCGGAAGCCATTGCCGCGATGAGCCTGCGCTACGTGGTGATCACTTCCGTAGACCGCGACGACCTGCGCGACGGTGGCGCCGAGCATTTTGCCGAGTGCATCAAGCGCTCCCGCGAACTGTCGCCGAACCTGCAGGTGGAAATCCTGACCCCGGACTTCCGCGGTCGTATGGACGTGGCACTGGATATTCTCGAAGCGGAAGCACCGGATGTATTCAACCACAACCTGGAAACCGTGCCGCGCCTGTACCGCGAGTCGCGCCCGGGTGCCAACTACAAGTGGTCGCTGAAACTGCTGCAGGAATACAAGAAGCGTCGTCCGGACGTTTTGACCAAGTCCGGCCTGATGGTGGGACTGGGTGAAACCAAGGAGGAAATCTTCGAGGTGATGGACGATATGCGCGCGCACGATATCGACATGCTCACCATTGGCCAGTACCTGCAGCCGAGTAAGGAGCACCTGCCGGTACAGCGCTATGTGCATCCCGATGAGTTCGAGGAGTACCGCCGCTACGCAGAGCAGATCGGATTCAAGCACGCTGCCTGTGGTCCGATGGTGCGCTCCAGCTATCACGCCGACAAACAGGCACACGGCGAAAAAGTCAGCTGACGGTTTTCCCGTGAATCCAGCCCCTGGCGTTACGGCGCCGGGGGGCTTTCCTCCCCGTTTTTCTCACCCCTCACCTGTTTTCCGCCTGTGCCCCATTCGCCAGAGTGCGGTTTGGCCGCAGTCGCCGGACGCGCGGAATCGACCCTGTTCGCCGCGGTAAACCACCCGGCCGCAATCAGGGGACAGCCAGGCCGCCTCTTCGATTATCCGCTCTGGTTTTACTGGCGATGCTGGCCTTTGCCACCGCGCCGTGCACGATGATACCGGGGGATGGTTTTTATGTTCGCTGGCAGCAATGCGGTGAACGGCTGGCGGGGTGTGCTCGACCTCGGCAGAAACTGAACGGTGCAGGATATATGTCTGCATATTTAGTGTGTTTTCGCGGTTTATGTGGTGAATGCGGCAGGTGGCAGACAATAAAATTCAGGGTTGAATTTTGCCGTGTGATCTTGTGAGCTAGTGCTGACCGCCTGGGTCTGGCGGAGTGGTACTATCGCTAAAAGTCCATAAAAACAGCTAAGTGAAGAATTGATGAAAAAAGTTCCTGTGCTTGCACTGGCAAGTGTGCTCGCAGCCTGTGCGGGCGAATCTCCAGAGAGTAAGAAAAGCGTGAATGCAGAAGCAGAGCCCACAGCCGTTGCCGAAGTTGCCGTGTCCGCGTTGAGTTATCCAGCGACGCGCAAGGATGACGTGGTGGATACCTACTTTGGTACCGAAGTGGCGGATCCGTACCGCTGGCTGGAAGATGACCGCAGCGCGGAAACCGAATCCTGGGTTAAGGCTCAGAATGCGGTGACTTTTGGTTACCTGGATCAGATCGGTTACCGCGAAACCCTGAAGCAGCGCCTGGAGCAGCTGTGGAACTACGAAAAAGTCGGTTCGCCGTTCAAGGAAGGGGATTACACCTACTTCTATCGCAATGACGGCCTGCAGAACCAGTATGTGGTCTGGCGCAAGAAGGGCGATGGCGAAGCTGAAGTCTTCCTCGACCCGAATACCTTCAGTGAAGACGGCACCACGTCACTGGCCAGCCTGCAGTTCTCCAAAGACGGCTCCATCGTCGCCTACTCCATTTCCGAGGGCGGCAGTGACTGGCGCAAGATCATCATCATGGATGCCGAGACCAGGCAGGTACTCGAAGAGCCACTGGTGGACGTGAAATTCTCGGGTATTTCCTGGGTAGGCAACGAAGGTTTCTACTACTCCAGTTACGACAAGCCGGAAGGCAGTGAGCTGTCGGCCAAGACCGACCAGCACAAGCTGTATTTCCACAAGCTGGGTGAGCCCCAGTCGGCTGACGAACTGATCTTCGGTGGCAAGGCGGAAGAGAAGCGCCGCTATGTTTCCGGCACCGTGACCGAGGACGACCGCTATCTGGTGATTTCCGGTGCGACCTCCACCTCCGGTAACGACCTCTACATCCGCGACCTGAGCAAGGCGGATGCGCCGCTGGTGCAGATCCTGGATGACTTCGACTCCGATACCTATGTGCTCGACAACCAGGGCAGCACCCTGTACCTGGTGACCAACCGCAATGCACCGAACAAAAAGATCGTCACCGTTGATGCCGCAGCGCCTGCGGAAGAGAACTGGAAAGACTTTATCGGTGAGACCGAGAACGTACTGACCGCCTCCACCGGTGGTGGTTACATCTTCGCCGAGTACATGGTGGATGCCCTGTCAAAGGTCTACCAGTATGACTATAGTGGCAAGCAGGTGCGCGAGATCGCTTTGCCGGGACCCGGCAGCGCAAGCTCCCTGGATGGCAAGCGCGAAGACACGACCCTGTATTACTCCTTCACCAACTACAAGACCCCGGCCACCATCTTCGCGTTTGATGTGAAAGAGGGGCAGTCCAGTGTCTACCGTGAGTCCGGGGCCAAGTTTGATCCCGCCGGCTACGAGTCCAAGCAGGTGTTCTACACCTCCAAGGACGGCACCAAGGTGCCGATGCTGATCACCTACAAGAAAGGCATCGAGCTCAATGGCAAGAACCCGACCATCCTGTATGGTTACGGCGGCTTCAATGTCAGCCTGACCCCGTCCTTCAGCATCGCCAATGCGGTGTGGCTGGAGCAGGGTGGTGTTTATGCGGTTCCCAACCTGCGCGGCGGCGGTGAGTACGGCAAGCGCTGGCACGATGCGGGCACCAAGCTGCAGAAGCAGAATGTGTTCGACGACTTTATCGCCGCCGGTGAGTACCTGATCGAGCAGGGCTACACCTCCAGCGACTACCTCGCCATTCGCGGCGGCTCCAACGGCGGCCTGTTGGTGGGCGCGGTCATGACCCAGCGTCCTGATCTGGTGAAAGTGGCGCTGCCGGCCGTGGGCGTGATGGACATGCTGCGCTACCACACCTTCACTGCCGGTGCCGGCTGGGCCTATGACTACGGTACCGCCGAGCAGAGCAAGGAAATGTTCGAGTACCTGCTGGGTTACTCCCCGGTCCACAACGTGAAGGCAGGCACCGCCTACCCGGCGACCATGGTGACCACCGCGGATCACGACGACCGCGTGGTGCCGGCGCATTCCTTCAAGTTTGCCGCCGAGCTGCAGGCGAAGCAGGCGGGAAGTGCCCCGACCCTGATCCGTATCGAAACCAACGCCGGCCACGGCGCCGGTACCCCGGTATCAAAAACCATTGAGCAGTACGCGGATCTGTTCAGCTTCACCCTGTACAACATGGGTGTGAAGACCCTGCCTAACGGCTGATCCCAACAGCCCCGCGCAAACACCAAAGCCCGGCCATGTGCCGGGCTTTTTGTTGCCTGTCAGTCGGATGCCCCGGTTTATACGCTATCGCGGCGCTTTCCCGATCCTTTCCCGGCTTCCCATTTTGCAAAGTGGCACCTCCTGGGGAAAAAAGTGATACCTGCTGATGGAAAATGGCACGCTTTGCCGGTGGCAGCCCATGGTATTGTGCTGAGCAGCTTTGTATGAGGGGAAAGACCGTCGCGTGGGGTTTACATCCCGGTGTGAAAGTCCGAACCGCTTGGCCGTGAATAACTATCATAAAGGGTGACTTATGGCGGGAATCCAGGTTTCTATGAAGGGTGTCAAAGCCGGTACCAGTGTGGTCGGCGCTGAAGGCAATTTCAGGTTTGCGCTGACAGCACTTACCGTGCTGTTTTTTATGTGGGGCTTCCTCACATGCCTCAATGACATCCTGATCCCACACCTGAAGAAAGTATTCGACCTGAACTACACCCAGGCGATGCTGATTCAGTTCTGTTTCTTTGGCGCCTACTTCCTGGTGTCACTGCCGGCCGGTGCGCTGGTCAAGCGGATTGGCTTCCAGAAAGGCATCGTCGGTGGGCTGCTGGTCGCTTCGGCGGGTTGTGTGCTGTTCTATCCGGCGGCGGAGAGCCACTCCTACCCGGTCTTCCTCGCTGCGCTGTTCGTGCTGGCTTCGGGGATCACCCTGCTGCAGGTGTCTGCGAATCCGTATGTAACAGCACTGGGCAAGCCGGAGACCGCTTCCAGCCGGTTGACCATGACCCAGGCGTTCAACTCCCTGGGTACAACCATCGCGCCCCTCTTTGGTGGCGTACTGATTCTCTCCGCCGCGACAGTCGGCGCCGACGCGTTGAGCCCGGAGGCCGAAGCCGCCGCGGTGAAGGTGCCCTACCTGATTCTGGCCGGTGTATTGGCCTTCCTGGCGGTGGTGTTCAGCCAGCTCAAACTGCCGAATATCAATGTGCGCGGCGACGACGCCGTGGCCGCTGAAGGGGAGTCCGTCTGGTCCCATCGTCACCTGGTGTTGGGGGCCGTCGGTATTTTCGTGTACGTCGGCGCTGAAGTATCCATAGGCAGCTTCCTGGTCAACTTCCTCGGGCTCGACAGCGTAGCGGGTCTGGAAGAAGCCGATGCAGCCCATTACATCGCCTACTACTGGGGCGGTGCCATGGTCGGCCGCTTTGTGGGCGCGGTAGTGATGAGCCGGGTATCCCCGGGGCTGGTACTGGCATGTAATGCGGCGGCGGCCATCCTGCTGGTGCTGCTGGCCATCGTGGGTGCCGGCAGCCTGGCCATGTGGGCGATCCTGCTGGTGGGCCTGTGCAACTCCATCATGTTCCCGACCATTTTCAGCCTGGCGCTGCAGGGGCTGGGCAAGCAGGCAGGACAGGCGTCCGGCGTGCTGTGCCTGGCGATTGTGGGTGGCGCGCTGGTGCCCCTGATCCAGGGCGTGGTTGCCGATGCCGCCGGCCTGCAGATTTCCTTCCTGGTGCCGGTGGTGTGCTATCTGTACATCGCGTATTACGGTCTCAAGGGTTCCCGTGTGGCAGTGCACTGACGCTGCCAACCCGTAACCTTCTTTTCACTGCCGGCGGCTCTCGCCGGCAGTAACTTCCCAAGCTTCCCTCTTTTCCCGTTACTGCTTTCCCCTTCCTTTTTCCTGAACTTTGCCGCAAGTGGCTTCACACCACCTCCAGCCAGGTCAGGTAGCCTGTGCCCAGTACCCGGTAGTGGCCCCTGAAGGTCTGCGGTGGGCCAAAGCCAGCACCTATGTCATTCAACAGCACCAGCTCCAGGCTGCCACCGTCATCGCCGATGTGTTGCGCGCGAACCTCGGCGTCCTGGAAGTCGAAGTATTGCCGCACCAGCGGATACAGGGCCTTGAACAGGCTTTCCTTTGCGGAAAACACCAGGGTAAGCCACTGGTTATCCGTGAGTGGTGCAGGTGGGCCCCGGCGGGTTTCCCCGGGCGTCATGATCAGGGCGCGAACGTTGTCTGCACTGGCGGGGGCGATCAGGGGTTCGTAGTCGACGCCAACGGGGTAAGCGCTCAAGGCGCAAATGGCCAGGTCGTCGCTGTGGCTGATGGCCCCGTGAATACCCTGGGGCCAGACTGGACAGCGGTCTTCCCCGCTGGCGATATGGCCGCTGACCGCAGTGGAGACACCCCGCGACAGCAGCAGCTGTTGGGCACAGCGGCGGCCGGCGAGAAACTCCGCGCGGCGCTTGCGCACGGCCCTGGCCAGCTGCGAAGGAAAGGTGATACCGAAGTGCGCGAACAGCCCGTCATCGTAGTGTTCCTGTGAAAATGCCAGCAGCCGTGCCGTGCCGCTGAAGCCTTCAAGGGGCAGGTCGTAGTGCTGGTGGATAAACTGGCTGCTCGTTTCGGCGGTGGTCATCGGCGCAGGAATCGGGTTGCTCGGGATTGTATTCGAGCGATTGTGCGGCAAAGGGGCGCTGCGAGCCAGCCACAGTCGCGTGGCTGGCCGAAAGGGAAAGGGTTAGCGGGGCTGGATCAGTGCGCGTAGGTCAGGCAGTTTACGGTGTCGCCACTGTAGCCGAGCTCGATTTTTTCCGCAGAGCACTCGTAATCGTCATTGTGATTGCAGTCTGTGATCTTGCAGGCGCCGACGCCGGCGATGCGCGCGCGCTTGGTGTGATGGCTGTTGCTGAAGTAGGTGTCGCAATCCGGGTCTTTGCCGTCGCCAATGGTGATGGCGCGGGCGTGACAGGCAGAGTCGGTGTTGTACGCGCACTCAATGGCGGCGCAGCTGCTGACTTCAGGCATGTCGGTAGCGATGATCATGGTGCAGTTCTCGTTGGATTATTGTGAAAGGATCAAACCCCACCGATGAGCCTAGTTCAGGGCCCGGGGCTGTCAAACGCGTGGCGGCCAATCCCCCGCATTTCCGACAGGGCTGCGACGTTTCGCTAATTGCATTCGCGGCCATGGGCCGGTTAACTAGCGGTTGACCCCGGAAAAAGAATTTCGCGCTCGCGAGACTAAAAACAGGTTTCTGTTCATGATCGGTAAACCGCTGCTGCTGTTTTTCGCGCTCCTGTACGTTGCCGTACTGTTCGTTGTGGCCTGGCGCGCAGATCAGCGCAAGCAGTGGTTGCTGCGTTACCGGCCGTTGATCTACGGCCTTACGCTCGCGGTGTACTGCAGTTCGTGGACCTTTTTCGGTGCGGTGGGGCAGGCGGTCAGCGATACCTGGAGTTACCTGCCGATTTACCTGGGGCCAATTTTACTGTTCCTCTTTGGCAGCGGTTTCCTGCGCAAGTTGATGCTGGCGGGGGAGCGGCAGAAGGTGACCTCGGTGGCCGACTTTATCGGCTCCCGCTACGGCAAGAGTCGTGGATTGTCGGCACTGGTCACGCTGCTCGCCATTGTGGGCAGCCTGCCGTATATCGCCCTGCAGCTGCGCGCCGTTACCATGGGGTGGGAGGCCATCGGTAATGAGTCCGTCAGCGAAACCTTCCTGAACCTGGATACCGCACTGGCCACGGCACTGCTGATGGGGCTTTTCGCGATCCTGTTCGGTACCCGGCACCTGGAGGGGCGCGAGCGCAACCGCGGGGTTGTGGCGGCGATTGCGCTGGAGTCCCTGGTCAAGCTGTTTGCGTTCGGCGCGGTGGCGGCACTGGCGCTGTGGTTGCTGGCCACGGACACCAGCGGGCTGCCAAAGGAGTACTGGCAGTGGCAGTCCCTGACGCCGGATATCAACTTCCTCACCCAGACCCTGCTGGCGATGGCGGCGATCATCTGCCTGCCGCGCCAGTTTCATATGGCCGTGGTTGAGTACCAGGACGAGCGCGACCTGCAAACCGCGCGCTGGCTGTTGCCGTGCTATCTGGTGCTGTTTTCGGTCCTGATCCTGCCCATCGCCCTTGCCGGCCAGCCGCTGGCGGCGATGGGGTTGAGCGACCCGGACAGCCTGGTACTGACACTGCCCCTGAGCAGTGGCAACAACATGCTGACCCTGTTCGCGTACATCGGGGGGTTTTCCGCCGCCACTGGCATGGTCATTGTGGCGGCGGTGACACTGGCGGTCATGGTCTCGAACGAGCTGGTGGCGCCGGTCTGGCTTTACCTCTCGCGCTATACCCGGCTTTCCGCGATCTCCCTGGGCAACCATTTACGCCTGATCCGCCGCGTCAGCATCCTGCTGCTGATGCTGATGAGCTGGGGCGTGCACCGGGCGATTACCGGCATGGAGGCCCTGGCCTCCATCGGCCTGTTGTCGTTTGCCGCCGCCGCGCAGCTGGCGCCGGCGATTGTCGGGGCGCTGTACTGGCGCCGCGCGCACCGGCGCGGAGTCTGGGCGGGATTGATTGCCGGTTACGGCCTGTGGGGCTACTGTCTGGTGCTGCCGGCGATATTCCCGCAGCACCCGGCGATTACTCTCGGCGCCTTCGGCGTCGACTGGTTGCGCCCACAGGCACTGTTTGGTGTGAGTGGACTGGACTCCCTCAGCCATGGTGTTTTCTGGAGCCTGGTGTGCAACCTGGCGCTGTTCGTGTCTGTATCCCTCTGTTGTCGCCAGCGGAGCAGTGATCGCCATCAGGCGGCGCTGTTTATGGATGCCCAAACCAGTACCGAAGCTGCTGCAGACCTGGTGCCGACAGCCATTCACATGGGGCAGGTGCGTATCCTGCTGCAGCCGTTTGTGGGCGCCCAGCGGCTGGAGGAAATCTGGAACGGGTTCGAGCAGCGCAGCCAGCAGCGGCTGTTGCCGGACGATACCGCGCCGCGCTTTGTGGTGGCGGAGGCGGAGCGCACCCTGGCGGGGATTGTGGGTTCGGCGGCAGCACACCAGGTGATGGAACTGTTGCACAGCAACCGGCCGCTGCAACTGGAAGATATCGCGCGGCTGGTGGACAGCACCTCCCAGCGCCTGCGCTTCAGTCAGGAACTGCTGCAGACCACGGTGGAAACCATCAGCCAGGGCATCAGTGTGGTGGATGCGGACCTGCGCCTGGTGGCCTGGAACCAGCACTATCTGGAGCTGTTCAATTACCCGGAGCGCCTGCTCTACATCGGCTGCCCGGTGGCCAACCTCTACCGCCACAATGCGGAGCGCGGCCTGTATGGCCCGATTGACGACCCCGACGAACTCGAGGTGCAGGTACAGAAGCGTCTGGATCTGCTGCGCCACGGCAGCGCGCACCGGTTTGAGCGACGCCTGCCCAGTGGCGCCATTGTGGAAGTGCGTGGAACCCCCATGCCCGGCGGCGGGTTTGTGACGACCTTTACCGATATCAGCGAATACCGCGCCGCCGTGGATGCGCTGGAGGAAAACCGGCGCACGCTGGAGGACCGGGTCGAGTTGCGCACCGCAGAGTTACTGGAAAGCAACCGCGCGCTGCAGGAAGAGAACCGCCGGCGCGGCGAGGTGGAAGCGAAAATCCGCGAGCTGCACGGCGCCAAAACCCGCTTCCTCGCCCACACCAGCCACGATCTGCTGCAACCGATCAACGCGGCGCGCCTGTTTATCGCCTCGCTGCAACAGAAAGCGGCACGGGGCAGCTGGCGGGAAATGGGGGACGATATCCACTATATCGACAGCGCCCTGACCTCGGCGGAGCAGTTGATCGGTGCCCTGCGGGAAATCAGCCGCCTGGATGCGGGCAACCTCACGCCCAAGCGGGAGCACTTCCCGCTGCGGCAGCTGCTGGACGGACTCAATGCGGAGTTTTCCGTCATTGCCAGCGAGCGCGGACTGTCGCTGGATTACGTTGCCACCGACGCCTGGGTGTTCAGCGACCGGCACCTGTTGCGCCGTATTCTGCAGAATTTCCTCAGCAATGCGCTGCACTACACCTCCCGCGGGCGGGTGTTACTTGGCGTGCGCCGGCGCGCGGCCGATATCGACAGCGGCCGCGGGATGCTGGAGATACAGGTGTGGGACACGGGCCCCGGCATCGCCGAGGAAGTGCAGGCACAGATTTTCGACGAATTCGTGCGCCTTGGGGGCAGTGAGCGCAGTGCCGACAAGGGGCTGGGCCTGGGGCTGGCGATTGCCAAGCGCAGTGCAGATCTGCTCGGCCACCGGATTTGCCTGAAATCGATACCCGGGCGGGGATCCATGTTCAGTATTTTGGTACCGCTGGGGTGGGCCCAGAGCCACGCGGTAACTCAATCACAGAGCCTGCCGGGCGGGGGCAATCTGTCCGCGGTGTCTGTGCTGTGTATCGACAATGAGATTGCCATCCTGCGCGGGATGCAGAGTCTGCTGGAAGGCTGGGGGTGCCGCGTGGTGACTGCCGCATCACTGGAAGCGGCGCTGGAGAACTGGGTCGACTCGGAACCGCCGCAACTGGCGATTGTGGACTATCACCTGGATCGGGACGCCACCGGGGTCGAAGCGCTGGATCGGCTGTGTGAGCACTGGGGCGCGGCCGTGCCGGGAATACTGGTCAGTGCCGATATTTCCGAGGAAGTGCGCAATTCGGCGGCGGCGCGGGGCTGGTTCTACCTGCCAAAACCGGTCAAGCCGGCGGCACTGAGGAACCTGATTCGGCGGCTGGTACGGAAGGTGCCGGCCTGAAGCGGCAGTTGGCAAGGTCGGGAACCGAAATTATTGTCTGAATTTTGTTCAGTTTGCCGGGCGTAATCCGCTTGGGTTGCCATTTTGACTTGGATCAATGGTCACATTTTGACCGCCCGAAGAATGCCTCGCGTTAGCCAATTCGAAAGACGGCCAACGTCTAGAGGTAAACATTATGGCAACTACCAGGTTGACGACTTCCAGCGGCGCTCCGGTCGCTGACGACAACACCAGTATTTCCGCCGGTGAGCGCGGATCGCTCACCTTTGACAACTTCCGCATGTTCGAAAAGCTCGCGCACTTCAACCGCGAGCGCATTCCCGAGCGGGTGGTGCATGCCCGTGGAACCGGTGCTTACGGTACCTTCCGCCTCAACAAGGATCTCTCCCACCTGACCATTGCCGACTTCCTGCAGACGGCTGGCAGTGAAACCCCGGTGTTCGTGCGCTTTTCCACCGTGGGCGGCGGCCAGGACTCCAGTGATTACGCGCGGGATCCGCGCGGCTTCGCGGTGAAGTTCTACACCCGAGAGGGCAATTTTGACCTGGTGGGCAACAATACCCCGGTATTCTTTCTCAATGATCCGGCCAAATTTCCCGACTTCGTGCACTCGCAGAAAAAACATCCGCGCACAAACCTGCCGGATCCCGCGGCCATGTTCGAGTTCTGGGCCAACCATCCACAGTCGTTGCACCAGATGACCATCTTGATGTCGGATCGCGGTATTCCACTGAGCTACCGCCATATGCACGGCTTTGGTTCGCACACCCTGAGTTTCTGGAACAGGGAAGGTGAGCGCTTCTGGGTGAAATGGCACCTTAAGTCCCAGCAGGGCATCAAGACCGTGCGCGCTGACGCGGCGGCCAACTACCCGGCCCATGGGGCGCAGCAGGATCTG
Organism: Microbulbifer weihaiensis; assembly: GCF_048323715.1. Taxonomy (NCBI): domain Bacteria; kingdom Pseudomonadati; phylum Pseudomonadota; class Gammaproteobacteria; order Cellvibrionales; family Microbulbiferaceae; genus Microbulbifer; species Microbulbifer weihaiensis. Next base: position 40,705 of record NZ_JBLWFL010000013.1, read on the forward strand.
GTGGAATCCATCGACTGCGGAGATTATCCCAGGTGGAGCGTAAAGTTGCAGGTGCTGAGCGAGGCTCAGGCGAAATCGCTTTCGGTGAACCCGTTTGATCTCACCAAAGTATGGCCGCACGCGGAAGTGCCCTTGCAGGAAATCGGCATGCTGGAGCTGAGCCGCAATGTGGATAACTATTTTGCGGAAACCGAGCAGGCGGCATTCGCGCCCAGCAATCTCGTTCCCGGCATCGGCGCGTCACCCGACAAGATGTTGCAGGCACGCCTGTTTGCTTACCAGGATGCACACCGTTACCGCGTGGGGGCCAACGTCAACACTATCCCTGTGAATGCGCCCCGGTGTCCAGTCAATCACTATCAGCGCGACGGCGCGTTTGCGGGCATGTGCCCGGTTTCGGGAAAGGCGCCCAACCAGGGCAGTGAGGTGCATTTCTATCCCAATGACCGCGTTGACCGGGGCGCGCCCGCACCGGTGCCGGAAGTGGCGGAACCGCCAATGCCACTGGAGCAGGATGCGTGGATCAAGCCCTACAGCCAGGATGGCGACGACTATTACTCCCAGGCCGGCGCGCTGTTCCGGTTGATGAGTGACGACCAGCAAACCCAGCTTGTGGAAAACATTGCTGCAGGCCTGTCGCAGGCGGATGTCTCGATTCAGGCGCGAATGCTCGAGCAGTTTTACCGGGCGGATCCCGCCTATTGCGACAGGGTGAAAGCGGCGCTTGCCGATATTGCGGAAGCGTAAACTTGTCGTGTTATCCACATAAAAAAAGGCGGTGTGACCGCCTTTTTTTATGTGGATAAATCAATACCGGGTCAGTTGAGCTGTTCTGTTTTGACCGCCGGCCTTTGTGGTGCTGAGAATTGCCCGGGCTGCTCCACATCCAGGCTGCTGAGCGCCAGTACCGCCTGGGTGCGGGAATTCACCTCGAGCTTGCGGAACAGGGCGGTCAGGTGGGCCTTTACCGTGGCTTCCGTCACCTGCATTTCGTAGGCAATCTGTTTATTCAGCAGTCCTTCGGCCAGCATGGTGGCCACGCGGAACTGCTGTGGTGTAAGGGTGGCGATGACATCGGCCACGCCGTTTTCACTGTCACTGATATCGCCGGCACTGTAGCGTTCGGCAATTTCCGGCGGCAGCCAGATTTCCCCACCGAGCACCTGCTTCAGTGCCTCACTCATCAGCTCCACCGGGGCGGACTTGGGCAGGAACCCGCAGGCGCCATAGTCAATGGCGCGGCACATGACTTCCGGCTTTTCATTGGCGGAAACCACCATGACCGGCAGTTGCGGGTACTGGCCGGCAAGGAAAATCAAACCGCTGAAGCCGTGTGCCCCGGGCATGTGCAGGTCGAGCAGCAACAGGTCGCAGTCGGGGTGAGCGGCGACGCAGTCCTGCAGGCTCTGCAGGTCGCTGGCCTCGAAAATTTCCGCATCCGGAAAGGTCTGGGCTATGGACTGGCGCAGGGCACCACGGAACAGAGGGTGATCGTCCGCAATAATGAACTGGTGCGCCCCTTGAGCGGGGTCGTTGTGATTTTTCATCGCTATTCATCCCTTCCGGTCGAAGGCGGTTTTCCCAATGTACATGGAAATTGCCCACGGTTCTTATTATGAATTTTTATAAACCTTTCCCACGCAGGCGGGGATGACTTTACTGCGTTTAAGGCCGGCCTTCAAAAAGGCCTGTTGATCTTGAGCCATTGCGATTGCCCCGGAGGCCTGATGCAGGCCCCGGGGCCGCGCGTCAACGGTTGCTATGCAACAGTGGCCGCGGCGCGGTTGGCGATCAGGTTGTCGACCACGGCGGGGTCGGCGAGGGTGGAAATATCCCCCAGCTGATCGCACTCATCCGCGGCAATCTTGCGCAGGATGCGCCGCATGATTTTGCCCGAGCGGGTTTTCGGCAGGCCCGGTGCCCACTGGATGACATCCGGGGTCGCGATCGGGCCGATCTCCGCGCGCAGCCAGTTACACAGGGCTTTGCGCATTTCCTCACTGGGCTGCTGGTCGCTGTTCAGGGTCACATAGATGTAAATGCCCTGGCCCTTGATGTCATGGGGATAACCGACCACTGCCGCCTCGGCGACGGCCTCGTGCGCCACCAGTGCACTTTCGAGCTCGGCGGTGCCCATGCGGTGCCCGGATACGTTCAGTACGTCGTCCACGCGCCCGGTGATCCAGTAGTAACCGTCCTCATCGCGCCGCGCGCCGTCACCGGTGAAATACAGGTTGTCGAAGGTGCTGAAATAGGTATCGATAAAGCGCTGGTGGTCACCGAACACGGTGCGCATCTGCCCCGGCCAGCTGCCCACAAGCACCAGGTTGCCCTCTGCGGCACCATCGAGGAACTTGCCTTCGTTGTCTACCAGTGCCGGTTGCACACCGAAGAAGGGGCGGGTGGCGGAGCCCGGCTTGAGTGCGGTCGCGCCGGGCAGTGGCGTGAGCATGGCGGCGCCGGTCTCGGTCTGCCACCAGGTATCCACGATGGGGCACTGGCCGCGTCCGAAGGTGCGGTGGTACCACTTCCAGGCTTCAGGGTTGATCGGCTCGCCCACAGTGCCGAGCAGACGCAGGCTCGCCAGGCTGGCACCGGCCACCGGCTTGTCGCCTTCCGCCATCAGTGCGCGGATGGCAGTGGGCGCGATGTAGAGAATATTGATGTCGTGGTCATCGATGATCTGGGCCACGCGGGTGACATCGGGATAGTTGGGCACACCTTCGTACATGACCGTGGTGGCGCCATTCGCCAGTGGGCCGTAAATGATATAGCTGTGGCCGGTGATCCAGCCGATGTCGGCGGCACACCAGTAGCGCTCGCCGCGGCGGTAATCGAATACGTATTCGTGGGTGAGGGAGGCGTAAGTGAGGTAGCCGCCACTGGTGTGCAATACGCCCTTGGGCTTGCCGGTGGAACCCGAGGTGTAGAGGATAAACAGCGGATCCTCCGCATCCATTGCTTCCGCCGGGCAGTCGTCGTCCTGGGCGGATACGAGATCGCGGTAATCGCGGTCGATACCCGGGTTCCACGCGACTTCGTCCCCGGTGTAGTTGACCACCACCACGTGATCCACGGCCGACTCGCCGCACAGGGCCACTGCCTTGTCGACATTCTGCTTCAACTGTACGGTCTTGCCACCGCGGCGGCCGGCATTGGCGGTAATCACGATACGGGACTTGCCATCCTGCATGCGCCCGGCCAGTGCTTCCGGGGAAAAGCCGGCGAACACCACCGAGTGCACTGCACCAATGCGGGCACAGGCGAGCATGGCCACTGCCGCTTCCGGAATCATCGGCATATAGATGGTCACCACATCCCCTTTCTGTACGCCGAGCTTTTTCAGCCCATTGGCAAACCGGCACACATCCCGGTGCAGTTCCCGGTAACTGATGTTGCGCGAGGTACCGGGTTCGTCGCCAACCCACAGGATTGCGGTGGTGTCTCCGTATTCGGCCAGATGCCGGTCGAGGCAGTTGGCGGCGACATTCAGCTGTCCGTCGGCGAACCAGCGGATATGCAGGTCGTCGCGGGCAAAAGAGACATCCTTCACCTCGGTGAACGGCTTGATCCAGTCGAGACGCTGCGCCTGTTCGCGCCAGAAGTTCTCATTGTCCGCAATCGAGCGGTTGTACAGGTCGAAGTACTGCTCTTCATTGGTCAGGGTCTTGTTCGCGTAGGCCGCGGGAACGGGATAGACAGCGGATTTTGGATCGGTCTCGTGGTGCATTTACAGGCCCTCGGTGCTTATTTCTCTCAGGCGCGCATTCTGGCATTGGGGTTTAACCGGGGCGTATTAGACAAAAGTCGAAATGCAGGAAATCGTGGCAGGAATATCATTGGCCATATAGACATTGGTCGAAGTTAACCGCCGACTTAGACCAATGGTTAATACCAACTTCGGCCTTAAGGGGGTTTGATCGTCGCCAGCAGTACTCGACAACCAACCTTCAAAGGAACACGTTATGTCGGTCATAACAATAAATAAGCGCGGCCTAAGCGGGGCAATCACGCTGGTAGCGATGATGGGTGGACTGCCGTTGGCAGCCGCTGCACAGGATAGCGCCTCGACTACTGGAGAAGCGGTAACCGCTGCGGAACTGCAGCAGCGCATTGCCGAATTGCAGGCACAGGTGGATCGTCTCGCACAGGCGGCGCAAATCAATGATCCCGAGCCGGAAAAGAAAACCTTTGGCGAAACGGATATCCAGATTGGCGGCTTTGTGAAAGTCGACAGTGCGTTCAGCCAGTATTCCGATGGCAGCTCGGCCACAGCCGGTATCGGTGAGGATTTCCTGGTACCGTCCACCATCCCGATTGGCGGCGAGGGCGGTGATACCAAATACCACGCCCATGCCAAGGCGACGCGACTGTTTATCAAATCCCGCACGGAGTATGGTTCCGGCTCGATCAATACCCACCTGGAAATTGATGCGATGGCCGGCGGCCAGGGCGATGAGCGGATCAGCAACTCCTACGCGCAACGCGTGCGGCACGCATATGTGGACTGGCAGATCGATGAAAACCGCAGCCTGCTGGCGGGACAAGCCTGGTCCACCTTTTTCAATGTGGGGGCGCTGCCGGAAGGGCTGGATTTTGTCGGCCCGGTGGGCACCATTTTCGAACGCCAGCCGCAGTTGCGCTATTCGCACAAAATCGGCAGCGGCCAGATACAGTTCGCTGCGGAAAACCCGGCGTCCACGCTGTACAACGGCACGGAGAACCCCTACGACGATAACGCCACGCCGGACTTCGTTCTGCGCTACAACAACAGCATCGGTAACCTCAGCTATTCCGCCGCATCCATGAGTCGCGAGCTGGCGTATGAGAGCGGCACTGGTGCCGAGGATTCCCGCCGCGGTTATGCGATCAGCCTGGCGGGCAAACTGCAGCTCGGCCGCGATGACATCCGCTTCATGTACAGCTACGGCAACGCGCTTGGCCGCTACCTGGGGCTGAACAGCTACCGCGCCGGCATCATCGATGCCGATGGCGATATCGAACTGATCGACCAGCACGGCGGTTTTGTCGCATTGCGGCATTTCTGGAACGACCAGTGGCGCAGTAACCTGGTGCTGTCGGCAACCAGCGCAGACAACCCGGATTTCGTCTCCGATACCACGCCCACCGCTTACCAGAGTGCGCAGGTAAACCTGATGTATTCACCGGTGCCGAAGCTCAGCCTTGGCGGCGAGTACATATATGCACAAAAAGAAATTGAGAATGGCAGCGGGCTGCTGGCGGATGACAGTGGCGATCTGCAGCGAATGCAGTTCTCAGTGAAATACGTCTTCTAAACCCATAACAATAACTGTGGAGATTCGCGATGAGTTTTGAAAGTGAACAACACGCCGATGACTACTGGAAAGAAAACCTGCGCATGATGCTCACCTTGCTGTGCGTCTGGTTCGTGGTTTCTTTCGGTTGCGGCATCCTGTTTGTCGAAGAGCTGAATGCAATCCGCCTCGGCGGTTTCAAGCTCGGTTTCTGGTTTGCCCAGCAGGGCTCCATCTATGTGTTCCTGGCGTTGATTGTTGTCTATGCGTTCAAGATGAATCAGCTTGATCGCAAGTACAACGTGCACGAGGACCACGAAGAACCGGAAGAGTTTGAAGAAGCACTCGAAGAAGAGTTCGGCCAATAGGAGCAGACCATGGATATCCAAACACTAACTTTCCTGATTGTCGGTGCGACCTTCGCGCTGTACATCGGTATCGCGCTCTGGGCCCGTGCCGGCTCAACCCATGATTTTTATGTGGCCGGTGGCGGCGTTAACCCGGTAGCCAATGGTATGGCGACAGCCGCGGACTGGATGTCGGCGGCCTCGTTTATTTCCATGGCGGGCCTGATCAGCTTTATGGGTTATGACGGTGCGGTGTACCTGATGGGGTGGACCGGTGGCTATGTACTGCTGGCACTGTGTCTGGCGCCGTACCTGCGCAAGTTCGGCAAGTTTACCGTGCCGGCATTTATCGGTGACCGTTATTACTCCAATACCGCGCGTACCGTGGCAGTGATCTGCGCGGTGTTTGTCTGCTTCACCTATGTGGCCGGACAGATGCGCGGCGTGGGTGTGGTCTTCTCGCGCTTCCTCGAAGTCGACATCACCAGCGGCGTAATCATCGGTATGGCAATCGTCTTTTTCTACGCCGTGCTCGGCGGGATGAAAGGCATTACCTACACCCAGGTTGCCCAGTACTGCGTCCTGATCTGTGCCTACCTGGTACCGGCGATCTTTATCTCCATCATGATGACCGGCCATGTGATTCCGCAGATCGGTTTTGGTGCCGAGCTGAATGATGGATCCGGAACTTACCTGCTCGATAAGCTGGATGGGCTGTCAACGGAGCTGGGTTTTGCCGAGTACACTTCGGGGACGAAAAGCACCATCGATGTGTTCTTCATTACCGCTGCGCTGATGGTGGGTACAGCCGGTCTGCCGCACGTGATCGTACGCTTCTTTACCGTGCCGAAAGTGCGCGACGCGCGTAAATCTGCAGGCTGGGCACTGCTGTTCATCGCCCTGCTGTATACCACTGCACCGGCCATCGCGACCTTTGCCCGGGTGAACATGATCGACACCATCAATGGTCCGGATGCCCAGGGCACGGCCTATGAGCAGGCGCCGAGCTGGATCACCAACTGGGAAAGCACCGGCCTGATCTCCTGGGAAGACAAGAACGGCGACGGCAAGATGTTCTACTCCGGTGATGAGCGCAACGAGATGAAAATCGACCGCGACATCATGGTACTGGCCAACCCGGAAATTGCGGATCTTCCGGCCTGGGTGATCGCGCTGGTGGCTGCCGGTGGTATTGCCGCAGCGCTGTCCACGTCTGCAGGCCTGCTGCTGGTGATCTCGACATCGATATCCCACGACCTGTTGAAGCGCAACCTGATGCCGAATATTACCGATAAGCAGGAGCTGCGTTACGCGCGGATTGCGTCTGCTGTAGCCATCTGTATCGCTGGTTACCTCGGCATCAATCCACCGGGCTTTGTGGCGCAGGTTGTGGCGTTTGCCTTCGGGCTCGCGGCGTCGTCCTTCTTCCCTGCAATCATCCTGGGTATTTTCAGCAAGCGGATGAACAAGGAAGGCGCGATTGCCGGCATGATTTCCGGTATCAGCTTTACCGCGCTGTACATCATCTACTTCAAGTTCATCAACCCCGCGGCCAACGTTCCGGAGAACTGGTTGTTCGGTATCTCCCCGGAAGGCATTGGTACCCTGGGTATGGTGCTGAACTTTGTGGTGGCTATCGTGGTGGCCCGCTACACCGCCGATGCGCCGAAAGATGTGCAACAGCTGGTGGCCAATATCCGTTTCCCGAAAGGTGCGGGAGAGGCCAGCGCACACTGATCTGACCTTTCTAACGGCCGCGAGTCCTTGCGCTTGCGGCCGGCACAATGTCACTTTGTGTTTGGCGAGTTCCGGCATACCGGGCTCGCCATTTTTCGTATTTAGCCCGCCAGAATATTACAAGAGGTGGTTAACGAGCCGCCTTTTGGGCTTCTGCATCTTGCCAGCCGAGCAGCAGGAGCGTCTCGTCACTTCCCGGCAGGGTGATATGGCCTTCGGCCTGCAGGCCGAGTTTTTCGAGCAGGCGAATGGATGCGGCGTTATCGGGACTGGCGATGGCCAAAATTCGCGAGAGGCCGAGTACCTGCTTCGCCCAGTCCATTACGGCTTGCGCCGCTTCCCCCGCATAGCCGCTACCGCGGTATCCCGGCAGGAAGGCGAAGCCGATATCAATATCGTCGAGCCCCTCGCGGCGAATCAGCCCACACTGGCCAATGGGAGTGCCGTTTTTCAGTTCCACACAGTACATGCCGAAACCGTGCTGGCGGTACATCGCTAGCGGGCCGCGCTCGAGGTAGTTGCGGGCCTCTTCCAGGGTGCGCACACCGCGGTCGCCGATAAACCGGTGGAAGTCCGGGTCGTTGACCAGCGCGAGGGTGAACTGGGCATCCCGGTCGCTGTCAGTTAATTCACGCAGTTGCAGGCGATCTGTGCTCAGCAGGTTCATGGTGTTGTTCCGGTTGGGGTTTGCCGCAAGATTGACAGAAAACGCCCTCGGAGGAGGGCGTTTTCAGAGGTGGGTGCTTGTGACCGGCTCAGAAGCGGTAGGTGACGTTGATAGAACCGTGTTCGGACATGGGGCGAGCGGTGAGATTAGCGCTTACCGCAAGGGTGTCCGCGGCCTGCCAGCGTATGCCGAGCAGCGCGCCGGCACCGCTCTGGAACAGGCCGGTGTCCTCGCTGGCGTAGCTTGGCATGGCATTCATGTTGCCACCCATGGACTTGACGCCTACTTCCAGCGAGTCGTTTTCGGTTCCGGTGGTATCTTCGAACCAGACCTGGCCATAGGTACTGATCTTGTCCCAGCGCTTATCCACAAACGCGCCGAGACGCATGGTGGTGTAGCGCCGTTCCTGATTGCCAAAATGCATCCCGAGCGGATCCTGCTCCACGCCACTGGCATCGGTGTAGGTAAAGCCGTCGAGCGCATTTTCGGTGTAGCCATCCACATCTGCGGTGATTTGGGTTACGCCGACAAACGGGCCGTAACCCGCATTGCCGCTGGACAGGTTCACCCCGCCGATCAGATCCAGCGCCAGGCTTTCGCCATCGGTACTGGCTTCCAGGCTGTCATTGAAGCGCTCACCCAGGGCGATGTGACGATCGATGTGGTCGTATTCCATATCGGTCACGGTTGCGCTCGCATTCAGGAAAAACTCGTTGTAGTGGAGGCGGCCGTACAGGCTGTAGTTCGTAGAGGTGGTCTCGACGTCGGCCTGGCGGTTGTTCAGCGTCGTATCGGCGCGGCTGACGGCGAAGCCCAGCTCGGCGTTGTCGCGCAGTGCCAGGCTGGCGCCGATCAGGCTGGTTCTCTGGTCGCCATCGGCCGTGGCGGCAAAATTGTTGTCGTAGTCACTGTTACCGAAAACGCCGCTGACAAACACACCGGTCTGTGCGGTGCGGTAGCGGACACTCGCCAGGCTTTCCTCCAGTGCACTGACGTGGCTGCGTGCCGCGTGGACGCCGATGTCCGGCAGTTGCCCGGCGACCTGAGCGGCAGAGACCACACTGGTGTAGTAGTCCGCGAGGGACTGCTGCGCGGCCTGGGTCGGATGCACCGCGTCATTGAATACCAGGCGATCTGCATCTGGCGCCGTGCCGTTTTTTCCGTAGACCGGGTGTTCGATACAGTCGCCACTGCCGTCGTAGCAGAACTGGGTCTGCTCTGTATCAGCGTCGTAACCCAGCGCTGCGGCGTTATTGAGGGATACCTGTAATAACCCGTTCTGATCCACCAGCAGCACGCCGTCGATATTTTTTGCATTGGCGATCAGTGTGCTGTTGAAAAGATTGACCCCTGCAGTGGCCTGTTCGAGCGTGGCCTCGATGGCGCTGTTTAACTGCGCGTTGGCATCCTCCTCGGTCATCAGGCCGGCCGCCACGGCATTGGCCAGCAGTGCCGCTTCCGGACTGTTGAGAACGGCCTGGCTAACCGCTGCGTACATGCCCGGCGTTCTGCCAATATCGGGGACATTGGACACCAGAATGTAATTGGCTCCGGCATCCGCCAGTGCCTGCGCGCTGTCGGCCAGCATCGTTGCGGCGGTATCAACGCGCGCGCCAAACTGCTCTGCGGTGATGGTGCCTGTGAGTGTGGCGCTGAAGCCGCTGAGTAGATCGTTACCGCCGCCATTTACCCAGTAGAGTGCTTTACCGTCGGCGCGGCCAAAGCTCGCCTCCAGATACCCGGCGCCCAACGGGTGTGGATTACCGGTGATACCGGAGTCCGCGATGATGGCTGCGGGGGCCGCGGCAATTTCTGCTTCGAGTTGGTCGGCCTGAGCGGTGAGATACGCCGCGGTCGCTGCATCGCCGTCAGCTTCCGCCTGAGCGGCGGCGGTGCGAAGTTCGGCCAGGAAAGCGGGGCCCTGCATCAGAAGACCGAGCAGCCCAAGGTCGGCATAGAGCCCTGTGCTGGTGGTACGCGTGGCATCTGGCAGCAGTGCACTGGCGAAATTGTGGGCGTTGACATCCAGCGCCAGGCCGCGCTCGTTCAGATACGCCAGATAGCCTCGGGTGCCGAGAATATTCAGCAGCACATCCGCCGCGCGATGACCACCTACGGCCCAGCCGCCACCAACACTCGGGAGTGAAGCTTGCACCTGTGCCTGTGCCGCTGCCAGGCGCTCTTCCTCCGGCAGGCTCATATCCACATCCGGCAGGCACAGATACATGCCGGCACAGGACGGGGTTACTGGCCCCAGGCCCAATTGCTGTGACATCAGGCTGATCGCAGCCTGCTTGTTATCACCGCTGGTGAACACCCCGGCATTCCCCACATCCGTCAGGCTGTCGCCGAAGGCGATGACCTGGGTAAAGGGCGATTTGTCGCCGGCAACCGCGGTGCTGGCGAGGGTGGAAGAAAGTGTGAGACAGGCGATGGCCGCCGCGAGGCGGTGTTTAATGATTGGCATGAAGTTTTCCTCTCGGTAACACTCCGATCCCAAACGCCGACTGGCGTTATCAGGGGAACGGGCGCTCATCGTTATTGTTCTTGAAAATAGTTTTTTGACTTCTATTTTTGCTGCTTTCCGGCCGCTCCATTGGCCGGAAACGATCTGATAGTAACCAAGCATTCTGGTCGTGACCAGCAATCCATTCGCAGTCAAGTAAATTTTTGTGACTGACTGGTTTTGATCTCTGTGCTCGCCTTGCGTGGGGTTCGGGCAAAATTGCTCGGGTTTACCGCACGGTGTGCAGGAACTGCAGATGGCGCTCGTACTGGGTCAGTATGTCACTCAGTAGCTGGTCTTTGGTCCAGCCCATTACGTCGTAATCCTGGCCGCCCTCGTGCAGGTACACTTCCGCGCGGAAGTACTTTTCCGGGTCACCTTCGTCCACGGTATCGTCGAGCTCTTCATCCCTGGGAGCCGCATCCGGCTTCAGGTGTGCCTTGGGATGGAGGCCGTAAGTGAAATCCACTTCTTCACCGTGAAAAACCTCCAGATAGACGTAATTGTTCTGGCCGTGTGACACCCGCGCGGCGAAGCCATTTTTTTCCATTTCGCTGGCAAACTCTCTGAGCGCCGGTTCACCGATATCGAGAATATATTCTTTAACCTCCTGCAAATTCGGTAAGTGCACCAGGTTTCTCAAGCGGCGTTGCCAAGAAACGGGGTTGCGCGCGGTGACCGGTGCAACGGGTGCCGCCTGGGCCTCGCGTTTGGCGTGTTCAGTACGCAAGGCACTCAGCAGGCCGTAGATGGCAGCCAGCAAAATCAGCGAAAAGGGCAGGGCACTGGCGATGGCCGCGGTTTGCAGGGAGCTGAGGCCCCCGGCGAGGAGCAGGGCAATCGCCACCGCGCCGATAATCCCGGACCAGAAAACCCGCTGCCACATCGGCGTGTCATCGCGGCCATGGGAAGAAAGCATGTTGACGACCATGGCCCCAGAGTCCGCCGAGGTCACGAAAAACACGATCACCATAATCACGGCGATGAGTGAGAAAACGCCGGAGAAGGGGAATTGATCCAGAAACTCAAACAGGGCGAGTGACTGATCCTTACTGACAATATCGCCGAGTGTGGTCAGTCCCTGGTTCAGGATCATATCGATGGCCGAGTTGCCGAAAATAGTCATCCACAACAGGGTAACCGTCGCCGGTACCACCATGGCGCCAATCACAAATTCACGAATGGTACGGCCGCGGGAAATGCGGGCAATAAACAATCCCACAAATGGTGACCAGGACATCCACCAACCCCAATACAGGATCGTCCAGCCGCCCAGCCAGTCCGTAGGTGCATAGGCGTAAAGGTTGAATGTACGGCTCACCAGTACCGACAGATAACTGCCAAAATTCTGCACGAAAGCCTGCAGCAGATACACCGTACTGCCGAGCAGAAAAACCATCAGCAGGAGGATGATGGCAAGGCCCATGTTCAGTTGTGACAGCCGCTTGATACCGGTGTCGAGGCCGGCAACCACAGAGATGGTGGCGAGAATCGTGGTGATGATGATCAGTCCCACCTGCACACCGGCGCTGACCGGCAGGTTAAACAGCTGATTGAGTCCCGAGTTGATTTGCAAAACGCCGTAACCCAGTGTCGTGGCGACACCGCAGACAGTACCGACGATCGCGAATACATCCACGGCGTGGCCTATTGGGCCATAGATGCGGTCGCCAATAACCGGGTACAGGGCAGAGCGCAGGGTAAGCGGCAGTTTGTGGCGGTAACTGAAATAAGCCAGGATCAGGGCAACAATCGCGTACACTGCCCAGGCGTGGAATCCCCAGTGAAAAAATGTCAGTACCATCGCGTGGCGAGCGGCGGCGATGGTACCGGTGTCGCCGTCCGGTGGATTGAGATAGTGCATCACGGGCTCGGCTACGCCGAAAAACAGCAGGCCGATGCCCATACCGGCGGAAAACAGCATCGCAAACCAGGTGCCATAACTGTAATCCGGCTTGGAATGCTCTGGCCCCAGCTTGATGTCGCCATAGCGGGAAATGGCGATGAAGATGACCATCATCAGTATCAGCGCCACCACGAGAACGTAGTACCAGCTGAGATTGTGTACGATAAAGGCCTGCAGCCCCTGAAAACGTGCGGTTGCGTCCTCGGAGAAAAACGCTGCGTACGCGACCAGCAAGACGAGAAAACCCGTTGCGGTGTAGAACACCGGTGGGTTGAAGTGCGCCTTGTCTGTGGTCAGCGGTTGTTGCATTGTCTTGGCCTTTAACAGCGGGCAGCGGATGATATCGGCTGCTGTGGGCGGTCATTTCGTCGCTCTATTTGAGCATAGCTGATCAAACGCGTTAGTCTTTCAGCGAATAGCCAGAGAGTTCTTCATGTTGATTATTTCTAACCAGATCGCGCTGTCGGATGACGAAATTGAACTCAGCGCGGTGCGTGCGCAGGGCGCTGGCGGCCAGAATGTTAATAAAGTTTCATCGGCGATCCACCTGCGCTTTGACATAAACGCGTCCAGCCTGCCTGAGGAAATCAAGCAGCGTGTGCTCGCCCTGCGCGACCAGCGCATCAACGCTGACGGTGTGGTGGTGATCAAGGCTCAGCGCTTTCGCACCCAGGAGAAAAACCGTATGGATGCACTCGAGCGCCTGCGCGACCTGATTGCGGGTGTACTGAAGACACCGAAAAAACGCGTGCCAACCAGACCCACCAAAGGCTCGAAAGAGCGGCGCCTGCAAGGCAAGTCCCGACGTTCCCAGATCAAGTCCATGCGTGGAAAAGTCGTCGACCGTTAATTCTGCTTTTCCTGTTTTCGCCCCAGTTAGATTTACAAGGAGATCATCATGGCAAATCGCTACGACGCACAGGCATTGAAAAAACTGGCCAGTGCGCTGTTTGCAACCAGCGGAATCGACCCGTCCCGGGCGGACGTGATGGCCGACGTTTTCCTGCAAGCGGATCTGATGGGCTTCACCACCCACGGCCTCAACCGCGTCGCCAGTAACTTGCGCTGGCTGGAAAGTGGCGCATCGAGGTTACACGGTGAACCCCACGTTCTGAAGGATCGCGGCAATTGTTTCAACTGGGACGCCGAGTTTCTGCCCGGGCCCTGGGTTGTGACGAAGGCCATTGACGAAGCCCTGTCGCGGGTTGCGGAACACGGTGTTGTCAGCGCGACGATTCGCCGCAGCCAGCATATCGCCTGTCTCGCGGCCTACCTGCCAAAAATCGTGGAACAGCAGTGCGTCGGCATTCTCACCTGCTCAACTCCCGCGGAAAACACCGTCGCGCCACAGGACAGCAAAACGGCTTTGTTTTCTGCAAACCCCATCGCCTTTTGCGCTCCGGCCGGGGACTACCCGCTGTTGTTTGATATCAGTATGTCGGCCACTGCCGGCGGCTACGTGGCACGGGCAAAGCGCGAAGGGAAAGCATTGCCCCACAAATACCTGAAAGATCGCGATGGCAACCTTTCGGATGACCCTGCGGTGTTTGCCGATGGCGGCAGTATTTTGCCGGTTGGCGGCGCTGATCATGGCTACAAGGGCGCCGCACTGTCGGCCATGCTCGAAGTCCTCTCGATGTCATTGGGAGGCTACGGCCGGGCGGATGATGTTTCCGCCGACGATGAGGCCAATTCGGTTTTCCTGCAGGTCATCGATCCCAAAGCATTTGGAACGCAAGAACGCTTTCTTCGGCAGACCGCGGCACTGACGGCGTTGTGGGAGCAGTGTGAAAGCATGGATGGCGAACCGGTGCGGGTACCGGGCAAGAGAGCCTGGCATTTGCGGGAGCAACAGCTGGCCAGCGGAGTTGAGTTGTATTCAACAATCGTCGAGGATCTCAGCGCGCTTGCCAGCCAGTACTCACTCGTGATGCCCGCGCCAATGGGCAATTCGTAAATATCAGAGCATCTTGTGGAAATCGGGGCGTTTTGTTCTACGTGGATTTTACGGAACAGGCGCAAAAAGGGTCTAGGATAGGGGGAAACCGCCACATACACAGAGGTAGCTGACAAAAGGAGTGAGCTGGCTATGGATGATCTGGTCCGCATGACTGCGCTGGAGTTGTTGCACGGCTATCGGGAAAAACAATTTTCACCAGTTGATGTCACGCAGGCCATGCTGTCCCAGATCGCCCGGTGCAACCCGGTGGTGAACGCCTACAACCTTGTTGACGAGGCGTTTACGATCGCCGCAGCCCGTGAATCAGAAGCCCGTTACCAGTCGGGGGAAACCCGCGGTGCCCTGGATGGGGTGCCCGTGGCGATCAAGGATGTATTCCTGACACCTCAGTGGCCCACCATCAAGGGCTCCAGAACCATCGACCCAAACTCAACACTCGGCAAAGAAGCGCCGAGCGTGGCGGCGCTCAACCGCCACGGTGCAGTGCCGCTGGGCAAAACGACCACACCTGAATTTGGCTGGAAAGGCGTAACAGACAATCCGGTCGACGGTGTTACCCGAAATCCATGGAACCCGAGCAAAACCGCCGGTGGCTCGAGCGGTGGCAGTGCCGCCGCTGTACCCCTGGGGATGGGACCTTTGGCGCTGGGAACGGATGCCGGCGGTTCTATTCGTATCCCCGCCGGTTTCAGTGGCCTCGTGGGACTGAAACCGAGTTTTGGCGAGGTGCCGCACTGGCCCGCGAGTCCGTTCGGTACCCTGGCGCACGCGGGCCCGATGACCTGGACGGTGGCCGACTGTGCACTGCTGATGAACGTGCTCAGCGAAGGTGACAGCCGCGATACGCACGCAATTCCCCGCCGCAACATCGACTATCTGGCGGCCATACAGGGCGAGCCGGAGGCGCTGTTAAAAGGTGTGAAAATCGCGTTCAGTGCGACACTGGGCTACGTGCAGGTGGATCGGGAGGTCGAGGAAACGGTGCGGGCCGCGGCCCTGAAACTGCAGTCGCTTGGTGCCGAGGTGACAGAAGTGGCGCCCGGGTTTGATGATCCCCTCGCGGCATTTGGGCACCTGTTCTATGGCGGTGCGGCAAATGCGTTGCGGGCGATTGGCAAGAAGCAGCGCGGGTTGATGGATCCGCAATTGGTCTCGGTATCAGAAAAGGCGGCCCAGCTGTCCATGCTGGATTACCTCGAGGCCGTGAATGAGCGAATGGCGCTCTGCGAGCGCATGGCCCTTTTCCACAAAAAATACGATCTGTTACTGACCCCCACCTTGCCGATCACCGCGTTTGCGGCGGGCAGGGAGGTTCCGGAAGACTGGCCGAGTACGCGCTGGCCATCGTGGACCCCGTACACCTACCCGTTCAATCTCACCGGGCAGCCGGCAATTTCCGTCCCTTGTGGCTTTTCCACCAGCGGCTTGCCCATAGGGCTGCAACTTGTCGGTGCGCGTTTTGATGATCGTGCGGTATTGCGTGCGGCGCAGGCGTACCAGCTTGCGGCTCCACTGACCCATGTGCGACCGCAACTTTTCTTTGAGAATTCGCCAGAGGAACAAAACGCGTGAGCCGGCTCGACTTCGACTTCTACGAATCGGAAGACCCGGTCTGGAATCCCGCTTTACTCACGATTCCTGTGCCGGGCATCCGCAAAATGGTCAATCTCGCGGCGACCATGGAAGATGTGATCCATCTTTCCATTGGCCAGCCAGATGCGCCAACGCCACCCCACGTCATTAATGCGGCGGTGGATGCGTTGAATGCTGGACAGACCGGCTACACCATGGATGCTGGCTTGCCTGAATTGCTGGAGGCTCTGGCGGAATATTATGGTGAGCGCTCCGGGCGCTACATTTCGCCGGAGAATATTCTGGTTACAACCGGGGCAACCGAGGCCATCTATCTCGCACTCACGGCCGTTTCGGCACCCGGTCGTGAGTTTATCGTGCCGGATCCGTCATTCATGCTGTACGCCCCCCTCATTCGAATGAATGGTGGGGAGGTAAAATACGTGCCCACGCGCGCGGAAAATAATCACCAACTGGATCCCCAGGAAGTGATTGATGCGATCGACAGTAACACTCACGCCATCATCCTGAATTCACCGAGTAATCCCACCGGTACCGTATATCCGCGGGAAACCGTGGAAATGATTGTGCAGGAGGCTGCCTATCGCGGTATTTATGTCATCAGTGACGAAGTCTACGATCACCTGATTTATGACGAGCGCGGGGCCGCGAATTACGCGAGTGTGCTTTCCTGTTGCTCAGACCTGGACCATGTCATGGTGATGAGCAGTTTCTCCAAGACATTCAGTATGGCGGGTATGCGAATTGGCTGGCTGATTGCCAGTCAGGGAGCCATTCGCAAACTGCGCCGTTATCACATGTTTACCACGACCGTGGCCAACACCCCCTGTCAGTGGGCTGGCGTGGCGGCCCTGCGAGGTGATCGCAGTTTTATTGCCGACGTTGTCGATACATACAAGAAGCGCAGGAATCGGCTGGTGGAGCTGGTGGAGCAAACCCCGTTCCTCGAAGGTTACGTTCCGGAAGGGGCTTTTTATATGTTTCCTGCATTGCCTGAGGGCGTAAACGGCAATAACGTGGCTTTGCGTTTATTGCGGGAAACCGGTGTCTGCACCATCGCCGGTGATACGTTTGGGGATAGCAGTCGCAACGCGCTGCGATTCAGTTATGCGACATCCATCGAAAATATTGAACGGGCTTTCGAACGAATTATTCCCTGGATGGAAAAGCAGGAGTTCGGTTGACGGGATTTCCCGGGTTTTTGTCCGGTTGGCTGGAGTTGACGCAGATTGTACTATCAGGCAAAAGGCAGTACAGAATGTGTTTGTATTGCCGCAGGTGGGATGAGCCCAAACAGGAGAAAATAATGCGTCATTACTGGATTGCTGTGATGGCTTTGCTGGCGGTCTGTACCAGCAGTTATGGGCAGGAACTGAAACTCCCGGAAAAGTTGCCGGAACTGGGGGTGGCTGCGGAAGAAACTCTGGGGAAGGGGCAAGAGGGGCTCACAGTTGGCAGCAAGCCCGGTGCGTTTACGGTGTCATCCCATTTGGGGGAGCCGGTGTCCCTGCAGGACTTACTGGAGAATAATGCACCGGTTCTGGTGGTATTTTATCGCGGTGGTTGGTGTCCGTTCTGTAATGTTCAGATTCGCCAGTTGACCGAAGCCTGGTCGGAATTTGAAAAGCGCGGCGTTACACCGGTATTGATCAGTGCCGACAAGCCGGACGCCGGCGCCATGGCGAAGGCCACCTATGAAATTCCTTTTCCGGTGCTTTCCGACCCGGATCTGAAGGCGCATGAAGCGTTTGACGTGGTTGTAGAGATTGACGATGCGACCGCAGAAAAATATCGCACTTACGGTATTGTGCTGGAGGATTGGTCCGGTCGCGAACATCACAAGATCGCCGCCCCGGGAATTTTCCTGTTGGATAAATCCGGGGTTGTGCGATGGGCACATGTATCCGCGGACTATCGCACGCGCCCCAGCGTCAAGCAGCTGCTGGCAGTGCTGGATAGCCAACCTTAAGCGCGGGGCCCTCACCGTCTATTGGTTCAGGGCTGGCGTACGTCGCTGTCCTGTTGCTGCAGCTGCTGCGCCAGCACCTCGGCGGCTTTTTCCGAGTTGTAATCCATAAGCAGCTGCGGTTCATCAGTAAATACGCCGTCGGCGCCCATGGCCGCAACCAGGTGCAGGTCGTGGGGATGGTTGACGGTGAACACGTAGCTTTTCAGGCCGCGTCGGTGGCCGTCCTCGATGATTTCCGGGCAGACGAAGTCCAGGCTCAGGTGCAGTGAGTAGGCCTGCAGTGGCTCAGCACAGGCGGCGAGATCCAGGGGGACGCCGTCGATGAGTACGCCGCGCCGAACCTGGGGGATCAGGTGCAGGCACTCGTAAATCTGGCGGTGGTCGAACGAGGACAGGATGTACTGTTCGTAGCTGGCGCCGTGATCTCGCACGTAAGCTTCAATTTCCTGCGCGGCCAGTGCTGCGCAGTTCGGCCCCTTGAGCTCGATATTGAGCTGCACGTTATTGCCGACAAGCTCCAGGACCTCTCGCAGGGTCGGTACCTGTTCGCCGCCGGGGAGCAGCATTTTTCGCAGTGCCGCGGGGGCAATCTCGGTCAACAGCTCCTGGCCGGCGAGCAGGCGGCCCAGGCGCCGGTCGTGTTTAACGATGAGTTCCCCTCCCACATTCCACACGTCAATCTCGACACCGTCGATATCGAATTCCAGTGCATGGGTAATGGCTTGCAGGGTGTTTTCCGTCGCCCGTTTGGGGTAGCCCCGGTGGGCGAAGCAGAACATGTGGTCGGTGGTATACATTTCGACGGCCACTGGCAGGAAGTGCTCCCAAAGATGTACCAAAAGTATGACCGGCGAGTGACAGCTGCACAATCTGGGGCCGGTATTTTCACCGGCATTTTTATATCGTTTATTGTGCCCCGTCGAGCTCTATATAGCGCAGGGTTTTGATGCATGCCTGAGGGGGGAACGAGTGGGGCGAGCGGAGTGCGGCGGGGGCGTGGCCCCGCCGTGGGGAAACAGGTTATTCGCCCGCGAGTGCGCGATAGCGGCCGCGGTGGAAGACCAGGGGTTCGCCACCGCTGGCGGAGAATTCGAGCACTTCGCCCAGCAGGATGGTGTGATCACCGCCGTCGATATTTTGTGCACGACGACAATGGAAAAGGGCGGCGCAATCATCCAGCTGGGGTACACCACCCTTGCCCTTGTGCCACTTTACCTGGCCGAACTTGTCGGCGCCGCGGCCGGCAAACAGGTTGGACACATGCTGCTGGTCACCCTTGAGGATGTGTACGGCAAAGAACTCACCCTCGGTAAAAGCGCCGTAGCTCAGGGACGACTTGTCGATGCTCCACAGGATCAATGCGGGATCGAGGGATACGGAGTTGAAGCTGTTGACGGTCATACCAACGGGCTGGCCATTGCGGTCTACCGTGGTGACCACGGTGACACCGGTGGCGAACTGGCCGAGGGTGTCACGCAGGGCGCGGCTGCGCTCAGCGGGACTGGCTGGGGTGCCGGCTTCGGTTGCGGCTGACTTGCTGGTTACCGTCATAATTCGATCAAATTTTGTTCAAAAAACATGCTGTCGGCCATTCTACGGGAAAATGCGCCGTTCTGCGCCACTTTCTTAATGCGCCGGGTGTTACCGCGGGTCACCTGGGCCGCTTCTGCCATAGTGGCCCGGGTGACCCGCATCTTGCTCAATCCATCAGCGGCGCGCACTCGGAACTGAGGCGATCGCGCTCGGTGATCGCATTCCCGGTGAGGGCGAACCCGAGCAGGCGGTCTTCGCCGTCCCTGAACTCCGCGCGCACGCCATCGGCACTGGTAGTGAGCTGCCATTGCCCCTCGACACCGGCGCGCGGCGGGCACACGACCGTTGGGCGCAGTGTGGTTTTCACGGCGACCGGCAGGCTGCCGTAGGCAACTTCGGTTGCGTCGCCGCACAGGGTGCGGGCGAGGGCGCGGGCGCTCTGGGTGAGCGGGGCGACAAAGTAGAGGCTGTGGCCATCCACTTCGGCGCAGTCACCGAGGGCGAATACATTGGCGTCACTGGTTTGCAGCTGACGGTTGGTCACAATGCCGCGATTGACCGCGAGGCCTGCCGCAGCGGCGATTCCGGTATTCGGTGTGAGTCCCAGGGCGGCGAGGGCCAGATCCGCCACAATTTCGCTGCCATCGGCCAGCGTGGCGCGTAGGCCCGTTCCCTGACGTTCGAGTCGGCTGACACCTGCACCAAAATGGAAGCGCACCCCTGATTCTTCCAGCGCTTGCTGGATGTCGCGCCCGGCAGCTTCCGGCAGCAGGCTCGCCAGCGGCCAGGGTTGCAGGTCGACAACGTCGACCTCATAGCCCGCCTGAGTGAGATCATTGGCGAATTCACAGCCGATCAGCCCTGCGCCGATCAGGAGTACCCGCTTGTTGTTGGCAAGCGCGGTGCGGAAGCGGTGGTAGTCCGCGAGGCTGTTGACCCGGAACAGGCGGGACAGGCCATCGCCTTCGATCGGCGGTAGCGCCGCACAGCTGGCGCCAGTGGCGAATACCAGGCGGCTGTAGCGGAGTTCGGAGCGGATGCCGCCGCTCTCGGTCACCAGAGTCAGAAGTCGCGCGTCCCTGTCGAGGTTGGTGGCATGGGTGTAGACCAGTATCTCGGCATACAACTCGCGTGCCATCTCTTCAGCACTGCTGCTGGCAAGCTGTTGCGGTGTTTTGCCGTGGGCCAGCGAGGCAGACAGCAGGGGCTTGGAATAGAAGGTGCCGTCGTCGCCGGTAACGATGACGATTGGCGTTTCCCGATCCAGTTTGCGGAACTCACGGGCCAGGTGGTAACCGGCCAGGCCACTGCCGATGATCACCAGCGGGTCGCTGTCATTGAGCTGCACTGCCGGTGCCTCGGGAGCTGCGGCGGTAGTTTCGGCCTGGGGTTCGCTCACCAGCACCATGTCGAAATCTTCTTTGCCGACACCACATTCGGGGCAGGTCCAGTCTTCGGGAATATCTTCCCAGCGGGTGCCCGCGGGGATGCCTTCTTCCGGTGCGCCCTTGGCCTCGTCGTATACCCAGCCACATACCATGCACTCCCAGATGCGGTGGGCGGTGGTGGCGGGAGCGGTTGCGGAGCTGCTTTGGGCTACAGGCGTATCCTGGGGATTGGTCGCGGGGACGCCTGACGCGGTTGCGGTGGATACCGCCAGCATCTTGAACTCGTCCTTGGTGGCGCCGCACTCGGGGCAGCTCCACTCGTCAGGGATGTCCTCCCAGCGGGTGCCCGCGGGAATGCCATCATCTGGTGAGCCTTTGGCTTCGTCGTAAATCCAGCCACAAATCTGGCATTCCCAAACACGATAGTCGGACATGGATACCCCTGGAAACATCTTATATTCTGGAGAGCGGCTCGGTGAGCCAGTGCAAGTTGAGGTGGGAGTTTAGGGAAAAAGTGCCGGAAAGTTAACTTGTTGCGGAAGTCGCCGCAGCGCTGGTGGCCGTGCGGCGAGGTGGGGCTGGGGCTGTTGTCAGGCCTCGCTTGACCGTTGCGCGATGGCGGTCAGCGCCCGGTGATAGGAATCGCTCAGCTGTTCGGTATTCTCTACGGTCACTTTAAGGTCTTTGATCAGGCCATTGCTGAGACCGTAAACCCAGCCGTGTACGGAGAGTTCCTGGCCCTGCTCCCAGGCGTCGCGCACGGTTGTGGTCTGGCAGACATGTACGACCTGTTCGAGAACATTCAGCTCACACAGCAGGTCGACCTGAGCTTCCTCGGGGAACAGCTCGATCAGGGTGTGGTGTTTGTCACGCACGTCTTTGATATGGCGCAACCAGCTCTCAATCAGGCCCAGGCGCTGGTCTTCGAGTGCCGCTCTCACGCCGCCGCAACCGTAGTGTCCCACCACCATGATGTGTTTTACCTTGAGTGCTTCCACGGCGTACTGGAGAACGGACAGGCAGTTGAGATCCGAATGCACCACCACGTTGGCCACATTGCGATGCACGAAGAGCTCGCCGGGCAACAGGTCGACAATCTGGTTGGCGGGTACACGACTGTCAGCGCAGCCAATCCACAGGTATTGTGGTGACTGCTGCTCTGACAGGTTGAGGAAAAAATCGGGTTTTTCACGGCGGGTCGCTTCGGACCACTCGCGGTTCTTTTTGATCAGGTCTTGGAGTTCTGACAAAGCTATCATCCCTGGCTGAGTTCGAGTGGGCAGAATAGCGGGTTTGGCCGATACCGCCAACAAGGACACCGCGCCAGTGGTTACAAGGCCTGTAATCCTTACGCCCTTCTGCTAACCTGCAGCGCAGTTTCAATCCATCGGAGTGGATAATGGGCATTCGCAATTCAGTTGTGCGTCACAAACGGCGTCTGAACCGACACGCTACCCCTCAGATCAGGCGGCGCAAGAAGGTGCGCTGGCTGTTGGCTCAGCGCACCAGGGTCCGCAACTATCGACGATTTTTTGCACATTCTTCGGATGAGCCCTCCGCTCCGGAAGCCAGCAGTAACAACGAAAGTAAAAACGACAGTAGCGAGAGCAGTTAATCGTGAATATCACTACTCCATCGAATCGACCCAGCCCTGTTGATCTGCCTGCGGATTTGGAAATTCGCCTGGCGGATTACACCGAGCCGCGTGACGGTAAAGACCTGTTGGCGCTGCTGGATGAATATTCCCGGGATCCCTACGGCGGCAGCGAGCCGCTCCCGGAAGTATGCCACCGTGAGTTGCCTGCGCGCCTGGCTGCTTTTCCTGGCGCGTTTTCCGTACTCGCCTACCGCGGTGAACAGCCAGTGGGCCTGGTGAATTGCTTCATGGGATTCTCCACTTTTTCCTGCAAGCCGCTGGTGAATGTTCACGATGTGGTGGTTAGCGAAGCTGCGCGCGGCGCCGGGCTGTGTACCGCGATGATGGAGAAGGTGGCGGAAGTGGCCAGGGAAAGAGGTTGTTGCAAGATCACCCTGGAGGTGCTGGAGAAGAATTTGCCGGCCCGGGCAGCGTACCGCAAGTGTGGTTTCAAGCCATATGCGCTGGATGAAGAATTCGGGCGTGCAGAATTCTGGCAGCGCTACCTGTAAGCGCTGCCAGTTTCGGCTTAGCGGTTCAGCAGGCCCTTGACCGCGTTGGCCAGATCCGCGGGGAAAATCACATTCTTTGCGTTGTCCGATGTGGATAGTTCGGTCAGCGCATTGATGTAGCGCTCGCCCAGCAGGTACATCACGGGCATTTCCTTGTCGCCGATGGCCCGGGTTACCCGCTCGATGGCCTCACGGCTGGCTTCCGCCAGAACCACCTGGGCCTGCGCATCCCGCCTGGACGCTTCCAGGCGGCCGTCGGCCTCCAGAATGGCGGCCTGCTTTTCACCTTCCGCCCGGGTTACCGTCGCGCGGCGCTGGCGCTCCGCGGCGGCCTGCTCTTCCATGGCTTTCTGCATGGTGGCGGAGGGATTAATGTCCTGAATCTCGACGGTTTTCAGGTTGATGCCCCAGTCGGCAATGTCATCCGAAATGGCCTCTTTCAGCTTCGCCTTGATCAGGTCGCGGGAGGACAGGGCGGAGTCCAGGGTCATTTCCCCCACGATGGAGCGCAGGGCCGTCTGCACCAGGTTCTGGATTGCCAGCTCGTAATCTTCCACCCCGTAAACCGCTTTCTCTGGCGACACGATGTTGATGTAGGCAACGGCGTTGGCAATGATGGCGGCGTTATCTTCGGTAATGACTTCCTGAGAGGGGATGTCCAGCACAATGTCCTTGGTGGTGACTTTATAGGGCACCTGGTCAATATACGGGATGATGACATTCATTCCCGGAGTCAGGGTGCAGTGGTATTTCCCCAGGCGCTGGACAATGTGCTTGGACCCCTGGGGCACAATGCGAATACCTTTGCCGACGGTGATAACAACCAGCACCACCAGCGCGATGACAATATACAATCCTTCCATCTCGAAACGTTTCCTTTAAATCTGCTTAATGCGGCCTGTAACAATGTGCAGGTGGCCTCCCGGTAAAAAATCCGCAAAAAAACGGAGTTAGTGTGGGCTTACCACGAGTGTATTCCCGGAAATATCCTTGACCCGAACCCGTTCGCCGACGGCGATTTCGGTATCGCTCAGGAATGGCCACTCGTCTTCACCGAGTATCGGGGCGGGAAAACGCAGCCGGCCGCGGGTCTTGCCGCTATTGGATTCAATAACCGAACCGACCTGGCCGGTGAGCGCTTCGAAGGCCATACCGGAAGTAGTTCGGTCTTTCCATTTGGGTTTCATTGCTTTCAGCCAGAAAATGACCAGGCCGATTGAAAGCGCCGCCCACAACAGGAGCTGGGCCGTGATCGGCAAGTCGAGACCGAGTAACAGCATGCCCACGACCAGCGCTGCCAGGCCAAACCAGAACAGAATAAACCCCGATACAAATATTTCAGCGGTGACCAGCAGCAAGCCGAACACCAGCCAGTGCCAGTAGGCGATGTGTGTGTTTAGCCATTCGAGCATGATGGCTTTCTCCTTTTTATTCGACGTCCAATGAAAACACGCTGTGATTATGCCCTAAAAACATAAGCGCAGGTCGATCGTAAACCTGCGTATACCGCGGAAATCACTGCTCACGAAAATTTCGTTTTTCGTTCACAAAACCGCAGCAAAACCGGGGGGCTGTGCAATACTTTTTGCAGGCCAGTGCACAGAGGCCAAGCCAAAACCCTTATGCATCAAACTTGTGCGTTTGCACCATCCACCACCCACTCAGCATCAAGAGAAATCATGGAAGAAGATCTCATGCGATTGACTGCAACCCTGGCCCAGGGGCGCTATCAGTACAGCTGTGACGGCCGCAATATGCCGGTGCAGGATGACTGGCAGCTTGGGCGAGACGAACAAGGGCGCCAGATCGTGGTCAGCCGGCGGCTCGTCGGCGAGCAGGGGCACGGCGTCGAAGTTTGGGCGCAGATGTCATCCGGGTTTGTTCGCGAGTGCCGGGTGCTGTGGAAAGACGAGGTGGCAGAGGTTAGCGCTCACTACCGGGTGGCCGCGCCGGATGGTGAAACGGCAGCCATGGGGCACCCGATCGAGGCTCAGTGGACCGGCCCGAACGGACTGCAGCACAGTGTCCTCGAAGGGCAGAACCGGTTGCTGTTTCCGTTGATGCGGATCTTTATGGGGCCGCTGCTGTTACGACTGTGCGACATGGAGTTTGGCTGCGATGTGGTGGCTCCGGATATCGTCGACCCCTCTCAGCGTGGCAAGCTGCTTGCGCCACGGGTAAGCCACCGCAGGGCGCAGATTGTCGCGAGTGATGCCAATATCCAGGGCGTACACGATCTGGGCGCCGATGTGCGGGTGTTCTCGTATCAGGGCGACGAGGCGGAGCGCGATGCGCATTGCTTCGTTGACCAGCGCGGCCTCCTGGTAGGGTACGACTGGCCGAGCAGTACGGGCCGCCTGTGGCAAGTGCGCCTGCGGGACTTTGAGTGGTCCCCGGATCTTGAGGCGCTCTGCTGAAGGCCCGCCAGAGGGGCGCCGGTGAGCATGGCGCTACCGACGACCGTAATTCTGACCAGTGCCACATTACCAGTCTTTGAAACGTGTACACTGGCGCCCTGAACCATTTCAGGAGCGCCACACTTGTATTCCCGTTTTCTCCATTCGCTATTTTCCCGCTCTGTACTCCCAGTGCAGGCGTGCTTGCTGCTTTTGGTTTCCGTATCGCCGTTGCAGGCTGACGATGGCGTTCAAGACGCCGGCAAAGAACAGCCCCCAGCGCTGCAAGCCATTGACGGCACTCGCGCTGAGGATAGTCTGGGCGATGAAATCGAGCTGCTGCAGATGGATGACTCGCTGCAGAGTGAGGCGAGAAGGCAGGAAAATTGCCTGCGCGAGCAGCTGCTCACTGCGCCGGCCAATATCACCCTCGAGGAGATGCGCATCCGCTGCAAGCTGGAGGTGATTCGCGGGACTGAATCCAATGCTGCGACCCCGCTATTTGCCTCGGTACCCGAGGTTTCACCAGCTGCGATCGGCGAACCCAGAGTCAGCGCCCGCGCCCGGGCCATCCGCGACGCCTCGAACAACCCGTTCACTCTGGCGTCCCACCACACCAACTATCTGTTGCCGGTGACTTATAACCCTGCGCCCGACAAGGCGGGTTACGAAGACCTGACCGCGGTCGGTGAACCGGTCGACCTGGACAATGTGGAGGTGCAGTTCCAGTTGTCGGTGCAGGTGCCGGTCTGGCGCGGATTTATGGGCAAGGCGTCTTTCATGAGCCTTGCCTATACGAACCGCTCGTTCTGGCAGGCGTACAACTCCGACAATTCTTCGCCGTTTCGTGAAACCAACCATGAGCCAGAGCTGATCATGACCTGGCTCAATGACTGGACGATTCTCGGATTCCAGAATGTGGCCAACCAGGTTGCCGTCAACCACCAGTCCAATGGCCGCAGTGGGGACGCATCCCGCAGCTGGAACCGGATCTATACCAACTTCATGTTTGAAAAGGACCGCTACTTCTTCGCGCTAAAGCCCTGGTACCGGATTCCTGAAGACAAAGAAGATGACGATAACCCGGACCTTGAGTTTTATCTGGGGCACTTTGAGCTGTCCGGTGGCATGAAAAATGGCGATCACAACATCTCGATGATGTTGCGCAACAATCTGCGTTCCGACAACAAGGGGGCGGTCGAGCTGCGCTGGAGCTTTCCTATGGGGCGGCGGGTGCGGGGATATGTAAAGTATTTCAATGGTTATGGCGAGAGCCTGATCGACTACGATGAATCGGTGCAGACGCTCGGAATCGGGTTGGAACTGGCCCGCGGTACCGGGAGCTGATTTACGCTGCTCGCGCTGAGAGTATCCAGCGCCGGAACTGAGAGTGAATTCGGGGGCCGGGGATGGGATTTGACGATACGTACAAGCTGAGTGCCCACGCAGTCATCGCTAATGACGCGGGCGAGATACTGCAGTTGCGTGCCACCTATGCGGACAAGAGCTGGGGATTGCCAGGCGGGGCACTGGATATAGGTGAGACCGTCCATGAGGCGCTGTACCGGGAGTGCGTGGAGGAGCTGGGGCGGGAGGTCGTGATCGACTACCTCAGCGGCGTCTATTACCACCGGGTGTACAATTCCCATGTGTTCATATTCCGCGCGCACTTCAAGGGCAATGGCAGTATCCGCCTGTCTTCAGAGCATTCGGCGTTTGATTACTTCCCGATCAAGGATCTGTCCCCGGTGCAGCAGGTTCGTGTGCAGCACTGTCTCAATTTCAATGGCGAAGTCCAGAGCGCAAAGTTCTGACGCTTTTCTCATTCCTGGTGGTATTTTCTTTTTTGTGATCACTTTTTAGTGGTAACCTCCAAATCTCGGCGGGCGTCACGCAGTGCCTGTCGCCTCATTTAGTATCGAACTTCTATGCTGAAATATAAGAAGAAATGTTATGGGCTTGGAATTGAAGATGCCTGACCTGGGCAACCTGACCGAACACCGTCAACCCCTTGAGTGCCGGGTCGCTCTGGTCAGCAACGACCGTGACCTGAGCAGCTCCTGGGTCAGCGCGCTCAATACCACGGCTGCACAACACGAGAACCCCTACGGCCTGCGCTTCGAGTCGGTGACCACGGCCGCACTGGAAAAGCGCCTGCGCGAGGAAGACCGCCTGCAGGCGCTGATCATTGACGGTGGCTGCGATGCCCGCGAGCTCAAAGATGCCGAAGAGTTATCGGATCGTATGCACGGCCTGCGCGCGCAGTTGAATGTTTTCCTGGTGGCGCAGGATTCCTTTCTCGGCAATCAGGGCGGTGCGCCGGCCTCGTTGCGCAAGCGCTTTGACGAGCTGTTCGATCGCCGTGAGGGCAATTTCAATCACATCTTCCGGCTGGTGCAGGCATTCATCGCCCGCCGGGCGTCCACGCCCTTTGCCGACACATTGAAAGAATACGTATTTACCGCACGTGACGCCTGGCACACTCCCGGTCACTCCGGTGGTGACAGCCTGCGCAACAGCCCATGGGTAGGGGACTTCTACCGCTTTATGGGCGAGCACGTGTTCAATGCGGATCTGTCGGTATCGGTTCAGGTACTGGACAGCCTGCTGGAACCGCATTCGGTGATCCAGGAGGCGCAGGATCTTGCCGCCCAGGCTTTCGGCGCCGAGCACACCTTCTTTCTCACCAATGGCACTTCCACCGCCAACAAAGTGGTGATCCAGCAGATCCTTGGCGGCGGTGGCAAGATCATTGTGGATCAGGCCTGTCACAAGTCGGTGCACCACGCGATCGTGATGAATCGCTGTGAGCCTGTGTACCTGAAGTCTACCCTGCATCCCCAGTTCGGCATTTACGGCCCGGTGTGTCGTGCTGATATCGAGCAGGCACTGGATGAGCACCCGGATGCGGGCCTGCTGGTCATTACCTCCTGCACCTATGACGGCCTGCGTTACGACCTGAAACCGATCATCGACTGCGCCCATGAGCGTGGTGTGAAAGTACTGATCGATGAGGCCTGGTACGCGCACGGCTATTTCCATACCGAACTGCGCCCGACCGCGCTGGAATGCGGCGCCGATTACGTGACCCAGAGTACCCACAAAATGCTGTCAGCCTTCTCCCAGGCCAGCATGATTCACGTGCAGGATCCGGATTTCGACGAATACCGTTTCCGCGAAAACCTCAATATGTACGCGTCTACCAGCCCGCAGTACGCGATCATTGCGAGCCTGGATGTGGCGCGCAAGCAAATGGTGATGGAAGGCTTCGGTCGCTTGCGGCATTGCCTGCAGATGGTGGAAACCCTGCGCAGGGAAGTCAATGCCACTGGTGTTTTCCGCGCGCTGACACTGGAAGACCTGATTCCCGCGCCGCTGAAAAATGACAATATCCGCCTCGATCCCACCAAGGTCACCATCGATGTGACTGCGAGTGGCTATTCCGGCAAGGAAATACAGGTCAAGCTGTTCGACCAGTTCGGCATTCAGGTAGAGAAAACCACTTATAACACCATCACGGTGCTGGTGACCCTCGGCAGTACCGAGAGCAAACTGCTGCGCCTGGTGCATGCGATGAAGCAGCTGGCCAACCAGACCCGTCGCCGCAGCCATGTGGGTAGCGCGCGTCAGCTGCCGGAGTTCACCCGCCTGACCTGCCTGCCAGCCGATGCCTACTTTGCCGACACGGAAGAACTGCCGCTGATGGACAACGGTGTGCTGGCGGAAAAGAAACTAGTTGGGCGCACCTGCGCCGATGAAATTGTGCCGTACCCGCCGGGTATTCCGGTACTGGTGCCGGGGCAGGAAATTTCTGCGCAGATCGTACAGTTTCTTCAGCAGCTGTTGCAGGGACAGTCTTCAACCGAGATACACGGGCTGATTTTCCGCTCCGACGAGCCTATGTTGCGGGTGGTGAAAGAAGTAAAGAAAACCCCGGAAACAGCAAAGGCGGGCAAGCCGAAGTCGTAACCGGAGTCAGGAGGCAGGCGGGCAGGGAAGCCGATGCAGCAAGCTGATAACACTTCACCAGAATGTATCCTTCTCGCCGGCATTGCCGGCGGACTCGGTAGTGCACTGTTGGAAAATGTTTCCTGGCGGTTTCCTGCCGCGCAGTTACTCACCATCGGCCATGCGGATAGTCCGTCCCCCGCAAAAAATCTCCAGCACCTAACCGCCACGCTCAGTGAACCCGAGTCCAGTACTCAGGTGGCTGAGTGGCTGCAGGATAAACCATTGCCCAATTGGGTAATCCATTGCAGCGGCGTTCTGCATTGGTCGGGGCACCAGCCGGAAAAAAATCTCCAGCAATGCACCGATGCGGCGTTGCTGCAGAGCATGGCGATCAACGTGCTGAGCCATATGCATCTCGCCCAGGCGGTGGCGCCACTGTTGCGGCGACATTCGCCTTTCACCTGGGCTTCGCTGTCCGCCAAGGTAGGCAGTATCGAGGACAACCAGCTCGGCGGCTGGTACAGCTACCGCATGAGCAAGGCGGCACTGAATATGCTGGTGCGCAACCTGTCGATTGAGTGGGGGCGAAAAGTGGATACTTGTCGGGTGGTGGCCATTCACCCGGGTACCACCGACACGGCACTCTCCAAACCCTTCCAGAAAAATATTCCCGCAGACAAGCTGTACACTCCCGCGCAGAGCGCCGATAGAATCGTCGCTGTCCTTGAGCACCTGCGCGATACCGATACCGGCAAACTGCTGTTCTGGGATGGTACGCACTTACCCTGGTAACTGGGGGTAGGTGCACTTGGGCTGGAGTTAATACAGCGCCGCTACCGGTTGCGGAAATAGGCTTCCGGGCTGCCACAGTGGCCGTGCGGCACAGCAGTGTCACCAGCGCTTTTCAGCAGCACTCACATAGCCAGCGGGTTGCCGCGCTCGATAATGGTTTTTACATCCACATTCTGTGGCAGGGTGCCCGTACTGCAGGCGCCGCGACTGCCCAGGCGCGAGGCGATAAAGCCTTCTGCGACGGCGCTGCTGGATCCCTGCATCAGCAGGTGCGCCTGCATGGTCAGTGCCATTTGGTCGACGATATGGCGTGCGCGATATTCGATATCGTCGGTGCCGGAGAGAGCACTCTTGAGGTGCGCTATCGCATGGTCGTAACGCAGGTCATTGCCTTTGCTCTGCTCCAGTTCGCCGTACCAGTTGTCGAGCACTTCCGGGGTTTTTGAAATCGCCCGCAATACATCCAGTGCCTGGATATTGCCGGAGCCTTCCCAGATCGCGTTGATGGGCGCATCGCGATACAGGCGGGCGGTAATGAAGTTTTCGATCACGCCGTTGCCGCCCAGGCATTCCATCGCCTCGTAGGCGTGATGTGGGGTGCGTTTGCAGATCCAGTACTTGCCCACAGCGGTGCCCAGGCGCATCAGCAGGCTCTGTGATTCGTCGTCCAGGTGATCGAACGCCCGTGCCATACGCATGGTCATGGCCACTGAGCCCTCGACTTCCAGCTGCAGATCCGCGAGGACATTCTGCATCAGCGGCTGCCCGATCAGGGTTTTGCCGAAGGCACTGCGCTGCGATGCGTGGTAAATCGCCTGCAGGGTGGCCTGGCGCTGGCCGCCGGCAGAGCCGATCATGCAATCGAAACGGGTGGCGGCAACCATCTCGATGATGGCCGGCACACCGCGTCCTTCCTCGCCTATGAGCCAGCCGAGCGCGCCGCGCAGTTCAATTTCTGAAGAGGCATTCGAGACATTACCGGCCTTGTTTTTGAGTCGCTGTACCTGGATCGGGTTTTTGCTGCCGTCCGGGCGCCAGCGGGGTACGAGAAAGCAGGACAGGCCACCGGGCGCCTGCGCCAGCATCAGGAAGGCGTCGCACATGGGGGCGGAGGTAAACCACTTGTGCCCCACAAGTTCGTAGCAGCCATCGCCACTGGGGGTGGCGGTGGTGGTGTTGGCGCGCACATCGGATCCACCCTGCTTTTCGGTCATACCCATGCCGATCGTCAGGGCAGATTTTTCGGTGTAGGCGCGATTGCTGGGGTCGTAACCACGATCCGTGATCTTCGGAAGCCACTCCTCCGCCAGTTGCGGGTTTAGCCTGATCGACGGCACCGACGCAAATGTCATGGTTACCGGGCAGCCGTGCCCGGCTTCAAGCTGGCAGTGCAGGTAGTACTTGGCCGCGCGCACGACATGTGCACCGGACCTGGGATGGGTCCAGGGACTGCTGTGCAGTCCTTCGCTGAGCGCCAGCTGCATCAGCTGGTGGTAACTCGGGTGATAGTTCACCTGATCAATGCGATTGCCGATCCGGTCGTGGGATTCGAACTGCGGTCTGTGCTCGTTGGCGAGAAACCCGCGCTCAATCATCTCGGGGCGTCCGCAGACTTCCCCGTAGCGCTGCAAGTCATCTTCCGCCCAGTGTCCGCCGTTGTGCACCACCGCATCGCGGAGCGCGTTGTCACCCGCGTACAGATTGTGGCCTGCCAGTGGTCTGGGCTGGTTGAACACAGTGTGGGTGCTGGCGGAACCTGAGTCGGTGGGCTTGGAGGCCATGGGATCTCTCACTTTTCTTCTATGGTCGCCCCGGGCTACTGCAGGGGGTACTCGCGATATCTTACGGCTGTCGATGGAGCCTGAGGTTAATCCTAGTGCCTTTGTCTTTGCGGTGACTTGCCTTTTTGTGCCGCCTCCCTTTGCCGCGGCGCCCAAAAAACCTGATTGGCTCTCCGAAAATATCCAGGTGTGGTCTGAACCTGGCGGTGACAGCGTTGTCACAAAAGGTGACCGGTCAGTATCATGGTCTGCTCAGGATCGAAAACGGTACCCACAGGGACACAAAGGAGGTGGCGTGTATCGGAGGCAATTTATAACGGGTGTCGCAGGCGGCCTGCTTCTGGCTGCGTCTGGTAGCAAAGCGGAAGAGGGCGGTGCGCGGAAGGGAGGCGCTTTGCAGTGGCGCAGCGGCATCCCCTTACCGCGCGCCATGCAGGAAATCTACCCGACACTTTATCGGGGAGAAATCTATGTGGGAGGCGGTCTTGGCCAGGCCGCGCCGGAGCGGGCGGCTATGGGCACGCTCGCACCCATGCGCCAGGTGTTGCGTTTTGAAAACGGACGGAATACCTGGGTACCCATTCCGCAGTTACCTGCCGCGCGTCATCACCTTGGGTTGGTTGCCGATAGCGAGTACCTCTATGGCATCGGTGGGTTCGCCGCCGACCGGCAAGACCCGTGGCAGTTTTCGGACGCGGTGTTTCGCTGGCGCGCCGGTGATTCGC
Source organism: Microbulbifer weihaiensis (assembly GCF_048323715.1). Classification (NCBI taxonomy): domain Bacteria; kingdom Pseudomonadati; phylum Pseudomonadota; class Gammaproteobacteria; order Cellvibrionales; family Microbulbiferaceae; genus Microbulbifer; species Microbulbifer weihaiensis. Next base: position 73,380 of record NZ_JBLWFL010000013.1, read on the forward strand.
ACTGGCAAACCGGGCCCGCTTTACCCGCCCCGCAGGCAGAGTCCTGCTACACCTGCAGCGGCAATCGCATACATGTGATCGGCGGCCGCACGCCGGAAGGTGATACCGGCCGCCACTGGCGCTTGACCGCTGGCCACTGGGAGGAGGCCGCGCCCTTGCCGAAGGGGCGTAACTCAGCAGCCAGTGCAGTGATTGACGGCCAGATTTACGTTATAGGCGGGCGGTTGTTTGCGCGCGAGCATGAAAACCAGACAAGCGTGGATCGGTATGACCCCGTCGCCAACCGCTGGGTGTCAGTGCGCCCGTTGCCTGTGGCCACGGCGGGCACAGCGGCGGCCGTACTGAGTGGCGAAATCTATGTGTTTGGTGGCGAAGCCTGGGTAGAACGCAATACGGAAAGTGAGCGCTGGATTACCTATCGGGAAGTGTGGTGTTACAACCCGCAATCGGATCACTGGCGACTTGCTGGCGATATGCCCTCCGGCCGTCACGGTATGGGGGCCGTGGCCATGGCGGACGCAATTTATCTGCTGGGCGGCGCCCTGGGCGCGGGGATCGATAGAACACAGGATCGCGTCGATATTTTGTCGGTGTGAAGTGGATATTGTTGTTGGAGAAAAAAATGCATTTGGTTCGAACAGGTTGGTTACTGGGGCTGGTGTTGTCCCTGATGGGTTGTGATACAGGCACAGCGGGGAATGAAACCGTTAAAGCACCGCAAAGTCATTCGATTGCCGCGCCGATCAGCCCGTCAGAGCTTGCGGTCATTGGCTACTACACCGGAGACGGGAAAGACCTGGCCCGTTACGATTTCAGCAAACTTACCCATGTCATCTACAGCTTCGTGTATCTGGACGGGAATCATCTCTCCTTTGGCAAAAGCGGGGGCAGTGACAGTGAGACGGCAACAGCGGGGAAAGACGCCTACACTCGCCTGTTGGCGCTGAAAGAGCAGTATCCACATCTCAAAGTGTTGCTTGCGCTGGGTGGCTGGGGAGGTTGCGAAACCTGCTCCGAGGTCTTTTCCTCTGACTCGAACCGTGTGGCGTTTGCGCGTTCGGTACGCGATACGCTGGCAAACATCGGTGGCGATGGCATTGACCTGGACTGGGAGTACCCGGCGATCGAGGGGCATCCGGGGCACCCTTACCAACCGGAGGATCGTGAACACTTTACCGCTCTGGTAAAAACACTGCGCGAAACACTGGGGGAGAATTACCTGTTGAGTGTGGCTGCCGGTGGCTTTGACGAGTTCCTGCAGAAATCCCTCGACTGGCAGGCGATTACTCCCCTGATCAACAGCATCAACCTGATGAGTTACGACCTGGTCAACGGCTTCAGTACGGTCACCGGGCACCACACCCCGATTTACTCAACGGCGTCGCAAAAGCAGTCCACTGACAATGCGGTGCGATTTCTGCTGGACGCGGGCGTGCCTGCGCAGAAAATCGTGATTGGTGCGGCGTTCTATTCCCGGGTGTGGGAAGGGGTGGCGGCGGAAAAAGCCGGTCGCTACCAGAGTGGTACCCATGTGGCCGGGTTGACGTATTCGGAGCTGCAGCAGGGGTATACCAGCGAGCTCGGGTATCAGGTGTCCTGGGACGAGGAGGCGCAGGCCGCTTTTGCCTATAACGCTGAGGAGCAGCGCTACGCTACCTTTGACACCCCGCGCTCGGTTGCACTGAAGACTCGCTATGCAAAAGAGCGGCAACTCGGCGGCATCATGTTCTGGGAACTGCCCGGGGATAGCGATGACGGTGATCTGGTAAATGCCATTTACCAGGAAAAGTCCCGCTAATGGCGATTCAGTGAATTGAGTGGCTGGTGAAGGTGTCGCGCCCGGGAGCGACACCGCAGCGGACACGGTTTAAACGCGCATTATTTAGCTTGATCGCACTGCGGATCAGATACTGCGCTTGCCGGACAGGTTGAGCGTCAGCTCCAGCAGGCCCGCCCAGGGATCCATTTCGCGGCCGCCTTTGATGGCGTTATCCACGGCGCGGGCGCGCAGCAACAGGCTCTCCAGCTGGCGTGGTCGCAGTCGCTGGCAGGCTGCCTGCACCAGCGGCTGGCGCTTCTGAATGCGTACCAGGCGGTTGATCGGCTGGCCTTCGTCGAGTTTTTGCTGGGTTTCCAGCAAAGAGCGTAACTCCCGGGCGATGGCCCACAGCACTACCGGCGCCTCGACACCTTCGGCGCGCAGTCCCTGCAGGGTTTTGACGGCGCCGGCGGCATCAGCGGCCAGGGCTTTGTCGATGAGTCCAAACACGTCGTAGCGGGCGGAGCTGGCGACGGCGTTGTTCATGGTCTCTGCCGTGATGACGGAGTCCTGCGCCAGCAGTTTCAGTTTTTCGATTTCCTGGCTGGCGGCGAGCAGGTTGCCTTCGACCCGCTCTGCGAGGATCTGGATGGCCTCCGGTTCTGCGTCGAGGCCTGCGGCACGCAGGCGCTGGTGAATCCAGCGGGGCATTTCGCTGGCGTCCACTGGCCAGATCTGGATCAGTACGCCGTTGGCCTCCAGGGTCTTGATCCATTTGCTGTTCAGCTGTGAGCGATCGAGCTTCGGCAGTACCAGCATCAACAGGGTGTCTTCGCCGGCGGTGAGCGCAAACTCCTGCAGGGCTTTGCTGCCTTTATCTCCAGGTTTGCCACCCGGCAGGCGCAATTCGATCAGCTTTTTGTCGGCGAACAGCGACAGGCTGCCGGCCGCAGAAAGCAGCTGGCCCCAGTCGAAATTGTTTTCGCCGTGCAGTAGCTCGCGTTCGTTAAATCCGCGTTTGCGTGCTGCGTCGCGGATCGCGTCGCAGCATTCCTGTACCAGCAGTGGCTCATCACCGGTGATGACGTAGATGGGCGCGAGGTCGCGTTGCAGGCTCTGGGCAAGTTGCCGGGGATTGATGCGTGCCATAGGGCGCTGTTTCCTTATGGCGCTGACGGACTGTCTGTGATCGGTGTGCGCACCTCAATACGGCGCAGGCGATCGATGATGCGGCTGATCAGTTCGCGGCGCATTTCCTCGCGCAAAATCCGCTCTTCTTCGCCCTTGCTGACGACTTCGCCGTCGTTCCACTCGAGCGTGCGATAGACGTCTGCACGGGCCTCCGTGAGCAGCTGGCGGCCACTGCTGTCGCGCACACTGTATTCGGCGCTGGTGGTCAGTTCGTACTCGGAAGCGCGACCTTTGGCATCCACCGATACGGTGCGCTTCTTTTCGATTTCGCGGTGGATTGTTAGCAGGAAGTCGGCTTGTGCAGGCTCCTCTGCGAGCGGCAGGCCGCTGGTCTGCAGCAAACGGGAAATACTTTCAGCGATATCACTGTGGGGATCTTCCGTGGTGATGTAGAGAGTGCTCCCCGGAGGAAAGTTTTTCGGCGCGCCGCGGAGGTGCCAGCCGCAGGCTGTGGTAATTACGGCCAGGGTCAGGATCAGTGTGCGGAGCGTTATATTTTTCATGAAGTCCCGGAGCTTTATGTATGTTCTTTTGCAGGTGCGTGGCGGCCAGGCGCCGGGTAAGGGTTTTTGAAACCGCTGTGAATACATCCATGTACGCTGCGTCAGCGACGTCCCTGTCGCTGACGCTTTCAAAAACCCTTACCCGGCACCCAGCCTTCGCGTTGGCCTTATGTGCCTGGTAAGGACGTTGCGCTTTTAGTTGGCGACGATGTTAACGAGCTTGCCCGGTACAACGATTACCTTGCGGACTGTTTTGCCTTCGGTAAATTTCAGGACGTTCTCGTCCGCCAGAGCCATTTTCTCCAGTGATGCTTTGTCGGCATCCGCAGGTACTTCCAGCTTCGCACGCAGCTTGCCGTTTACCTGTACCACCAGAGTGATGCTGGAGCGCACCAGGGCTTTTTCGTCCACTTGCGGCCACTGGGCATCGACCAGTTCGCCACTGTTGCCCAGCGCTTTCCACAGTTCGTGGCAGATGTGGGGAGTAACCGGGGCCAGCAGCATGACCGCAGCCTGCAGGGCTTCACGCTCTACTGCGAGGCCGTTGGCGCTGTCGCGCTCGGCAATCTTGCCGACTTCGTTGAGCAGTTCCATGACCGCGGCCACGGCGGTGTTGAAGGTCTGGCGGCGGCCGTAGTCGTCGCTGACTTTCTGGATGGTTTCATGGGTCTTGCGGCGCAGCTGTTCCTGTTTCTCGCTGAGGGCCGAGGTGTCGATGGCCGCACTGCCGTCGCCGGCTTCGATGTGGCTGTGGACCGTTTTCCACAGCTTGCGCAGGAAGCGGCTGGCACCTTCGACGCCGGAGTCGTGCCACTCGAGGGTCTGCTCGGGGGGCGCAGCGAACATGGTGAACAGACGCACGGTGTCGGCACCGTATTCCTGGACGGCAGCGTGCGGGTCGATGCCATTGTTCTTGGACTTGGACATTTTCACCACGCCGCCGGCAACCACTTCTTCACCGGTGGCGCGCTCGACGGCCTTGATCGGCTTGCCTTTTTCGTCGCGTTCGACGTCCACGGCGGTCGGCGCGATCCACACTTTGTGGCCGTCCACTTCTTTGTAGAAGGACTCCGCCAGCACCATGCCTTGGCACAGCAGGCGCTTGAACGGCTCGTCGCTGTTCACCAGGCCCTCGTCGCGCATCAGCTTGTGGAAGAAGCGTGCGTACAGCAGGTGCAGGATGGCGTGTTCGATACCGCCCACGTACTGGTCAACGGGCAGCCAGTAGTTGGCGCGATCCGGATCCAGCATGCCCTCTTCGAAATCGGGGCAGGTGTAGCGGGCGTAGTACCAGCTGGACTCCATGAAGGTGTCGAAGGTGTCGGTTTCGCGCTCGACCGCTTCACCGTTGTACTCGTCTTTGCGCCACTCCGGGTCGGCCTTGATCGGAGAGGTAACGCCGTCCAGCTCCACGTCTTCCGGCAGCAAGATCGGCAGTTTTTCGGCCGGTACCGGGATCTCGGTACCGTCGGCCAGGTTGAACATGGGGATCGGTGCTCCCCAGTAGCGCTGGCGGGATACACCCCAGTCGCGCAGGCGGAAATTGGTGGTAACGCGGCCCTTGCCGGCAGCCTCAAGTCCATCGGCGATGGCGTTGAATGCGGCATCGAAGTCGAGTCCGTCAAAGCCGCCGGAGTTCACCAGAATACCTTTGTCGGTAAAGGCTTCTTTCTCCAGATTGACGGCTTCTCCACTTGCGGACGCGACCACCTGTTTGATCGGCAGGTCGTACTTTTTGGCAAATTCCCAGTCGCGCTGGTCGTGGGCGGGCACTGCCATTACGGCGCCGCTGCCGTAATCCATCAGCACGTAGTTGGCGACCCACACCGGTACTTCTTCGCCGGTGAGCGGGTGGATGGCCTTGAGGCCCGTGTCCATGCCTTTCTTGTCCATGGTGGCCATATCGGCCTCGGACATGGATTGCTTCTTGCACTCGGCGATGAAGGCTTTCAGTTCCGGGTTGCTTTCGGCCAGTTCCAGGGCAATCGGGTGCTCGGATGCCAGGGACACATAGGTCACGCCCATCAGGGTGTCCGGACGGGTGGTGTAGACGTCGAAGTGGTCGACGCCGGCAATGGTTTTCGGCAGTGCGAATGCGAGCTCTACGCCCTTGCTCTTGCCGATCCAGTTGCGCTGCATGGTGCGCACCTGTTCCGGCCAGTCTGGCAGCTTGTCCAGATCCTGCAGCAGCTCTTCGGCGTAGTCGGTGATCTTGATGAACCACTGGGCCAGCTCGCGGCGCTCAACAGTGGTGCCGCAGCGCCAGCAGCAGCCGTCTTCCACCTGCTCGTTGGCCAGTACGGTGGCGTCGTGGGGGCACCAGTTCACCGCAGAGTTTTTCTTGTACACCAGGCCTTTCTTGTACAGGCGGGTGAAGAACCACTGCTCCCAGCGGTAGTAGGACGGCTGGCAGGTGGCCAGCTCGCGGGACCAGTCAAAGCCAAAGCCGAGGGCTTTCAGCTGGCCTTTCATGTAGTCGATGTTGGAGTAGGTCCACTTGGCCGGTGCGGTCTTGTTCTGAATCGCGGCGTTTTCCGCCGGCAGGCCGAAGGCGTCCCAGCCCATCGGGTGCAGGACGTTCTTGCCCTGCATGCGCTGGTAGCGGGAGATCACATCGGTGATGGTGTAGTTGCGCACGTGTCCCATATGCAGCTTGCCGCTGGGGTAGGGGAACATCGACAGGCAGTAGAACTTGTCCTTGCTGGGGTCTTCCTTAACCTCGAAGCTTTTCTCAGTCTCCCAGTGCTGCTGGGCGGCGGCTTCGACTGCGGAGGGGTTGTACTGCTCTTCCATCTGTTGGGAACCTATACTCATTGATTCGGATCTATCGGGTAGCCCGGCCAGAAAATGCCAAGATTGGCCGGAAAACGGCGAATTATAGGAGGGATGGGGTGAGTAAGGAACCTAAAGGCACAGGGAAAGAGGACGCGGGGAAGAGGAATGGGACACCTGAGAGTCCGGATCTGCCCGTGGAGGAGGGGGATCTGTCCTCGGAGCTCCGTCACGACCTGGAAAAACTGGTGGAGGGCGAACTGGCGGTTGAAGAGCTGACCGCCAGCAAAGCGGCTTTCCTGCGCGCATGGCTTAAAGACGACCTGCATCGGGCGGCGGACTACCTGCGCGGCCTCGGCGGTGAATTGCAGACGCTGGAAGAGCGCGCGGGCGACTGGTTGCTGGATGCCGCCGACCCGACCAAAACCGCCTGGCCAAACCTGATGCGCTGTATCAAGCGCGGCGAACCCTGGGCTCTGGCCGGGGAAATGGTCGGCGAAGGCGAAGAGCTGCAGTGCCTCGGCTGTGGTTACCGGGCCCTGCCTCCGGCCAACAGCCAGATCACCCCCTGTCACCGGTGTGGCTACGGATGCTTTCGCCAGATCACCGGCGGCCTGCACGACACCTGAATCACTTCGCACCTGCGGGTTTCAATCCGTTATACGTCATCAAGCAAAAAGATAATGAAAACGATCAGGGAACTATGGAACTGCAAACTGCACTGAGCACCCTGCTGATGCCACCATTTGCACCGCTGGTAGGATTACTGGTGGCTTTGGCGTTGTGGTTTTTCCCGGCCTCGTCGCTGGTCGCGAAACTGTCATTGCCGCTGGCTATTCTGTGTGGCCTCACGCTGTGGGTATGTGCGACCCCGGCCTTTTCCGATTGGCTGGGGCGGCAGCTGCTGGCCCAGACCCCCACTGCGCCGTCTGTTGAGCCAACGGCCGTGGTAATTCTCGGTGGCGGGCGCTACCGGGATGCGGATACGGGAGCTGAGCGTTTATCGCTCACAAGCCTTGATCGTGTGACCTGGGCTGTTACCAATGCACCCAAAGAGTTGCCGATCCTGGTCTCTGGTGGGCGGGTGTACAAAGATGAGAAGGCGTCTGAAGCCGGCTTGATGGCTGATGTTCTGGAGAAATTGTTCTCGAGGCCGGTAACTTGGCGCGAGAATTGCAGCCGGACTACGGCGGAAAATGCGGCTAACTCGGCGGCACTTTTGCACGACTCCGGGGTCGAAAGCGTGATCCTGGTCACTCATTGGTGGCATATGCCCCGGGCTGCGGAGGTTTTTGCCCGAGCAGGGATACAGGTGCGGCCGATGCCGGTCGGATCTCCCGGGGAATTGCTCCCCCGGAGCCAGAGCGGGGTTTTGCGTTGGTTGCCGAGTGCCGGAGCTTTGCTCAGAACCCAGGTGTACTGGCGGGAGCTACTCGGTGACTTCTGGTACCGCTGGCACCCGCTGCCGGAAAAGCGCAACTGCTGACCGCATTACGGCAGTCAGTACTGAGCTTGCTCAATGGAGATCACAAACCTAGTATGTGCGCCCTTTCTCGCTGAAACTGTCGACTGTGCAATGCTGCAGCGGGGTTACAGGTGAGGGCAACTGCTGAAGTTTGCGGACTTGATTCGCAACCGGGATGAGACCAGCGGCGACAAGCTGGATCATTACTGGAATAACAACAAAACAATAAAAGAGGTAATGACGATGACGGATTTTCCAGAATCTCTCTCTCCTATCCAGCTGCATAACCGGTTGAACCGCCCGGTATGGATAGGCTTCAAGCTGACCCGGCGCGGCCAGCGCCAGCTGGTGCTGCTTTCGGCAGGTAATGCAATCGGGGCTCAGTTCACCAAGAATTTCGCGACATTTGTCGGGCAGATCGTACGTGAGTTCAAGCTGGATCCGGCGCAGACAGACTTTGTCGAGCTGCGATTTGAAGGCGCCGGTAACGAAACTGCGGAGCATAGCTGGTATCGCTGGCACGCCCAGTGGGTTGGCTCTGCGCCGATGGAGTGCCGGGCGGAACCCGTGACATCGGAATCAGCACGCGGATACCTGGAAGAGGTTCTGGCACGAAAATCTGCAGCGGCCTGATCTGGCCCTCGTTCAATCGCTAAAGCCCGCCTCGTGCGGGCTTTTCATATTCTGGGACTCAACGGACTCTGTTGTGCGCGCTCGCACTGTTGTTGGCGCCGGGTTTCAGTAGATCCGCCAGGGCCTTTTCCAATGTGGGGTACTGGAAGCTGTAGCCGCTGTCGAGCGCTGTGCGCGGCTCCATTCGCTGGCTCGCCAGCAGCAGTTCGTCAGCCATCTCGCCAAACATCAGTTTCAGCATCCAGGCCGGGGTGCGCATCAGGCACGGGCGGTGCAGCTGGCGGCACAGCAGGCGGGAAAAACTGTTGTTGGTCACCGCCTCTGGGGCGCAGGCGTTAAACGGCTGGCAGATGTTGCGATCGATCGCGTGCAGCATCAGGCCGACAATGTCATCTTCATGGATCCAGCTGAACCAGTGTTCTCCGGTGCCCATAGGGCCGCCGAATCCGAGGCGGAATGCCGGCAGCATCTGCGCGAGTGCGCCGCCACGGGTCGAGAGCACCACGGCGGTGCGCATGATGCCAACACAGATGCCGGCCTGCTGCAGGGGCAGGGTAGCGGCCTCCCAGTCGCGACAGAGCTCCGCGGCAAAGCCGCCGCCCGGGCCACTGGTCTCCTTGAGCAGGTCGCCACCGCGATTGCCGTAATAGCCTACGGCGGAGCCGGAGAGCACATAACGGGGGCGCTGAGGCAGGGTCAATATCCAGTTGGCCAGATGGGCAGTGGTATCGAGGCGGGAACGGCGAATCTCTTCCTTGCGGCTGTTGCTCCAGCGCCGGGAGATGGTTTCCCCGGCGAGATTGACCACGATGTCCACGGGATCCTCGACCTGAAACAGGTCGCTTACTCCCCTGGCGGATTCTCCGCAGAGACGGCGCACAGTGTCAGGATTGCGGCTCAATACCGTCAGGGAATTGCCACGTGCCAGCCACTGGGCGCAAAACCGCTGGCCAATCAATCCCGTGCCGCCAGTAATTAAACAATGCATAAATCAGGCGTCCGTGCCGCACATTGATTTGATGTGCAGGAATAACATGTGTTCGCAGAACGCTATTCGATGGTTCTGCGGGACCGCGGCGAGTTGTGATGATCGGCGAATGTGTCTTCACCGGTCTGCCGGGTGAATATCTGTGCATGATAGCAGTCGTGGGCGGCACTGCTGGAGGGAGTCACGGGATTCAGGGCAGCCCGGGTGTAAGCAGGCGCAAGCGCGGCGTCCATTGCCGCGCGAATAAGTGATGTCAGTCGGTCAGTTCGCTGGCATAGGCGGTGTTGCGGCTGGCGGCCGGGATTCGCGGCGCATACCACGCGGCAAGCAGCAACAGGGTAGCGATCACGACAATGCCCCAGGTACCGTAAATCATGTAAGGGGTACTGCCCGTGCGCGCGCTTACCTTGCCGATCAGGGTTGCCTGTTCGAATTGCGGCAATGTGCTGACGATTTGTCCCCGCGGATTGACCAACGCGGTAACCCCGGTATTGGTTGCCCGCACCAGGTAGCGCTGGGTCTCCAGCGCGCGCATCTGGGCCATCTGCATGTGCTGCAAGGGGCCGATCGACTTGCCAAACCAGGCATCGTTGCTGAGGGTCAGGAGCACCTCGGCGTTGCCGGCGCTGTCGGCGACCAGTTGTGGATACACAATTTCATAGCAGATCAATGGCGCCCAGGTCAGGTTGCCTGCGCTGAGCGGTGCCTGGTCATCCGGGCCGGGACGGATGAACGAGGTGGGCAAATTGAAGAACTCGATCGTTCCGCGAATCCAGTCTTCCAGCGGCACGTACTCGCCAAATGGAACCAGATGTCGCTTGTGGTAAAGCTGTGGCTGGCTGCCGAATACGATCGCGGAATTGTGCACCACGCGCCGCTGGTCTTTTTCAGTGTCGTAGAGGATGCCGGTAATCAGGTCGCCGCCGCCTTGCTCCGCGTTGCGCTGCAGTGCTTCCATCAGATTGGGGGCATGGTGATAGAGCAGCGGCAGCGCAGCCTCCGGCCAGATCACAACATCGACCCCTTTTTCGCGCAGCGCTTCGGTAGCGCTCTGATAGCGGCGGATGGTTTCGCCGCGAAACTCCGGCAACCACTTTTTGTCCTGCGGGATGTTGGCCTGCACCAGTCCGAAGGTGGTTTCGGTTTCCTCTTCGTGGGTCCAGCTAACCCCCTGCAGCGCCAGGCCCACTGGCCAGACTGCCAGCGCAGCGGCAATCAGCGCGATACTGCCGGGTGCCTTTATCGGTGTCAGTGCCCCTCGCGCCGCGAGGGCAGTGACTGCAGCGCTGAAGGCCAGCAGCAGGCCGATGCCGTATACGCTAACCACCGGTGCCCAGCCTGCGAGCCAGGTGTTCAGGTGTCCGTAACCGGCGAATAGCCAGGGGAAGCCTGTGAAGGCCCAGGTGCGGATCCATTCACTCATGAACCACAGGCCGGCGAAGGCGAGCGCAAAGCTCGTGGGGCTTCCCCGCATCCTGCCGATAAGGGCAAAGGGCACCGCGAACATTACCGCCAAAATTGTCACAAATGCGCCGGTCAGGAATACCCCGAGCAGTGCCGATGAGCCACCGAAATCGGTAATCGAGACATACACCCAGGAGCCGCCAGTGACGAAAAGGCCGAACCCGTAATAAAACCCGAGGCGTAGTCCACGCCATGCACTGAGCGGTGTCGCCTGCGGGCCAGGGGCGAGAAGTCCGGCGAACACGGCCAGGGAAATCAGGCCGCACCACCAGTAGTTGTAAGGCGCCAGTGAGAGCGTAAGCAGGCTCCCGGCGGTGAGTGCAGTGAGTGGGGCCAAAAGGGGAGCGATATATTTGCGCATGGGAAATCAAACTGGCCGATAGCGATGTGAATATAAGTGCGCCAGCTGATCGTACAGCTGGCGCTAGCGGGGTTCGTTAGCCGTCTTCTTCCGCGGGCCTGTCCAGCCTGCTTACCCGCAGCAGGTGGATCTGGCGATTGTCGGCATAGAGTACCCGGAACTTGAATTCGCCCAAGCGGGTGATCTCGTCACGTCCCGGCAAGTGGCCAAAAGACTGCATGATGAGCCCGCCCACTGTGTCGAATTCCTCATCGCTGAATTCGCACTCAAAGTACTCGTTGAAATCTTCGATGGGGGTGAGCGCCTTTACCACAAAGTCATTGTCACTCACTTTGCGAATGAAGCTATCCGCCTCTTCCTCATCGGTCTCGTCTTCGATATCGCCGACGATCTCCTCGAGAATATCTTCGATGGTGACAACGCCGGACACACCGCCGTATTCGTCGATCACCACCGCCATGTGGTAGCGGTTCTCGCGAAACTCCCGCAGCAGGATATTCAGACGCTTGCTCTCGGGAATGATATTGGCCGGGCGGATGATGTCCTCGAGGCGGAACTCATCCACACCTTTGAGCACCAGCGGCAGGAGATCTTTAGCGAGCAGGATGCCCCTGATATCGTCGATGCTCTCGCCCACTACCGGGAAGCGGGAGTGGCCGGATTCGATGACCTTGGGCAGAAACTCTTTGGGGGCGTCTTCGATGCTGACCACCACCATCTGCGAGCGCGGGATCATGATCTCCCGCACCTGCTGGCTGGAAACATCCAGCGCACCCTCGATGATGGACAGGGCTTCAGGGTCTACGACCTTGTTTTCGGCTGCGTCCTTGATGATGCTCAGTAGCTCATCTCGGGACTTGGGCTCTGAGGAAAATGCGCCCAGTAACTTGTCCAACCAATTCTTTTCACCCGATCGCGGGCGGTTGGAGGAGGAGCTACTTGGGGGTTCGTCGGTGGTCATGGATGTGGCCATACTCCGCGTTACTCGTCGGTTCCATCTGTAAGCTTGGGGGAATCCAGGTCTGCGTCCGCAGATTCCTCAATTATTGCGTAGGGATCACTGAATCCCATGCGCGCCATGATGCGGGTTTCAAGATTTTCCATAATCTCGGCTTCATCGTCCTCGATATGGTCGTAACCCAAAAGGTGCAGTGTGCCATGGACAACCATATGTGCCCAGTGTGCAGGGAGTGCTTTGTGCTGTTGTTCCGCCTCGCGGGCGACTACCTGTGCGCAGATCACCAGATCACCAAGGAGCGGCAATCCGAGTTCCGGGGGTATGTCCGCGGGAAACGAGAGTACATTGGTGGGTTTGTCTTTGCCCCGGTACTGGGCGTTCAGTGCCTGGCTCTCGTCTTCGTCGACGATCCGCAGTGAAATTTCCGCTTCCTGGCGATGCTCGCCCACAGCGGCAGTGGCCCAGCGCAGCAAGTCGTGGTCTTGCGGGAGGTTTGGGAGGGTAGTGGCACGCTGCACATCCAGTTCGACAACGGGCTCTGCCGTGGTGTCGAACGCCTGTGCAGCGCTCACCTGGTCTGGATCATTCTGGTTCATCGTGCGGTTCGCCCGACCGAGGTCAGGCGGCATCTTCCCCGGTAGTGCCGGCAGCCATTTGCAGGGCGGCGGCTTTGCGGGCTTCTTTTTCCGCTTCGACTTCCGCCTCATGCACGTCATAGGCTTCGACGATACGCTGCACCAGCGGGTGGCGCACGACGTCCTTGGATCCGAAGTGGGTGAAGCTGATGCCGTTGACCTTTTCCAGAACCTCGATGGCGTGCCGCAGGCCAGACGCCTGGCCGCGAGGCAAGTCGATCTGGCTGGGGTCGCCGGTGATCACCGCAGTGGAGCCGAAACCGATGCGGGTCAGAAACATCTTCATCTGCTCGCGGGTGGTGTTCTGGCTCTCATCGAGAATCACAAAGGCATTGTTCAGGGTGCGTCCGCGCATGTAGGCGAGCGGCGCTACCTCGATCACATTGCGCTCAATCAGTTTGCCGACGGTTTCGAAACCGAGCATCTCGTACAGGGCATCGTAGAGGGGGCGCAGGTAGGGGTCTACCTTCTGGCTCAGGTCACCGGGCAGGAAGCCCAGTTTTTCACCGGCTTCCACCGCCGGGCGCACCAGCAGGATCCGCTCGACGGAGTCTTTCAGCAGGGCCTCTACGGCACAGGCGACCGCGAGGTAGGTCTTACCGGTACCCGCCGGGCCAATGCCGAAGTTGATATCGTTGGATTGAACGGCGCGCACATACTTTCGCTGGTTCTCGCCGCGCGGGCGCACGGAGCACTTTTTGGTACGGATCAGGACGACCTGATCACCAGCATCACCTGACTTGGTGCCCTCGACCAGCTCTTCCACACCGGATGCCTGCAGCGCGAGGTGAATCTCGTCCGGGGTCAGGCCATCTTTTGCTCCGGTTTCCTTGTACAGGTTGCTCAGGATCTCGCCGGCAGCGCGGGCGGATTTGGCATCACCATAGAAGGCAAACTGATTGCCGCGATTGCGGATTTCAATATCCAGTCGCTGTTCAATCTGGCGCAGGTGCTGGTCGAATTGGCCACAAAGGTTGGCCAGGCGGCGGGCGTCGTTGGGCTCAAGGGTAATGCTGTGAGCGAGAGCTTGTGTATCCAAATTGGTTTCCGTGCACCTTTAATATGTGGTTTCAGTCTGTAGGTTATACCCATTTGGATCATATGGGAAAGGGGGGCGTGTGACGAATGGGTTCTAAATGACTGGAGGGCTTATAACAGGGGAGTATGACAGCTTGGTTTCTGGGAGCTGATGGGGGCCTTTTTCCCGTGTGGAAGCGAAATGCTGGGTCGTATTTTGATAGCCTGAGGGGACTCGCAGGGCGCTTCGTAGGCTGTCCGGTGGCGGCACTGCTGCCGGAATTCGTTTCCGGGACACGCTACGAGCACATCCATGTGCGCTCGGACGCGGCCATCCATGGCCGCGTACGGTCCCGGAAACGAATCCCGGCATCAGCGCCTTAGCTTTCACTTCGGTGTTTTTTAAAGCTTCGCTACAAAATTTCCGGGTGGGTAGCCGGCAATCAGGAGTCGAGCGACCCATCCAGCTCAGAAGCCACCAGTGTCCCGCGCAAAGAGTTGGGCAGGGCCTCTTCAATGAGCACGTCAGCAAATTTGCCGATCAGCGCCATGTCGTCAAAGCGGAAGTTGACCACACGGTTGTTCTCAGTGCGCCCCTGCAGCTGGCCCGGGTCTTTCTTGGAAACGCCGGTCACCAGAACCCGCTCCACATTGCCCACCATCCGGCGGGCGATCTCCGCAGCCTGCTGGTTGATGCGGTGCTGCAGCAGCTGCAAGCGCTGCTTCTTCACCTCTTCCGGGGTGTCGTCCGGCAGGTCTGCCGCCGGGGTACCCGGGCGTGGGGAGTAAATGAAGCTGAAGGAAATATCGAAGCCCACATCCTGGATCAGCTTCATGGTGGCTTCGAAGTCGCGTTCGGTCTCGCCGGGGAAGCCGACGATAAAGTCAGAAGACAGGCAGATGTCCGGGCGAATTGCCTTCAGACGGCGGATCTTAGACTTGTATTCCAGGGCGGTATGGCCGCGCTTCATTGCCATCAGAATGCGGTCAGAACCGCTCTGTACCGGCAAGTGAAGGTGGTTCACCAGCTCCGGCACTTCCGCGTATACATCGATCAGTGCATCGGAGAATTCCACCGGATGGGAGGTGGTGTAGCGGATGCGGTCAATGCCGTCGATCGCGGCGACATAGGTAATCAGCTCGGCGAAATCGACCACCTGGCCATCGTCACCTTCCGCGCGGTAGGCGTTTACGTTCTGGCCCAGCAGGTTCACCTCGCGCACACCCTGGCCTGCCAGGTGCGCCACTTCTTCCAGTACATCCGCGACCGGGCGGCTGACTTCCTCACCGCGGGTGTAGGGCACCACGCAGAAGGTACAGTACTTGGAACAGCCTTCCATGATGGAAACAAAGGCGCTTACACCATCGGCCTCGGGTTGCGGCAGGCGGTCGAACTTCTCGATTTCCGGGAAGGACACGTCTACCACAATGGCGCCGTTCTGCTGTTTCCTGGTTTCCATCATTTCCGGCAGGCGGTGCAGGGTCTGGGGGCCAAACACCAGGTCGACGTAGGGCGCGCGCTTGGCGATGGCCTCGCCTTCCTGGCTCGCTACACAGCCACCAACCCCGATCACGAGATCCGGATTCTTTTCCTTCAGGTGCTTCCAGCGGCCCAGCTGGTGGAACAGTTTTTCCTGTGCCTTCTCGCGGATGGAACAAGTGTTCACCAGCAGTACATCGGCCTCTTCCGGGTCATCGGTGGGCACCATCTGGTGAGATTCGCCCAACAGATCCCGCATGCGCGCAGAGTCATATTCATTCATCTGGCAGCCGTGGGTCTTGATAAAGAGCTTTTTCACCGGTTTTTCGGACAGTTCGGAAGACATAATACGCCTGGTTAAAAACTGGTCAATTTGAAAGGTGGGGCATTATACCGGCGGACTTGGGGGCTGCATAGACGGAGGCCGGAGAGAGTGCTAACCTTCCGCGCTTTTTCGGGGCCCCTGACCCTTGGTCAGCCCACGTCGACACTAGAATCCAAAGGGGAATTACCCTTTCCAGAGAGTTACATGGCCAACCCTATATACAAAGTGATCTTCCACAACCAGAACCAGGTGTTCGAGCTTTACGCCCGTGCGATCTACCAAAGCGAGATGTATGGATTCATCGAGGTAGAAGAGTTCGTGTTTGGTGAGAAGGCCCAACTGGTTGTGGATCCCAGTGAGGAAAAACTGAAGAACGAGTTTGCCTCGGTGAAGCGCTCCTACATTCCGATGCACGCCATTGTGCGTATCGATGAGGTAGAGAAAGAGGGTGCCGGCAAGATCGTCGATATCAAGGGCGACAAGGTGGCCAAGTTCCCTTTCCCGGCCCCCATGCGCCAGCCGGGGGGCGATAGCGAATAAATCGCCACATCCGATACCTACACTGAGGCGGGCCTGAGCAAGGCCCGCCTTTTTTATGCCTGCCTATTGGCCGTTCATATACTCCTGGTGCCTGGCGATGGCGTGGTAGTGCAGCATGGCTTCGCGGCTGGCAGGGCGCGGCGCGCCCTCTGCACCCCCCTGGGCAAGTGCGACCAGCCAGCCCTGGAAGGCTTCCTGATAGTTCACTTCCCACGAGTCCAGGTGGGTCTTGTGCCTGTCAAAATCGTCGATCTTAAGTGAGTTCGTCATCGCCAGGACTTCCTCGTAGTGATTTTCGAACAGGAAGCGCACAGCCAGGTAGCTCCAGCTGTAAATCTCATCGACCGTCCCACTGTAGTCCGTAGCGAAAATTTCACTGAGTGCCGGGCTTTGCGATTCACTGCTGGTATCGCGCAGCATCTCGAGCACTTCGGGGTTGTCGTTACCGAGGGAGAGGTATTCGGCCAGGCCTTCCGCCCACCAGACATGGTGATCCGGAAAATGCGCGAATCCCCCGTAAGAAACGAAGCGCCCCTCCAGGTAGTGAATGTGCTCGTGCTGCAGGTTCCAGATGACAAACTCGGGGAGCAGCCAGTCGGCTTCGTGGGCGTAAAAGCTGGCGAGGTTGTCGGGATCCGCGGGATTGCCCTCGATATAGAGGCCGCCGTTGTCAGTATTGATGCCAAAAAAATCGTAAGCGTACCGATAATATTGTTCGTAATTGTTGAAGACCACGACGCGCAGCTCGTCGTTGAAGTCCTCGGCCACCGGACGCTTTTCGGTCCGTAGCCGGTAGTGAAAACGCGTTTCGGCCGCGGCGAGGGTGGCACAGGAATCGTTCAGCTCGGCATCGCTCATCGCCTGAGCGAGGAGAAACAGCGTTTCGCTGCAGGTATGCTGAATCGGCAGGATCTGCTCTTGATTGAGATCGCCGGTCGCGTCGCCATGAACAACCGTCGAATGGGTAGTGTCGCTTCGCTGTCCCGGCGCACCGCCGCCGGAACAGCCGGTAACGGCCGCTGCGAGTACGGCAATGAAAAAACTTAAAAATGGTGAGGAAAGAAAACGCAGACTGCGCATGATTTTCTACAGGCCCTTTGCGGTCGATCACTTAAATGAGAATGCAGGGTTTTGAAGGTCAATAAAAAAGGGCCCCTCGGGCCCTTTGTGCGGGAATTGCCCGATTACTTGCCCTGTGCTCTGCCGCGTCTTTTTTCTTCTGCGGCGGAGTGATTCATCAGCATTTCTTCGCGCTTGGCGTTTTTGGGGGCACCGCGGGCACCGCTGCCGATCAGGCCGTTGAGCCAGTCCTGGTATTCCACTTCATAGTTGGCCTCCCAGCTATCGAGGTAGGCGATATAGCTGCTGAAGTCGTTGCTTTTGAGTGCGCTTGTCATCGCCACAACCTCATCGTAGTGACGCTCGAACAGGAAGCGAATGGCGAGATAGCTCCAGCGGTAGACCTGGTCAGTCCGGTCGCGGTAGGTGGTATCAAATACTTTTGCCAGACTGGGCTTGCGGTGGCGCGGCTTGTGATTGCGCGCTACTTCGATGGCCTCCGGATTGTCGTTCCCCAGCGCGAGGTATTCAGCAAGTCCTTCGGACCACCACACCATATTGCCGGGATAGTGATTGAATCCCCCGTAGGCGATAAAGCGACCGTCCAGATAGTGGACATATTCATGTTCCAGATTCCAGATAGCGAACTCTGGCCGCAACCAGGAAGCCTCGTGGGCGTAGAAACTAGCCTGATTACTGGGATCAGATGGCGTGCCTTCTATATAGATTCCACCGTTGTTGGTGTTGATGCCGAACAGGTCGTAGCCATAGGTGTTGTACTGGTTGTAGTCGTCAAACACGACGACGCGCAGGTCGGTATTGAAGTCATCGGCAACGGGGATTTGGTTCGTCTGCAAGCGCTGGTGAAAAAGTGTTTCCTCTGCGGCAAGGTTCGCGCAAGTGGCGTTTAGCTGGCTGGAGGTCATGTCTTGTGCACGAATCTTTAAAGTGGTGCTGCAGCTGTGCTGAATCGGTAACACCTGGTCAAGATCCGCCGCAATGGTTGCCAGTGTGACGGCAGACAAAATGGGGGCGGCCAGAAGTGCAAAGCGCCGTGATACCTTCATCGCCGGGGAGGGGGGGATTGGACGGGAACTGTCGTGAATGCGACTCATGGAGGATTTCCTGTTGTTATCGTTTATATCGGGATACCGCTTCCAGCGCGTTATATGGATTAATGCATAATTTGTTATCGCACGCTAAAACATTTTCGAGGTTAGGCCATTTTTATTATTGGATGCAATGTTATTTTTTCGGTTTGGCGGATAATTCACCTTATAGCCAATGCTTGGACGCCGAAAACGTTGGTATGTCAGGAAAGGGATATAAAATGGCGCTGATTTTTGCCAATTGATAACACTTTGTCGCATTGGCGACACAGGTGCTGGCGGGCGGCTATTCTCAAGTAAGGGGTTTTCCACCATCGGACTGGACTCTTTCTGGCGCGGTCTGCGCTGAAGAGTGGGAGAAGCCTCAAACCTAAAATGTAGTGGATGTTTTTTAGGTGACGCCATGACCACGATTCCCGCCATCAAAACGGCCATCTCTGCGCTGAAAATCGAACAGCGTGTTGAAAGTGATGTAAAGGCCGGTATCCCTGAAATAGACCGGCGCAGCCATACCGAAAGTGAGGAGGGGCTGCGTTCCTACGTTGTTCGGGAAATTATCGGCAGGGTGCATGAGAACCGGCAGGCTGAGCTTGATGACGAGATTGCGGCGCGCAGCGAGGTCGGGCTGCGCCAGTTGCATCAGGAACTGAAGAATGCAGACTCCCTGATTGAGAAGAGGTTCGTCAGTCACTTTGCCAGCCTCGCCAGCGGGCTCAAGCGCTGTGCCAGTGACCTTTCCGCTATGCGGGTAGACCTGGAAATCTTCCGGCACCGGAATGGCCTAACCAGGGAAGCGGTATACCGAGAGTCCCGACTTCTGCATTACTCCGTGATTTTCTTTATTGTCATCTTCGAAACAGTGCTGAACGCCTTTTTCCTTTCCAAGGGGAGTGAGCTGGGATTGGTGGGGGGCTTTTTTCAGGCCTTCATTATTTCACTGGTCAACCTGGGCTTTGCTGCGTTTCTGGCGTTCGCACTGCGCAATTGTTTTCACCAGAGTTCTTTTCGCAAAAGCATTTCGGTATTGTTTTTTTCCGCCCTTGTGTTAGTGGCCGCGACGTTTGTCTTCGGGGTTGGCCACTATCGCGAAGCGCTGGAGCACGATCCCTTTACCGCGTCGCAAGTGGCGATTGCCAGCCTGTTTGCCGAGCCGTTCGGGATTCGGGATTTCAATTCCTGGATTATGGTGGTGGTTAGCAGTATTGCGTTGGTTGTACTGGCGGCAAAGTTCTTTGTGGTGGATGATCGCTATCCCGGATATACCGCGATTACCCGCCGGGTTCGGCGGCTGCAGGATGCCTGGGCAGACGAGTTTGGCAATGCCTTGGAGGCATTGAATGAGGCTGCCGAGGACATTGAGCAGGAATTGGCGGAAAAGGAAAAAACCGTTCGTGCGCAGTTTATTCAGTTCAAGGCGAGCATCGAACGCAGTGATGAAATACACCGGCATTATGAAGAGGACATCATCAAGGCGCAGGGGCTGCTGGATGAACTGATTCGCTACTACCAATCCTACTCGGCCAGGATGCTGAACCGCAGGGCGGCCTATTTTGGCGAGCTGCTGCGCTTTGAGTTGGACAAGTTGCCGCGCCTCAACACGACCGGGCTGGAACAGCACCGGCGCGACCTTGCCGCATTCGAGGCCCTTCTCGAAGACCTGGATTACACCTATGAAACTGCTCTTGCGATTCTTCACGCGCGCAGCGAGTTGGCACAGGCCGATCTTGTGGCGCTGGTGGAAAAGCTTGAGCTCGAGCACGGGTTGAGGAGAGCGTAATGGCGCGGGCACGTCGCGGTTTCTCCGCTGAAGATCGCAAGGGAATAGTGGTATTGTGTGCCGGGTTGGGCGTACTTGCTGCGCTGCTGGTATTTGCCTTCTACGCCATACGCGCAC
This sequence comes from Microbulbifer weihaiensis, assembly GCF_048323715.1. Taxonomy (NCBI): domain Bacteria; kingdom Pseudomonadati; phylum Pseudomonadota; class Gammaproteobacteria; order Cellvibrionales; family Microbulbiferaceae; genus Microbulbifer; species Microbulbifer weihaiensis. Next base: position 93,533 of record NZ_JBLWFL010000013.1, read on the forward strand.
CAGAGCGCGATTACGATCGTGTCACGCTGTGTAATGGCAATCTGCCGAGAGCCAATCACTACCTGATGGTCATTGATGTTTCCGACACGCTGTCTGCGCATCAGCAGCATTTTTTACGCACTCATCTGGCGGGCTTATTGGAAACTGCGGAGGTTAATGACCGATTTTCCATTTTTGTGCTTGACGAGCGCTATAACGGGTTGTCCGATCCGGTCGTTGACCTGTGCAAACCGCGGTCCGCCGAAGACGTCAGTGCGCTTACTGCGAACCGGCAGTTTGTCCAGGCGCTGTACCGCGAGCGCTTTGAGCAGCCTCTGGACAAAGCCATTGCCGCCGCGGTCGCCGGCGGCGAGCAGCCGGTTTCGCCGATCTTCGAGGCACTGTCAGACGTGGCGGCGCTGAACCGGATCGACCCCGCGGCGCAGCGGGTCAATCTGACCATTGTCAGCGATATGATCCAGAATTCGCGCGCGGGTTCTGTGTTTAGCAGCGGCGCCGCGGCCATCGACCAGTTACCGCTGATTGACTTGCGCCGGGCCACCACACGGGTCTATTGGCTGGATCGGGAAAAATACCGTAAATACCAGACCGATGACCTCGCGGCGAGCTGGCAGGATTACCTTGCCAGTGTGTCGCGCTTTGACCTGATCCAAAGAGTGCGAAACTAGAACTGATTACTGTAACTGCATCCCTTTGTGCCACGGTGTTCCGCCAATAAGGGGGGTGCAACAGAACCTTAAAGAAACAGCCCCCTTTTTGTAAAAATACTCGCGCAAAGTTCCCGTAACGAAAACACGGAACTTGCCAATGAGTAATCGATACCGCGCGCTGTGGATTTCCGATGTCCATCTCGGTAGCCGGGATAGCGAGCCGCAACGGCTGGCAGATTTCCTGGCGCAGAATTCCGCTGACACGGTGTACCTGGTCGGCGATATCTTCGATATGAAAGCACTATCCCAGGGCAAGGGCAGCTGGTGTGAGGCATCCACCCTGTTGCTGGGCATGCTTTCGGAGCTGGGTAACCCCACCCGCGAAATCATCTATGTGCCGGGAAATCACGATGCGCCCATGCGCAGCTGGGCTGGCAAGCGCCTGGGCAACATCCGCGTAGAGCGCGAATGGACGCATACCACGGCAGACGGCAAGCGCTTCCTGGTGACCCACGGCGATCAGTTCGAGCACCATATTCAGATCAATCCGGTCAGTTATCACCTGGGCGACCAGAGCTATTACCTGATGCTGCGTTTCAACCGCTGGATCAATTACTGGCGCAGTCGCCTGGACTTGCCCTGGTGGTCGCTAGCGAATCACGTAAAGAATCGCGTGAATGCCGCACGCAAGATGATGGAGAAATTCGAGGATGTGGCTATCCGCGAGACCGGACGCCGCGGCTTCGATGGGGTCATCTGCGGGCATATTCACCGCGCGGGTATCCGCTACAGTGCGTATCAGGGGCAGGCGCTGACCTATGCCAATTGCGGCGACTGGGTAGATTCGATGACCGCAGTAGTGGAGCAGCATAACGGTGCCATGGACATCCTGCACTGGCACCGGATACCGAAAATTGCACACATCATGACACAGGCGGTGGCGGCATGATCCAGTTGGAAAACCTGTTGCAGCAGAACCCCTGGTATCGCGCCGCGCCGACAAGCCCAGCTCGCCGGCTGGTATCCGCTACCGTCAAAAAAATCTGTTGCGAGCAACAGATACGGCAATTTGGCCAGGCCTTTCCGCATCTGGGCGGGCTCGATTTCATTCGTCAGGTATTCCATTCCTTTGACTTTCACTACGACATCAACCCGGTGGAGCTGGAGCGGATTCCGGCAAGCGGCGCCCTGGTTATCGTTGCCAATCATCCGTTGGGTAGTCTCGATGGTCTGGCACTGATCGATCTGGTGTCGCGGGTGCGCAAGGATGTGAAGGCGGTGGCGAGCCAGCTGTTGTGGAATATCGAGCCTTTGCGCAGCTATCTGCTCCCTGTGGATAACTTCAATGGCCGTACCCGGCGCGGGGATGTGGAAGGCATATACGACCATTTGAATAGTGGCGGCGCAATTATCGTGTTCCCGGCGGGTGAGGTCTCACGCCTGACGCCGCAGGGGGTGCGCGACGGGTGCTGGAATCCGGGATTCGTACGCTTCGCTGACAAGACCGGTGCACCGATACTCCCGGTGCAGGTTCGTGGCCGTAACTCCCTGTGGTGGTATGGACTTTCCATGTTGAACAAACCGCTATCCACACTTTGGCTGGTGCGGGAAATGTTCAAACAGGTGAGCCGCGGTATCGACATCCGGATCGGCGCCCCGGTGGCGGCGGAACACTACCGAAGTTGGCCGATGACGCCACGCGCCCAGGCAAAGCTGTGGAAGAAACAGGTCTACCGGTTGCACAAAAACCCCCGCTCACTGGCACCAGAACCCATAGCGAGCGCAGAGCCGGTGGCGGAGGTCGCGGCAATAATGGAGTCCTGCGAGGCCCTGGTGGAGCAGGGGGATTTTTCGGTGAAGCTGTACCGCCAGCGCGCGGATTGTCCGGTCATGCGCGAATTGTCACGACTGCGCGAAATTGCTTTTCGTGCAGTCGGAGAAGGCACGGGAAACAGCCGGGACTGGGATGCGTTCGATGCCTATTACGACCACCTGCTGCTGTGGGATCGGGATCAGCAACGGATTGCCGGCGCTTACCGGTTGGTAAAAACCGATGGCCTCACCGCGGATCAAATCTATAGCAGCACCCTGTTCAATTACCCGCGTCCACCGCAGCAGTGTTTGCCTGGGTCAGCGGAATTGGGGCGCAGCTTCCTGTTGCCGGACTATTGGCGCAGCCGCGGGCTTGATCTTTTGTGGTGTGGTATTGGGCAGTGGATTCTACGCAACAAGTGTCGCTATCTTTTCGGGCCTGTGTCCATGCCCGGTAATTTTTCCCGTCGTGCCAAATCGGCGATTGTGCGCTACTTTCTGCACCACTTCGCCGCCAATAGCCCTTTGGGGGACGCGCGCCTGCCGTTCGTGGAAAACGGTGCCGACTTGCCGGAACTCAGTGGGGATGCTTACCAGGATATGCTGCAGATGAAGCATATCCTCAACGAAGAGGGTGTTGTGCTGCCGCCACTTTTCAAAAAATACACCGCAGTGACCGTTCCCGGTGGTACCAGTTTTCATGCGTTCAACGTCGATCCGGATTTCTGCGACTCCGTTGATGGCCTTGTGGTGGTGGATCTGGAGAAAATGGACACCAAATTCGCGCGACGCTATCTCGCGGTAACTGCACCGGCCTGATTCGGGCGCGATTTGCCCTGTGCGCAGTTTGCGTTCTGTTACGCTTGTGATTTCTCTGTCTGTCTTTCGCACCCGGGAAATTACTAATGAAACAGTGGTGGTCGAAAGGGGTAACTATTGCGCTGCTGGCATGGGCGAGTGTTTTTCCCATTGCTGGTTTCACTCAAGAGGCCTCGGAACCCGTTGCCAAAGCGCATATCGCCGAGCTTGCGATTAACGGTCCCATAGGGCCGGCAACCACTGACTACCTGAAGCGCGCCAGTGAGAAGGCCCGGACGCAGGGCGCGCGCCTGTTCATCATCAATATGGATACACCTGGCGGGCTCGATGCCGCGACCAGGGACATCATCCAGCACATTCTCGCCTCAGAGACACCTTACGTTACCTACGTCACCCCTGCCGGCGCTCGTGCGGCGAGTGCCGGTACCTATATTCTCTACGCCAGCCATGTTGCCGCGATGACGCCTTCCACCACCCTGGGGGCGGCTACGCCAGTGCAGATAGGCGGCATGCCTGGGCAGCAGGAGCCTTCAAAGCCGCCACAGCAGGAGGAGAAGCCATCTGACAGTGCCGACACAGATGCAGAAGAGGTCAGGCGCGATGAAGAGCCGGCATCGAAAGCAACCCCCGATGCGGGTTCGGCTATGGAGCGCAAGGTCATCAACGACTCGGTTGCCTATATCCGCGGACTGGCCCAGCGTCACAATCGCAATGCGGAGTGGGCAGAAAAGGCGGTGCGCGACGCAGCGACGCTGACGGCGAGAGAGGCATTGGCACAGAATGTTGTGGATATCGTTGCTGAAAACCGCGCCGATCTTTTACGGCAGCTCCCCGGACGGGAAATTGTTACCGAAGCAGGTACAAAAAAAATCGACAAGAGTGTCAGCGAACTGCCGGTAGTCGCTTACGCTCCGGACTGGCGCAATGAGCTTCTCGGGATCATTACCAATCCGCAGGTTGCCTACATTCTTCTGTTGGTGGGGATCTATGGGCTTATCTTTGAAGGCTACAGTCCAGGGGCAATGGTTCCGGGAATTGTCGGCGTCATCTGCCTGTTGCTGGCCCTGTACGCTTTGCAGGTATTGCCCATTAACTACGCGGGCTTGGCGCTGATAGTGGTAGGTGCACTGCTGATTGCGGCGGAGCTGTTTGTGCCGAGCTTCGGGGCGCTGGGGATTGGCGGCGTCGCGGCCCTGGTGATCGGCTCAGTGATGCTGATCGACAGCGATGTGCCCGGTATGCAGGTTTCCCGCGGGTTGATCGGCTCGATTGCAGCAGTGAGCGGTTTGGGGCTGCTCGGCCTGCTATATGCGGTGGGGCACAGCCTGCGCAAGCCCAAAGTGGCAAGCAACAAGGCGATGGTCGGTCGTACCGCGGTGGTTTCGGCTCTGGAACCAGATATGTTGGTGAAAATTGATGGTGAACTGTGGCGTGCGCGATCGTCTGTGGGCGTGGTCGAAGGGCAGTTGGTGAAAGTGGTGGCGGAAGAAGGGTTGCTGTTGACGGTGACGCCGGAGTAATTCGGGAATGGTGGTTTCCAGCTAAAGGAGAGGTCTTATGATCAGTTACTTCGCGAGTCTGCTGATTCTGGCAGTGGTTTTGCTGGTGATGTATGCGATCCGTATTTTGCGCGAGTACGAGCGGGCGGTGGTGTTTTTTCTCGGGCGGTTTCAGGCGGTAAAGGGGCCGGGGCTGATCATCATCATTCCGGTGATCCAGACCATGGAGCGGGTGGACTTGCGCACGGTGGTCATGGATGTACCAACGCAGGATGTAATCAGCCGTGACAATGTGTCGGTAAAAGTGAATGCGGTGGTGTATTACCGGGTAATCGATCCACAGTCTGCGATCATCAATGTGGAAAACTATCACGAGGCGGTAAGTCAGCTTTCACAGACAACGTTGCGTTCGGTGCTGGGCAAGCACGAGTTGGATGAAATGCTATCCGAGCGCGACAAGCTCAATGTGGATATCCAGAAAATTCTTGATGAACAGACAGATGCCTGGGGTGTGAAGGTGACTAACGTCGAGATCAAACACATTGATCTGGATGAAAGCATGATCCGGGCGATAGCGCAGCAGGCGGAAGCAGAACGCGCGCGGCGGGCGAAGGTGATTCACGCGGAGGGCGAGGCGCAGGCGGCGCTGAAACTGACCGAGGCTGCGGATCAGCTATCGAAAAACACCAATGCGATTACCCTGCGCTACATGCAGACATTGATTGATATCGCCGGCGAGCAGAATTCTACGATTGTTTTCCCGTTGCCGATGGATTTGATTAAGCCGTTACTGGATAAGCAGGCTAAGAGTGGCGGCTGATTTTCTGTGGTTCAGCTAAGTGAACATGGTGTTGCCAAAGCGCTGAAGGTTATGGGAAGGCTGGGTGCCGGGTGTGGGTTTTCAGGAGCGTCGCAAACAGGATGTTTGCGCCGCAGCGCCCAGGGATGGGTTCACAGTGGTCCTGAAAACCCACACCCGGTACTCGGCCGCCACAGTGTTACCTAAGCGGAATCCACTGAACTCAAAAATTACTTAAGGAGCAGTTTCAAAAGGTTCGCAGTAGACCCATCCCACTCCGCCGGTATTTCCCCTTCAATGGCATCATAAACCGCATTACCCAATACCTTGCCCAACTCCACGCCCCACTGATCGAAGGGGTTGATGTCCAGCAGGCAGCCAAAGGTAAACACCTTGTGTTCGTACAGGGCCAACAGGCTGCCCAGGTGATAGGGATCGAGTTTATCCACAACCAGTGTATTGCTCGGGCGGTTGCCGGGGATAACTTTATGCGGGGCCAGCCTGTGCACTTCTTTATGAGTGTGGCCTGAGGCCTCCAGCTCCTTGCGGGCCTCCGCCAGGGACTTACCCTGAAGGAGGGCCTGGCTCTGGCTCAGGCAGCATGCAAGCAGCCACTTGTGCTGTTCTGCGAGCTCTGAGGTAGGTTCTTTGATCGCGACGAAATCTGCCGGGATCATATCGGTTCCCTGGTGCAGGAGCTGGTGGAACGAGTGCTGTCCGTTACTGCCTTCAGCGCCCCAGATTACCGCACCGCTGGGGTAGTTGAGTGCGTGGCCCTCGCGGTCCACGCTTTTGCCCAGGCTTTCCATGTCCAGCTGCTGCAGCCAGGCGGGGAATTTTGCCAGGCGCTGTGCGTAGGGCAATACGGCCAGTGAGCCCGCGCCCCAGCACTGGCGATACCAGAAATGAATCAGGGCCATCAGTATCGGCAGGTTTTGCTCGAACGGCGCTTCGGCAAAGTGGGTGTCCATGGCATGGGCACCGGCGAGCAGGTCGCTGTAGACATCGAAGCCACACGCCAGGGCAATAGGCAGCCCGATAGCTGACCACAGCGAGTAGCGACCGCCGACCCAGTCCCACATGGGGAAGATGTTCTGTGCCGCGATGCCGAAATCCTGCGCCGCAACAATATTGCTGCTGACGGCCACAAAGTGCTTTTCCAGCGCGTTTTCGGGGCAGCCTGCCTCCAGCATCCAGTGGCGTGCAGCGAGGGCATTCTGCCGGGTTTCCAGAGTGGAGAATGACTTGGAGGCGACGATAAACAGCGTTTCGTCTGCCGGAAGTCTGGCGATGGTATCACTCAGGTCGGCGCCGTCGACATTTGCGACAAAATGCACGCTCAATTCAGGTTTATGCCAGGGGCACAGCGCCTCGCAGACCATTCGGGGCCCCAGGTCTGAACCGCCGATGCCGATATTGACCACGTGGCGGATGGGCTTGCCGGTAAAGCCGGTCCAGCTGCCGTTATGAATGTGCTCAACGAATCTTGCCATTTGCGTGCGGCAGTCGGCTACGGCCTGCTCGTGTTCGCTCTTTGGGGTGCCCTGAAATCTCAGGGCTGTGTGCAGGGCGGGCCGGTGCTCGGTATTGTTAATGCTTTCACCAGCAAACAATGCCTGGATCTGCTTCTTGAGGCCTGCCGTTTCTGTGTATTGAAGCAGTAATTCGAGAGTCTCTTTCCTCAGCAGGTTTTTGCTGAAATCGAGATAGATGCCCGCTGCGCTGGCGCTGAATGTTTCTGCGCGCTGGGTGTCACTGGCAAAAAGTTCTCGCAGGGACCAGTGGTGCTGGTCTTTGTGTTGCTTCAGGTGGGCGATGGCTGCGGCAAGAGGTAGAGCGTCCATGATCTGCGGTACTTTTTGTCGGTTGGAAATATTAGGGATAGTGGCGCAAATATTAGCGGTAAACGCATTGGGCGGCCAGTAGGTGATTTTGCGGTGTGCATGGTGACTGGGTAAGGAGCATGTATCGGCGACAGTCAGTCGCGAGGGTCAAAAACTGGGTTTTGCCGGAAATATTCGTGATGCCCAGCCTGAGGCTCTTCGCTTGGCTGGTCTGTTGTCCAGGGGAAATTCGGTCAGGGGAGTGATGTCAGGCGGCGCTCAGTGAGCCGTCATGTTCGATCGATACAATAACAAAATGCCGCTCGTGGGAGCGGCATTTTGCATGAACCTTGATGAATGTGATTATTTAACCACCTTCATGCAGCGAACGTTATCGGATGCCATCCAGCAATCCGCGTCCGCAGGACAGGCCATTGAAGTCGGAATCTGTTCAGAGCCCGGAGGGCAGGCGGCCGGCATCGGAGCCGGTGCACAGCAACCTGCGAGGACTAGTGCACAAATAATTCCGGTTAAGTACTTTGCTGGAGTGAAATTCATCCCCTAACTCCTTTCCGTTGATGTCAGTCAATAGCATAGACAATAAAACGTCACCTGTTTGGTGTGCTTTGTAAAAATATTTTCTACAAACATACCGCCCAATGGAGTGTAATAGGCACGCCGCTAAAATAACCGCCACACTTTAATTCAGGATAAAAGAGCCGCCAGTTTGTCGTTCTAAAAAGCCTAAATAAAAAGGGTTTTCTGCCAATTTGGGGTTGTGATTATTGCGTGGCGGATAAATGTTTTTTTATGGCCCATTAAAAATATTTTTATTTTTTTGTGCGCGGTGACGGTTCAGAAATTTGTCCGCCATAATTTCGCATTTTTCTCGGCTAGCTTAGCGTTTCTATGGCGCCTTCGTGAGGCTGTATCGTAGCGGGATAGTGACCGTTCCGGCAGCGCTGGCTGCCGGAAGGAGAAAAAACAGACGTCTATTGCCCGCCCGGGTGCAGGAAGTTGCCGAAGGCCCGGGCAACGGTTTCCGGCCTTTCCGGGTTGCGCAGCAGGTCAAGCAGTATGTTGCGTATTTCTGGCAGGAACAGCAGGTCGGTCAGCAGTAGATTGAAGGTCTCCTGTGACTGGCTGGCACTGAGGTTGGCAAGCCACAGGTGCGCGATTTCCGGCTCCTTCAGGTCGTCACTGCAGCGGCTGCCGATAGCGGCGAGTATTTCTCCACTGTTCCCGGCCGGGGATTCAAGCAGGGCCAGGAGGAAGTCCTGACGCATACCGATGGCGCTGGATTGGGAAATGCCACGGACTGCTGCAGTCAGCAGGGCAAAATCCATTTCCTGCTCTGTCAGTTGGGCACGCGCGCGATTGATGATTGCCTGAGTCAACCTGTGGTCGATGGTCTCGCTTTCCAGGCATTGGCAAAGTGCGTTAAAAACCGGCGCTGCGAATTTGTCCATTTGCCGTTCCAGATCCACTTGCCGATCCTTCCAGCGCACCGCGAGATCCGCTATTCCCTGCAGGGCAAGGGTTTCCCAGGGGGTGGAATGCGGGTTTTCGGCATAAGCGCCCGCTGCGGTGAAATAACCTGAGGGTGCGCGCTGCAGCAGCCGGGCTGCTTTGGCGTGGAACACCGCGCGCCGGTCGGCGGGAGGCGTGTAAATCAGTTCGCTTCCTTCGAGGGCCTGCTGCAGCAACTTGGCCGGGTCATTGCCGTTGTGTGCTTTGTTGTCCAGCGGTGCCAGGGCCTTGGTCAGATCGCGCAAAAAGCGGTCGCGAATGGGCAGGAGCAGTTTTCCCTGTTCATCCAGTGGGAAGCGCAAAAACCACACCACGGGCTCCCCGCTTTCCTGTTCGCGCGGCCACAGCAGCAACCCGCACCAGGCCTGCCGCAGGTAAGGGTGTGGCCAGGGCGAGCCACCGGCTTCAAAACCTTCGGCGGCGCTGGCGGGTATTAGCTTTACTCGCCTTCCCAGGTCAAACCAGCGGACGTTGAAGTCTGCACTGGCCACAAGTTCGGAAATGGTTGCCGGGGGCTTCGTCGGGGTAGCGTCTGAAGTGGTCACGGTGGTTGTCGGTGTTGGTTGGTTGGCTGTCGTCTCGGCGCGATGTGGGGCGCCGTAACAGTGAGTTAAGAAGCGGCGCCCGCCAGGATGGGGGCGCCAAGTGTGTGCGTATTGCTGGACAGAAATCAGTCTGCAGCCTGCAGTGTGCTCTGCTTGCCCAGAGGCATCTGTTTGAAATGCAGCCAGCCGTAAGTAATGGCGAGCAGCGGGCACAGAATATTGAATAGCGCAAACGGTGCGTAGGCGAAAGTGGCGATGCCAAGGGTGGCGCTCATGTAGGCGCCGCATGTGTTCCAGGGAATCAGTACCGAGGTGATTGTTCCCGAGTCTTCCAGCGTTCGCGACAGGTTCAGGCCGTGGAGGCCTTTGTCGGCGAATGCTTCGCGGAACATGCGCCCGGGAATGATGATGGCCATGAATTGGTCTCCAGACGCGGCATTCATACCAAAGCAGGTCAGCACGGTGGTGGTGACGAGACCGCCCACGGTTTTCACGCCAGCGAGGGCGCGGTTCACAATGCAGTCCAGGAAGCCGGCCCGTTCCATGACGCCGCCGAATGCCATTGCGGAGATGATCAACCAGATGGTGTTGAGCATGCTGCTCATGCCGCCTTTGGAGAGAAGTTCAGCGACTTCTCCATTGCTGGAGGTGGACTTGTAGCCATCGAACAGGCTGTGCCATGCGCCCTTGACCAGGCTCAGCGGGCCATCGCCACCGGCCAGCTGCCGCGTGACATTGGGTTCGAAGATCATTGCGATGAGGCAGCCGACCAGCGCACCGACAATCAGGGTGGGGTAGGCGGGAATCTTGCGCCAGGCCATGAACAGCAGCAGGACTAGCGGCAGTAGGCTGACAAGGGAAATGCTGAACTCATCTTTGAGCGCGCCGAGTAGCTGTTCAATCTCCGTCGCTGAGGCCTGGCCGCTGGTACCACTCAGCCCGATGACCGCAAAGATCACCAGCGCAATGGTAAACGCCGGGATAGTGGTCCACAGCATATGGCGGATATGCAGGAAGAGGTCATTGGAGGTGACCGCGGCAGCGACGTTGGTGGTGTCTGACAGCGGCGACATTTTGTCGCCAAAATAGGCGCCGGAAATGACTGCGCCCGCGGTGATGGCAGGATTCAGCCCGAGTGCCCCGGCAATACCCATAAGGGCCACACCGAGGGTGCCAGCGGTGGTCCAGCTGGAGCCGATGCTCAGACCGACAATGGCACAGATCAGGCAACTGGCGGCGTAAAACCATTGGGGCGAGAGGATCTGAACACCGTAATAGATCATTGATGGCACGGTGCCAGCGAGAATCCAGCTTCCGATCAGCGCGCCAACCGCGAGCAGGATCAGGATGGCGCCAAACACGAGGCCGATGCCATGCAGCATACCGCCTTCCATCTCACTCCAGGTAAATCCATTCTTCATGCCGACCAGTGCGGCAATGCCGGCGCACAGGAGCAGGGCAATCTGGTTGGGGCCGTAAGACGACCCGTCACCGTAAAAATACAGCGACAGTGAAAGCAGGGCGATCAGGATGAGTAGCGGGATCAGTGCGTCAAGCAGGCTGGGTTGGCGGTGAGAGTCATTCGTCGGACTGGTACTGGCTTGGCTCAAAGTATACTCCTGCTGGTCTGACACCCGACGGGTGATCGGGGCTGCATCGGTTTGTTATCGTTTTCGGTGGTGCCGCGGGGCGCTGGAGCACGGCGGCACCTGACTGCGTATTCTCGTCACAAAGCGCACTATTCTCCGGCGAGGCCATACAGATGTCTATAGTCGGTGGGCTGGTCGCGGAACGCCGACGAGGTTTCCATGCCCGCTTGCGGGTGCCGCCGTCCGGGGGGCGGGGCGCGTGACCCCTTGTGGCGTGGCGGTGATAACTCTGTAGTCTGCTGTGGCGCTGGCAGTTCGCGCCCGCATCCGGTATGTTCTGCGCCGGTTTTGTCCCGCCGTCAGCGTGCGGGGCCACAATAAGAATGAGCCAGAGCCGGTCATCTGTCACTTCTTTCAGTTGATTGGCCGCTGTAGGCAAGAAGCGAAAGTCAATGAGTGCAAGTAACTTGGATCCCAGTCAGTTTGATGAAATCCGTCCCTATCGCGATGACGAAGTTCGCGCGGTACTGAAGCGTCTGGTGGAAGACCCGGAGATGTCCCGGGTGGTAGCGCATTTTCTTCTGCCAAGCATGGCGAGTAAGCTGGAGCGCCCGCTGGCGTGGCTGGTGCGCCAGTTTGTCCGCTTTGAGTTCCGCAAGGCGAAAAATGTGCGCGGTGTGCAGGATGTTATTGCCAAATATCTCGAGAAGGCAGTTAACCGAACCAGCTGTGGACTGACGATCTCTGGCCTGGACACCCTGCCGAAGAATCGCGCCTGCCTGTTTGTCAGCAATCACCGCGATATCGCGATGGATCCGGCGCTGGCTATCCTGGCTATGTATAAAGAGGGGCACGAAACCTCTCGTATCGCCATCGGCGACAACCTGCTGTCCAAGCAGTTTGCCACCGATATCATGAAGCTGAACAAGTGCTTTGTGGTTAAACGCAGCTCCGGCAGCCGCCGTGAAAAACTGGCGGCGGCGACGATGCTCTCGCGTTACATCCACCATTCCATCGTCAACGACAACGAACATGTGTGGATTGCCCAGCGTGCCGGTCGTGCCAAAGATGGTCTGGATCGCACGAATCCGGCTCTGGCGGCGATGTTTGCCATGGCCAAGCCCAAAGAGCAGTCGTTCGAGGAATTTTGGCGCGAGCTGCATATCGTACCCCTGTCCATCTCCTACGAGTGGGATCCCTGCGATCGCTACAAGGCCCGTGAGCTGTACATTACCGAGCACCAGGATGAGTACCAGAAGGAGGCTCATGAAGATCTCGGTAGTATTGGCAAGGGCGTGGTCGGCCGGAAGGGGCATGTGCATGCGGCGTTCGGTACGCCGATCGAAAATGACTTTTCTGATGTGACAGCCCTGGCTGACGAGATTGATCGCCAGATCATCGGAAATTACGTGCTGCACCCCACCAACCTCATCGCGTACCAGATGATTTATGGTGAGGCGCCGGCCCTCTCTGTGGGGTACCCGCCGAAGCCCTGGCATCCGGACGAGCACCTGGAAATTCGCGAGCAGTTTGAGAAGCGCATGGCGGCTATCGACGAGCGCTGGCGGGATAAGGCTATCCAGGCTTATGCCAATCCGGTGGTTTCGCGGTTGGCGTTTGAGCAGTAAACCCAGTACCGGCTCTTGTGAGCCGGTTTTGTTGTTGTCAGGCGCTGGGTATTCATTTTCGAAGCCGGGCCAGGCGCCCCCCCGTAAATTGATCCCTGTACGCTGTGTCGGCGACCTCCATGTCGCCGACGCTGTCGAAAACCAATACCCGTCACTCGCTCTGCCCAGTGCTTTGCCTCCACCGTGCTTTGCCTGTCGTGTCATACAGATTGGCTAAACCCTGAACAACCGTGGATAATACCCGGCTGATTTAACTTCCCTGCAACTCCTCCCGGTTCCCAGTGCTCAGCGAAAAAGACAAAGAATCTATCCAGAACGCCTATCGCCAGTTTCTCAATGGACGCGAGCTGAAGGCGCGCTATGGCCAGAAACTGATGATTGCGGCGATTGCCCGCAGTATTGGCGGTATCCAGCGCAATGGTGCCGGCGAGCGGGATCACGGCAAAACGGATGGCCAGCATATCTGCGTAGTGGAAGCGGGCACCGGTACCGGCAAGACCGTTTCCTACCTGCTCGCCGCCATTCCCCTGGCCATCGCCCACGACAAGACCCTCGTCGTCTCTACCGCCACAGTGGCCCTGCAGGAGCAGATTATTCACAAGGATCTGCCTGAAGTGATCCGCCACGCCGGGCTCAAGTTCGATATCGCGCTGGCGAAGGGCCGCGGCCGTTATATGTGCCTGTCGAAGCTGGATCAGCTGCTCACCGAGCTCACTTCCAGTGGGGTGGGGGCTTCGATGGCCCTCTACGAAGACGAAAAGCCGCAGGTGGATGAAACCGGCATCAAGCTGTACCGGGAAATGGCCGATCAGCTGGCCGTTGGCAAATGGGATGGCGACCGGGATAACTGGCCGGAGACCATCGCCGCCGATGACTGGAGCCTGGTGACCACAGATCACCGCCAGTGCAGCGGTCGGCGCTGTCCGCATGTTTCCAATTGCAGTTTCTTTCGCGCCCGGGAGCGTCTGGGCAAGAGTCGGGTGATTGTTGCCAACCACGACCTGCTCCTTGCGGATCTCGCCCTTGGCGGCGGCGCTATCCTGCCGCCCCCGGAAGAGACCATTTACGTGCTCGACGAAGCGCACCACCTGCCGGACAAGGCGCTGAACCACTTCGCCCATCACAGCCGTGTTGGCGCGACGACCGGTTGGCTGGATCAGGCAAACAAGAATCTTGGGCAGCTGCTGAGTGAAATTGGTGACGGTGGCGAATTGGATCGCGCCGGCGAAGAGCTTCCTGCGCTGTTTACGTCCGCCAAGCAGAAGCTGGAAATGGTCTGGCCGCTGTTGGAAGACCTGTGCGAATTCGAAGATGACCGCGGCCGCAGCCAAAGACATCGCTTTGAAGGCGGCGTGGTGCCGGAATCGTTGATGCAGCTGGCAGATCAGCTGCGGGAAGATTTCGACGAGCTGGAAGCGTTACTCGGCAAGATGGTGCAGGCCGCTCAGCGCATGATGGAGGACGCCCACAGCCCGGTACCGGTGGTGGATCTGGAGCGCTGGTATCCGGTGCTTGGCGCCTGGCATGGTCGCGCGGAAGGCAATCTTGAGCTTTGGGCCAACTATTCCCGTGCGGACGAAGGCAGCGTGCCCCAGGCCCGCTGGGTAACTCTGGTTGACTGGGGTGGTTCCTTTGATTTTGAAGTCTGCAGCTCCCCGATCCTGGCCGGCAAAACCCTCGAGTACAGCCTCTGGCGGCGATGCTATGGCGCAGTGCTGACGTCGGCCACCCTCACCGCCCTCGGCCGCTTCGACCGGCTGAAAATGCGCGCCGGCACCCCGGACAACGCCAGTTACGAAATCGTGCCGAGCCCATTCGACTTCTCCCGCGCCCAGCTGTGCGTGCCAAAGGACGCTGTGGAAGCGAACAACGCCGACCTGCACACTGATGCCGTGATCGATGCATTGCCGGCGCTGCTCGATAGCCCGGGCGGCTCGCTGGTACTTTTTGCCTCCCGGCGGCAGATGGAGACCGTCTACGAGTCCCTGCCGGGAACCTGGCGCAACCGGATTCTGATGCAGGGGCAGCAGTCCCGGCAGCAGTTGCTGGATAGCCACAAGGCGAGTATTGATGCGGGCGGCCACAGCGTACTGTTTGGCCTCGCCAGCTTCGCCGAGGGGTTGGATTTGCCCGGAGATTACTGTCGCCACGTGATCATCGCCAAGTTACCGTTTGCGGTGCCCGATGACCCGATTGAGGCTGCCTTGGCGGAGTGGATTGAGGCCAAGGGGGGCAATCCCTTTATGCAGATCACGGTGCCGGACGCGGCACTCAAACTGGTACAGGCCTGTGGCCGCTTGCTGCGCACAGAGTCTGACAGCGGCACGATTACGTTGCTGGATCGGCGTATAGTCACCAAGCGCTACGGCCGGGCAATGCTGGATTCTCTGCCGCCATTTCGCCGCGATATCCAATAGCGGCTGCTCAACCCCGGATTGTAACAAACTGAACTAATTTATCACCATGAAGTCGATTTACCCCGATATCGCCACCCTGTTACTGGAACTTGAGGCGGAATTGCGCCTTATGCAGCTATGGCAGGACGAAAAGCCAACGGCGGAGGCGCTCGCCAGTACCGAGCCTTTTTGCGTGGATACCCTGACGCTGCCGCAGTGGCTGCAATTTGTCTTCCTGCCGCGAATGAGCCAGCTGGTTGAGGCGGAGCTGCCGCTGCCCGGTGAATGTGGCATCGCGCCAATGGCTGAGGAGTTTTTTCGCGGCAGCGCGCTGCCGTTCGCGGGGCTTGTGGCCAAGCTCGGTGAAATCGATCAGCGACTGGCGCGAGGGTAATGGTTCGACTGGCGCTTGATTGATTATGACCAGTTGGTACTATTTTGTTTCGTTTTTTCCGGGCTGGGCTTCCGCTGGGACGTGAGCCACGGTGCAGATGTGCGTTGGATGGGGTAACATCCGGCCTTTGCCAATTCGGGCACAGTGGAACGCCCGTTAGAAATACCGCCCAGAACAATACTGATAAACATTGCACAAGGCTGACGCTGTCGGCCCTAAGGTAGTCATAAACAAATGCGGTCTTTGCCTTACATTACACTCGCGCTGGCGCTGAATCTGTTGGCTGGCTGCGAATCCACGCCGCATACCGCCCCCCAGCCGGCGGTCGACGCTACCGAAGTACCTTCCGATACGCCCGTGGAAGCGGGTCAATGTCCGCCGGTGGAGACAGTTGTCTGTGCCGAGCCGGAGGTAAAGGTGGTGGAGCGGGTGATCGAGCGCAATTACGAGAAGGTCGTGGAAGTGCCCGTCGCCAAGGACAAGCTGGTTCTGGGCTCTGAAGAGTTGTTTACGGTAGAGCCCGGCGGTGTCCGCTTGCGCGCATTGATTGATACCGGTGCGGCGACCTGCTCCCTGAGCGTGGTGGAAATGAAACCTTTCGAGCGGGATGGCAGCGACTGGGTGCGCTTCAAGCTGCCAGACGGCGCTGAAGAAGAACCGGTGACGATCGAATTGCCCATTAAGCGACATGTGCGGGTTGCCCGGCCGGGTTTCGAACGCCAGCGTCGCCCGGTGGTTGATATGAGCCTGACGGTGGGTGAAGTTACCCATATGGTGGAGGTCAACCTGGTCGAGCGCGGCGAGTTTGAGTTTCCACTGCTGGTGGGACGTAACTTTCTTAAGGACGCCGCTGTGGTGGACGTCAGCCGCAAGCAGGTGCAGGGCAAGCCGCCACTGCCTTCCTTCAGCAAGTGATCCTTGCCGTCCGCCGGGTGATTCCCAAGGCAATCGCCCCGGCCTTATTATCCTGACCAGTTTGCTGAAACCGGGCCTGTGCACTGGCAGGGCCCGTAATAACAGGCAAGAATAAGCAGCCACAAGCTGTTACAAATAACCAAATGGGGGATGGCGAATGTCGCCACGGGCTCAGGTCTATATCCTCGCCGCGCTGCTCGCACTCATGGGCGCCGGCCTAACCGTCTACAAACATTTCGAACTGGGTTTTCCCCTGCTTCCTGGAGAATATCGGACTGTCTGGACCATTGAGGCCAAGGTCCGCTTCAATGCCGATGGTGGCCCGGTGAAGGCGGCACTGACTCTGCCGCGGGCACAGCGCAACATGGAGGTGCTGGGGGAGACTTTCAGCTCGTCCGGTTACGGCTTCAACATTATCCGTGAAGACGATGAATACCGTGCAGTGTGGGCGCGCCGCGCCGCTTCCGGTGCGCAGTCGCTCTTTTACCAGCTCGATGTCCACCAGACGCCGGGGGCAGCCCTGGAGCAGCCGCTGGATCTGAGTACCCAGGTTACCAAGCCGTTTCTCGGTGCACGGGAACAGGAAGCGGTGCGCCTGGCGATCTACTCCCTCGTTGATTCGGCCCGCGAGCGCTCGTCGGACACCAAGACCTTTACCACCGAACTGCTCACCGCGTTGGGCGACAAGCGCAATCAGGATCGCAACCTGATCTTCGGCTTTTACAAGGATCGGTCACTGGTGGATGTGGCGCTACTGGTGCTGGCCGCAGCCGAGATTCCCGCACACCGGATTCGCGGCCTGTACCTCGAAGACGATCGCCGCCGCCTGGATCCGGAAGACCTGTTGGAAATCTATGATGGCAAGCGCTGGGTGGTGTTCGAACCGACGAGTGGCTCGCCCGGTGTGCCGAAGAATTTCTTTATCTGGCAGCGCGGCGGCAAGAGCCTGCTGGACGTTGAAGGCGGGCGCAATTCCGGAGTCACCTTCTCTGTGATTTCCAACGATGTCCCGGCCAGGGATGTGGCGATGCTCAGTACCAGCCAGGAAAAAGAGGCGCTGGTCGACTTCTCCATTTACAGTCTGCCGATCGAACAGCAGAGCATTTTCAAGCTGATCCTGTTGGTGCCAGTGGGCGCACTGGTGGTGGTGCTGCTGCGCGTTTTCGTCGGGTTGCGCACCTCCGGCACTTTTATGCCGGTACTGCTGGCCATCGCCTTTATCGAGACACAGCTGCTGACCGGCCTGTCGATTTTTGTATTGATCCTGATTCTCGGTTTGTGGGTCCGTTTCTACCTAAGCAGGCTTAACCTGCTCCTTGTAGCGAGGATTGCCGCCGTTGTAGTGACGGTGGTGATCTTGATGGGGGCGATCAGCGTGGTCAGTTACAAGCTCGGTATCGAGCAGGCACTGACGGTGACCTTCTTCCCGATGATCATTCTCGCCTGGACGATTGAACGTATGTCCATCGTCTGGGAGGAAGATGGCCCCTATGAGGTGGTGGTGCAGGCCGGTGGCAGCCTGCTCGTGGCGGTACTCGCCTGGTGGGTGATGACCAACCGCTTTATCGAACACTGGACCTTCAACTTCCCGGAATTGTTGCTGGTGCTGCTGGGCGTGATCATGATCGTCGGCAACTACACCGGCTACCGGCTCGGTGAACTGGCGCGCTTCCGCCAGCTGGTGCGCTGATGCAGCTGCCCTCGTTCTTACGCGGCGGGCTGGTCTCGCCTTTTACGTTGCGCAAGCTGGGTGTGCTCGGCATGAACGCGCGCAATGTGCACTATATTGCGCGCTATAACGACCGGGACAAATACCCGATCGTCGACGACAAGCTCAACACCAAGCGCGCGGCCAAGCGCTATCGAATACCGGTACCGGAATTGATTGCGGCATTTGACACCCAGCCCAGCCGCGGCAGGGTGATGGCAGTAATCGAACCGCTGCAGCAGTTCGTGATCAAGCCGGCACGGGGTTCCGGGGGCAAGGGTATCCTGGTCATCACGGGGCGTGATGGTGATGATTACCTCAAGCCGTCTGGCAATAGAGTGACCGCTATGGATATCCAGCGGCATGTGAGCAATATCCACAGCGGGCTCTACAGCCTCGGTGGTAAGCCGGACCGGGTAATGATCGAGGCCCTGGTGGATTTTGATCCCGTATTTGACCGCTATTCGTTTGAAGGCGTGCCGGATATTCGGGTCATTGTTTTTCGTGGTTTCCCGGTGATGGCGATGCTGCGGTGCTCCACCCATGCATCCGACGGCAAGGCCAACCTGCACCAGGGGGCAGTGGGCGTTGGGATTGACCTGTCAACCGGCCGCTCATGCCACGCGGTACAGCGCGGTGTACGGATCGAGCAACACCCTGATACGGAGATGCCGTTTTCCGATCTGGTGGTTCCCGACTGGGTCGACCTGGTGCGTCTCGCGGCCAGCTGCTACGAGATGACCGGCCTTGGTTACCTGGGCTGCGATATCGTGCTCGACCGCAAGCGCGGCCCATTGCTTCTGGAGGCCAATGCCCGTCCTGGTCTCGCTATCCAGGTCGCAAACGGGATCGGTTTGCGCACCCGGCTTGAACACATCGAATCCATGGATCTTGAGCAGCTGGAAAAGAATGTGGAGGAGCGGGTGAGTTACTCCATGGATTATTTCGCGGCCAAAAGCCCGGCTTAGTTGCGGCCAGGTTTGGATAAAACCAGCCGTGTTCCGGTGCCATTAACTATGCGCTTTTTCCTTCTCTCTCTGGCTGGGGGGCTCTCTCTCTCTGGCATCCCCCCCGCAGGTGCGGCATCTGCCGCACCCGAAGCGTCTAGTGAAGCGATTGAAACGATTACGGTGGTCGGCTTGCCACAGGCATCGGCGGCCAGTGTTGCGGTGATCGATGGCGAAACCCTAGCGCTGGTGGCCGCGACTCACCCCAGTGAAATCCTCAATCGCGCACCCGGTGTCTGGGTCAGCCGTGGCAACGGGCAGGAACACCTCACAGCTATTCGATCACCGGTTCTCACTGGCGCCGGCAGCTGTGGATCGTTTGGTGTGGTTGAGGATGGTGTCCCGGTCAGGGGGACAGGTTTCTGCAATGTAAACCAGCTGTTCGACTTGAACACCGAGCAGGCGGGGCGCGTGGAAGTGTTGCGTGGCCCGGGCACGGTGCGCTTCGGTTCCGATGCGCAGCACGGGGTTATCAACATCCTGAGCAAGCCCCCGGAAGCACGTGCAGATCATGTATCACTGGAAGTGGGCGCCAATAACTACCGCAGGCTGAGGGCAGATCACAGTCGTATCAATGGCGATCAGGGCTATCGTCTCAGCTTCAATGGTACCCGGGATGGCGGCTACAAGCGGCACGCCGGCTATGACCAGCAGAAATTCAGCGCACGCCACGACGCCAATTTTGGTGAGGCATCGATCCGCACGCTACTGAGTCTCAGTAACCTGAATCAGGAAACGGCCGGTTATGTGTCCGGGAAGGACGCCTACAAGGATCCCGCTCGCAGGCGCGAAAACCCGAACCCGGAGGCTTTCCGCGACAGCCAGTCGGCGCGCCTGCAGACCCAGCTGCAATGGGGACGTCCGCAAAGCGGCCTGTGGTCTCTCACCCCCTACGCCCGCGCTACCGATATGGCCTTCTTGATGCACTTTCTGCCCGGGGAGCCACTCGAGGAAAACGGGCAGACCGGCGCCGGTGTGCGGGGACGGTTCCAGATCCGCAACGGTGAAGCGATGGCGCTCACCAGTGGTGTCGACCTGGAAGTGACCGACGCCTGGCTGAAGCAATCCCAGCCGGTCGGCTTTTCTTCCTTTCCAGCCGGCAGGCAATACGATTACACGGTAAAGGCAAAGGTCGGTGCAGTATTTTCCGAGGGGCGTTTTGCGCTTGCGGACAGCAGCCTGATTACGCTTGGCGCCCGCTACGAACACCTCCAGTATGACTATCGCAACCGGATGCGCAGCGGTAATACTGCGGAAGACGGCTCCATCTGTATCAACAGCTTTTCCGGTGTGACCGGGTGTCGCTACACCCGTCCGCAGGATAGCCGCGACCGGTTCGGGAGTTTCTCCATGGATACCAGCCTGGAGCATGAATTCAGTGCACGGTGGATTGGCAACTTGCGGCTGGCAAGAGGACACCGCGCTCCCCAGGCTGCAGAGCTCTATCGTTTGCAGAACGGGCAGATGGCTGCGGATCTGGATCCGGAGTCCATCAATAGTGTCGAGGCGGGCCTTCAGGGCAAGACACAGGCGCTGGCTTTTGATGTCACCGCATTTGCCATGGACAAGCGCAACGTCATTTTTCTGTCGTCAGACCGCCTGAACCTCAGTAACGGGGAAACGCGGCACTACGGGCTGGAGTACGAGGTGTCGTGGCGCTGGGAAAATTGGGATCTGGGCGTCAGTGGTACTTTTGCCCGTCATCAATATACCAATGACGTCAGTGAACCCGGCACATCGACTCTTGTGGCAACCGCAGGCAACGATGTGGATACGGCCCCGAGGCAGCTCCATGGAGCGACATTGGGCTGGGCCCCTTCAGCGTCGACACGACTGGAACTGCAATGGCAATTCATGGGGCGGTATTTCACTGACATTGAGAACCGGCATGAATACGCTGGCCATTCTCTGGCGCATCTGCGAATCCACAGGACGCTGGGCAAGCACGTGGGGCTTGGTCTGCGAGTAACCAACCTGACAAATGAGCAATACGCGGAGCGGGCCGATTATTCAAGCCTGGGAGGTGGGGACAGGTACTTTATCGGCGAGCCGAGAAGCCTGTTTGCAGACTTGCGCTTGGAATTCTAGTCGGCGGAATCTGACATAAAAAAGGCGGTCAATGACCGCCTTTTTCATGGAGTTGTTACCTAAGCGGCGGCAGGCGCCATGTGAAACTGCTCCATCATGATCTGCAGGCGCTTGCGCTGCATTTTCAGGCTGTATTCCAGCTCTTTCACCCGGGTGCGGATGGTGGCGTTTTCCCACTTTGTCAGCAGGCGCTCGCGGGCATTTTCATAGCGCTGCTGTTGCAGCTCTTTCCACTCTGCCAGTGCGGCAGAAAAGTCCTGTGCCTCACGTTCCAGCAACTCTTTCCAGCCCTCCTTGTGACGGGAGTTTTCGAGCTTCTGTTCGGCGCGCTTGAATTGCATGGTGAGCATGGCGCGCTGAATACGCATGGCCGGCACGGTCTTAAGGTTGCTGGCCAGGCCCACCCAGCTGGCGGTCTTGATCAGCCACTTGGTCGGATCCCACTGGTACCAGCGAATGCCGTTGCGGTAGTCAGTCTGGAAGATATGGTGGTAGTTGTGGTAGCCCTCACCGAAGGTGAAAAATGCCAGCAAATCATTGTCACGGGCGGTATTTTCGTCGGTATAAGGACGGCGCCCCCAGATGTGGGCCAGGGAATTGATGAAGAAGGTGGTGTGGTGGTTGACCACGATGCGCAGGATACCTGCCAGCAGCAGCATGCCGATGACATCGCCGGTGAGCAGGCCAAGAACCAGGGGGACACCAACGTTCATGGCGACGGTGACGGGGACATAGTGATTGTGCTGCCACATGACGATCTTGTCGCGCTGCAGATCCTTGGCGTTGTCAAAATCCACTTCGCCACTGGGGTATTCCCGCAGCATCCAGCCGATGTGGGAGAACCAGAAGCCGCGCTTGGCAGAGTAAGGGTCGTGGTCGTTGTCATCGCAGTGGCGGTGGTGGCGGCGGTGGCCGGAACACCAGATCAGGGCACTGTTCTGCAGTGCCGCTGCACCAAACAGGGCAAAGAACAGTCGCAGCGACCAGTGTGCTTCATAGGTGCGGTGTGACCACAGACGGTGGTAGCCCGCAGTAATGGAAAATCCGCAGAAGGCGCCGAGTACCGCAAAGGCCAGCCACTGATACCAGTGGTATCCCACCATAATCCCATACAGGGGAACCAGGGTAACGGCCGCCAGGCCGGTACTGGCGAACAGGATGGTGGTCAGCCATATGCGAGGGGCTTCTTGGGGAACAGCTTTCATACGTTACAACCTTAAGTGAGCCTAAATTCGTTGCCGCGGCTAGGGAATGCGCGTCAGGCCAAAATACTTCGATTTCGTTTATTGGTTGCTGGCGGCAACAAAGCATAAATCCTAACCCAGATGAGTGAAGCTGGCATCTTCTCGATAGGACATGATTGGCAAAAGCGAGAAGAGTTAGTCAGGAAATCGATAAATTTCAGGTGGTTGCACCACTTTGGTGCGCAAAGTGAAAATTGCGTCTCCAGTTGGGGCGAGCGCTGTCATTTCGCTGTCTTTAAGGACTTCCTGTGGCTCTTTAGTCCGTAAGCGAGTCCGTAAGCGTATGTACCATGCGATCTTAATTGTTTGTTATTTGGGCAATATACAGATTTTGAGGGGTGAAACCAAAAGTTGGCACACCTGTTGCTTTGTCTTTGGCGTGGGCCGATGGCCTACGCTCCGGGAGACCGTCACGGGTTATGGCAATTGTTGATAATGCGTGACTTCCCGTTTTCTCTCATCATCGCTATTTTGGGCCCCGCTTTGCGGGGCCTTTTTTTATTTGCGAATTAGTGATTCACTAGCCGCTGGACAAAGCATAATCAAAATACGTGGTCCCGGTGCCTATATCCTGTGTCGAATCCTGAGAACCCCAATACGGTTGAGACAGGCCCCCTGCTTGCCATTCCCGGCGAACTGGAGGCGCTCACGCCCTCACAGCTGCTGAAGCAGGTTGAGTATCTGCACAGCCTGCTGCTGAGCGCGAACCGGGGGCTCTGGGAGTGGCAACCGGATTTCGGGGTGCAGCGGGCCACGGGGAATATCTGGCACCTCCTGCATCAGGATCCAGAGCAGGCCCTGTCCAATATCTGGACCGGCGACCTGGGCCAGGTTCACACCGAAGATCGCGAGGGGTTGCAGGCCCTGCGCAACCGCCTCTGCCAGCAGGGCAGTTTTGTAGACACGACCATTCGAGCGTATTCCCGCGAGGGCCAGCCAATCTGGTTGAGACTCTGGGCAAGGGCGCAGGTCGACAGCCTTGGACAGCGTTTCTTTATCGGCGGCTGTACTGACTACAGCGATGCCCTCAATGCCCGCTCTCTCTCCTACTTTGCCGGCGAGCGCTTCCATTACGCGCTCGAAGCGGTTGGCGATGGCTTGTGGGAGTGGGACCTGCGCGTGGACGAAGTGGTGCTGGACAGCACTTGCTGGCGGATGCTGGGGTATACCCGAGGTCAACGCGACAGCGATGTGCGCGCGGCGCTTGCGCGCTGGAAAACACACATGGTTCCCGAAGACTATCCGCTGGTCAGCCAGGCGATGGATGACCTGGTGCGTGAGGCCTTGCCTCTCGATGTCGAGTTTCGTCTCAAGCACCGCACTGGCGGGGAAGTCTGGGTGCGCTGTCGTGGCAGCCTGCAACGCAACAGTGCAGGCCGGCCGGTGAGGGTGCTGGGAACGCTGCAGGATGTCACTGAAGATCGCAAGTTACGGCAAAAGCAGGATCAGGAATTAAACCGCCTGCGTGCGGATCGCCGGGAGCGGGTGGATCTGCTGTCCAGCCTGAGCCACGAGCTCCGCACACCGCTTAATGCCATTCTCGGATTCAGCCAGATGGTTGAAATGGACTTGAGCCTCAACCCGGATCAGCGCCAGCGACTGGTGGAAATTCGCAAGGCGGGGCAACACTTGCTCCATCTGGTTGGTGATGTTCTCGATCTGGCCCGCATAGACAGTGATCGACTGGCTCCGTCAATCGAGCCGGTGCAGCCGGCCACATTAGTGGCGGATTGCCGGCAATTACTCGACCCCCTGGCGGAAACGCGCAAAGTCAGCCTGATTTTCGAGCCCTTAGGATGGGAGCGAGCATACATTCTGGCGGATCCGATGCGATTCAAGCAGGTGGTGTTGAACCTGATCGGGAACGCGATCAAGTACAACCGGGACAATGGTCGGGTGGTGATTAATTTCGCCCCCCAGGCGGAAGGCTGGTTGCGATTGTCGGTACTGGACACCGGCCGCGGGATCGCCGCAGAAAAACAGGGGCAGGTCTTTGAGCCTTTCAACCGTCTGGGGGCTGAAACGGGGCAAATCGAGGGGACGGGCGTCGGACTGGCGATTGCTAAGCAGCTGACCGAGGCTATGGGCGGGCGCATCGGGTTTGATAGTGAAGAGGGGCAGGGGTCTGTTTTCTGGGTCGAATTCCTGTTGATTGACGCACCGGCGGAAGTTTTACAGATGGCGTCGCGACCCGACTACACGCGCATGCTGCCGAGCTGTAGCGTACTCTATGTCTCGAGCCGGGCATCGGCGGCAGGGTACCTCAAGGCCGTTTTGGCGGCAGTTGAGCAAGTGCAGGTGCACTCGGTCGGCGACGCCATGAGAGCAATTTTTAGTGCCCGCACCACCCCGCCGGACGTGATTATATTTGACGGTGAGCTTCCCGGTATGGCGCCAAGTGATTTCGTGACCATTTTGAGGGCGGATCCATCCACCCGCCGGGTGCCCCTGCTCATGATTGATGACACGCACCGCGGCGGTGCAGATGCCTGGCTGCCCAAAGCCTACGACCTCAATCTTCTTGCGGAAAAGCTGCGCTTTTGTTTGCTTCGTCAGGGTGTTGAAGTGCAGAGCGAAGATTGAGACTTTTTATTGTGGAGAGGCTGAATCTCCTCTACTGCTTACGTAACAGGGAAGTAACAGGGAAATCGGTGCGCGATGGCCGCAATCGGGGAAACAAACGTTAACAGGCCTGTTGAATGGTCGCAGCCTCTCGTTGCGCTGCTGCTGCTCGTCGGCACTTTCTGCCTAGCCTACTTTTGCAAAAATATATTGGCATTAGAAGGCGGTATTGCAACGATCTGGCTGTCGGACGCTCTGGCGATTGCATTTTTACTGCGTTACGCAATGAATCGCTGGGCTCTGTTGTTGTTCGCCTCATTCTGTGGCAATACGCTGGCCTCCATCTTAGGTAATCTTCCTCCGCTATTTGGGTGTTTATACGCTTCCGCGGGCGTGGTTGAGGTATTGGTCGCAGCGTTGTTACTGCGCCGCTTTTGTCGCAGCGGGCAGTTCTTTGACAGCATGTCGCAGTGGTTTCATTTTATCTGTTTCGGCGCCTGTATACCGACCCTGGCGGGGGCTGGCATCGGGGCGGGTATTGCCGAGATTTTTGATCGCGCACCGTTCGGAGTTGTGTTTACATCCTGGTATCTGGCTGATGTGGCGGGTATTTGTGTATTCCTGCCGTTGATTCAATTGTTCGATCGCGCTCAAGCGCGCCAGGCTTACCATTCTGGCTCGCTTATCCATCTCCTGTTCGTCGCGACGGTTGCGCTGGGCAGTATCTGGGTGATTCTCGACATTCTTCCTCATCCGTTTGTCTTTATCGCGTTGCCTTTGATCTGGGCGGCCAGCCGTCTTGAACTGTTTCAGGCATTGATTGTGATCTTCCTGGCGATTGTGCAGGTGTTGTACCTGTTGACCGCCGGTAGCTTTTTGCTGGTTCCAAAATTTATCGGTGTTTTTGCTGCGCCAATCGATTTTTTACCTGTATATGCCGCCTTTATTCCCGCCTATGCGATGGCTGTCTCCTCGACAATCGAGCGTAGACGGAGCCAGCGCATCATCGAGGTGGAAAGTAGTTTCCGTGCCGCGATGGAAAATTCCCGCGTGGGCATGCTGCTGGTTTCGATGGATAGCCGAATCATCCAGGCCAACGCGAGTTTTTGTCGTTTTATCGGCTTTACTGAGGTTGAGTTACGCGGCTTGCAGATTCAGGAAATCCTGTTCGCTGACGACAGGCCGTCACTGGCCGCTGGCGATACGGGGGAGTCTCTGTATGCCCAGTATCCCTCCGGGGGGCGAGGGCCTGAATGGCGCTTTGTGCGTAAGAGCGGTGACCTGGTCTGGGGTCATTGGACCAGTAGTCTGGCGCGCGGTGCGCGCGATGAACCCCTGTACGCCGTCGTCCAGGTTGAAGATATCGACTGGCGCAAACGCAGCGAGGCGCAGCTCGCGCGGGCAGAAGAACGATGGAAATTCTCCCTGACGGTAACTGGTCAGGGGGTTTACGACTGGGATCTGGTCTCCGGCAAGACCTTTTTCTCCCGTTGGCTGGTGAGCGATATTGGTATAGATCATCGACTGCTGGCGACCCGAGCAGACTGGTTGGCGCGAATTCACGAGGATGATCGGCCGCAATTGATGGAAGCGCAATTGGCCCACTTTGATGGCGGGCGGAAAAATATTGATTGCCAGTACCGGGTGCGAACCGATACCGGCGGCCACCGGTGGATACATGAAGTGGCGCGCATCATGGAGCGGGGTGAGCGGGGTGAGCCGCTGCGCTCTATCGGCATTTTGCGGGATATCACCGAAAACAAGGAAATGGCCAATTCGCTGGCGGAAGAAAAAGAACACCTTCAGGTCACCCTGACCGCTATTGCCGATGCCGTAATTGCCACGGACACGCAGCAGAAAATTACCTTCATGAACCCGGTGGCAGAGCAGTTGACGGGATGGCGACTGGATGAGGCCAAGGGGCGGCATATAGCGCAGGTCTTTTTGTTATCCAGTGGCCGCCAGGGGATATCGATCCCCAGTCCCATCAACGATTGCCTGGAGCGTTCTGTACCGGTGGTTTCCAGTGAGGGCGCGGTGTTGCACAACCGCAATGGAGACAGCTATGACATTAAGTGTTCAGCGTCGCCGCTGCGCACGGGCAGCGGGCAGTTGCTTGGTTGTGTTCTGGTCTTCCAGGACGTCACCGAAACTCGTCAGCTAATCAACCAGTTGAGTTATAAAGCCAGCCATGATGATCTGACACACCTGCCGAATCGCGAAGCATTCCGCAGGGAAGTCAATGAGGCGGTCGATAGTGTTCGCGATAATGATGAAGTGCATGTGCTGGCGTACATCGATCTGGATCGATTCAAGGTAATCAACGATAGCGCCGGGCATCAGGCTGGTGATGCGCTGCTTAAAAATGTGGCCAAGTTCCTGCGCGACCAGTTGCGCACGACAGACAGTGTGGCGAGGCTGGGTGGCGATGAATTCGGATTGCTGCTGCGGTACTGCAACAAGGATCAGGCGCGCGTGCGATGTGAGCAGCTGGTGCGCAAAGTCGGTGCATTGCGTTTTCGCTGGAACAAGCGTGTTTTTGATGTAGGTGCCAGCGTCGGGATTACCGAGATCCATCGCAATAATAACCGGTTGGCCGACCTGATGAGCCAGGTGGATGTGGCCTGCTATTCGGCCAAGCATGCGGGTCGTGGTGCGGTTGTGATTTATGAAATGGACAGCAGTGCCGCTGCTGATCAGCACCGCCAGATCTATATGGCGTCTGCTATTCGCGAGGCACTGGACGATGGTCGTTTGCGGCTGTTTGCCCAGCCAATCGTGCGTGCCGGTGAAATACACACCGTCAGCCACTACGAATTACTGGTGCGGATGGTGGATAGCGAAGGGCAATTGATTTTGCCGGGGGCATTCATTCCGGCAGCGGAGCGATATGGCTTGATGCTGCAGGTGGATCAGTGGGTCACACAGGAATTTTTCCGTCGCTGGGGCGGGCGTGCGGCAGCGAGCGGGTTGAGCTTTGCCCTGAATATTTCAGCCGATGCGCTGGGGGATAAAGGCTTTCAGCGGCAATTGATTTCCGAATTGCGCGACTCCCCAATGCCGGCGGCGCGACTGGGGTTCGAAATTACTGAGACGGCCATGGTCAACCAGATGGAAAGTGCCAGCCAGTTTGTTTCCGGTCTCAGGGACATGGGGTGCAAGGTCGCGCTGGATGATTTTGGCAATGGTCTCAGCTCGTTCAACTACCTCAAGGCGTTTGCCATCGACTACATCAAGATTGACGGCAGCTTTGTCCGCGATGTGGAGTCTAATTTCGTTGATCTGATGATTGTGGAATCGATCAACCAGGTGGCCCACCGCCTGAAAGCGCGCACGATTGCCGAGTTTGTGGAGGATGAGGCCACAGCGGTGCGGCTTAACGCCATTGGTGTCGATTTCGTGCAGGGATACTACATTGGCAGGCCGCAACCACTGGAAGAAGTGCTGGCCAGTGGCGGGCACCGGGCGTTGCCGCCCGGTGTCCAGCGACCGCAGGAAGTGCGGGCGCTGGAAACAGAAGCCTAGGTAGTGATCCCGCCGCTTCAGTCCGGATAGTGCATTTGCCTTACTGGCGGATTTTGCCCAGATGCTTGCCGACAATCTGCAGCAGGGGTTTGAAGGTTTTGGGGGTGGCGCACACCAGGTTGCCTGAATCCAGGTAATCGTTGCCACCGCGGAAATCACTGATCAGGCCGCCGGCTTCTTTCACCAGCAGCGAACCCGCAGCGATATCCCAGGTGTTCAGGTACATTTCCCAGAAGCCGTCAAAACGGCCCGCCGCCACGTAGGCCAGATCCAGTGCAGCTGCGCCTGGGCGACGGATGCCCGCAGTCTGGCCGGCCACTTCTTTCATCACCGCCAGGTAGGCGTCGATATTTTCCAGTGCGTCGCCGTTGAAGGGGATTCCGGTACCGATCAGGGCGCCATTGAGGCCCTGACGCTTGGATACGCGAATACGGCGGCCATTGAGTGCAGCACCGCGACCGCGGCTTGCGGTGAACTCTTCGCGCTTGATCGGATCCAGCACCACAGCGTGCTCGATCTGGCCGCGGTAGCGGCAGGCGATGGAAACCGCGAAGTGCGGGCAGCCGTGGATAAAGTTGGTGGTGCCGTCGAGGGGATCGATGATCCACTCGTATTCAGGCTCAGCGCCTTCCTGCAGGCCGCTTTCTTCGCCGCGAATACTGTGCTTCGGGAATGCCTTGCGCAGGTGATAGATGATCTCCTGCTCGCTGGCGCGATCAACCTCGGTCACGTAATCGTTACGACTTTTTTCTTCGAACTTCATCAAGTCGCCGCGCTCCCAAGCGCGCTCGATCAGTTCACCGGCCTTGCGCGCCGCGCGCAGGGCAATATTCAGCATGGGTTCCATAGCGATTCCGCGGATCAGTTGAGGTTTTTCTAAAAAGCAGTGCCGGGCTTGCCGGGCGGCCGCGATTGTAGGGATTTCAATGCAATTTTGCTACACTCCGCGACCGTTTTGTAACTGGTTAGTGTAGGGTGCTGATGATAGTCATCTCCACCCGATCCGGAAAAATCGTACATGGCTAATTCTGCGACTGACTCGACACCCTTGCAGGCACTGAACAATATACGTGTAGTGCTGGTAAATAGCGCCCACCCGGGCAACATCGGTGGCGCTGCCCGAGCCCTGAAAAACATGGGGTTGAGCCAGCTCTATCTGGTTCAGCCGCGAGAGTTCCCGGCGGCCAATGCGGTTTGGCGGGCAGCGGGTGCCGCCGAATTGCTCGATAGTGCAGTCGTGGTGGAAACCCTGGAAGAGGCCGTGGCGGACTGTGGACTGGTAGTCGCGACAAGTGCCCGGGAACGCCGCATCCCGTGGCCGCTGCTGACGCCGCGCGAATGCGGCCAGCGCGCGGTGGCCGAGGCCCAGACGCACCCGGTGGCGCTGGTTTTTGGTCGCGAAGACCGCGGTCTGACCAACGAAGAGCTGCAGGCGTGTAACTTCCATGTGCATATTCCTTCCAACCCCGAATACAGCTCCCTGAACCTGGCCACTGCGGTGCAGGTACTGGTGTACGAGGCGCGCATGGCGGCGCTGGAGGCGGAGAAGGGCGGCGAGCTGAGTTATTCAGATTGGGATAGGCCCCCGGCTAAAGCCAGCGACATGGAAATGTATTACGAGCACCTGCAGCTGGCGCTGGCCGAGCTGGGGTTCCTCGATCCCGACAACCCCCGCCAGACCATGACCCGACTGCGCCGACTGTTTAGTCGGGTGCGCCCGGACGATATGGAGCTGGGTATCCTGCGTGGCATGCTGACTGCGATCCAGAATCATATTCACCGCACCGGTGGCCAGGGTCGCCCGGACTAGGGTCGCCGGTAATGGAGTGATCGGGCTGATTGGTCAGGGGTTTGCGGCCAATACCCGACCATTATGCTCGGCTATATACTTGACTGAAGTAGTGGGTTATTCCATACTCGCGCCCCGAATCAGTGGTGCCAGAGGGTGCCGCCCGGCCCGCAACCGGGGCCTGGGAGGAGGGGAAATATGCGTTTGACAACTAAAGGGCGGTATGCGGTCACAGCCATGCTGGATCTGGCGTTGCACGCCGAGCGCGGCCCTATCAGCCTGGCGGATATCTCAAAGCGCCAGGATATTTCGCTGTCTTACCTCGAACAGCTTTTTTCCCGTCTCCGCCAATCGAGCCTGGTGTCCAGTGTGCGTGGTCCCGGCGGCGGTTACCGCCTGGCCCGATCCGGCGCCGAGATTTGTGTGGCGGAAATTATTGATGCGGTCAACGAGTCTGTGGACGCCACCAGCTGTGGCGGCAACAGCGACTGCTCCGGCGGCGAACAGTGCCTGACCCACTACCTGTGGACAGATCTGAGCCGCCAGATTCACGGTTTTCTAAACGGTATCACCCTTGCAGATTTGGTGCAGCGCGCTGAAGTGCAGGAGGTGGCTCGCCGGCAAGACATGCGCGGTGGGGCAGAAGAGAAGGTAGCGATAATAGGCGGCTTGCAGTAAGGTGCCGGCCGCTCGGTCAGCCGCGGCGTGAAATCGGCGACCAGATTGGTGACCAAGAGTATTGCAGTAAGTTGCTGGCAGGCAGTCAGCGAGTGGAGACAAGAGATTATGAAGCTTCCCATTTATCTGGATTATTCGGCAACTTGCCCGGTGGACCCGCGCGTCGCCAGCAAAATGGCGGAGCAGCTGACCATGGACGGCAACTTCGGCAACCCGGCATCCCGCTCCCACCTGTTTGGCTGGAAGGCGGAAGAGGCGGTGGAAGAAGCTCGTCGTCACGTCGCTGAGCTGGTGAACGCGGATCCCCGTGAGATCGTGTGGACCAGTGGTGCTACAGAGTCCGACAACCTGGCGATCAAGGGTGCTGCGCACTTTTACCAGGGTAAGGGCAAGCACATCATTACTTCCAAGATCGAGCACAAAGCGGTGCTCGACGCCTGCCGTCAGCTGGAGCGCGAAGGCTTTGAAGTGACCTACCTGAATCCGAAGGAAGACGGCATTGTCTACCCGGAGCAGGTGGCAGAAGCCCTGCGCGAAGACACCATTCTCGTGAGCCTGATGCACGTCAATAACGAAATCGGCGTGATCAACGATATTGGCGCAATTGGCGAACTGTGCCGCGAGCGCAAGGTCATTTTCCACGTTGATGCGGCCCAGAGCGCCGGCAAGATCGACATTGACCTGGCGGAATTGAAAGTTGACCTGATGTCTTTCTCCGCACACAAAATTTATGGCCCCAAAGGTATTGGCGCCCTGTATGTACGCCGCAAGCCGCGTGTGCGTATCGAGGCCCAGATGCATGGTGGTGGTCACGAGCGCGGTATGCGTTCCGGCACCCTGCCGACCCACCAGATTGTGGGTATGGGCGAAGCCTTCCGTATCGCCAAGGAAGAAATGGCTGAAGAGGGCAAGCGCCTGCTGGCCCTGCGCGACCGTTTCTGGAACCAGATCAAGGATATGGAAGAAGTGCATATCAATGGTTCTGTCGAGCAGCGTGTGCCAGGCAACCTGAATGTGAGCTTTGCGTTCGTTGAAGGTGAGAGCCTGATCATGTCGCTGAAGGATCTGGCGATCTCTTCCGGCTCCGCCTGTACCTCTGCGAGCCTCGAGCCGAGCTACGTACTGCGTGCCCTGGGCGTAAATGATGAGCTGGCTCACAGCTCCCTGCGCTTCAGCTTTGGCCGTTTTACCACGGAACAGGATGTGGATACTGCGGCCAAAGAAGTAAGGCAGGCAGTGGAAAAACTGCGTGAACTGTCGCCGCTTTGGGATATGTACAAAGACGGTGTGGATCTCAGTACCATTGAATGGGCAGCACACTGATCGCTGCAGAAGGCGGCATTGGAAACGAATTGAGAGAGTTTAGTCATGGCCTATAGCGATAAAGTAATTGACCACTATGAACATCCGCGCAATGTCGGTCGTCTGGACGAGAAGTCCGACAACGTAGGTACCGGCATGGTCGGCGCGCCCGCGTGCGGTGACGTGATGCGTCTGCAGATTCAGGTGAACGAAAGCGGAATTATCGAAGACGCCAAGTTCAAGACCTATGGCTGTGGTTCCGCGATCGCGTCCAGCTCCCTGCTTACCGAGTGGGTGAAGGGCAAGACCCTGGATGAAGCGGCACAAATCAAGAACACCGAGATCGCTGAAGAGCTGGCGTTGCCGCCGGTGAAGATCCACTGCTCGGTGCTGGCGGAAGATGCGATCAAGGCTGCCGTACGTAATATCCGCGAAAAGCGCGGTGAAAAGACTGAAGAGGCCGCGGGCTAAAGCGACCTCTGAGCGGTAAGGAGTAGCGACCGACATGGCAATTACCATGACCGAAGCGGCCCAGGCCCACGTTGCCAAGCAACTGGCCAGCCGCGGCAAAGGAATAGGCATCCGCGTCGGTGTGAGAACCGCCGGCTGCTCCGGCATGGCCTATGTGCTGGAGTTTGTCGATCAGGCAGATCCTGAGGATGAGGTATTTGACGCCGGCCCTGTAAAGCTGGTGGTTGATCCGAAGAGTCTTGCCTATCTCGATGGCACCGAGCTGGACTTTGTCAAAGAAGGGTTGAATGAAGGTTTTGCGTTCAAGAACCCGAATGTCAAGAACGAGTGCGGCTGCGGCGAAAGCTTTCACGTTTGAGTGGAAGCCGATGCTGGCAGTGAAGGGCCGGGTGCGCGAGTGCATGCCGGCCTTTTTGTTATCTGGGCGTATGGAATGAAACTGCAACAGAATCACTTTGAAATTTTCGGCCTGCCGGTAGCGTTTGAGGTGGATCGCCAGGTACTGGCAAAGCGCTACCGTGAGCTGCAGCAGGAGTTTCATCCCGATCGTTTTGCGGCGAAGTCGGAGCGCGAGCAGATGCTGTCCATGCAGTACGCCGCGCAGATCAATGAGGCGAACAACACCCTCAAGGATCCGGTGCAGCGCGCCGCGTATCTTCTGCAATTGGCGGGCGTGGAGATCAATCCGGAGCAAACGACCGCCGATGGCGAGTTCCTGATGCAGCAAATGATACTGCGGGAGCGCCTGGAAGAAGTGCGCGAGGCCGCTGACCCGGAGGGTGAGCTGGAGGCACTTGCGAGTGAAACGGCGGACTTGTTCCAGTCTCAGGAGCGCGTGTTCTCTTCCGCGCTGGCGGCCAATGCGCTGGACGAAGCCAGGGGCGCGCTGCTGAAATTGCAGTTCCTCGCCAAGCTCAAGTCTCAGATCGAGACGCTGGAAGAAGATTTATTTGACTGACTGTTACTGTTGATTGATGACTATGGCTTTACTGCAGATTTCCGAACCCGGCCAGACACCCGAACCTCATCAGCGCAAGCGCGCGGTAGGGATCGATCTGGGAACCACCAACTCTCTGGTGGCAACCGTTCGCAGCGGTTCCGCAGAAGCTCTGCCGGCAGAAGATGGCAGTGTCATCCTGCCCTCGGCGGTGCGCTACACCGAGTCCGGGGTAGAGGTCGGGCAGGCGGCACGCTCTGTTGCCGGCGAGGATCCGTTTAACACGCTGATTTCTATCAAGCGGCTGATGGGACGCGGTCTCGCAGATGTGAAAAGTTTCGGCGAGCAGTTGCCGTATAACTTTGGCGAAGACACAGGCGGTATGCCTTCCATCGAGACGGTGGCCGGTGCTGTGAACCCGGTGCAGGTTTCTGCCGAGATTCTCAAAGTGCTGGCCAGGCGCGGCGCGGATTCGCTGGGTGGGGAGCTGGACGGGGCGGTGATCACCGTGCCCGCCTATTTCGACGATGCCCAGCGTCAGGCCACCAAAGATGCAGCCACGCTGGCGGGCCTGAAAGTGCTGCGCCTGCTGAACGAGCCCACGGCTGCGGCAGTGGCCTACGGACTGGATAAATCCGACAATGGCGGTGATGTTGCCGACCGCACAGTGGCGGTCTATGACCTCGGTGGCGGTACTTTTGATATTTCGATCCTGCGCCTCTCCCGTGGTGTGTTCGAAGTGCTCTCCACGGGGGGCGACAGCGCCCTCGGCGGGGACGACTTTGACCGCGCGGTTGGCGAATGGATTGCAGCGGAGGCGGGGCTTGGATCCGACCTCGATGCGGCTACCCAGCGCAAGCTGCTGAATGCGGCCTGTGCGGCTAAAGAAGCGTTGGCCACAACTGATACCGTGGCGGTGGCATACGCCGGCTGGTCCGGTGAGCTCAACCGTGAAAAGCTGGCCGAGTTGCTCGACCCGCTCATCGGCAAGACGCTGCGAGCCTGCAAGCGCGCGCTGCGCGACGCCGACCTGACCGCCGAAGATATAGCTGAAGTGGTGCTGGTGGGCGGTTCCACGCGCACGCTGCGGGTGCGGGAAAAGGTCGAGGAGTTTTTCGGCCGCAAGCCCCATGCGGATATTGATCCGGATCAGGTGGTGGCCATTGGTGCTGCCCTGCAGGCGGATGTGCTGGTGGGCAACAAGTCCCGCGAAGACCTGCTGCTGCTGGATGTGATTCCGCTGTCGCTGGGCCTCGAAACCATGGGCGGCCTCACCGAGAAGCTGATTCATCGCAACACGACGATCCCGGTGGCGAAGGCACAGGAGTTCACCACCTTCAAGGATGGCCAGACAGCAATGGCGATTCATGTGGTGCAGGGTGAGCGGGAGCTGGTAAAAGACTGCCGGTCGCTTGCCCGGTTTGAGTTGCGCGGTATCCCGCCGATGGTGGCTGGTGCAGCCCATATCCGCGTGACCTTTCAGGTGGATGCGGATGGGTTGCTGTCGGTCAGTGCGGTGGAAAAAAGTAGCGGTGTGGCCGCTGAAATCACCGTGAAGCCCTCTTATGGCCTTGAGGATTCCGATATCACCCGCATGTTGCAGGATTCCTACGCGCATGCGGAGGAAGATATCGCCGCGCGAGCCCTGCGCGAAGCGCAAGTGGAGGCGGAGCGCACCATGGAGGCCATATTGGTCGCGCTGCAGGAAGATGGCGCCGAGCTGCTGAGCAGCGAGGAGCTGGATGAGTTGGAGCGCGCCATGGAAGCCTTGCGGCTGGCGCACAACGGCGGTACTGCGGAAGAAATCCGCAGCCGGGTCGAAGCCCTGAATACACTGTCAGAGCCGTTTGCCGCGCGCCGTATGGACAAGTCCATCAAGCGGGCCATGCAGGGTCACAGCCTGGATGAATTTGATCAGTCCTGAATCTCGCGGATTCAGGCCGACACAGACAAGAGTTATTGAGTAATGCCGAAGATCGTATTTTTGCCCCATGCAGAACTCTGCCCGGAAGGTAAAGTCATTGAGGTGGAGCCTGGTATCACTGTATGTGATGCCGCGCTGCAGAATGGTGTGGAGATCGAGCACGCTTGTGAAAAGTCCTGTGCCTGCACTACCTGCCACGTGATTGTGCGCGAGGGGTTTGATTCCCTCGGTGAGCCGGATGAGCTGGAGGAGGATCTCCTGGATAAGGCGTGGGGGCTTGAGCCCGAGTCGCGCCTGTCCTGCCAGGCGGTTGTGGATCAGGAAGACCTTGTGGTCGAGATTCCGAAATACACCATCAACCAGGTTTCTGAGCGGCACTGACCCGTGCTGTTCCAAGGAGCAGAGAATGAAGTGGACGGATATTCACGATATCGCCATAGAGCTCAGCGATGCGCATGCCGATGTGGATCCGCTGTCGATCAATTTCGTTGATTTGCGCAAGTGGGTGATGGATCTGCCCGGGTTTGACGACGATCCCGACCGCTGCGGGGAAAAGATCCTGGAGGCCATCCAGGCCGCCTGGATCGAAGAGAACGAGTAGCCTCGGTCGCCGCGCCCGTTCGGTGGGCAGGCAGCCGTCCCGTGGCGTTTTGTCCGGGTGGCACGTTGGTCAGCCTTGCCCGGGCGGGCAAGGGGGGCTGTGTTCAATGAACGCCCGGCAGGGCCCTGCCGGCGTCCTCCCACGGATACCGCATCAAATAGTACAAACTTCACCTCACAGCGCGTATAATCCGCGCTCCGCGCATAGTGCTGGTTAATTAATCACCAGTTGTGCGGCGACAGAATTCAGGGAAGAGCAACGGAAGTTGCTCTTTTCGTATGTGTCTTAAGACAATTTTTTAAAAACCTAGAACTGGAGAAAACCATGGCCCTGGAACGCACCCTGTCCATCATCAAGCCGGACGCAGTAGCCAAGAATGTAATCGGCGAAATCGAGAGCCGCTTCGAGAAAGCTGGTCTGCGCATTGTTGCCATGAAAATGGTTCAGCTGTCCCAAGAGAAGGCAGAAGGCTTTTACGCTGAGCACAAAGAGCGTCCTTTCTTTAAGGACCTGGTTGAATTCATGACTTCTGGCCCGGTTGTGGTTCAGGTTCTGGAAGGTGAGAACGCCATCCTGGCGAACCGCGACCTGATGGGCGCCACCAACCCGAAAGAAGCCGCTGCTGGCACCATCCGTGCTGATTTCGCTGACAGCATCGACGCGAATGCGGTTCATGGTTCCGATTCCGCGGCTTCTGCTGAGCGTGAAGTGAACTACTTCTTCTCTGCTGAAGAAATCTGCGCACGCTAATACGGCCCGCGCTCTAGTAAGAGTCTGCTCACTGGGCAGGCTCTTACGATGTACCCAATTTGCGCACCGCATCCGGTGCAAGGTGAATCCATGACCGCTACTGCTGAAACTGTTCAGACTGAAAAGGTAAACCTGCTGGGCCTGTCCGTGGACAAGCTGGTGGAGTTCTTTGCCGGTTTGGGGGAGAAGCGTTTCCGCGCTGTGCAGGTATTGAAGTGGATCCACCAGAATGGCGTGGACGATTTCGAGCAGATGACCAACGTCAGTAAGGTCATGCGCGCCAAACTGGCCGAAATCGCCGAAGTTCGCGCACCCAAAGTCCTGAAGCAGATGGACTCCGCTGATGGCACCCGCAAGTGGCTGATCGAGGTCGCTGGCGGTAATGTGATCGAGACCGTCTTTATCCCCGATGGCGACCGCGGCACCCTGTGTGTTTCCTCCCAGGTGGGTTGCTCCCTGGATTGCAGTTTCTGTGCGACCGGCAAGCAGGGCTTCAACC
This sequence comes from Microbulbifer weihaiensis, assembly GCF_048323715.1. Classification (NCBI taxonomy): domain Bacteria; kingdom Pseudomonadati; phylum Pseudomonadota; class Gammaproteobacteria; order Cellvibrionales; family Microbulbiferaceae; genus Microbulbifer; species Microbulbifer weihaiensis. The sequence continues at coordinate 131,017 of NZ_JBLWFL010000013.1, forward strand.
GCGACCTGACCGCAGCCGAGATCATCGGCCAGGTGTGGATTGCCTGTAAATCCTTCGGTCAGCTGCAGCCCAATGGCCCGCGCAAAGTAACCAATGTGGTGATGATGGGCATGGGTGAACCCCTGCTCAACTTTGACAACGTGGTCGACTCAATGAACCTGATGATGGAAGACAATGCCTACGGCATCTCCAAGCGTCGGGTAACCCTGAGCACCTCTGGCGTGGTGCCGGCTCTGGATCGGCTGGCTGAAGTGACCGATGTGAGCCTGGCAATTTCCCTGCATGCGCCCAATGACGAGCTGCGCAACGAGCTGGTGCCGATCAACAAGAAATACCCCATCGCCATGCTGCTCGACAGCGCCAAGCGCTATATCGAGAGCATGCCGGACAATCATCGCAAGATGACCATCGAGTACACGATGATTCGGGAGGTGAACGACCGCCCCGAACACGCCGAGCAGTTGGCAGAGCTTCTGCGTGATGTGCCGGTAAAGATAAATCTGATACCCTTCAATCCGTTTGAGCTGTCCGATTATCAGCGGGTTAGCAACAACGCTTTGCGACGTTTTCAACAGATTTTGTTGGACAAAGGCTATACCGTAACCGTGCGTACCACCCGGGGTGATGATATCGCCGCGGCCTGTGGTCAGCTGGCCGGTCAGGTGAACGATCGCACGCGTCGCTCGGAACGCTACCGCAATGCGGAGCGCCCGGTGCGCATCGTCGGACAGGCCTGATACTTGCATTGCCGATTCGTCCGGCGTGCGCCAGTAGTAGAACGCACCCAATAACGACAAGGTGAAGCTCGTGTTAGCAAGAATTTCCAGCCCGGCTGTCCTCGCCGGGTTAGTGCTCTCTTTACTGCTGGGTGGCTGTGTGACCACCGGCGGCGGCAAGGAGATTGATCTCGATAAGGCCCGAAAAACCCACGTTCAGCTGGGATTGCGCTATCTCCAGAGTGGGGACAACCGCGAGGCTGCCCGTCACCACTTCCAGCAGGCCCTTGAATTGGGTAAAAGAGACCCCGAGGCCCATCACGGCCTGGCTTTGCTGTATCAGGTGGATGGTGAGCTGGCGGTCGCCGAATCCCATTTCAAAAAAGCCCTCCGCTACGACAGCGGCTTTTCCATGGCGCGGGTGAACTACGGTGTGTTCCTGTATCAGCAGGAGCGTTATACCGATGCGCGGGAGCAGTTCCAGGTTGCGTCGGAAGACCTCAGCTACAACCGCCGTTCCTATGCGCTCGCCAACCTCGGTCGCGCGGAGCAGCGCCTGGGGAACTCCGAGGCCGCCGAAAAGGCCTTCAAGAAGGCTCTGTCCCTGAGCCCGGACTTGCCGGTAGCCCTGCTGGAGCTGGCCGAGTTGAAGTTTGAGCGCAAGGAGTATGCGCAGGCAAAGCATTACTTGGATCGATATGGCGAGAGGAATCGCCAGGTGCCGCAATCCCTGTGGTTGGGGATCCGGATTGAAAAGACCTTTGGCAATCGCGACAAGGAAAGGAGTTACGGTTTGGCGCTCAAGAACCTCTTTCCCTATTCAGAGGAAACTCTGAAATACCAGAAATTGATGGCCGAAAATGAACAACGTTGATACAGCAGCGACCGCTGCCGCTGAACAGACCGAAGCGACCGCAACAATGACGGCGGGTGCCCTGATTGCGAAGGCCCGTGAAGAAGCCGGTTTGACCCGTGAGGAGCTGGCGCAGCGCATGTGCATGACCCCGCTCAAGCTGGAGCACCTGGAGCGGGATGAATTTGAACGTCTCGCCGGGGCGACCTACGTGCGTGGCTATATCCGAAACACCTGCAAAGAGCTGGGCGTTGACCCCCAGCCGGTGCTTGAGGCGTTCGAGCGCCAGTTGCCGGTGCAGGCAGATAGCGCGCCCAGTGCCCGCAAGCCCAGTGGGGCGGTGATTGCCAAGGGTGGTCAGTCGTCTTCCGGCGGTTTCTCAGGGCTGGTATTTGTCTTGGCCCTGGTAGCCGCTGGTGGCGGTTACTGGTGGTTTATGCAGCAGCCCGGCGCGGCCGCTGAGGCTGTGCAGGCCGCCGAGGTGACGTCCGGCTCTGTGGTAAATGACGCGCAGTCCGAAGGTGAGGGCGCTCAGGAACAGGAATGGTCGGCGCTGGAGTTCAATGAAACCGGGGAAATGGTATCGGAGTCTGAGCCCGACGTGATCAGCGGGGGGCCTGACGAAGATCCCGCAAGCGCCGAAGAGGGCGCCCTCGATACTGACGTTGAGCTGGACGTTGCCAGTGAGTTTGACGAGGCCGGTGAGTTTGGGATGGCCAGTGAGGTGGTTGCGGAGACCGAAGAGGTTGTGCTGGCGGAAAGCCCGGTGCCTGCGCCGGCTGTTCCAGAACAGCCGGTTTCTGAGCCGGCTCCCGCGCCTGAAGCTGCACTGCAAGCGGCATCTGTGGGCGAGGTGAGCGAGCAGGAAGGTGCGGAAAGCCGTGCGCTGGCAGCCGATGCAGAGGCGTTAATGCTGGATTTCAGTGAGGAGTCCTGGGTGGAAGTGACGGATGCCAGTGGTAACAAACTGTTGGCAAAGCTGCAGCCGGCGGGATCCCGCGTGGAGTTGAACGGTGTGGCACCGTTCAGCCTGATGCTGGGCAATGCGGCGGGGACGACGGTCAGCTATCGCGGAGAAGTGGTCGAAAGTGCACCCCTCGGCAACCGTCGCACCCGCAAACTGACGGTTGGTGGTTGACCCGGGTCGCCAATTTAGATCTCTCCGTAGGGCGCAGCCTCTGTAGGTTTGCGCCCAATCTCTCTATAATCCCCCCCTGTTTTTTCGTCTCCCACCTGCTTTTGCAGGGATTTAGTCGCAAGGTAATGCTATGCAGTTTGAGTCACCCATAGTTCGCCGGGTATCGCGCCAGATTATGGTGGGCAATGTGCCTGTTGGTGGTGGTGCGCCCATTTCTGTGCAGAGCATGACGAATACCGAAACCTGTGATGTGGCGGCCACCGTGGCGCAGATCCAGCGCCTGGAGCAGGCCGGGGCCGACATTGTGCGGGTTTCTGTGCCATCGATGGACGCCGCAGAGGCTTTTGGCGAGATCAAGAAGCTGGTCAGTGTGCCGCTGGTGGCGGATATCCATTTTGACTACCGCATCGCCCTGCGCGTTGCGGACCTCGGTGTCGACTGTCTGCGTATCAACCCGGGCAACATCGGCCGTGAGAAGCGCATCCGCGCAGTGGTGGACAAGGCCCGCGACCTGAATATACCGATTCGAATCGGCGTAAATGCCGGTTCCCTGGAGAAAGACCTGCAGAAAAAGTATGGCGAGCCCACACCGGATGCGCTGGTGGAGTCCGCCCTGCGTCACGTCGATATCCTCGACAGCCTGAACTTCCAGGACTTCAAGGTCAGCGTGAAGGCCTCTGACATTTTTATGGCGACGGCGGCCTACCGCAAACTTGCGACCCAAATTGAGCAGCCGCTGCACCTGGGGATTACCGAGGCTGGTGGCCTGCGTGCCGGTACCGTGAAGTCCGCTATCGGTCTCGGTGCCCTGTTGCTGGACGGTATCGGCGACACCCTGCGGGTGTCCCTAGCGGCGGACCCTGTGGAAGAGGTCAAGGTGGGCTGGGACCTGCTGCGCAGCCTGCGTCTGCGCACCAAAGGGATCAACTTTATTGCCTGCCCGAGCTGTTCCCGCCAGAACTTCGACGTGGTCAAGACCATGAACGAGCTGGAAACCCGCCTCGAAGACGTGACCACACCACTGGATGTGGCGGTCATCGGGTGTATCGTCAACGGCCCGGGCGAAGCCAAGGAAGCTGATATCGGGCTCGCCGGCGGTACGCCGAGCCATGCCATCTATGTAGACGGCCAGCCGAGTCAGAAGCTGAAAAACGATAACCTCGTCGATGACCTTGAGCGCCTGATTCGCGCCAAGGCAGCCGCTAAGGCTGAGGCCGAAGCCAATATCATCGCCAAAGAGACGGTTGAGTAATTCTGGCTGCCGGCCTGGGCCGGCATGACACCGTAAAAAATGTATTCCCGTCATCCCGGCCCGAAGCCGGGATCCAGTGACCGCACTGGGTGCTGGCAGGCGCCGGCATGACGACCAATTAGTAAGTAAGGACTACCGTTGAAACAACTTCGCGCCATTCGCGGCATGAACGACCTGCTGCCGACCCAGTCTCCGGTGTGGCAGTACGTTGAGAGTACCCTGAGCGAACTCTTCGCCCGTTACGGTTACAGTGAAATCCGCACGCCACTGCTGGAATCAACCCAGCTGTTCAGTCGCGCTGTGGGTGAGGCCACCGATATTGTCGAAAAGGAAATGTATACCTTTGATGACAAGAGTGGCGATAGCGTTACCCTGCGCCCGGAAGGAACCGCGGGTACCGTGCGTGCGGCGATCCAGAACGGCCTGCTGAGCCAGCCCCAGCGGCTCTGGTATTTCGGCCCCATGTTCCGCTACGAGCGCCCCCAGAAAGGCCGCCTGCGCCAGTTCCACCAGTTTGGTGTGGAAGTATTCGGGATTGAAGGCCCGGACATCGATGCGGAAATCCTGATGATGACCGCGCGCCTGTGGAAGCAGCTGGGTGTGGCAGAGCATGTGTCCCTGCAGCTCAACTCCCTTGGCAGCAGTGAGAGCCGTGCAGCCTATCGCGAGGCACTGGTGGAATACCTGTCCGCACGCAAGGATCAGCTGGACGAAGACAGCCAGCGCCGCCTTGAGCGCAACCCGCTGCGGATTCTCGACAGCAAAAATGCCCAGACTCAGGAACTGCTCGCGGACGCGCCGTGTCTACTGGACTTCCTGGATGAGGAATCCCATGCGCACTTCGACCAGTTGCGCGCATTTCTCGATGCGGCCGGTGTGGCCTATGAGGTAAACCCTCGCCTGGTGCGAGGCCTCGACTACTACGGCAAGACCGTATTCGAGTGGGTCACTGACAGCCTGGGTTCCCAGGGTACCGTGTGTGCCGGAGGTCGCTACGATGGCCTCGTCGAGCAGATGGGCGGCAAAGCCACGCCGGCGGTTGGCTTCGGGCTTGGTGTCGAGCGCCTGGTATTGCTGCTGGAAACCCTGGAAGTATTGCCGGAAGCGCTGGATCAGCAGGTTGATGCCTATCTGGTTGCGGTGGGTGATGTACAATCGGCGGCCCTGGCTGCTGCGGAACAGCTGCGCTCTGAGTTGCCCTGGCTGCGGCTGCAGACCCATTGCGGGGGCGGCAGCTTCAAGAGCCAGATGAAGAAGGCCGACAAAAGCAATGCAGATTACGCGTTGATCATCGGCGAAGATGAAGCTGCGGCGGGGCAGGTGACGGTAAAACCGCTGCGCGCAGAAGCAGAACAGAAGACGGTGGCACTGGCGGAACTGTCCAGTATCCTGCAGGCCTGATTGGCAGGCTGCACAATCGTCAAACCATATTCGAAGTTTGGATTTTTAGAATAAGGCGAATAACAAAATGGCTGACCATTTGACCGAAGAAGAACAGATTGAATCGCTCAAGCGCTGGTGGAAGGAAAATGGCTCCGGCATCGTAACCGGTGTAGTACTGGCTCTGGCGGCCTACTTTGGCTGGCAGTGGTGGCAGGGTAAGGAGCGCGCTGACGCGGAAGCGGCATCGAATATCTATCAGGGCTTTGTCGAAGCGGTGTCAGCCAATGAAGGCAAGCCGGATAACAAACAGCTGACCACCGCGCAATCGCTGGCGCGTGAACTGAAAGACGATTACGCCAAGCGAATTTATGCGGCGCAGGCGTCCCTGCGTCTGGCGGCGCTGGCTGCTGAAAAGAATGATCTGGAGACAGCGGCTAAAGAATTGCAGTGGGCCATCGACAACACCAGTGACGATGCGCTCAAGTATGTGGCTACTCGTCGCCTTGCGGCCGTCAAGGCTGCCCGCGGTGAGGAACAGGAAGCGCTGGCACTGGTGTCAGGCAATGTGCCGTCAGAGTTTGCCGCACTCTACGCTGAGACCCGTGGCGATATCCTTGTGCAGCAAGGTGACAAGGACGCCGCGCGCAAAGCGTACGAGGAAGCCCGCACCCAGCTGTTGCCGGAGCAGGCCTCCGCTGGCCAGCTGCTGGCACTCAAGCTGGAAGCCCTCGGCGAAGCCAATGGTGAAGAATCAGCTGTTGAAGAATCAGCAGTCGAAGAATCAAAAGACGCGGAAGATTCCCAGCCGGTCGAGCAGCCGGCCCCAGAATCTGAAAAGGAGAATGACGCGCAATGATCCTGACTCCAAAAGCGTTGAACCGGTGTGTTGCACTGGCGCTGGCAGCATTGCTGAGCGCGTGTGCTTCCAACGATGAAAAGGAAGACACTGACCCGGTGGAGCTGACGGAGATCACTGAATCCGTCAAGTTGCGCGAGGTGTGGTCAAAGAACATCGGCGATATCGATGCGCTGCGGTACGCCATGCTCAAGCCCGGCTTGATCGATGGCAAAGTGATCGCGGCCAACAGCGATGGCGATGTGTTCGCCTTCGAACGCACAACCGGCAAGCGCTTGTGGAAAGTCGACCTGGATCAGTCCATTAGCGGCGGCGTTGGCGTAGGCCAGGGCCTTGCGGTGGTCGCCGATTACCGCGGCCGTGTCGTGGCATTGAACATTGAAGATGGCAGCCAGCGCTGGGAAACCCAGTTGGGTGGTGAGGTGGTTGCCACTCCCGCCGTCGGTGCGGGCGTGGTGGTGGTTCAGACCGTAGACGGCAAACTGCTGGGCCTTGACGGTGCCACTGGTGAGCAGCGTTGGCGCCACAACACGGCGCTTCCGGTGCTGACCCTGCGCGGTACTGCCAGTCCGGTGATCTCCGGCGGTGCGGTGTTCGCGGGCCTCGATAACGGCAAGCTGGTTGTGCTGAACGCCATTGACGGCCTGACCCGCTGGGAACAGCGCGTGGCCATCCCGCAAGGTTCCGCAGAGCTGGAGCGGGTGGTGGATATTGACGGGGCGCCGGTGGTGCGTGGTGAGCTGGTTTTTGCCGCCAGCTACCAGGGCCGTATCGTCGCGCTTTCCAGTGAGGACGGTCGCGGCCTCTGGGCTCGTGACGCCTCCACCAACCACAGTGTTGCCGTGGGCGCCGGCCAGGTTTACCTGAGTGGCGCTGATGGTAGTGTCCATGCCTACAATGTGGGTAATGGGCAGATAGAGTGGAGCAATAGCGAGTTGCTCCGCCGCGAGTTGAGCGGGCCGGCGTATTTTGGTGATGTTGTGGTCGTAGGTGACTACGACGGTTACCTGCACGCACTGGATCCCGCCAGCGGTCGGTTTGTCGGGCGCGAGCGTATTGATCGCGACCCGGTACGCATCCCGCTGCTGGCCGATGGCGACCTCCTGTTTGCATTGTCTGATGACGGTGAACTGGTGGCCTTGCGCCTGGAGCGCCTGCAGTAAATAGATTGGGGATCGGTGCAACGCTTGCGTTGCTGCCAGTCCAATTGACCTTCGCCCGCAGTTTGCGGGCGTTTGTATTTCTGGCGAATAGCCAGTTTTGAGTAGATTCGAATATGTTGCCTGTAATCGCCCTTGTAGGGCGCCCCAATGTGGGTAAATCCACCCTGTTCAACCGCCTGACCAAGAGCCGCGATGCGCTTGTGGCCAATTACGCCGGCCTGACCCGCGACCGCAAATACGGTGAAGCGGAATTCGAGGGCCGCAAGATGATTCTGGTAGACACCGGGGGCATCAGCGGCGGCGAAGAAGGGATCGACGCAGCGATGGCCCAGCAATCCATGCAGGCCATCGAAGAAGCGGATTTTGTTCTTTTTCTGGTGGACTGCCGCGCGGGCCTGACACCGGCCGATGAGATGATCGCCGAGCGCCTGCGTACCCGCTCCAAACCGACCCTGTTGGTGGCCAACAAGGTCGATGGCGTAAATCCCGATATCGCCCTGGCACCCTTCTATGAGCTGGGAATTGGCGAGCTGTTCCCGACTACGGCGACCCACGGGCGCGGTGTGCGTACACTGATGGAACGCCTGATCGAGGGGCTGCCGGAAACACCGGAAGAAGAGGTTGAGGAAGAGGCGACCGGTATCAAGATCGGTATCGTCGGGCGTCCCAATGTCGGCAAGTCCACGCTGGTAAATCGCCTGCTGGGGGAAGACAGGGTAGTCGTTTACGACCAGCCTGGTACCACCCGTGACAGTGTGTATATCAATTACACCCGTGACGACAAGCCTTACACCATCATCGATACCGCGGGTATTCGCCGCCGCAAGAACGTCAAGGAGTCGGTGGAGAAGTTCTCCATCGTCAAAACCCTGCAGGCGGTGGAAGACTCCAATGTGGTGGTTCTGGTCATCGATGCCAGCGAAGGCCTCGTGGACCAGGATATGCACCTGATGGGCAGCGTGATCCAGGCCGGCCGTGCGCTGGTGGTCGCGCTGAACAAGTGGGACGGGCTGGATCCGGATCACCGCGACTTCATCAAGACAGAGCTGGAACGTCGCCTGCGTTTTGTGGACTTTGCGGATATTCACTTTATTTCCGCACTGCACGGCACCGGCGTTGGTAACCTGTACCAGTCGATCGAGGCCGCTTACCAGTCTGCGACGGACAAGCTTTCGACAAACCACCTGACGCGTATTCTGCAGTGGGCGGTAAGTGAGCACCAACCGCCGCTGGTCAATGGGCACCGTATCAAACTGCGATATGCGCACGCGGGCGGTCAGAACCCCCCGATCATCGTGATCCACGGTAACCAGACGGAAGAGGTGCCAAATCACTACGTGCGTTATCTGGAAAAGACCTTCCGCAAGGCGCTGGAACTGCACGGCACACCGGTGAAAATCGAATTCCGCACGGGCAAGAACCCCTATGCGGATAAGAAGAACAAACTGTCTGATCGTCAAAAAGCGAAGAAGCGCCGCCTGATGAAGTTTGTGAAAAAGAAGAAATAATTCAGGCTGAGGCGGGCGGCGTAGTATTCGTACAATGAGCGCGGTTGATCGGGCGCGGGCTAAACTTGCCCCGCGCCTGGCCGCCCTCTACCCATGCGGTAGGAGCCTGCTTGCAGGCGACCACTCAAAGGATAAGGAGAATCTATGCCAAGCCTTAAAAATCCCGACCTGTTACGCAAACAGTCCTACATCAACGGCGAGTGGATAGACTCGGACTCCGGCGAAACCCTCGACGTTACCAACCCTGCCACCGGCGAAATCGTCGCCTCGATCGCCAGCTGTGGCGCTGCCGAAACCGCCCGTGCTATCGAAGCGGCGGATAAAGCCTGGGGCGCCTGGCGGGATCTGACTGTCAAAGAGCGCGCTAAGATCCTGCGCGACTGGTACAACCTTATCATCGACAACGTCGATGACCTGGCAGCGATCCTTACCGCGGAGCAGGGTAAACCCCTGGCCGAAGCCAGAACCGAAATCATCTACGGCGCCAACTATCTCGAGTGGTTTTCCGAAGAGGCCAAGCGCGCTTACGGTGACGTGATTGCGCCACCGTCCAGGGACAAGCGCATTGTCGTTATAAAGCAGCCTGTCGGCGTAACTGCCTCGATCACGCCGTGGAATTTCCCCAGTGCGATGATTGCGCGCAAGGTGGCCCCGGCACTGGCCGCGGGCTGTACCTTCGTGTCCAAACCCGCCTCGGAAACACCGCTGTCCGCACTTGCCCTGGCGGTATTGGCGGAGGAGGCCGGAGTACCTGCCGGCGTATTCAATGTGGTGGTGGGGAAAAGTTCGCGGGAAATCGGCAAGGAAATGACCGGTAATCCGCTGGTGCGCAAATTTACCTTTACCGGTTCCACCGCCGTGGGTAAGCAGCTTCAGGCCCAGTGCGCGGAAACCATAAAGAAAACCTCGATGGAACTCGGTGGCAACGCGCCGTTTATCGTATTCGACGATGCGGATATCGATGCAGCGGTCCAGGGTGCCATCGTGTGCAAATACCGCAACGCCGGCCAGACCTGTGTCTGCGCCAACCGGATCTTCGTGCAGGAAGGTGTCTACGAGGAATTCGCAGAGAAATTCACCCGGGCGGTGACGTCTCTGAAAATGGGCAACGGAGCTGAGCAGGGCGTTGAGGTCGGTCCGATGATCAATGCCCGGGCTGTGGACGATGTGAAGGCCCTGGTGGAAGACGCGCTCGGCAAAGGTGCCAGAGCGATGAGCGGAGGCGGTGCCAGTGACATGGGTGAGTGCTTCTTTACCCCCACAGTGCTGGCAGGGGCCGATGACACCATGCGCCTGTTCAGGGAGGAGATCTTTGGCCCTGTGGCGCCGCTGTTCAAGTTTTCCACCGAGGAAGAGGTTATCCGTATGGCCAACGATACGGAGTTCGGCCTGGCGTCCTACTTCTATTCCCGGGATATCGGCCGTATCTGGCGGGTTGCGGAGCAGCTGGAGTACGGCATGGTTGGTATCAATGAAGGCATCATTTCCAATGAGATGGCGCCGTTCGGTGGTGTAAAGGAGTCGGGCGTCGGCCGCGAGGGCTCCAAGTATGGCATCGATGACTATCTTGAGATCAAGTATCTGTGCATGGGTGGGATTTGAGCTCGACGATGCAGATGAATCCAATAGGTGTTGTGCACTCCTGTTTTACGGAGAAATTTGGCATACCCCGCCAGCCATTGCTGGCGGATGCCAGTCGCGCGGCCATCGAGCTGCTGCCACCACTCAATACCCCCGATGCTGTCGCCGGACTTGAGCAAAACAGCCACCTGTGGGTCATTTTCCAGTTTCACGAAGTGGCTGGCCAGTGGTCGCACAAGGTGCGTCCCCCACGCCTTGGTGGCAACAAAAAGCTGGGGGTTCTGGCGACCCGTTCGCCTTTCCGGCCGAACAATATTGGGTTGTCGGTCGTGCGGCTGATTGAAGTGCGCACCACGCCAAAGGTTGAGCTGATCATCGGCGGCGCCGATCTCTTGGATGGCACGCCGGTGTTGGATATCAAACCCTACATTCCCTACGCCGATGCGATCCCGGGAGCCACCAGTGAGTTTGCCGGGAGTGCGCCGGCAGCGACCCCGGTACATATTCCTGAGCCTGTCCTGCAGTCGGTGCGAGCCTACTGCGATGACTGGGATACGGATTTGGAAACATTGATCCGGCAGGTGCTCGGGCAGGATCCCAAACCGGCCTACCAGCAACCGGATCCCGAGCGGGTGTACGGGATGGAACTGTGCGGCTTCAACCTGCGCTGGTGTTACCGCGATGGCGGCATACAGGTATTGGCGCTGGACAGCCTGGCCGCAGGAGTTGCCTCGTGAATGTAAAACGCAGCGTGCTGACCCTGGCTGAGTTCATCCTGCTGGCAGTTCTGGTGGTCAGCGCGGTGTCCTGGTACCACAGCCGCAATATGCCCAAAGGGCCCGCGCCACAACTTGAGCTGGCGGATATCGAGGGTCAGCTTGTCGATCTTCATGCGATGACGGAGAACGGACCTGTACTGATCTATTTCTGGGCGACCTGGTGCGGCTACTGCCGCGTCGTCTCACCCGCCGTTTCCGATATGGCTGCGGATCACCAGGTCATCTCCGTTGCCCTGCAGTCTGGCGATGACGCGGAAGTGGCGGCCTATCAGGAAAAGCATGAGCTGGCGTTCACGACCGTCAACGATCCTACCGGGGCGCTCAGTAATAGCTGGGGATTACAGGTTACCCCGACAGTCGTCATCGTCGACAGTGAAGGGCAGATCAGTGCCGTGACATCCGGCATGGCGTCAAAATGGGGGCTGCTGGCCCGAATGTGGCTGGCCAAGTAGCCAACGGGCGCGTTAACCCGGCATTAATGCCGGGTCTTGGAGGGATCCAGGTCATCGCTCAGCACATCGTCGTACACCGGCTGTCCCGGAATCTTGTGGCCTTCACTGGCCCACTCACCCAGGTCAATCAACTTGCAGCGCTCGCTACAGAATGGGCGATGCGGGTTCTTGTTGCTCCACTCAATGGGCTTCTTACAGGTCGGGCAGCTGAGAGTAGGACGATCGTCAGACATGGGTAACACTTTCAGTCGGTATATCTATGGAAAAATGGGTTCAGGCGGATTGCGCAAGCTGGAGATAACGCTGGTGGAGGTCGTCTACCTGTTGCTCCAGTGCCGCCAAAGTGCCGCCATTATCCAGAATATCGTCCGCTTTTGCACACCGCTGCGCCCGCGAAAGTTGCGCGTCCATGATCTTGCGAATCTGCTCGGGCGAGTTGCCATCCCGGGCGCTGGCCCTTTCCAGCTGCAGAATCTCGGGAATATCCACCACACAAACCCGCTGCACCAGCTCTGACTGGCCCGACTCGATCAGCAGTGGGGATTCAAGAATGGCATAGGGGGCTGAGTGGGTTTCTGCACTGGCCGCCAGCGCCTCAATGATTTCCTGGCGAATCAGCGGGTGCAGCAATTGCTCGAGCCACTGTCGCTCTTCCGCATTGTCGAAAACCAGCGTGCGCAGGGCGGCCCTGTCCAGGTGGCCATTGGGCTGAATGACATGGTTGCCGAAATGGCTGGCGATTTCTGCAAGAGCAGGTCGCCCCGGCTCAACCACAATTCGCGCCGCCAGGTCTGCATCCACCACATTCACGCCGTGATATCGAAAGCGACTGGCGGCCGCTGACTTGCCGCTGCCAATCCCACCTGTAAGACCGACGATAAACATAAGCGGTTACCCGTTTACGAGGACAGGCCGGAAACCCGGAAATACCAGCCGGTGATCTGCTCTCCCCAGAGCATCGCAATCCAGGCCGCGCCGGCCAGATACGGGCCAAAGGCGATGGGAAGGTTCTTGTCCCGCCCGGAGATCAATGTCCACAGAATGCCCACCAGTGCGCCCACCGCGGCAGACAGCAGGATCACCAAAGGTAATACCTGCCAGCCAAACCAGGCGCCGATGGCCGCCAGGATCTTGAAATCCCCCGCGCCCATACCCTCTTTACCGGTTACGAACTTGAATACGTGGTACACGCTCCACAGCGCCAGGTAGCCCGCAATGGCCCCGATCACGGCATCCTGCAGGGGGGCAAACACGCCCCAGATGTTGATCAGCAAGCCGGCCCATAGCAGTGGCAGGGTGATGTTGTCTGGCAGCAGTTGCTTGTCAAAGTCGATGCCGGTCAGCGCCACCAGGGCCCAGGTGAAAAACACCCCGGCCAGTGACTGCCAGGTGAAACCCAGTTGCCACACCACAATTGCGGTGAGAATGCCGGTTACCAGCTCCACAAGCGGATAGCGCTTGGAAATGGGCGCACGGCAGTTGCCACACTTGCCGCCGAGCAGCAGGTAGCTGATGACGGGGATGTTCTGCCACGGCCTGATCACTTTCTCGCAATTGGGGCAGTGGGAGTGGGGCAGGACCAGGTTGAAGGTCCCGTCCAGCTGCGCCTGTTCGGCGGCGGAAGGTGTCTTATCAAAATAGCTGTAAAAGTCCCGCTGGTATTCCCTTTCCATCATGATCGGCAGGCGGTGGATCACAACATTGAGAAAGCTGCCAACAAGCAGGCCCAAAATAAAAGCGCTGCCTAGGAGCAGCGCTTGGTGGGATAAAAGTGTATCGAGCATTGAAGTTACTTTTGCAGTTTTACACAACCTGGCCGAGCTGGAAGATGGGCAGGTACATGGCAATCATCAAGCCACCAACCAGGATACCCAGTACGGCCATGATCATCGGCTCCATCAGGGTGGTCAGGTTGTCCACCATGTTATCGACTGCCTCTTCATAAAAGTCCGCAGCCTTACCTAGCATATCGTCCAATGCTCCGGACTCTTCACCGATGGCTGTCATCTGCACCAGCATAACAGGGTAGAGGCCTGATGCGCGCATGGCGCTATTAAGCGGGATGCCCGTTGCCACCGAATCGCGAACTTTAAGAGTGGCTTCTTCGTATACGACGTTGCCTGTTGCACCTGCGACAGACTTGAGTGCGTCAATTAGTGGGACACCTGCGGCAAAGGTGGTAGATAGTGTGCGGGCAAAGCGGGCAGCAATTGAGTTATAGGTGATCTGGCCAAAAATAGGCAGTTTTAGCATCAAACGGTCGAAAAAGTTCGCGACATTTTTGTTGCGTTTTTTTACTTCCAGGGTTCCGCCAATACCGACTATGAGAGTCAAGAACGCAAAAAACCAGTTTTCTTGCATCCACTCGGAAATACTCAACACAAAAAGAGTAAATGCCGGGAGATCAGCGCCGAAACTGGAAAAAGTCTGGGCAAATTGTGGCACGACTTTTACCAGCAAAATAGCCGTGACTACGATAGCTACCACGATTACTGCAATCGGGTAGGTCATGGCCTTTTTGATTTTGGCTTTTAATGATTCTGTTTTTTCTTTGTATGTCGCAATTCGATCCAGCATCGTTTCCAGTGCGCCGGACTGCTCACCAGAGGCAACCAGGTTGCAGAAAAGGTCGTCAAAATACAGGGGGTGTTTACGCAGGGCGTCAGCAAAAGCGGTACCGGACGCCACTTCATCGCGGATTTTAAGAATCAAATCTTTTAAACCCGGGTTATCCAAGCCATCGGCCACAATTTCAAAGCTTTGTACGAGTGGGACACCAGCCTTCATCATGGTCGCCATTTGGCGGGTAAATAGAGCGATGTCGCCGGGCTTGACCTTCTTGCCGCCGCTAAATAATGGTTTGGGCTTTTTCTGGACCTTATTTGCAATGATACCTTGGCGACGCAATTGAGCCTTGATCAGTGCAGGGTTGCTGCCGTTGATCTCTCCTTCGACCTTATTGCCTTTAGAGTCAACGCCTTTGTAAATATAGGCAACTGAGGCGGTGGCATTGGCCATGGTTATTTTTCCCACTGATTAGTACTTAGGGTGGCTATTCAGCCGATTTATTAGTCGTTGGTAACCCGGTTGGCTTCTTCCAGACTGGTGACGCCCATAACGACTTTCCGTAATGCAGAAGTACGCAGGTTGTTGAAGCCCTCCTTGCGAGCCTGGTCGGCGATCTGAATCGAATTTCCGCCTTCCATTATAATTCGCGATATTCCATCAGTGATGCGAACCACTTCATACACGCCCACGCGCCCTTTGTAGCCATTGGAGCAGTGCTCGCAACCAACAGGCTGGAAGATCTTCCATTCGTTTTTGGGGATCGTTACGGTATCAAAACCTTCTTCTTTTAAAACCTCATCCGGCAGCTGTGCCGGTTTTTTACACTCCCCACACAGGCGCCGAGCTAGGCGCTGGGCGATGATAACGCTGACAGAGGTTGCGATATTGAAAGTGGGAACCCCCATATTCATCAGTCGGGTCAGTGTCTCTGGTGCGGAATTGGTATGCAGGGTCGAGAGAACCAAGTGGCCTGTTTGTGCAGCCTTGATCGCGATTTCCGCCGTTTCCAAATCCCGGATTTCCCCGACCATCACAATGTCCGGGTCTTGTCGCAGGAAGGAGCGCAATGCTTCGGCAAAGTTAAGGCCGACTTTATTGGATACGTTGACCTGGTTAATACCCTCGAGGTTAATCTCTACCGGATCTTCAGCAGTAGAGATATTGCGCTCAGGAGTGTTAAGGATATTCAGGCCAGTATATAGCGATACTGTTTTGCCTGAACCCGTAGGCCCGGTTACCAGGATCATGCCCTGAGGCTGTGCCAGGGCGTCCATGTAGATTTTCTTCTGATCCTCCTCGTAGCCAAGCGCATCAATGCCGAGCTTGGCAGAAGAAGGATCAAGAATTCGCAGTACGATTTTCTCGCCCCAGAGCGTTGGCAGGCTGTTTACCCGGAAATCAATGGCCTTGGTTTTGGATAGCTTCATTTTGATCCGGCCATCCTGGGGGACACGACGCTCGGAGATATCCATTTTGGACATTACTTTCAGGCGCGCTGAAATGCGGGTGGCCAACTGAATTGGAGGGCGTGCCACTTCGTGGAGTACGCCGTCGGTGCGTAGTCGTACCCTGTAGGATTTTTCGTAGGGCTCAAAGTGGATATCTGATGCCCCTGTTCGAATGGCATCTAGCAGGACTTTGTTTACAAAACGTACAACTGGGGCCTCATCGCCGCCCGGTTCGTTATCATCTTGTGCCTTGGTGTCTCCAGATTCTACATCGAGCCCGTCAAGATCTTCATCATCGAGTCCTTCTAGGCCGCCACCAATATTGTCGCTGTTGGAAAGGTAGCTTTCGATTGCCTTAGCCAGCTTGTCGGCTTCTACTAGTACTGCATCGGTGTTCAGGCCTGTATTGAAATTGATCTCATCAAGCCCAGCCAGGTTGGTGGGGTCGGCTACGGCAACGAACAGGCGATTCCCCCTTTTGTACAAGGGGAGGGCAAAGTGCTTGGAGATCAGCTTTTCATCGACAATATCTCTGGGTAGCAGGTCGAAGTTGTAGCTGCTGAGGTCAAATAGGGGGGAACCGAAAGCCTGTGCGGCAATATTGGCCATCTCCCGGCTCTTGATCAGCTTGGCCTCTACGGCATGTTGGGCAAAACTCTGTCCCTCCCGTTTGGCAGCCTTGAGGGCTGACAGCGCGGTGGCCTCATCGATTGCGTTGTCGGCCACTAGTCTCTTGGCCAGGCCGCTCAGGGGAGTGCTACTCATAGGGAACCGCTGTTATTTGTCTTTTATGTAGTTAAAACAGGCTTGCTGGAAAAACGATCAGATGCAGGCGCTTTTAATGCCAAATCCATTGTGCAATATATCGAATTAAACCGCGCCAGCCAATTGTTGCTGGAACTTGGGTGTTCGATGCCTGCTCTGTCTTTGTTGTGGTCGGGGACGAGTCAGGGTGCTTCAATTGACTTGTCGTTAATTTCTTCATTGGCTGAAGTTGGCGTAGGGTGACAAATTCTGTCACTTTGACTAGGTACTGATCAATAGCTATGTTTTTTGGCTAAAAAAAGAGCCGTTTAGAGGTGACTATCCTCCCATTAATGTATTCGGGGGCAATTTTCGCGCTTGCGCCTGTCAGCAAAATGCTTGTATTGTAATTGGCGACTTCCTCACCGGATTTCAACTTCATAACCAAAAAAGTCTGTATGGAGACGGTTACAATGAAAAAGCAACAGGGTTTTACTCTTATTGAATTGATGATCGTGGTTGCGATCATCGGTATTCTGGCTGCCGTAGCGCTGCCGGCTTACCAGGATTACACCACTCGCGCGAAAGTGAGTGAGATCATGGTGCAGATGTCTGCCATGAAAAACAGCATGACCGAGTGTATGACCACTGCAGATGACATCACAACTTGTGATGCAACGGGCTCTGGTATTGACACCGCTGCTCTTGAGGCAACCAAGTACATTGATGGTACAACTCCAATTGCAATCACTGCACCGGGTGGCGCTGGACAAATTGCTACCATCGTATTGACTCCAGACTGGGCTGCTCTGGGCGTTGCTGGTGGTGCCGGCACTGTTACCTATACGGGCCGCGCATGTGCTGGCGGCACTGCTTGGGAATGTGGTGTTAGCGCTCCCGCCACCATTGGTAAATACTTCCCTGCTTCTTGCCGTCAGGCTGACAGCGTTGCTCCGGCAGCCTGCTAAGTCCCAAATCCTTAGGATACTCTGTGATTTTCGGTCACAGCAAAAGGCCTCGCATATGCGGGGCTTTTTTGTAAGCAAAAGTTCGGTTTTAGCTCTCGAGGTATTTAACTTGCTTTGAATACCGGCGATGAAATTGCTCCACATCAAGTATATTTCCTCGGTTATTAAGTCTTGATAGCTGGGATCGCGATATCATTCTTGTAGATCGATCACTCGAGATTCTGATGTAGTATCTATTGCCTGATGATTGATCGCTATTTTCCATACATTTCTATCCAAGTAACTTGAGCCGGCTAATCCTCGGTTCTGTTATCCTGCGATCCTAATTCATCCCCTTATTTCAGAATGACGACAAGCGCTGAACCAGTTGTTCGCGTGCACGGTAATAAGCATTGAAACGAACTCCGTGCTGGGTAGCTTTCACCAAAGTTTTGTGGTCAGTAGTGTCGCGGACACTAGAATTATGATTGTTGGTTTTATGATGAGGAGTTACCGTTTATGGCTAGTACCTCTCGCACCCTCGAAACCGAGTTCCCCGATCTCGCCGACAGCATCCGTCACTTAATCCAGGACAGCATCCAGTACAAGACTTACCACGACAATTACCACAAGCTCGACAAGACGATTCGCGGCCTGGAAGAGCGGGGAGTTGCTACCGATGACGACCACTTTAAAGAACTGAAAACCCAGCGGGCCCGTCTTAAAGACCAGCTTTATCGCGAGGCTAAGGAGCATCGCAGCTAGTTCGTTAGCTCGGCTTCAGTGAAAGCTGCGAACACCCTGAATCTCGCCCCACTCCAGGCAGCGTAGCTTCTGTCCAACCAGATGGATTACCGCATATTGCCCGCCACCCTGTTCGGTGCTTACCTGCAGCCGGCCTTCAATCAGCAGTATGTTCCCGCCTTTGATTTCCGCGCGGTGACGCTGTTGCACCTGTTCCCACAGCACCACATTCACCACTCCAGTTTCATCTTCCAGAGTCAGGAACATGACGCCGGCGGCGCTGCCGGGGCGCTGGCGGCAGGTAGTGAGGCCCAGGATTGTCACTTGCTGCCCGTCTTTACCGTTTGCTAGATCGCAGGCGCGCAGCAGGTTGCGATACCGGTGCTGTTTGCGCAGCAGGGCGATGGGGTGTTCGCGTAGGCTGAGGCCGGTGCTGGCGTAGTCGCTGTAGGTATTGTCTTCCAGGGTGTGCTCGGGCTGGTGCTCGCTGGGCAGGCTGTCCAATTGGCTGCTCAGGGCTTGCCAGGTGTTCTGGTAGCGGTTTTCCGCCAGGCTGTGGAAGCTGTTGGCGCTGGCCAGGTAGGCGCGTTGTTCGGGAGAGATGGTTACGCGCTGGTGGAAGTCTTCCAGAGACTCGAAATGGTGCTGCTGACGCTGGGTAGTGATTACTTCTGCACTGTCTTCGTTGAGGCCTTTGATCAGGCGCATACCCAGGCGCAGGGCTGGTGCGCTGGTTTTGTTGTCGTGCTGGTGCAGGTCGCTGGATCCCGGCTTTCGCCGGGATGACGAAGCGGGAAATTCCAGGCTGTGGTGCCAGTGACTGTACTGCACATCGATGGGCAGTACCGTGACGTTGCGGCGCTGGGCGTCGTAGACCAGCTGCGCAGGTGCATAAAATCCCATGGGCTGGCTGTTGAGCAGCCCGCAGTAAAAGGCCGCCGGGTGATGGTGTTTGATCCAGGCGGAGAAGTAGGCCAGCAGGGCAAAGCTGGCGGAGTGGGACTCCGGGAAACCGTAGGAACCAAACCCCTTCATCTGCTCGAATAGCTGTACCGCGAAGGCATCGCTGTAGCCGTTGGCGCGCATGCCGGCGATCAGCTTTTCCCGGAACTGGATCAGGTTGCCATTTTTTCCCCAGCTTGCCATGGCGCGGCGCAGGGCATCGGCCTCGCCACCGCTGAAGCCGGCGGCGACCATGGAGAGCTTGATCACCTGCTCCTGAAAAATCGGCACGCCGAGGGTGCGTTCCAGCACCGGGCGCAGGTTCTCGTGGGGGTAGTTGACCGGCTCCAGTTTCTGCTTGCGCCGCAGATAGGGATGCACCATGCCGCCCTGGATCGGCCCGGGGCGGACGATGGCGATCTCAATCACCAGCTCATAAAAGCGCCGCGGCTGCAGGCGCGGCAGCATGCTCATCTGGGCGCGGGATTCGATCTGGAAGACGCCGACCGTATCCGCCCGGCACATCATTTCATAGACCGCTGGGTCGTCTGGCGGGATGTCCTGAAGTTTCATTTTGCGGCCATACAGCGCCATATAGGTCAGCGACTTGCGCAGGGCGGTGAGCATGCCCAGGGCAAGAATGTCCACCTTCATCAGCTTAAGGTCTTCAATATCTTCCTTGTCCCACTGGATGATGGTGCGCTCTTCCATTGAGGCGTTTTCCAGCGGAACCAGATTGCTGAGCGGCTGCTCGGTAATGACGAAACCGCCCACGTGCTGGGACAGGTGCCGGGGAAAGCCGTAAATCTGTTGCAGCAGTGTGGGGAGCATTCGGCCGGTGGTGCTGTCCGGGTCGATGCCGGCCTTTTCCATCTGTTTCGGGAAATCTTCCAGCGTGTCCCACCAGGTGCGCTCGGCCTGCAGGCGCTCGATGGTGGCGGCACCGAGGCCCAGTGCCTTGCCGATATCCCGCAGGGCACTTTTGAATCGGTAGGTGATTTTGGTGGCGGCGAGGCCGGCGCGCTCGCGGCCGTATTTCCGGTAGATGTACTGGATGATTTCCTCGCGCCGCTCGTGCTCGAAATCCACGTCGATATCCGGGGGCTCATTGCGCTCGCGGGAGATAAAGCGCTCGAACAGCAGGCCGATTTTGTGGGGGTCTATCTCGGTGATGAACAGGCAGTAACACACCACAGAATTGGCGGCGGAGCCACGCCCCTGGTACAGGATGTGCTGGCTGCGGGCGAACTGCACAATGTCGTAGATGGTGAGGAAATAGTGCTCGTATGCGAGCTCTGCAATCAGCGCGAGTTCGGTTTCGATCTGCTGCCGGATGTGCTCTTCCGGGCCCTGGGGCCAGCGGGTTTTCAGGCCATACTCCACCAGACTGCGCAGGTAGTCGCTGGCACAGGTGTCTGCGGGGATTACTTCCGAAGGGTACTGGTAGCGGAGCTCGGACAGGCAGAATGTGCATTGCCCGGCAATGGCCGCAGTGTTTTCAAGCGCGTCACTGGGGAACAGGTTTTCCATTTCCCGCAACGGGCGCAGGTAGCGCTCGGCATTTTGCTGCAGGCGGTACCCCAACTGATCCAGTGAGCAGTTGTGGTAGTTGGCATTGAGCACGTCCTGCAGGGGTTTCCTGCTGCGGTTGTGCATCAATACCGCATTGGTGGCGACCAGTGGCAGTTTATATTTCTGCGCGAGGGCAAGGAGTTTCTGGTGTTGCAGATTTTGCCCGGGAGATATGGTGTTGCGGAGAGCAATCCACAGCCTGCAGCGGAAGTGCGCCTGAAGTGCTGCGGGGATATCGGCAATTTCATCGCCGGGTATCCACAGGCAAAGCGCACTTGTGCAGAAGCGAATCACATCTTGCAGCCGGGTGTGGTAGCTGCCCTTTTCACAGCGCAGGCGCGAGTGGGATATCAGCTGGCAGATTTCGCTGTAAGCCGTTTTGTGCTGGGCCAATAAGACCAGCTGCTGGCCGTCTTCCTGCAACCGAAAAAAACTGCCGCAGATCAGCTTGAGCCGGCTGCCGGTGGCTTTGAGCTTTTCCAGTTCACTGTAGGCGCGAACTACACCGGCCATGGAGCACTCGTCGGTAATCGCAAGGGCTTGGTAGCCAAGCTCACTGGCAGTTGCGACCAGCTCTTGTGGGTGCGAAGCGCCCTGGAGAAAAGAAAAGTTGCTTTGGCAAAAAAGCTCGGCGTACTGCATACCGGTGTTTTCGTTCACTCGTCATACCGGCGTATGCCGGTATCCAGGAATGGAGTGCTGTGGTTTCGTTGTACTCCTGTTGCTGGATCCCGGATCGAGTCCGGGATGACGGGGCTCTGGTGGTTTGGGGTATACCATTGTGAGCAATTAGCGTCATACCGGCGTAGGCCGGTATCCAGAGTTAGAGTGCTGTGGTTTCGTTGTGTTCCTGTTGCTGGATCCCGGATCGAGTCCGGGGTGACGGGGTGCTTGTTGTTACTGGAGTATTTCGGAGTACAAGTCATTCCAGCTGGAGTTACTACTTTCGATCAGTGCCCGCTTCCAGGCCCTGTGCCATTTTTTAATTGCTTTTTCTCTCTGAATGGCACTTTCCATTGTGTGGTGTAATTCATACCAGACCAGCATTTTCACGTTGTACCTCTGCGTAAAACCTTCAGCTACACCTTCCTTATGCTGCCAGATCCGCTGTACAAGGTTGGATGTGACTCCCGTGTAAAGGGTGCCATTGCGTTTGCTGGCAAGGAGGTAAACGCAAGGTTGCCTTTGGTTATGAATAGACACCATGCAGAAACCAGTCCTCAGAGGTCAGATCCTGGAATACCCAGTACAGGCTGCCCTGGTTGCCGCGGGCAATGTAGTAGTCGCGGGCGTGGCGGCGGTGTTGCCACCAGTAGCCGTCGATGCGTTCCGGGCCCTGCAGCAACTGCAGCTCGCCGTCGTAAAACAGCTTGTGTTCCTGCTGCTGGATTCTCTCCGGCCTCGGCAATAGCCAGCTTGGGCGGGGTGCATTCACCGGGTGGAGCTGGTGGCCGCGTGGCTTGCTGTGCAGGGTAAGGCTGTCGGCACTGGCCCAGGCCTGCTCAGGCAGGTAGCTTTCCTTAAGCGTCACACCCGAGAGCGCTTCGTGGCCGAGGCGGGCCTTGAGCTTGTCGATCAGCTGGTAGCTCTCGTGCAGCTTGCTGCCTTCATCGAAAAAATCCTCGCGCAGGGCCTGTGCCTCCAGTGGCCGCAGCTGGTGGCAGCGCAGGGCGAGCGTCTGGACCGGTTCTTTCAACTCTACCCGCTCCAGCTGTAATTTAGTGAGGGCAATCAGCCGTTGCGGATCGAACAGTGGGCGGGAAACGTCCACGTTGACCTGTTGCTTGCCGCGGCTGCCGTAGTCCAGTACCCAGGACAACTGCTGGCTGTAGAGCTGGCGCCGCTGAAGTTGCCGGCAGAGTTCGCGCACCAGGCGCCCGGCGGGAAACAGCAGCTGCTCACTGTTATCCAGCGGGCTGGGGAAAAAGAGTTCGCTGTGAAACTCTGGTGGCGGCTCGTAAGTGGGTACCGGATCCGGACGGGTGCCGTTGAGGCGTGCCAGGTAGTCGATGAAATTACGCCCGAAGCGATTGCCGACTTCCGACAGGGGTATGGCCAGCAGCTGGCTCACCCGCTTGATCCCACTGGCATAGAGTTTGGCGATGGCTTTGTTGTTGCAGTCGAGCAGTTTGCTGGGGGCAAAGCTGATCCACTGGCGCCACTGCTGTGGGGTCGGCGGTGTTTTGGTCTCGGCCAACCACTGGCGATGCTCCGGCAGCTGGCTTAGCAGGTGCGCGGCGCAGGGGCTGTGGCCTATTCCCATAAAATGTTGAATGCGCATTTTGTGCAGCTCTTTGCGCAGCTGGTACAGCAGGTTGGCGAGGCCACCGCGCGCCTTGAGGCTGCCGCTGAGCTCCAGATACAGGCAGGCGGGGCTGCTTTCTCCCTGCTCTGTTTTCCGGTTGCTATCGGTACTGGCCCGGGGGGAAACCAGCGGGGTGAAACTGTAGCCCCACTGGGCCAGCTGTTGCAGCAGCTGGGCTTCCCGCTCCAGATCCCGTTCGAGTAATTCCAGCGCCGGACAATAGGCACAGGCGGTGGCGATACTGAGGCCAGCAGTGACATTGCGCGCCGCGGCGGCGGGGTTGGACTCCACGATCAGGTTCTTCTCTGCCACCGCCAGTGGCGTGTCTTCGCCCTGCTTGCGCGCGCGGGTGAGCGCCTCCAGAGGCAGTTTGGGAAACTGTATGCAGAGCCAGAGCATGGGGAACTCCTTCCTGAAGCGGGGGGTTAGTGCAGTGGCTGGTCGCGCCGCACCAGGTCGGCGCGGCGGGCCAGATGAATACGCTGGCCGGACTTTCCGTTCAGCTGCTTGAGCAGGTGCACTGCCAGTTGCTCGCCATCGCCCTGCAGGTGCAGGCGCAAAGCTGCGGGAGAAGGGGTGGCGGCGCTTGAGCCGGGACGGAAGTGGAAGTGCAGGCCGTCGCCTTCGCGGGCGGCCAGTTGCAGGCGGCGCAGGTCTTTGTCTGCAGGTGTCTCGTTGCCCTGCCAGCTGACCAGGGCACCACAGGCGCCGGACTGCAGTGACTGCTCCGCCGTCCAAAGCTGGTCGCGCTGCCCCCTGGGGTGAACGATGAGTAACTTCTCCAGCTGCACGCCGGCCTGAACCAGTGCCGGTGCGTAGGGAATATGGGGCGGGTTGACCAGTATCACCATGCGCCCCTGGCGGGTCATCTCCGCGAGGGTGGGCAGTAGCAGCGACATTTCACCGATACCGGCCTTGTCTACCAACAGTTCACTGGTGGCGCCGCGGGGCCAGCCGCGACTGGCGAGCAGGGCATCCAGCCCGCGGTAACCGGTCTCGATCCCGGTGCGGGGGCGGCGCTGCTGGGTGGCCAGTTGCCAGATATCCGGGCGGGTCAGCAGCTGTTGCAGGGGCTGAGGCTGTGCTGGCTGACTGCCGGCCTGTGTACTTAACTGCTTGTTTTGCATGAAGTTTTCGGCACTGTTCACGGTCTGCTTGCTCCCTGGGAGTGGTTAACTGGGTATCCATACAGTATCTACTGGCAATTTATACAGTAGTTGTTCGGGGGCGGCAAGACCGTACCAGGTTCATTGGCACTTTTTTGCACAGGGCAAACCGGCTATGATTCGGCCTCTTTATTGACCGGCAGTTTTGAACAAGCGAGGGGACAGGGTGAGTATCAAATCCGATAAGTGGATTCGTCGTATGGCTGAAAACGAAGGCATGATCGAGCCATTCGAGCCGGGTCAGGTGCGCCATGGCGCCGGGGGTGACCGACTGATTTCCTACGGCACATCCAGTTACGGTTACGATGTGCGCTGTGCCAGTGAGTTCAAGATCTTCACCAATGTGCATTCGGCGACTGTGGATCCGAAAGCCTTTGACGAAGACAGCTTTGTGGATGTGACTGGCGATTACTGCGTTATTCCGCCCAACTCCTTCGCTTTGGCGCGTACGGTCGAGTATTTCCGTATCCCGCGCTCTGTACTGACCATCTGCCTGGGCAAGTCCACCTATGCCCGCTGTGGCATCATCGTCAACGTGACCCCGCTGGAGCCGGAGTGGGAAGGGCATGTCACCCTGGAGTTTTCCAATACCACGAACCTGCCGGCCAAGATCTACGCTAATGAAGGTGTGGCGCAGATGCTGTTCTTCGAGTCTGACGAGATCTGTGATGTGTCCTACAAGGACCGCGGCGGCAAGTACCAGGGCCAGCGCGGCGTGACCCTGCCCAAGACCTGATCGTTCTATTCTGAAATTTTTTTGCCATGACTGATTTTCCCGCCCAGGCCGATGTGCTGATCATCGGCGCCGGCGCCGCCGGCCTGATGTGTGCGGCGGTGGCGGGCAAGCGTGGACGCAGCGTGCTGGTGCTGGACCATGCCAACAAAGTCGGCAAGAAGATCCTGATGTCCGGTGGCGGCCGCTGCAACTTCACCAACCTGTACACCGCGCCGGACAATTTCTACAGCGAAAACCCGCATTTCTGTAAATCCGCCCTCGCCCGCTATACCCAGTGGGATTTCATCGCCCTGGTGGAAAAACACGGAATTCCCTACCACGAGAAAACCCTCGGCCAGCTGTTCTGCGACAACAAGTCGCGGGATATTGTCGACCTGTTGCTGAGCGAGTGCCGCGAGGCCAAGGCCCAGATCCGTACCCGCTGTGAAATCCAGCGTATCGAACCGCTCGATGAAGAAAATGCCGGCAAGGGCTTTGAGGTGCATACCTCACTCGGTAAGGTCGTGTGTCAATCGTTGGTGGTCGCTACCGGCGGTCTGTCGATCCCGACCATGGGTGCCACCGGTTTCGGCTACGAGATCGCGCGGCAGTTCGGCCACAACATCATTCCCACCCGCCCGGCGCTGGTGCCCTTTACCCTGAACAAGCGCGCGCTGGAACGGCAGAAAGAACTGCCCGGTACCTCGCTGGCGGTAAATGCCGGCTGTGAGCAAGGGCATTTTCACGAGCAGATGCTGTTTACGCATAAGGGCCTTTCCGGACCGGCGGTTTTACAGATTTCCAGCTACTGGCGCGAGGGTAAAAAGGTCGAGTTTGACCTGGCGCCGGGCATGGATCTGGCTGAATGGTTGCGGGAGCAACGCGGGAAAAAACCGGAGAGCTACCTGCATACCGCACTGGGCGAGCTCTGGAGTAAAAAACTGGTGCAGTTTTTCCTGCAGAAAAATGCACTGGAAAGTAAACCCCTCAAACAGTACAGCGACGCGGCCATACAGGATGCCGGGCAAAAACTGCAGTACTGGTCGGTGATACCGGAAGGCACGGAAGGCTATCGCACCGCAGAAGTTACCCTGGGCGGAGTGGATACCAATGAAGTGTCTTCCCGCAGCATGGAGAGTATGAAACAGCCGGGCCTGTACTTTATCGGCGAGGTGCTGGATGTCACCGGTTGGCTGGGTGGTTTCAATTTTCAGTGGGCCTGGGCCTCCGCGCATGCAGCGGGAGCTGAAGTATAAAGCTCCCCGCCTCAATCACCGGCCGAGGTGCGCGTCAGGTAACATTGCAGCAGTTCTACCAACCGCGCTTTCTCATCTTCGTTGAATACGCTCAGAAGTTGATCCTGTGTGGCCACGTGGTGTGCCATCACCTTCCTGATGAGCGTGTGTCCCTTCCTGGTCAGTGCGACCTGCCTGCTCCGCTTGTCTGTAATCCCCACTTCACGCCGTATTAGACCCTGTTTTTCCAGGGAGTTCAGGCGGCTGGTCATTGAACCTGAGGTTACCAGTAACTGTTCCAGTAACTGTGTCGGCGTCAGTGTGTGTGGTGGTCCGCTGCGTAGCAGCGTAGCCAGTACATCGAAGGCGGCGTCGGTCAGGCCGTAACGGCGGAACGTCTGCGACATTGCCTGAGTCATGTGCTTGTTCACAAGCTGCAGGCGGCCTATCAGTGCCATTGCCGCGGTGTTAAGTTCTGGCATCTGCTCTGCCCAGAGCTTCTGAATATGATCCAGGTTGTTCATATCGACGCAAAGGTAATTAATCTTGAATTCAAGATACCAGTCCTTTATCTTGAATTGAAGATACTTCTTGGGTGATTACGGAGGTGCAATGAACAAGGGTGGCCTGGTCTACTTTGCCAAGCGATATCTCCCGCTGGCAGGGGTTGTGGGAGGACTGGCGGGAGCGTTCATCTACGCCGCGGGCGGGTTTGGCAGTAGCGTTGTTACGGCACAAGAGTTTGTCAATCTGCAGCAGGGCAAAACGATCCATGCGGGATTTCGTCGCGCCCACGCCAAAGGGTTTTGTGTCAGTGGGACGTTTGTGTCCGATGGCGCGTTACAGCCTTACACAACGGCGAGCGTGTTCTCGGGGCGTACCACTCCGCTGATTGGCCGCTTTTCCGTGGCCGGCAATGACCCGACAGCTCCGGATCTAAAAGCCCCCGTGCGCAGCCTGGCTCTGAGCCTTGCCGTTGATGCTGGGGACGTCTGGCGTACGGCGATGAATACGCCTCCGGTGATGGCCGTGCGTAATCCGCAGGATTTCTTCCAGCAGCTGACCGCCCTGGCACCGGATGAAAAGACGGGAAAGCGGGATCCGAAAAAAATACAGAAATTCTTCGCCGAACACCCGGAAAGCAAGGCGTTCACCACCTGGGCTGCCGACTACAGGCCCAGCGGCAGCCTGGCCACGGAAACCTATCACAGTATCAATGCGTTTTACTTGGTGGACGGTGAGGGAAAGCGTCGTGCTGTCCGCTGGGAGGCACGTCCGGGTAAAGCAGGGCAAGAGGAATCGGCGACCAGCGCTGGAGACGGGAAGGATGCCCTGCATCAAGAGTTTTTTCGTCGCCTTGAGCGTGGGCCAGTAACGTTTGATCTGGTGTTCACCTTGGCGGATGCCGAGGATGATGAAAACGACCCCTCGCAGCCCTGGCCGGAAACGCGGCAGCAACTGGTCGCCGGCAAGGTGATCATTACGGATGCGATGCCGCAAACCAGTGGCAGCTGTAATGCGATCAGCTTTGACCCGCTTGTTCTGCCAGAGGGAATGGCGGCTACTGGGGATCCTATCCTGCGCGCGCGTTCGGCCGCTTACGCGGAGTCTTACCGCCGCCGCGCTATAGAGCACTGGAGAAGTGCGTCGCAGGAGGACAGCTGATGCCTTACCCGGAAAACAGTATCAAATACTACAGTTTGAGTGCCCGGGTGCTGCACTGGGGAATGGCGGCACTATTACTTTCCATGCTATTTGTCGGTTTACTCATGGTGCGCAGCCTGGAACCCTGGCAGCTCACCCTGCTGGCGCTGCACAAATCATTCGGGGTTGTCGCATTTATTGCGGTATTGTTTCGAGTTGCTGTGCGGTTAAGTGTTAGGCCTCCCGAGCTGCCCACCGAGCTTTCCGGTATTCAGCGTTTTATTGCCAGGATCAGCCATCTGTTGCTGTATGCGGCCATGATTGCGCTACCCATCAGTGGTTACCTGATGCAAAATTCGGCGGGCCGGCCTGTTGAATTTTTTGGCCTGTTTTCCCTGCCGCCGGTATTACCCATAAGCCTTGATAGCTATGGTCTATTGCGCGAATTACACGGGCTGATCGCGTTGGGGCTTATCGGGCTAGTGCTATTGCATATTGCTGCCGCGCTTCATCATGGTTGGGTTCGTAGGGACGGGGTGTTGCAGACGATGCTCTTTCAGCGAGAAAGTTGATGTGAGCAAAGTTCATTTATACTCGCTGGGTTAATGTAAGCTTTGTTTCACGCCGGGCTTGCTTGGACTTCCACATATAATGGAGACCCCGTATGGGAGATGTACTGCCATTCAAGAGAAAAACCGCCTGGCAGAAGCACAAAGGCAGTAGTCTATGTCGAGATGGTTTCCACAAGTGGGTTGTGGTGACCGAACGGAAGTTTGATGTCAAACAGGGAAAGCTGGTCACGGAGTATCGCTGTCAGCGTTGCGGGAAAACCAAGACAGAATTGTTGTAAATAAAAAAGCCGGCATTTCTGCCACTGCTGTCCCATAGTTTGGGAAAACTGAAAAAGCCTGAAGCCCAAATGGTTACAATGTTAGCGCCAGCAAACATAACAACCAGAAGGGCTTCAGGCTTTGTCACATCATAACACCGCTTTTCACCAACTACTCAAACCCCTTTCGAGACATGAATTTGAGTCCTTGGTCAGGCAATATCATGTTGGGCAAAAACTGCGCTCTGCCAGCCGGTGGGACCAATTCGTCGGCATGGCAATGTCCCAGCTTTCTGGACGACAGAGCCTGCGGGACATCCAATCCAACCTTGAGGCCCAGCAGCACAAGCTGTATCACTTGGGGGCCCAACCTATCGCCCGGACGACACTGGCTCGGTTAAATGAAAGGCAGCCAGCTGAGCTATATGAAGCTCTGTTCTACAAGCTCTTGAGACGCTGTAAAAATCAACCTGGAAAGCACAAGTTTCGCTTCAAAAATCCCCTCTACTCACTGGATGCCAGTGCCCTGGATTTGTCACTGAAGCTCTTTCCTTGGGCGGCCCATCGCGATGATGCGGCCAACGTAAAACTCAGTGTTGGCCTCAATCACTCGACGGATGTTCCTGAGTTTGTAGCCCTTAGCGATGGCAACGAAAATGACATGGTTGAGGGGCGCAAGTTCTCTTTCCCCAAAGGCAGCATTGTCGCCTTTGATAAGGGCTACGTGGACTACCAGTGGTTTGGAAGCCTTACAAAACAAGGGGTTAGCTTTGTAACCCGCCTTCGAGCCAAGGCCGTCTACCGTGTTCTTGA
>NZ_JBLWFL010000014.1:0-140087 GCF_048323715.1 Microbulbifer weihaiensis
CTGGGTTACACAAGTCCAGCAGAGTATGAGCGCAAATGCGCATAGTTATAGTGTCTACTTTTTGTGGGTAAGACCAGAGTCTCAATAGGCAAAAGTGCATTGATAAAGAAAATAATATGTATGCTCTTGCTCGGAGTGCAGATGTTGGCCTGTTCATCTCCCCCAAAAGAGCATTGGCTGTCTGCTAAAGAATTTAGAGCATCATTCGAGCGAGATTGCTTAATCATTAATGGTATAGAGGAATTGCACGGTTCTACATGGTATACCGTTAATGGAGTTCAAGAGGGCAAGCACACCAATGAGTCATTTTCATTAGAGGAAATGTCAGAATGGTTGAGGTCATGTGGTAGAGATCCAGCGGGTGTATCCAAAATCCGGGAGTAAAACTCATAACAAAGCCGAGCAGGTTGCTCCGGGTCTTCGGCCCTCCGCGGGACAGCTTACCTTGTGCACATTTGCGCAGGTCGCTGCGCGCCCATTTTTGCGCAAAACGCGCACAAGGTAAGCTGCCCCTGCCGGCGGCGTTATGTGAATCTATGAATATCGAGAGTACCGTCAAGGCAACACTGATTGCGCCATGGGCATCATTGCTCGTGGTTGTGTTTGCTTTTGGCAGTTACCTGCTAGAAATGGAGCCTGACCATTTCCAACAAATGTTATCGCAAATTCCCGGGCTACTATTCGTTCTTGCAATGTTTGTCTTTGGCTTTGTGGGTACTTCGTATTTATTAGTGTTGGTTTGCGGCGTTCCAGTTCATCTAGTCCTGAGAAAACTCAATATCACACATTGGTCAGTTTACATTTTGCTCGGTGTAAGTATCGGCTTGCTGTACCAATACATTCAATTAATAGGTAGCTCTATGCCAAGCCAGCTCCGAGAAACAGGCTATTTCTCGTATGCTATATCCTCGTTACTCGTGGCAACGGTATTTTGGTATATCGCAGTAAAATCACATAACAAGCAAAGGCAGCATCGCCCTGCGGGCTGGACGCGCTAGCGCGCGCCGCTGCTTTGGGCGTTAGATTTGGAGAAGCCATGAGAACAATAATATTATTTGTGTGTTTAATCTTGGTATCCTGCGCAAGCCCTACTGTAATAAAGGGTGCGATGTATTCTGGGCAAGAAGAGGTTCCCAGAGAAAAAGCTATTGTTTACCTGTTTAGGCCAGCTGCATTTGTAGGTAGTGCCCGAGAATACAATATGTTCATAGATGGAGAGGTAGCAGCTGTTCTAGCCAATGGTACTTACACCACGGTTGAGCTCTCTCCAGGAGAGCATTCTTTTGGTGTTCAAATTGTTAAGAATTGGATGGGCGGAGGTCCGTATTTGGAGACAACTTATAATATCGAACCCGGAAAAGAGTATTTTCTCGGCTATTTCAAATCACTTCCTCTTGGTGGTTCGAAGCAATCAGACTATTTTCTCCATAAAAAGCAGAGTGAGGTATTTAGCGGTCTCCATGAAGGTGGATTATTAGATGCGGATCATTTAATTGGTTTCGTGCATAAACAGCATGCACTCATGGAGCTTCAAAAGTTGCGTTTGGCTGTTGGTTTTCAACTCACGAAAAAAATCTAACAAGCAGCGGCAGAGCGACAGCCAACGCTGGGCGTTAAGTGTCCGAGCTACCTAAAGAATTCAAGAGGGAACTAGAAGTATGCCGAAAAAGACAGTAATTGGAGAGTTGGAAGGCGAGCGCCTAATCGTAGAAAATACGTGGTTTAGCGGTATTCGATTGTTTCACGGGGAAAAAATGATTGGTGTAAATAACCAAATATTCTCTGTGAGCAAAGACAGTCCGTTAATACGGAAAGAAATTGTTGTTGGTGGTGTCAGCCGGCTAGTAGAGGTATTCGCTGTTGCTTTGCTCACGGTCAAGATTCAGCTGAAAGTTGACGGCCAGCACCTCGCGGGGCATCGGCTATAAAACACTTAACAATCATGGGCAGTGAAGCTCCGGCCCTTCGGACCTCCGCGGGACGTCTTAGCATATGCGCGTTTTGCTCGGTCGCTTCGCGCACAATGCAAACTGATCCTTGCAAGTGCTGCTACTCGCAAGCCCATCGAGCGTTCTCAGAGGACATTTAATCGTACTCCCCAGCGGGCATAGATTTTAATATCTCCAATCCGCCGGGGATATAGTGAAACACATCTCGATAGGCGATTTCATCGCCACCGCTAGTAGCGCATACTTCAACATCACGTATATGGTCTGGTACAACCATTTCATCCCCGAGCACAAACCACTGAGACTGGTAAGAGCATTCCGACGTAGAGCCTTCGGGTTTCCCCATAATTATGAAAACCGTGGCCCTCGCCTGGTGGTATGTATGTGATCGGATTTTTCCATTCTTGTCCTTGACAAAAATGCACGGTGGCTCCAGGTTTGTCGATACCCTTTCATCCGCATACTGTACGACGCATACGTTGCTCGAATTATCGATGCTTAAATCGTCATCGGTAGTTGTACCGCAGGCCGCAAAAGGTAACGCTGCGGCCAGTGAAATCAGCGTCAGAACCTTATTCATTTCGCCTCCCAAAACCACAATTGGTTGCCCCTATCTAGGTAACTGACGGAGCCTGCCTTTAACCTTTTGCCATCCCACAGATCTATATGATCAGTCGATCCCCAGCCGTTGTTTATGTAAACCACACCTTTCTTACCTTTGATCACATATCTTTCGGCAATATCACTGTTTTGAAAAATATTCGGATGCCCAAAAATCGCTTTGTTCGCCTTCATCCAGGTTGCTAATTCGTGGGCTGCGGGAATAGCGAGATATTTTGTCGGTATACTGGTCAGTAATGCTTCGAATCTAAATCTGCCTCGCCGAAGGAATCCCCGCAAAAATACTATCCGAAATCCAGCTCTGGATATTGCGCGTAAGCGCTGACGGCCCCACAAGTTTCATGCGGTTATCCGCTATGGCATCACGATAGCTTTCATCACCCATCCAGCAGTTCACCATGGTGCGCAGGTCTGTGGTGATGTATACATCGACGTCCTGCCCGGGGTCTTCGAGGCAGATATCCACGTTGCAGCCTTTGACCATCAGCCACCAGCTGTGCAGCTTGTCCAGATCGGTGAAGCGGAACTGGATGACGGACTGATCGCCCGGCAGCATATCGGTTTTGAGGCTGCGCTGGAGGTAGAGCATCAGCAGTTCCACATCGAGGTCGCTGTCGCGGATGTCACCACGGGCCCAGCGCATGCCCCACTCACCCACCAACTGCAGCACCGGCAGTGTTTCCTTGCCGGCCTGAGTGAGGAAGTATTCATTGCCCCGCTGCCCGGGAATCTTCTTGCGCAGGATCAGCTCGGCGTCGTACAGCTCTTTGAGACGTTTGGTGAGGATGGTGGGAGAGATGAGAGGCAGGCCGCGCTGCAATTCGCTGAACCGCGTGCCGCCCATATGCAGCTCGCGCAGGATCAGCATTGTCCAGCGCTCGCCGAGCAGATCCATTGCTTTGGCTATGGGGCAGAATTGACCGTATTCCATGGTGTGCTCCGCTATTTGACGCCTTCCTGGCTGTAGTTTTTGATTTGTAGTTGGTTACTACAGAAAACGTAGTGAATTGCTACATTCCGCGAAGCATCCTAATCAAGCCGGCCTCAGTAATCTACTCCCATCAGAGCACAGTGTTCTGGTTACTTATCAAACACGGACTTAGGAGAATTATCATGCCATTGATTACTGTAAACCTGATCGAAAACGTATTCAGCCAGGAAGAGAAAGCCGAGATCATCACCCGCCTCACCGATACCATGGTCGCCATTGAAGGTGAACACATGCGCTCGGTCACCTGGGTAAAAATCGAAGAGGTACCGGAAGGCCAGTGGGGAATCGGCGGCACCGCACTGACGGCCCCCATGGTGCACAAGCTGCAACGGGAGGGCGCGCTGTAACCCACTCCCGACAGAGGAAGGCCGGTACCCGCCGGCTTTCCTGACTTTGTTCCAACCTCACCCCACCTGCTCGCTCGTGCCCCGATCCATCGCGAGATAAGCCAAACGCCAAACTGCGAACCATCCGGCACTTTAGGCGTCACTCTACAACCTTGGTCTAGTGGCCTCCGCCCTGCCCGCCAATAAGCTTGAAAGGCAAACGTCGTCGGCGCAGCTTGCTTAAGCCCCCGCGCTTATATCGTTTGTGCAGTGCAAACATAATTCAAATAATGAAGGTACTAGCGATGAACGATATCAGAACACCCAGCAAGGGTGTCGTTACCCTGTTTCTGTATTTTCTATCCGGGCTCTTTGCCACAGCTGCCAGCGCGGGCAGCTGGCAGCAGAGCCAGTCCATCGGCGGGTTCAGTGCGGTGCATGTGTATACGCCGGATTCGGTATCACCCATCGGCAACGGCAAGGCGCTGCTGATCGTGCTGCACGGGTGCTCGCAGCCAATCAACAATTACCTCACGGCAAACCTGGAAGATGCCGCCGAGCAGTACGGCATGGTGGTGGCGGTGCCGGATGCCATGAACAAGGCCGGGTTCAGCTGCTGGTCTTACTGGCAAGGCACCAAGTCGCGCACGGCAGGCGACTACAAAAACCTGATCACGCTGGCCAATACCATGAGCGGTGATACCAGCCGCAATATCGACCCGGACCAGGTGTATATCGCCGGCCTGTCTTCCGGTGCCGCCTTTGCCAACACCACCGCCTGCCTCGCACCGGACGTGTTTGCGGGCATGGGCGTGGCCGCCGGCCCGAGTATCGGCACCAGCTCCAACGGTGCCCTCGGCCCCTGTGAAGCGGCGGACGTGACCACACGCTGCAATACCTATGCGGGCAGCTACTCAAGCAGCTTCGCCACCCAGATCGCATCCATCGCCCAGGGCGATGCCGATACCACGGTGAACCAGTGCTACAACCAGCAGAACGCCGATGGCATGGCCGGGGTGTACGGCGTGGCCAAACTGAGCGGCACCAACACCATCAGCGAAGGCAGCGCCCGCACTGCGGAGGAAACTCTGTGGGACGACGGCCGGGTTTCCATGCTAAGGCTGAACGATGTCGGCCATGCCTGGTCCGGTGGTGAAGGCGCCTCCGGCGGTTACATCTCCGCCGCCAGCATCAATTATGCCTCCTACCTCGGCCAGTACTTCGCGGCCAACAACAAGCGCGTCGACCGCAATGTCGGGCCGGAGATCAGCAACCTTGCCGCCAGCGAAAGCAGCAGTCTGCTGACGATCAGTGGCAACACAGTGGATGCTGAAGGCAGCGTGGCGAACGTCACCCTCACCATCAGCAATATTGATGGCGGCACGCCGGTGGTGACGGAAACCCTGAGTGTGCAGTCAGTGGATGCCGCCGGATTCTTCAGCGTGACCAGCTCGACCCTGGCCGATGGCCTGTACGAAATCACTGCAGTTGCCACTGATAATGAAGGCGCAGAAGGCGATGCCGCCAGCATCACCACCCGCGTCGGCCCGGAGCCGCCGGCAACAGCACCGGTGCTGAGTGATACCGCGGCCAACGTCAGCGGCCAGTGCGCGACGGTTACCGGCACTGTGGTGGATGCCAACCAGAACCTGGATTCTGTGATAGTGGCGTTTGCCAGCGGCAATGTGACCGCGAGCGTTAACGGCAGCAACTATTCCGCGCAGGGCTGCAACCTGCCGGGTGGCGAAAACACGGCAACGGTTACCGCCACCGACACCACCTCACTCTCCAGCCAGACCAGTGTCACCTTCACCATCGATGCAGGCCAGACCGGCGACTACAACTTCCATATCAGCGCCGGCCATATCACCTGGGGCGTGGGCTATTCGGCCTGTTACCTGGCTTTCGGCACCAGCCCGTTCACCATGCGTGAGTATCCGTCCGGCAGCGACTGCCAGTGGGTTGCCGACGGCAACAGCAGCTGCGCCGGCCCGGTACAGGCCTGCGCCTCTGGCAGCGGCAGTGGCGGCGAGCCGATTACCGACACCGATGGCGACGGTATTGATGACGCACTGGACAACTGCCCGAACACCGCCAATGCCAGCCAGGCAGACAACGATGGCGATGGCATTGGCAACGCCTGTGACAGCACGCCTGATGGCGACCTGACCTGCACCGAGTACACAGCCAATAACTATAACCACGTGCAGGCCGGCCGTGCGACCACCAACGGCAGCTACACCTATGCGGTCGGCTCCGGTGACAACCTCGGTTTGTACAATGTGTTTGTGACCACCACATTGGCCGAAACAGCCGCTGGTTACTATGTGAAGGGAAGCTGTCCCTGAACCGACTCCAGCTGTCTTTTGTTAAGAGTGCAGTAAATCCGAATCGGTCGTAGACTGTCCGCCACCCTGCCCTCGCTCACGCGAGGGTACGGGCGGCAAACACCAGGTGCGAAACGCCTCCACGGCTAATTTCGCACCATCACTGTTTCGGACAAGGACACTCGATGCTCAAATTCCTTCTCTGGCTAATACTGTTCGTCCTGTGCTGGCCACTTGCGCTGCTGGCACTTCTGCTGTGGCCATTCATCTGGCTCCTGTCGCTGCCGTTTCGCCTGATCGGCATCACCTTCGAGGCTCTGTTTGCATTCCTGCGAGCGGTGCTCATGTTGCCGGCACGTGTGCTGGGTCACAAACCAACAGCCTGAATCCGCCAGCATGGCGTTTCTGACCCAACCGGCCGGCACGTGGCCCGTTGAGCCAAGTAGCGCGGAAATCTGAGGACTAGCAGAATGAATGTAGGTATTTATATATATGAAAATGCCGAGGTGCTGGATTTTTCTGGCCCTTTTGAGGTGTTTTCAACCGCTAACCGCCTTGCCAGTGCGGAAGAGCAATTCGATGTGTTCCTTGTGGCCGAACATAGTACGCCGGTCGCTGCCAGAGGCGGCTTTAGTGTTAACCCCCACTACGATTTCAGTAGTCACCCAAAAATCGACGTATTGATTGTGGTGGGTGGCGTCCACACCGGCGAGCTCGCTAAACCCGAAGTAATCGATTGGGTGGCCGCCACATCGGAAAAGGCCGACATGGTAGCGTCCGTGTGCACCGGCGCATTCATTCTGGCCAAAGCGGGGCTGCTATCGGGCCTCAAGGTAACCACCCACTGGGAAGACATCCCTGATCTCGCACGTGCCCACCCGGATCTTACAGTCATGGAATCCGTGCGCTGGGTGGATGAAGGAAAACTCATAACGTCGGGCGGTATTTCCGCCGGCATTGATATGAGCCTGCATTTAGTTTCCAGGTTAGCCGGGTCAGAACTGGCCAATAAAACAGCCCGGCAAATGGAATTTGCCTGGCGAAAAAATTCGTAGCAGCCCCAGACAATCTGGTGCTTCAACCAGTAGATCTCGGCTCTTTGTCGAGCATAAACTAACTTGCTCGAAAATGGCTGGACATGGGATCAGCCAGCAAAACCCGTGGCACGCATTAATGAGGGAATAGATGAAACCAAAACTTGGACTAGCCTTGCTGGTATCCACACTACTATCCGCCTGCAGCGAGCCACTGCCACCGGAGAAGCTGCATTACTCTGGCATGTGGCGTGGCGGGCAGATGGAACTGTACATCTCGCTTGAAGGCAGTGTGAATTACAGTATCAGCAAAGGTAATAGCTCCCGATCCATTAATGGCCCGATCAAGGAATTTCAGGGCGATGACTTTATCGTCGGTATTGGCCCAATAAGCTCTACCTTCGACGTGAGCGAACCGCCACAACAGATTGACGGTGAATGGCAGATGGTGGTGGATAACGTGCGTCTCACCCGGATTTCAGACTGAAACCATTTGGCATGCGGCCGGTACAAAAGCCAAGTAGCGGTACAGAGAAGTTATGGTATCGAAGAAGAAATGACAGATTTTTTACGCGAAATTTTCCACGGGCGAACTCTGTTATTTACATGGCCCATGCGGTGGGCACCTATGCAATCCTTCAACCCAAATGACGCACAAATGAAAACTTTCGGCCGTTGCCACTGCGGTAACATCAGCATTGAAGTAGCAGAGTTGCCGACTGAGGTGACCAGCTGCAATTGCTCCCTGTGCCGGAGGTATGCCGGGCTTTGGGCCTATTACGCTCCCGGCGAGGTCAACATTCACTATAAGGATACGGAAAAGAGCGTTTACATCTGGGGCGACCGGGATATAGAGCACCATCGCTGCCATCACTGCGGCTGCGTGACCCACTACATCACCACGGAGAAGTGTCCGGTTAAGCGTGTTGCCGTCAATGCCCGGATGGCGGATCCCGAATTACTGGCAACGTTAAAAGTCCGACAGGTGGATGGTGCTTCGTTCTAGGCTGGTACACAATCTTACCCTGCCCGCTTTAGGAGACTCCCGATGGCTGATGCACAACTGACCCAGATCCTGTGCCCATCCTGCACCACGCCAAACCGCGTGCCGCGGCAGAGGCTGGGCGATGGCCCCCTTTGCGGCAAGTGCCGCGTGCCGTTGATCAGCGGCCAGCCGATCAACGCTACCGACGCCAATTTCCGCCGCTTTATCGACAAGAGCGACCTGCCCGTGGTGGTGGACTTCTGGGCCAGCTGGTGCGGGCCCTGCCAGCAGTTTGCCCCGGTGTTCAGCCAGGTGGCTGGTGAGATACCCACCCAGGCCGTTTTCCTCAAACTGGATACAGAGGCAAACCAGCAAACCGCGGCGGCCTTCCAGATACGCTCCATTCCCACGTTGATGGTATTTCACCGTGGCCGCGAGGTAGCGCGCTTGTCTGGCGCCCTGCCCAAGCCGCAGTTTGTGCAATGGGTAAACCAGCAGCTGGCCAGCATTCCACACTAGGCAGCAACACCAGTCCGGGGAGGACTGGTGCTCCGGCCGCCTACCAGTTCTCGGACAAGACAGAAGATAGCGGTAATGGGGAATACCAGCATATCCACCTGGATTCCGATTTCCCGGTGGAGCTGTCGGTATATCCTTGGCGGGAACTGCGCGTCGTCGGGCGTTCAAGTACCGATTTGAAGCCCATTCGGCGCCTGTCGGCCAACAAAGTACGCCAGTTGATCACCGAGGAACACTGGTCACTGTTCATAAAGTCAGGTGAAAGTCGGCCCGCAAATCCCTGGCCTTATTCGGCCCGGGAATCCTTGATCATTTTGGTAATCGACCTGGCCAACGCATTCGGCACCGGGAAATGCAGGTTGTACTGGGCGATCTTCCACTGCCCGCCTTCCCTGACCAGCACGCCGGTGCCACGGCATTCGCCATACGCTTCGTTATCCAGCAGCTCATCGAACCAGGCGACATCACCGTGCACCACGATCGTTCGATTCCGGGGCACATAGGTCCAGCCTTTGCCCTGGCTGAAATAAGGCCTGGTGAACGCCTTGAACGCATCGACGTCCCAGCGCTCTGTCGCATCGGTACCGAGAAAAACGCCATCTTTACTGAAGCGCTTAAAGTAATCCTCAAAATCGGCATTGGCGGCAGCCTGGTGAAACCCATCCAGTTGCGCGGCAATCGCCGACTGTTGCTTTTGCTCACCGGCATCGGCTGCAGCCAATGCCGGACCAGTCAGCAGCAAACCTGCCATGAACAGAACAAGCCCCATTACCCGGGATTTTGCATCGCCTTTCATAGATTCCCCTTTTGATGTGCAACAGTTGTGAAACTCGCCGAGCTACGGATCTTGTTCAGCCGTTACCCTCGCCGGTGCCCGGCTGCAGATGCCAGACTTTTTCCAGCGCCGCGACCTTGCCTTTCAGCCCCCCTGCCACATCGACCGCATCCACCAGTTGCAATACGTAACCGGCGCCATACAGCCGCTGCACTTCCTCGTCATCGACACAGAACGGCGGCCCCGGCAGCTGGCTCTGGTCGTAGTCGAAGGAGATGAGCAACTGCGGCGTAGTGCCTGTCAGCTCCTGCAAATGCACGGCATACTGCTGCCGCATGGGCTGCGGCAGGGCGACGAGTGCGGCGCGATCATAAATAGCGTCAACAGGACCCAGTGTCTCGTGGCGCAACTGGAAGATATCGCCAACGAAGATATCCAGCCCCTCGCTACGGTAATGCTTCAGGGCCCCCTCTTCGGTAACTTCTGGTGTGAGCGCCAATTCTTCGAAAAGCTGCTGCACCGCCATTTCGCTTAATTCGGCTCCGGCAACACGGTAGCCCTGGGCCAGCAACCAGTGAATGTCCAGGGTTTTGCCACACAGTGGCAGAAACAGACGCGCACCCGGCGGCAGTTCCAGCAGCGGGAAATGCTCAACCAACAGCGGATGCGCCTCCGGGTTGTGAAAGCCGATTTCGTTTTTCTGCCACTTTTGCAGCCAGAAGGATTTTTCCATGGGTGTTCAATTCCTACTCATTTAAATCTGCACATGCCCCGTGGCAACTTCCCGCGACGAACCCGACACTTCGCGATTGCCAGCCTGGGAATCCGGAAGCGTTACCGACCAGAGTCTTGGCGGAAGACTGCGCCGGGGCGACCTCGGTCTGCTGGGATCCGCAGTCACCAGCAAAGCGCCATCCCGCCATTCCACGTCGACAATGGTTCCTGCCTTAAGCGACAGGCGAAGCAGGTTTATGCCGTCAGGGTTGCGGGGTGTATAGGCCCGCAGCACCGAGTATCTCGGTGCGCTGCTCAGACCGCCAAATCCGTAACTGAGATGATCGACATATATGGCCACCAGAACGCCATCAAATCCAGCTGGCGTGAAGGTTTTTGGCGGCCTGTCGTGGGTAAAGTACAGATTTTTTTCCAGCAGCGTGTAGCGGTAGTCTCTGTGCGACACCTGCCATAGTGCGGTGTTGCCGTAAGGTCGCTCGACGCGGTCACCGGCAATCAGAAACCACTCCGAGTTTATCCCGCCCACATGACGGAACCCGGTAAAGGGGCCGCTGGAAAAATCGGCAAGCTCCTGCCCGGGCTTGTAACCATCGCGTACGAATATCCGGCCATCGTACAGGATCTTGTCCACCTCGGCGCCAGCCCCTGCCAGAACCTGCACCGGGCGGCGGGGATCATGATCAAACACCCGCTCACCCTGCTGCAGCTGCCCCTCAGGGGTGAGCAGCCATTCCTCAGCGTCGGGGACACTCCCCGCGCCCGGGTTGTGCTCCCGCTCAAGGGGCGGCCGTTGATGGGGTATCTCAGTGACCGCCACGCCGGGCAGTAGCGGGCGCATGGCTTTGTCCCTCAGCGCCGTCAGCTCGGTAATCTGCGGGTCAAAAATCATCCGCAGAAAAACAAACACAAAAAATAGAAACATGGCCGCGCCACAGATACCGAAGCCGATACCAATCCATTTCAATATTTCCATAAACATCCTTTTACCTTGACGACGCAGCGCACTATCGGGGTACTGCGGTGACGCCATCCTACCCCAGGAAGTCGATATCGCTATAATCGCCGCCATGTCAGAGTTACCCATATACGAAGTGCTGCCAGCCCTGCTGGACACCCTCAACACTCACAGCAACGCGGTTCTGCAGGCCCCTCCCGGCGCCGGCAAGACCACGGCTGTGCCTCTCGCCCTGCTCAACGCGCCCTGGCTGGACGGCCGCAAGATCATCATGCTGGAGCCAAGGCGCCTGGCGGCCCGCTCTGCAGCGGCGCGCATGGCCGATTTGCTCGGGGAGCCAGTCGGCAAAACCGTGGGCTATCAGATCCGCGCGGAACGCAAATCCAGTGGCGACACCCGCATTCTGGTCGTAACTGAAGGCATCCTGACCCGGCTGCTACAGTCGGATCCAGAGCTTACCGACACTGCGCTGGTGATTTTTGACGAGTTCCACGAGCGCAATTTGCAGGGTGACCTTGCGCTGGCGCTGTGCCTGCAGTCACAGGAAATTTTGCGGGACGACCTGAAGCTACTGGTCATGTCGGCAACACTGGATGCCGAGGCCGTTGCCAACCTGCTCGATGATGCGCCGGTAATTACCAGCGAGGGCCGCGCCTATCCGGTGCATGTGGAATACCTGCCCCACCAGCAGGTACCCGACGATACCCGCCAGCTGCCCGCCCTGATGAGCCGCAAAATCTGCGAGCTGATCGATCAGCAGGATGGCAGCCTGCTGGCGTTT
Organism: Microbulbifer weihaiensis; assembly: GCF_048323715.1. Taxonomy (NCBI): domain Bacteria; kingdom Pseudomonadati; phylum Pseudomonadota; class Gammaproteobacteria; order Cellvibrionales; family Microbulbiferaceae; genus Microbulbifer; species Microbulbifer weihaiensis. The sequence goes on from NZ_JBLWFL010000014.1 coordinate 11,999, forward strand.
CTCCCCGGCGTGGGCGAAATCCGCCAGGTGGAGAGTGACCTGCGCGAATCCCTGGGTGGCCGCGCAGATATCCTGATCGCCCCACTCTACGGCGACCTGAAGAAAGAACAGCAGGATGCGGCCATTGCCCCCTGCCCCCAGGGCCGGAGAAAAATCGTCCTCGCCACCAATGTGGCAGAAACCTCCCTCACCATTGAGGGCATTCGCCTGGTGGTGGATTCCGGGTTGATGCGGGAATCCCGCTTTGATCCCAACACCGGCATGAACCGGCTGGTGACGACACAGATTTCCCAGGCGTCCGCCACCCAGCGTGCCGGCCGCGCCGGCCGCTTGAGCGCCGGTCACTGCCTGCGGTTATGGAGTGAATCCACCCAGCGCGGCATGGCGAAGAAAAACACCGCAGAAATTCTGCTGAGCGACCTGGCGCCGGTGATGCTGGAACTGGCGCAGTGGGGCGTCAGCGATGTGCGCGAGTTGCGCTGGCTGGATCTGCCACCCCCGGGGCCAACGGCGCAGGCCCAAGAGTTACTGATCGAATTGGGCGCGCTTGACCGGCAACTCCGGATTACCGGGCACGGCGCGCGGATGCTCAGCCTCGGCACGCATCCACGCCTGGCGCACATGATGCTGAAGAGCGTCGAGTTCGGCCTGCAAGAACCGGCAGCCCTGCTCGCCGCGCTGTTGTCCGAGCGCGATATCTTCCGCGGAGAACAGCGCTGGGATCGTGACATACACAAGCGCATGGAAGTGTTACAGGGTACAGCCAGGAACAGCCGCGCTGACCACGGTGCGATCCAGCGGGTTCGCCAGCAGGCAAAGATCTGGCGCGCACAGCTGACCGGCAGCCGGGACAATTCCATCGAGGCACCGGATCAGTTCGACAGCACCGGGGTATTACTCGGGCTCGCCTATCCAGACCGAATCGCCCAGAGCCGCCGCGACCGCGAGCGCCGCTTCCTGTTGTCGAACGGGCGCGGCGCCCACTTTTCGCACGACGATGAGCTGGCTCTGCAGGACTACATCGTGATTGCCGACCTCGACGGACAGGGCCGCGATGCCCGCATCCAGCTCGGGGCCCGTATCAGCCGCGATGCGGTGTGCCGCTATTTTGACGACCTTATCGAAACGTCGGAGTCCGTGCGCTGGGACAGCAACGCCGGGCGCGCAGTGGCCAGCGTGCAAACGACCCTTGGAAAACTGGTGCTGGAAGAAAAGCCGGCTAAGGATATATCCCCCGAGCTGATCAGCCGTGCCCTGCTGGACGCCATCCGCCAACTGGGACTGCGCTCCCTGCCCTGGACCCGGGAGGCCGGAAGCCTGCTCGAGCGCGTGCAGTTTTTAAACAGCCAGCAAGAAGCCCACCCTGATTTGCTGGAAACCCTGGCGCTGCCAGACTGGAGCGAGCATACGCTGCTGTCGTCACTGGACGCATGGCTGCTGCCGCACCTGGGTGGTTTCAGCAAACTGGATCAGCTCAAGCAACTGGACCTGAATACGATCCTTCTATCTCAGCTGGAGTGGCCCACCCAGCAGCGATTGGATGAGCTCGCACCCAGCCATATCCAGGTACCGAGCGGCTCTCGCATAGCCATCCAATACGCAGAAACCCCGCCGGTACTAGCGGTGCGCCTGCAGGAAATGTTCGGACTGGCGGAAACCCCGTCCATCCTGAATGGCCGCTACCCGCTGATGATCCACCTCCTCTCCCCGGCCCAGCGTCCGGTGCAGGTCACGCGGGATCTCGCCAGTTTCTGGAAAAACACCTATCAGGAAGTAAAAAAAGAATTGCGCATCAAATACCAGAAGCATTTCTGGCCGGACGATCCAACCACCGCACAGGCGACAAGTAAAACCAAGAAGCGCATGTAACCGGATCAAAAAATGGTACGAAGAAACCAAATTGCTCTGATAACAAACAAACTGGTTTCTTGGTACCAGATTCACATTTCTCGCTGATAAATCCCTGTATCGAACCCCCTTTGCTGTGCGCACGACAGCGATGTCATCAATCTAATTAATAGCGCGCCAATCTTGCCTTTTTCCCCGTGCCACTTTGATTTCTGCCCAGATCTGGGACGCCGACTCACCCTTTTCTCTGGATATTCCGGGAACCGGATTGCGTTCACTGAGAAACAGCACCGGATCGCCCTCACAATAAATAAAATGAGAATTCGGCATGAAAAAACGAAATTGGATACGACAACACCAATGGATCTACCCGCTAGTGACGGGTCTTTGCGCGATTGCACTGTGTGGATCAGCCTGGGCCACCGTATTTCAGGCAGAGGACTACAACGCTTTTTACGACTCAACACCCGGCAATACCGGCGGCGCCTACCGTGCGGACGACGTAGACATTGAGGCCACCAGTGACAGCGGCGGCGGTCACAATGTGGGCTGGGTAGTCGCCGGCGAATGGCTGGCGTACAACAACCTTGTCATCCCATCCAGTGGTCAGTATATGGTGCGCTTCCGCGTTGCCAGTGCCACCGGAGGCACGCTTTCCAATGACCTGAACGGCGGTTCGATCGTGCTTGGCAGCCTGAATGTGCCGAATACTGGCGGCTGGCAAAACTGGCAGACCATTTCCCATCAGGTTCATATCGATGCCGGAACCTACAGCCTTGGGGTGTATGCAACAACCGGGGACTGGAATTTGAACTGGATCGAAGTCGTTCCGGTCAATTCAGGCGGAGGGGTTGCCACCATCTATCAACACTGCAACTTTGGCGGCTGGGCCACAGGCCTCGAGGTCGGCAGCTACAACCTTGCCAGCCTCCAGGCCCGCGGCTTTGTCAATGATGATGCCTCCTCCATCCGCGTATCTCCCGGCTATCAGGCCACGCTCTACCAGAATGACAGTTTCTCCGGTGCTTCGGTAACGGTAACCGCCGATGATGGCTGCCTGAACAACGAAGGCTTCAATGACAATATCAGCTCAATACAAGTCAGCGCTGCCGCGAACAACGGTTTAGTGTGGAGCGACGAATTCGACACGATCAATACCGCTAACTGGACTTTCGAAACCGGTGGCGGCGGCTGGGGTAATAGCGAGCTGCAGTACTATACCGCCGGCAACAATGCCTCTATTCAGTACGATGGCCAGGCGGGCAGCAATGTGCTGGTGATCGAGGCGCGCAGAGAAGGCGGCTACAACTGCTGGTACGGCGCCTGCCAGTACACCTCAACCCGGATGATCAGTGCCGGCAAAAGGGAATTTCAATACGGAAAGATTGAAGCCCGAATCAAGCTGCCCCAGACCCAGGGCATCTGGCCTGCCTTCTGGATGCTGGGCGGCAATATCCGCACGGGAACGCCCTGGCCCAACTCCGGTGAAATCGACATCATGGAACACGTCGGGTTTGAACCGACACTCACACATGGTGCACTGCACGGACCCGGCTACTCGGGAAATACCCCGATCATGGGCACTTATAATGTTGGACAGAGTGTCGATGCCGGCTATCACGTGTACAGCGTGGAATGGAACAGTGCCGGGATCAGCTGGTATGTAGATGGCAATAATTTTTACAACGCATCGCGTGCACAGGTAGAACAGTACGGCTCTTGGGCATTTGATCACCCATTTTTTATTCTGCTGAATGTGGCAGTAGGCGGAAGCTGGCCAGGTAGTCCGGATGGCAGCAGTACCTTTCCGCAGCGCATGTACGTTGACTATGTGCGCGTCTACCAATAATCCCAGGGAGCAAAAAAAATCGCGGCCATGCCGCGATTTTTTTTAAACACCCCTGTGGCTCTTCATCGCCACAGGGTATCGGGGTTTAACTGGGCTCAGTGTTTGGTGAGCTTATCCAGATAGCCCATCAGGAATGCTGACAGCACGAAAGTCAAATGGATGACCACGTACCACAAGAGCTTGGACTCATCCGTTTTTTCCACCGCCATAAAGACCTTCAGCAGGTGGATAGAGGAAATGGCGACGATGCTGGCAGCAATTTTTGCTTTCAGCGACGAGGAGTCCATTTTACCCAACCAGTTCAGCTTCTCGTCGTCATCATCGATGTCCAACTGGGACACAAAATTTTCATACCCGCTCATCATTACCATGACCAACAGCCCGCCCACCATGGCGATGTCAATCAGGCTCAGCACCACCAACACCATATCGGCTTCTTTGATGGTAAAAATGTGCGCAAGCAGGTGAAAGGTTTCCTTAAAAAACATTATGCCCAGTGCCACCACAGCCAGGCTCAGCCCAAGATAAATGGGGGCCAGCAACCAGCGTGAGCGGTACATGGTTTGTTCAATCAGCTTTTCCAAGATTACCTCATAGATGTTTTGACATTCGCGTCAATCAACGCGCAAGCACTACCCAGCCAATATGCCGGCTGAATTCCATTACCCAACGCATATCGGCCACCCATGCCGATGGCACGGCAATGGCAAGATGACCGCAATGGGGCCGTCAGTTTATCCGAAGCAGTGAATTACTACACTTCCTCGTGACTTCCTCGTGAGGATCAACTGCACTGCCGGCCTGAGCTGCGTTGACAGCAATCACCTGTAGACAGTGGGATCGCACAGCAACGAAATCAGCAGCAAAAAAAATCGCGGCTGGGCCGCGATTTTGTGACTCAGTAATACGCCTGAGATTTGTCCGTATGGTCGGTGATGTCTTTCACCCCGGCCAGCTCAGGTACTTTTTCCTTCAGGGTTTTCTCGACGCCCTCTTTCAGGGTCATATCCACCATGCCGCAGCCCTGGCAACCGCCGCCGAACTTCAATACCGCGTACATGTCTTCGGTCACTTCCACCAGGCTGACCTGGCCACCGTGGGCAGCGAGGCCCGGGTTTACATCGCTGTAGAGCACGTAGTTGATGCGGTCTTCGATGGGGCTGTCGTCGGTGACCTTGGGCATGCGCGAGTTGGGGGCACGGATAGTGAGCTGCCCACCCATCTTGTCTGCGGAGTAATCCACCCGCGCCTCATCCAGGTAGGGCACGCTGCGGCCTTCGAAGTAGGCCTTGAGGTCACCCAGCTGCATTTCGAGGTCGCCCTCTTTCTCTTCGCCGGGGCGGCAATAGGCGATGCAGGTTTCCGCATTGGGAGTACCCGGGTTGGATACGAACATGCGGATGGCAATGCCTTCACAGTCCTGCTTGGCCAGCAGGTCGCGCAGGTACTCCTGGGCGGACTCTGTGATCGTGACATTCAATTCTGACGGTTGGTCTGACATAGATCTTCTCAAATAACCGAGTTACTTGGTCGGGTATTTTACGCTGAGTTCCCCGTAAATTAAACCGACCCTCGCCCCACCCGCCCGCTATCGACCACAAATAGCCCCCCGCAGCCGCCGCCAGACGCAGATATGACTGGGCATTCAGCCAATTGTGCACCGGTGCTAGAACCACAGGTTAGGAGCTTATAGACAGATGGTCTGACCCTCCGCACCACCGCCTGCTCCTGAACCCGGCCACAGGCGCGAATTGTGCTAAGATTGCCGCCGTTTTTATCCCCCCGGTTTAAGGAATATGACCATGTCGGAATCCCGGTCCCAGCAGTCCCGTGACCAGCGCCTGAAACAGCTCTACGCCGCCCTCGGCGAGCGCATCCTGATTCTCGACGGCGCCATGGGAACCATGATCCAGCGCGAAAAGCTGCAGGAAGCCGATTACCGGGGCCAGCGTTTTGCCGACTATCCGTCCGACATCAAGGGCAACAACGACCTGCTGGTACTCACGCAGCCGGACCTGATCGAGCGTATTCACAAGGATTACCTCGAGGCCGGCGCCGACATCATTGAGACCAACACCTTCAATGCCACCCGCCTGTCCCAGTCGGACTACGACATGGAAGAGCTGGTGCCGGAACTGAACCTGGTTGCCGCGCAGGTGGCCCGCCGCGCTGCGGATGCCCTTTCCACCCCGGAAAAGCCCCGCTTCGTTGCCGGGGTACTGGGCCCGACCTCCCGTACCGCGAGTATTTCACCAGACGTGAACGACCCCGGCGCGCGCAATGTGACCTTCGAGCAGCTGGTGGAAAACTACATCGAATCCACCCATGCGCTGATCGAGGGCGGCTCCGATATCATCCTGATCGAGACCATCTTCGACACCCTGAATGCCAAGGCAGCCATTTACGCCGTGCAGGAAGTGTTCGAACAGCTTGGTTTTGAGCTGCCGATCATGATTTCCGGCACCATCACCGACGCGTCTGGCCGCACCCTGTCTGGCCAGACCACCGAGGCATTCTATTACTCTGTTGCCCACGCCAAACCGCTGTCTGTTGGCCTGAACTGTGCCCTTGGGGCCACTGAACTGCGCCCCTATGTCGAGGCGCTGTCCGGCGTGTGCGCCGAACATGTATCCGCACACCCCAATGCGGGCCTGCCGAACGAGTTCGGCGAATACGACGAGACGCCGGAAGAAACCGCGGCCATCGTGGCGGAATTTGCCCAGAGTGGCTTTATCAATATTCTCGGTGGCTGCTGCGGTACCACCCCGGAACATATCCGTGCGATTGCCGATGCGGTAGCCGACATCCCACCGCGCAAGCGGCCGGCAATCAAGCCTGCCCTGCGCCTGTCCGGTCTCGAGCCCTACATCGCCGACGAGAACGCCCTGTTTGTGAACGTGGGCGAGCGCTGCAACGTTACCGGCTCCGCGCGCTTCAAGCGCCTGGTCATGGACGAGGATTACGATACCGCCCTGCAGGTCGCCGCCGCCCAGGTGGAAGACGGGGCCCAGGTGATCGACTTCAATATGGACGAGGCCATGCTGGATTCCGTCGCCGCCATGCGCCGCTTCCTCAACCTCTGCGCCACTGAGCCCGACATCGCCAAGGTGCCGTTTATGGTGGACTCCTCCAAGTGGGAGGTCATCGAGGCGGGCCTGCAGTGCATTCAGGGCAAGCCCATCGTCAACTCCATCAGCCTGAAGGAAGGCGAGGAAGAGTTTGTCGAGAAAGCCCGCCTGTGCCTGCGCTACGGCGCCGCCGTGGTAGTAATGGCCTTTGACGAAACCGGCCAGGCGGATACCTTCGAGCGCAAGATCGAAATCTGTAAGCGCAGTTACGACATCCTCGTGGACAAGGTGGGTTTCAACCCTTCCGATATCATTTTCGACCCGAACATTTTCGCGGTGGCCACTGGTATCGAGGAGCACAACAACTACGCGGTGGACTTTATCGAAGCCACCCGCTGGATCCGCCAGAACCTGCCGGGGGCGAATGTTTCCGGTGGTGTTTCCAACGTGTCTTTCTCCTTCCGTGGCAACAATCCGGTGCGCGAGGCGATCCACTCTGTGTTCCTGTACCACGCCATCAAGGCGGGCATGAACATGGGCATCGTCAATGCCGGCATGCTGGAGGTTTACGACGAGCTGCCCGCAGAGCTGCGGGAGAAAGTCGAAGACGTGATCCTGAACCGCAATGACAACGCCACCGAGGCGCTGCTCGACATCGCGGAAAAATACCGCGGCGACGGTGCCACGGCCGAACGCAAGGAAGATCTCGCGTGGCGCCAGTGGCCGGTGAAAAAACGCCTGGAGCACGCACTGGTCAAAGGCATCAACAATTTTATTGAAGAAGATACCGAAGAGGCGCGAGCCGCTTCCAAACGCCCCCTAGACGTCATCGAAGGCCCGCTGATGGACGGCATGAACGTCGTCGGTGACCTGTTTGGCGAAGGCAAGATGTTCCTGCCGCAGGTGGTGAAATCCGCCCGTGTAATGAAACAGGCCGTGGCCTATCTGCAGCCCTACATCGAAGCGGAAAAGACCGCTGACAGCAAACCCAACGGCCGCATCCTGATGGCAACGGTCAAAGGCGACGTGCACGATATCGGCAAGAATATCGTGGGCGTGGTACTGGCGTGTAACAACTTTGAGGTGATCGACCTCGGCGTAATGGTGCCGGCGGAAACCATCCTGCAGACCGCGAAAGAAAAGAACTGCGACATCATCGGCCTGTCCGGCCTTATCACCCCATCCCTGGATGAAATGGTGCACGTGGCCGCGGAGATGGAGCGCCAGGGCTTTGATATTCCACTGCTGATTGGTGGTGCCACCACCTCCAAGGCGCACACCGCAGTGAAAATCGACCCGCAGTACCAACGCAACCAGGTGGTCTACGTCGCCGATGCATCCCGTGCAGTGGGCGTGGCCAGCAACCTGCTGTCCGATGAGCTGCGCCCCGGCTTCGTCAAAGGCGTTCAGGAAGAGTACATAAAAGTGCGCGAGCGCACCGCAAACCGCAAGCGCAACGACACCCGCCTCAGCTATGCGGACGCCCTCAAGGCCGGTCCGCAGTTCGACTGGAGCGCTTTTGAACCGAAGGTACCGAACAATCCGGGCGTCACAGTCCTCGATGATTTCCCGCTGGAAAAACTGGTAGATACCATCGACTGGACGCCCTTCTTCATTTCCTGGGATCTCGCCGGCAAGTACCCGGCCATTCTCAATGATGAGGTGGTGGGCGAAGCGGCCACGGATCTGTTCAAGAATGCCCAGCAGATGCTCGCAGACCTGATCGATAACAAGCGCCTGAAGGCCAGCGCGGTGTTTGGCCTGTGGCCGGCAAACTCCGATGGCGACGATGTCATTGTCTACAGTGACGAAAGCCGCACCAAGGAAGTGGCGCGCCTGCACCAGATGCGCCAGCAGATCCAGAAGCGCGGCGGCGATGGATACTGCCGCTCGCTGGCCGACTTCGTCGCGCCGGCAGGCTCCGGCGTAGCGGATTACGTGGGCGGCTTTGCGGTAACCACCGGTATCGGCGCCGACCAGCTGGCCGCTGAATACGAGGCCAAACACGACGACTACAACTCGATCATGGTGAAAGCCTTGGCAGATCGCCTGGCGGAATCCTTTGCCGAATACCTGCACCGGGAAGTGCGCAGGCAGTACTGGGGCTACCAGCCGGAAGAGACCCTGAGCAACGACGAGCTGATCAGGGAGGCCTACTCAGGCATCCGCCCTGCTCCCGGTTACCCGGCCTGCCCCGACCACACGGAAAAGGCCACCCTGTTCAAACTGCTGAACGCGGAACAGAATACAGGGATCAAACTGACCGAAAGCTTCGCCATGATGCCGGCAGCCTCCGTCAGTGGCTGGTACTTTGCGCACCCGGAATCCAAGTATTTCAATGTGGGCAAGATTGGCCGCGACCAGCTGCAAAGCCTGGCCGAGCGCAAAGGCACCACCGAGCAGGAACTGGAGCGCTGGCTGCGTCCGAACCTGGAGGATTAACCTTCACGGTGCTGCCGGCGAAGTTTTCAAAACAGAGGCGCGTTCATGGACGATAAAAAGCAGAAGCCATCCTTCGGCCAGGTAGTGCTCAGCACCCTGGCCGCTGCCATCGGTGTGCAGTCGGATAAAAATCGCGAGAGGGATTTCAAGAGTGGCAGCATCAAGACCTACATTGCTGCCGGCCTGCTGTTTACGGCGCTGTTCGTCCTGACACTGGTGATCGTGGTCAAAACCGTGTTGAGCAATATGGGCTGAACAGATCCGTCAGCCAGACACAGCGATGCACCCGAAGCCCTGGCCTCGGGTGCCTTTACTTCCGCAGGCTGTATAAACGACCGCGGCGTTACTGGGAGGCCACCCAGAACACACAGGTCGCCACGAAAATAGCCACCAGTGCCACTGCCGCGAGGGCATCCACGGCGTTGTCGCTATCGTCTGATACAACTACTACATCTTTTGCAACTCGATCGCTCATCGCAATACTCCGTTACTGAAAACTCATTATTGTTATTAAGGTAGCAGTGCCGCCTCACGGCGCTCGCTCAAGTAGAGCAAATCCCTGCCGGGGGCGCAATAGCGCACTTATTAACCGGCACCATCGCGCCACCATCGCTTATAACCACTAGTTACTAAGATAGCGAAAAAAATTGTTATTTTTCGTATAAGGCGACTGGTATGTTATGCGCCAACTTAGGGTACTGGCATGCTCCAGAATTCCCTCTGGGCGTTGTGAGAGCAGCGCGAAAAAGCAATGGAATCAAGCTCTTATGTATCGATACGACGAACAGGACCACAAGCTGATCCGGGAACGGGTGGCCCAGTTTCGCGGCCAGACCGAGCGCTATCTCGCCGGTGAGCTGAGCGAAGAAGAATTTTTGCCGCTGCGACTGCAGAACGGCCTGTATGTGCAGCGTTTGGCACCCATGCTGCGTATCGCCGTACCCTACGGCCTGATGAACAGCACCCAGGTTCGACGGCTTGCGGAGATCACCCGCAAGTACGACAAGGGATATGCGCATTTCACCACACGCCAGAATGTGCAGCTGAACTGGCCGAACCTGGAAGATGTGCCGGACATCCTCGCCGAGCTGGCCGAAGTGGAAATGCACGCGGTTCAGACCAGCGGTAACTGTATCCGCAATACCACCACGGATCAGTTTGCCGGCGTGGCCGGAGATGAACTCGTCGACCCGCGTCCATATTGCGAGCTGATCCGCCAGTGGTCCACGTTCCACCCGGAATTCGCATTCCTGCCGCGCAAGTTCAAGATTGCCGTTTGCGGTACAGAAACCGATCGAGCCGCGATTCGCGCTCACGATATCGGCGTGCAGATTGTTAAAAGCGACCAGGGCGAAGTTGGCTTCCAGATCTTTGTCGGCGGCGGTCTGGGCCGTACCCCGATCATCGGTGTCGCCATCCGCGACTTCCTGCCGGAGACTCACCTGCTCTCCTACCTGGAGGCGATCGTTCGCGTGTATAACCAGCTTGGCCGCCGCGACAACAAGTTCAAGGCGCGCATCAAGATCCTGGTAAAGGCACTCGGCCCGGAAGAGTTCGCACGGCGCGTGGAAGCCGAATGGGAACAAATCAAGGACGGCGCCGAACAGCTGACCCCGGAAGCCATTGCCTGGGCCAAGCGCTTCTTCCCTGAGCCCGCATACAAAACATTCAATGCCGGCCACACAGAAGCCGTACTGCGCGATCAGGCCGGCACCGAGAAAGCCTTCGCACGCTGGCTGGAACGAAACACTTTCCCGCATCGTGTGCCCGGCTATCAGGCGGTAACCCTGAGTACCAAACCGACCGGTATCCCGCCTGGCGATGTCACCGACCGCCAGCTGGAAGCCATTGCCGATCTGGCCGACAAATACAGCTTTGGCGAAGTGCGGGTTACCCACGAGCAGAACGTGGTGCTGGCCGATGTTGAACAGGAGAAGCTGTTCGATCTCTGGCAGGAAGCACGCAAGTCCGGGTTTGCCACACCCAACATCGGCACCCTGACCGATATGATCTGCTGCCCCGGTGGTGACTACTGCTCTCTGGCCAATGCCAAATCCATCCCGGTGGCAGAGGCGATCCAGCGCAAGTTCGACGATCTGGATTACCTGTACGATCTCGGCGACCTCGACCTCAATATTTCCGGTTGCATGAATGCCTGTGGCCACCACCATATCGGCCATATCGGCATTCTCGGCGTGGACAAGAAAGGCGAAGAGTTTTACCAGATCCAGCTGGGTGGCAGCTCCAACCAGAATGCCAGCCTCGGCAAGGTGCTGGGCCCGAGCTTCTCGCGGGAAGAAATGCCGGCGACCATTGGCAAGATCCTCGATGTGTTTGTAGAAAACCGCCAGCCGGACGAACTGTTTATCGACACCTACAACCGTATCGGGCTAGAGCCATTCAAGGAGCGTGTGTATGCCAAAGCCAGCTAAGAAGCCTGTAGGTGCCCAGCCTGAGAATCCCGCGCGGCTGATCATTGACGGGACTGTTACCGCTAACGACTGGCGCCTCCTGCCCCTTGGTGGCGAAGAGGAGATCACGGCCGAAAGCCTCGCTCCGGGAAAGGTGATTTTGCCGCTGAGCCTGTGGCTTGAGCTGCGCGACCAGCTTCAGGGACGCAAAGACGAAATCGGTGTTTGGCTCGACAGTGACGAAACTGCCGAGCTGATCGGCGAACGTGCCGCGGAACTGCCACTGATCGCCGCGCACTTCCCTGCGTTCACAGATGGCCGGGCATTCACCGCCGGCCGCCTGTTGCGCCAGCGCTACGGCTTTACTGGAGAGCTGCGCGCGGTGGGCAATTTCATGCGCGACCAGCTGACGTACCTCACCCGCTGCGGCTTCAATGCCTTTGCCTACCAGGGTGCGCAGCCACTGGAGAGCCTGCTGGAAAGCCTTCAGGATTTCAGTGACAGCTATCAGGCCGCAGTCGACCAGCCACTGCCCATTTTCCGTCGCCGCGCGCTGTAGCCATCACCGCTGAGTGCCTGTTTCAAAAGCGGCTTCGCTGCTAATGCCCCACCGGCAGTTCCGCTGCCGGTGGGGCGGCCGCTAACCTGTCTGCGATACGCTCCAGCCCTTCAAGCCCCTCCATCCCCTCCCCCAGCAACGGCAAATGCCGCTGCGGAAGGCCGGAAAAAAGATCGGCTATTTTCTCCATGCACTGTTTTTGCTGCCGGTAGATACCACGCAGGAACGTAATGTCTGCTGCTTCTGGCGGCATCAGGCGGTTTACCACCAGCCCGCTGACAGGCACACGCTCGCTTTGCAGCTGTTTTACTGCCCGGGCCGTTTCCAGCAGTGGTAGCGATTCCGCGGTCATCACAAACAAAAAACCACTGTGCGTTTTATCCAGCAGAAGTTCTGCTGCCTTGCGATACCGCTGCTCGCGCTCCTTGAGTGGCGCCAATAACTGCTGCTCGCGCTCGCTGCCCCCTCCCGTGGTAACGCCCGGATCTTCACTCTTAATGGGGTTCGAGCCAGAATTTTTGCCCAGGTGGGCAAACAGGCTTCGCAGCCGCCCGCCTTTTTCCCGACGCGCCAGCAGCCCGCGACTCCAGGCCGCCATGGTCTGCGGCAGGTGCAACAATCGCAGGGTATGCCCGGTGGGCGCGGTATCGAAGACGACCAGGTCGTACGCCTGCTCATTTACGATGATCTTGGTGATGCGTTCAAGCAGCGCCGCCTCTTCCGCGCCGGGCGAGTGGCGAACCAGTTTGAGCTGCCGCTCAAGCGCCGGCCGCTGGTTCAGCGGCGCAAATGAGAGCATCTGCTGCCGCACGGACTCCAGGTACTGATCCAGTTCGCATTCAGGATCCACTTCCAGTGCCGAGAGGCAGTCGGTTAGCGGCGTAACCCTGTCGCCGATCGGACGCCGGAAAATATCACTGAGGTTGTGTGCGGGATCGGTGGAAACCAGCAGCGTGCGCCGGCCATTGCGCGCGGCCAGCAGGGCCAGAGCCGCACTGACCGTGGTTTTGCCCACGCCGCCCTTGCCTCCCACCATCAACAGCGGTCGCTGGATCAGCGCCTGGGTGTTCAGCAATTGCATGGAAGACGCCTTCAGCAACAGGGGAAATCATCGAGAGGCGACCGCTCCATCCCCATCCGTTTATGCCAGGCGTGAAAACGTTCCAGCATCAGGGGCTGCAACTCCAGGGTGTAAAAGCTCGCCGGGTTTGGAATTCCGAGGCTCTCCCCAAACACCAGCAGCATGAAAAAATCCTCTTCATCCCGCACGCTGCGGCCAACGGCACGGAGATAAGGCCCCTGATAATAGCCTTCCAGTTGCCGCCCAATACGCTGAAACACCAGTTTCAGGTTTCGCGGCAACGAAGGTTTTTCCTCCGGCTCCATTACGCATCCTCCTTAGCGCGCTCCCGCTCCGACGCACGCAGAGCGGAAACACATTCCAGGGTGACCAGAATCGCGGCAACCAGTACCACCACATCCAACCCCAGCAGGAACCAGTCCTTTTTCTGGAAGAAACTGTTGAGCTGAATCAGCAGCGCTGCCAGGGTCATAAGCAGCAGAAAAACCAGCGGCAAAAGCGTGACCCACACCGGTCGCTCCAGGCGTACCAACATCACGGTAACGATCAGCAGCGTCAGCCCGGCCAGTAATTGATTGGTGGTGCCAAACAAAGGCCAGATCAACAGCCCGCCCGAGCCGTCCGCACCGCCGGCGCCAAATGCCAGCAATATGCAGCAGCCAACCGCCATCAGCGTCGCCGGCAGCGGCCGGCCCAGCCAGCGAATGCGATAGATCTCGCCAAATTCCTGAAAGATATAGCGCTGCAGGCGCAAGCCGGTATCCATGGTGGTGCCGGCAAACAGCGCAGCCATTACCGTAAGCATGGTGCCGGCGACGGCGGGGTTGATACCGATACCGTCACTCAGGATTACCGCTCCACCATCGACAAAAGCCTGCACCCCGCCACTCCCGAACCCGCTGTACACCGCCCGCCATTCACTCAGAGATGCAAAACCCGCCGTCGCGGCAATGATTGCCGCCAGCGCCAGCAGACCCTCCCCGGTTGCCCCAAAGTAACCCACAAAGCGCGCATCGGTTTCACGATTCAGCTGCTTTGACGTGGTTCCGGAAGCAACGAGCCCGTGGAAGCCGGAGATGGCACCGCAGGCAATTGTGACAAATAGCAGCGGGATCAGTGGCGGCGCTCCCTCTGGCACCTGGTGATTGATCATTGGCGCCACGATTTTCGGACTGCCCAGCAAAACTGCGCCGTATAACAGAATCAAACCGACGAATAGCTGCAGGCCATTGATGTAGTCCCGCGGTTGCAGCAGTACCCATACCGGTAACAGGGAAGCAATTGCAGCATAGGCAAACAGGATCAGGATCCAGGCGGCATTGGCCGGCAGGCCGGCGACCGTCTCCGGCAACGCAATGGGCACTGCCGGGCCGATATAGATCAGCAGATACAGCGCAATGACACCCAACAGGGATACCAGCGCGAGGTTGAGCTTAAATCGGTAAATCATCTGCCCGATGACCAGCGCGACCGCAATCGCACCCCAGATGGGCACGACGGATCCCGGATTGTTGATCAACAGCCGTGCGATAACCACGCCGAACACGGCGTTGACCATGAGCAGCACCAGGAAAATCACGATCATGAAAATACTGCGTGCGCGCTTGCCAACTACATAACCGGTCAGTGAACCGACCGATAGCGCCCGGTTGCGCACACTGGCCCAGATCGCGCCGCTGTCGTGAACGCCGGCAAAAAAGATGGTGCCCAGCACGACCCACAGAAAAGCTGGCAGCCAACCCCATATCACCGCTATTGCGGGACCTACGATCGGTGCGGCCCCGGCAACGGAAGTGAAATGATGCCCCCAGAGAACGAATTTGTTCGTTGGCACATAGTCAATGCCATCTTCAAATTCATGGGCGGGAGTGACGAAGTCGGGATCAAAGCGGAAGATCCGCTCGGCAATATAGCGGGAATAAAAGAAGTAGCCGGCCGCCATCCCCCCCAGGCCGAGCAACATCAGCAGTATCGCACTCATGTCAACGATCCGTGTCGAGAGTTTTTTATGGATACTAGTTTAAATACGCGCAATTGCACGGATTACAGGGGAACTACTCCAATTTACAGCGCATTTCTGGCGCGTCGTGCCCCCATATAATGGCGACTTCCCCATGATGCTCCCACAGGCTCTCGTTCCGCCCCTGGTAGCGCGCGCCGCTGCCACTGGGCTCGAGATACATCAGGGACTCCTCGCCATCAAAGCGCACCAGCGCGGTTCTCGGTTCCGTATCGTAAAAAACGGCGAGTACCTCGCCTTCGGTACAGCGGTACACCACCGGCCCCTTACTCGCGACCAATTCATACCGCGCCTGTAGCTCCGCCATACGCCGCCGGTAAAGGTCGCTGACGCAAGCGCTTCTGTCATCGGACTTCCAGCAATCGTTGCGCCCTTTGATCCACCCCACCTGGCTCGCCTTGAGCAACTTGTCCTGCTGCCCTTTCGACGATTTCTGTGCGGCTGCGTAAACCTCAGCCATTTGGCGATCCAGTGCGGCGAGATCGCTGCTCTGGCAGATCAATTCTTCAATCGAGCTGTCTGCGCGCGAGCAGTCAAATGCCGGCGTAGCGGCCGCCGGGCCTTCAACCTTGCCCGCAACCTGGTTCCCGGACACTGTACCACTGCCAGTTGCAGGTTCCGGCACGGGAGCCTGAGCGCGTTCACCCGCATTGCCATTGGCCCCGCCACAACTGGCAAGGAACGAACCGCCCATGAGCAAAGCGATCAGATGTCGGTGCATGGAAACCTCACCATAGAAGCATGTTGGAGAAGGAGCGTTACACGATACCGTCCAGCTTGAGCGCACCAACTTCTTCTGCGGACTTGCCAAGCCAATCCGTGAGGACCGACTCAGTATGCTGGCCCAGCACTGGTGGTGCCTGGGTGTATTCCAGCGGCGTCCCGGAAAAGCAGGCCGGGTTGCGCACTGTGCGAACAAGGCCTGCACTGGGGTGAGCCTGCTCCACGACCATTCCGCGCGCCTGTACCTGGGGATCGGCAAACACCTGGGCCAGGTCGTTGATCGGGCCACAGGGCACATGCGCCTCACTGAGCTGCTCCAACCACCAGGCCGCGGGTCTTTGGCGGGTAGCCTGCTCGACCAGCGGCACCAGCTGCTGCCGGGCCTGGACCCGACCGGTATTGGTTGCGTAGGCCGGGTTACTGGCGACTTCCGTCAGCCCGGCAATTGCGCAGAACTTCTGGAACTGGGCATCGTTCCCCACCGCCAGCATAAAGTAGCCATCCGCCGCGGGAACGGCCTGGTAAGGAACAATATTCGGGTGCGCAGTGCCCTGGCGCTGCGGCACATTGCCAGACGTAAGGTAATTCTGGGCCTGGTTTGCCAACCACGCCACCTGGGTGTCCAGTAACGCCAGGTCAATGTGCTGGCCTTCACCGGTGCGGTCGCGATGGATTACCGCGGCAAGCATGGCAGATACGGCATACATCCCCGTCATCAGGTCGGCGACCGCAACCCCGACCTTCTGCGGACCTGCACCCGGCTCGCCTTCGGGCACGCCGGTCAGGCTCATGAGACCTCCCATTCCCTGAATCATCGCATCGTAGCCCGCGCGGTTTGCGTAGGGCCCGCTCTGGCCAAAACCGGTAATGGAGCAATAAATCAGCTTGGGGTTCACCTGCTTGAGCGACGGATAATCCAGCCCGTATTTTTTCAGGCCACCGACTTTATAGTTTTCCAGTACCACATCGCACTTGGCCGCCAGCTCGCGGATCAACTGTTGGCCTTCGGGGCGGGTAATATCGACGGTGATGGATTTTTTGCCGCGATTGGCGCAGAGGTAATACGCCGCATCCCGGGTATCTTCACCCTGCGCATCTTTCAGATAGGGAGGCCCCCAGTGCCGGGTATCGTCCCCTTTTCCCGGGCGCTCTACCTTGATGACTTCCGCACCGAAGTCCGCAAATACCTGCCCCGCCCAGGGGCCGGCGAGAATTCGACTGAGATCGAGTACTTTGAGATGGGTCAGTGGACCGGCCATGAATCCTGCCTGAAATTATCTGTTAAATCGTTGTGCGGCAGAGTATCAGAAGACCGACTTCTTGGTCTAAACATAGAACGCACGTACACTCTGAAGCCCGCTCGACGCATACAATAATCAACACAGGATAGCGATGATGGACAACCAAAGCCCGGCGTCACAACCCCAACCGAAATTTCAGTCGTTCGCCGAGTTTTATCCTTACTACCTGCAGGAGCACAGCAACCTCACCTGCCGCAGGCTGCATTTTGTGGGCACCGCACTGGTGATAACGCTGCTGATTACCGCCCTGATTTCCGGAAATCTGATGCTCTTGTGGACGCTTCCGGTGGCTGGTTATGGCTTTGCCTGGGTGGGCCATTTTTTCTTTGAACACAATCGCCCCGCCACATTCAAAAATCCTTTCTACTCGCTGTGGGGTGATTTCGTGATGTTCAAGGACATCCTGACGGGTAATATCGCGCGCTGAGCACCAGCTCATCCCGATCCCGGGTCACAACCCACTCAGGGCGTGTCGTCACCGCCGAGCCCGTGTTTGCGTAACTTGTTGGCCACAGCGGTATGGGACAGCCCCAACCTGCGCGCCAGTACCCGCGTTGAAGGGTTGTCCCGGGAAAACTCGAGCAGTAGCGCCCGCTCCGCTTTATCCATCATCTGCCGGTAGTCCAGTCCCCGTCCCCAATCGGCCCAGGGAATCATTTCCACGGGCTTGAGCAGTGGCAGGTGCTCGAGATCAATAACCCCAGCACCACAGGCTTCCGCCCGCGCCCAAGAGGCCGCGAGCACATCCACCAGCCCCTGCAGATTCGACGGCCAGTCCATGCCTGTTAACGCCGTCACTGCAGCATCACTCAATGCCAGCCCGTGCCCCTTTTCCGCGCCGATCGCCGCGCAAAACTGTGGCAGCGCCGGTCGCATCGTTCGCAACGGCGGCAACTGAATGGCCTGCAGCGAGAAATACTGCCGCAATCCGGGCAGCACCTGCTCCATGCCATTGGCGGTGGCGATTACCCGTTGACGGAGCGCGCCACTGAGCAGGCTCGACATCAGCCGGCGCTGCTCGGCATCGCTCAACAAATGCAGATCATCGATCACCAGAACGCCCGGAATATCCGCTGCCGGCAGGCCATCAGGGCCGCCGGACACACCGCCCTGCCACCAGGTAATGCAGCCGCTGTCGGCGAGGGGGGACAGGTAATAGGCCGCCGCGGCAAAGGTGCTCTTGCCGCTGCCGCGCTCCCCCACAATCAGCAAAGGCTCGCTGTGCGGTGCCAGCCGCTGCAGATCCAGGCAGGCACTTCTGCGACGGTCGAAATCCCACAGCACTTGGGGATCGGGCAAATCCGGCGTAGTGCTTTCCCGGGCAACCCGCTGCAGGGTAAGCACGGCCCCCGCCAGGGATTCGACGCTGCCCGGCATTTCCGCCAGGGACATCGGCGACCAGTCGAGCCGGTAATCCCGGCCACGCACCGTCACCGGCAAGCCGAATCGGGGCACGGTAAAACCGCGCAATAACTCCGCCAGCTGCAACCGCGGCAGGAAGCGCTGCAATTGCATTCCGGACACCTGCTCGAGACTGACCCCGAAAGCCTTCGCCGCAGCCCGGTTGGCCGCAATAATCCGGCCCTCGGTGTCCACGGAAAGCACCGGATCCGCAATATGCGCCAACAGGGTATTGAGTTCGAACTGGCGGCGCTCGGAGGGTATCAATTCGATACGGCGAACCTTATCCACCCCCGGTACCTTGTACAGAGCCTTCTCGATCCCCTGAAACTGGCCCACCAGTAACGCCGGCGCTACCAGAAAGACCTTATCGCCGCTGTCACCGCCCAGCTCCCCGGATGTCACGTTAATTCGATATTCACCGAATATTGCCATTATTTCCTGAAGGATACCGACTCGGTTGCGGCAAGTTATCTCTATCCGCATCGCCCACCTGTAAACTTTTATTTACAAAAAGTGTAGCCGGAGGCCGGCACTGCGCTCAAGAGGTGAACAACCGGGACTGCCAATCGAGGCGGAGGCTGTCTAAGAATAGAGAGAAGATAACAACAACAAACCGGCCCGCTGCCCCATGAGCAAAACATGCATCCTGTGGCGGCCGTGGCCTGACAGCGAGGTAACCATGAAAGACGGTGGCAAGAAACCCAGCAAGTACGTGGCCCGGGAGCCCGATGCCAGTGGTTTTATCGAATATTCGGCGCTGGAACACCAGACGTGGCAGCGGCTTATCGAGCGCCAGCTGCAGGTGATCCCCGGACGCGCCTGCGACGAATACCTGCACGGCCTGGCATTACTCGACCTCCCCCGCGACCGCATCCCGCAACTGGAAGAAATCAGCAGCGTGCTGCGCCGCGAAACCGGTTGGGAAGTGGCACGGGTACCCGCGCTGATCGGCTTTGAAACCTTCTTCCGCCTGCTGTCCGAGCGCAAATTCCCGGTGGCGACGTTTATTCGCACTCCGGAGGAGTTCGACTATCTGCAGGAACCGGATATTTTCCACGAAATTTTCGGCCATTGTGCAATGCTGACCAATCCAGCGTTCGCAAACTTTACCCAGAAATACGGTGAACTCGGCCTCAACGCCTCACCTAAAGAGCGCGCTTACCTGGCGCGGCTTTACTGGTTCACCGTGGAGTTTGGCCTCCTCAACACCGCAGACGGCCTGCGGATCTATGGCGGCGGCATTCTGTCCTCCCCGAAAGAAACCCTGTACGCATTGAGCAACGAACCGGTACGCGCACCCTTCGACGTACTCGATACACTGCGCACGCCATACCGGATCGACATTGTGCAGCCGATTTACTACGTGCTGAATGATCTGCAGGAACTCCAGCAACTGACGGAAATCGACCTGATGGCTCGCGTGCGCGATGCCATGGAAGCTGGACTGTTCGAACCCCTTTTCCCCCCCAAGGAAGCCGCCTGATCTTAACCCCGGGTATCCCGCGGCAGCACCAGCTTGCCGCGGGCCGGGACTCCCCTTTCCACACAACAAAGGCCCTACCGCAGTATTTCAGCCCGCCACTTCGCCTTACCTCTCATTTATCCCTCAGCAGCAAACGTCCGGCCAACAGGCAATTTGCCCCTTTCTCCTGCCGGAGAAAATTCCACTACTGAGCACGGCGAACGGAGATTATCGTTACAACCATGAGAAGGCAGGCAGCCAAAGGGTTCTGACACTCAACGGCAATCCCGACGCCAATGTCGGATCTGCCAGCCGGCGGAAAAATCGCAGGGGTATTTTGTTGCCATTGGAGGCTTCCCAGGCACAACTCAGGGTACAAAACCTGACATTTTGGGAGATCTGTAGAACTATGTCCTCACTCGACGCAATTGATCGACAACTTCTTGCCATCCTCCAATCCGATGTTAGTCTCTCCATCGAAGAGCTGGCCGAGCGGGTGGGACTGACAAAGACTCCCTGCTGGCGCCGGATTCAGAAATTGGAGAAAAGCGGCATCATCCGTCGCAAGGTCGCACTGCTGGATGCGGAAGTACTTGGCTTGCCAGTTTCGGTGTTTGTCCAGGTAAAAACCAACCAGCACAGCGCGGAATGGGCAGACTCCTTTTCCGCGGCCATGGCCGGCCTGCCTGAGGTAGTCGACTGCTACCGCATGGCTGGCGACTACGACTACA
Source organism: Microbulbifer weihaiensis (assembly GCF_048323715.1). Lineage (NCBI taxonomy): Bacteria > Pseudomonadati > Pseudomonadota > Gammaproteobacteria > Cellvibrionales > Microbulbiferaceae > Microbulbifer > Microbulbifer weihaiensis. The sequence goes on from NZ_JBLWFL010000014.1 coordinate 32,898, forward strand.
TACTGCGGGTAGTGGTCAGTGATGTGGCGGCCTATGACCAGTTCTACAAGAAGCTGATCCTCCACGCGGGGATTTCGGATGTCGCTTCCAATTTCGCGATGGAGCAGATCAAAAGCACCACGGAACTGCCCATACCGCCGGGAGATTAGTCCCCGCCAGCTCAATTACTGATACCAGCGACTCTCCGGGTGAAGCCCGGAGAGCCAGCGCCAGTACTTGAGGACACTATGACAACAACAGCACAACAACCTCTATCCACCGCGCCGGCCGCCGACTGCGAAAAAACAGAAGCACTTCTCGCCCGCATCCGCCAAAACGTGATCGGCGAGCGCATGCCACTGGACACACCGTTTGGCGTTCGCCCCCTGGTTTACGCAGACTACACAGCATCCGGGCGCGGCCTCACCTTCATCGAAGATGCCATCCGCAACCAGGTGCTTCCCTGGTATGCAAATACCCATACGGAAACCTCCGCCACCGGCCGCCAGACTACGGCGTTTCGCGAGCAGGCGCGGGCCGCCATTCGCCGCTCGGTCAATGCCGGCGATGAGCACGCGGTAATTTTTTGTGGTGCCGGTGCCACGGCAGCGATCAATCGCCTCCTCGACAGCCTGGGGCTGCGCACTGACTGCTATAACCGCTTCGGCGCTGAAGCGTCGAAAATCCCCGAAGCTCAGCGCCCGGTGGTTTTCATCGGCCCGTTTGAGCACCACTCCAACGACCTCCCCTGGCGGGAGTCGATCGCCGATGTAATCACCATCCCCCAGGATGGCGAGGGCGGGGTCAATCTGGATGCCCTGCAGGAAGCGCTCAATGAATACCGGGATCGCCCGCTGAAAATCGGCAGCTTTTCTGCGGCATCCAACGTCACCGGCATTCGAACCGATGTCGACGCGGTCACCCGTCTGCTGCACAAGAATGGTGCCCTCTCTTTCTGGGATTACGCGGCGGCTGCACCCTACGTGGATATCAATGTTCAGGGCAGCGAACCCGATGCCGCCAAAGATGCGGTATTTATTTCACCGCATAAATTTGTCGGCGGTCCGGGCACACCTGGGCTGCTGATTGTGCGCAAGTCGCTGCTGCCCCGCGAGCAGCCCGCGGTACCCGGTGGCGGCACGGTTTCCTGGGTAGGCCCGGAGCGCCACACTTACTTGCCGGCCGGCGAGCGCCGCGAGGAAGCCGGCACTCCGGCAATCGTGGAGTCTGTGCGTGCGGGCATGGTATTTGCCTTGAAAGATGCTGTTGGTGCAGAGGAGATCGAAGCGCGCGAAGATGCCTGGCTGGCACGCGCCTTTTCCCGCTGGGCCAACAACCCGAATATCGACATCCTGGGCGGCACCGAACCGCACCGCGTCAGCATTGTCTCGCTGCATATCCTGCACCAGGGCAAACCGCTGCATTACGGCTTTGTGGTTGCGCTGCTCAATGATTTGTTCGGTATTCAGGTGCGCGGCGGCTGCTCCTGCGCCGGGCCCTATGGCCACAAACTGCTGCACCTCACCGACGAGCAGAGTACTGCACTGGAAAACCTGGTCAGTGCAGGTGAAAGCATCCTTAAGCCGGGCTGGGTGCGACTGAATTTCAACTACTTCCTCGACGAGGAAACCGTTGATTACCTGATTGGCGCCATCGAGCTTATCGCTGAGGCGGGCCACCGGATTCTGCCCTACTACCAGTACGACCCGGATCACGGCGTCTGGCGCTTCCAGGGGCAAGCAGGCGAACCGGTTTTGAGTCTCGACCTTGAAGTGGAAACCGCGACAGCGCCGGAAAAACTGGATGTGCCACTTGCGGAATTCCTGAACCAGGCCCGGGCACTGCTGCAAGATCCGCCCGGGAAAAAATGTTCCCAGCCCATCCTCTCCCCGGAAGGCGAAAACTTGCGCTGGTTTAACCTGTAAACCGCACAAAGGCACTGCGCGGGGGTGGCAAACAACGGTGAACTGAGTCAATAATGGCTCACGAACACACCGGTAATGATTTCCCTGCTAACAAGGATGTGCAGTGCCTGAAGCTTCCCTGTTCCAGTCGTTTTTTCTTATCTTCAGCGGCGCGGCGATCGTTGCATCGCTGGCCCTCTGGGGCCGCCAGCCATTGCTGGTCGCCTATATCGCCCTCGGCATTCTCCTTGGCCCGTCGGGCTTTGCGATCATCGACAATGTGCAACTGATGGCGGAGATGTCGAATATCGGCATCATTTTCCTGCTGTTTCTCCTCGGCCTCGACATGCAGCCAAAGGCGCTCATTTCCGTCATGCGCAAGGCGACCTTTGTCGGGCTTATCAGCTGTGGGCTTTTCCTTGGGCTGGGCTACGCCATCGGCTACCTGTTTGGGTTTACCAGCACCGAGTGCTGGGTCATCGGCATGGCGATGATGTTTTCCAGCACCATCATCGGTATCAAGCTGCTGCCGACCACGGTACTGCATCACAAGCACCTCGGCGAAATGATGGTGGGCCTGCTGCTGTTCCAGGACTTCGTGGCCATTACCTGCCTGATGATTCTATTGAGTGGCAGCACCGGCAGTGTGGATTTTGCGCGGCTCGGTATTTCCTTTGCCGCACTGCCGTTTCTGATCGGCATCGCGTGGGGGGCAGTCAAATATGTGCTGCAACCACTGCTCGCGAAATTTGATCGCTTCCATGAATACGTTTTTCTGCTGGCCCTGGGCTGGTGCATGGGGCTGGCCGAACTGGCGGAAATCATGGGGCTGTCGCGGGAGATCGGCGCCTTCATCGCCGGCATCACGCTGGCCACCAGTCCGATATCCCAATACATCGCAATCAGCCTGAAGCCACTGCGGGATTTCTTCCTGATCCTGTTTTTCTTCAGCCTGGGAGCGCAGTTCCACCTGGATATGCTGCCGCAAATTGCCCTGCCCGCCGTAGTGGCCGCCATTGCGGTACTGGTCTTCAAGCCGGTGGTGTTCCGCTATCTGCTAGGGCAACAGAGTGAGCGCACGATCCTGGCCTGGGATATCGGCTTTCGCCTCGGGCAAATCAGTGAATTCTCGCTGTTGATTGCCTATCTGGCGGTAAGCCAGCAACTGATCGGCAGCGCCGCCTCACACCTGATTCAGGCCACGGCGATCCTGACCTTCCTGGTGTCGTCGTACATCGTGGTACTCAACTTCCCCAACCCGATTGCGATCAAGGATCATTTGCGGCGGGATTGATACTTTGCGCCGAGCCACGGGGTAATTGGATCTCCCCCTTAGGATTTTGGCAGCAAGGCACGGGACATCGAATCGAAGAGGAATCGCTGCGGCAGGCATTTCGGACCTGTCGGAAACAGGGAAGTTTCCGACAGAGCGTACAGGGATGTATTCACAGCGATTCCGAAATGCCTGCCGCAGAGCTTCATCGCCAACCAGCCTGATTACAGTTCGAGGTCTCAGACTTTCACCTCCCCAGTGGTTTTCCTTTTCAGCAAGCCAAACAGTTCGGGAATATCCCGCGAAAACATCAAATACAGGCAAGGTACCAGCAGCAGCGAAATGGTAGTCGCCGCCAGAATTCCATAACCGAGGGAAACCGCCATCGGGATCATGAATTTGGCCTGCACCGAGGTTTCGAAAATCATCGGCATAAGACCACAAAATGTCGTCACTGTGGTCAGGATGATCGGCCGGAAACGCCGCGCCGCCGCGCGTTTGATCGCTTCGGTAATCGGCACGCCATCCGCGCGCAGGCGGTTGCCATATTCGATCATGACCAGGGTATCGTTGATCACCACACCCGCTAGCGCCACCATTCCCAACAGACTGACCATGCTCAGCCCGTAGCCCATAATCAGGTGGCCAAGTATGGCCCCGATCACGCCAAACGGAATCGCCACCATCACCGTGAGCGGCTGGATATAACTTTTCAGGGGAATGGCCAACAGAAGATAGAGTGCCGCCAGGGTCAGTGAGAAAGTAAGCCCCAGTGATGACAGGCCCTCGCGCTCCTCCGCCTGCCGTCCCTCATAGGAAATCGACAAACCCGGGTACTGCGCACGCAGCTGCGGCATAACACTCTGGTCCAGTTCATTGATTACGAGCGTCGCCTGATCCGCTGGCTCTACATTGGCCGTTACGGTCATCACCCGCCGCCCCTCGCGGCGATTGATCGTTGCATAGGCACGGCCCTGCTCCACCTCAACCAAATCCGGGAGTGGCAGCCACAATCCGTTGCCGGCGCGAATCATGATGCTGTTTACATCCTCCAGCGTCACCCGCTCTTCTTCCGGCAGCCGCACCATCACTTTGACCTGGTCGCGGCCGCGTTGCTGGCGCATGGCCTCCGCGCCGTACAGTGATGCGCGCAGCTGCCGCCCGATATCTTCCGCGCTGAGCCCCAGGCTTTTCGCGGTATCGGTCAGGGTCAGATCCAGCTGTCGCTTGCCGAGGGAAACCCCGGCATCGATATCGCCCACCGCAGGGAATGCCTCGAGCGCCGTGGCCAGCTGCAGGGCGGCCTCTTCCAGCAAATCCGTATCCGTGTGCCGCAACTCGACTGTCAGAGCCGGCCCCGCCCCGGGGCCGCCGCGGTCACTGGCAAAGCTGGAACTGAGCGCGCCCGGCACTGGCCCCACGGCCTGGCGCCAGCGCCGCACGAATTCGCCGGTAGTCACTTCGCGCTGATTTCCCGGTGTCAGGTACACATCAACCTGTACATGATCGTCGCGAATCAAACCGCGCATCCCCATAAAGACGCCGTCGCGGCCAGTCTCTTCCAGGATCCGGTCCGCCGCCCCCATGATCTGGCTGCGCGCGCGATCCAGCTGCTCCTCGGACGTGCCCGGCGGAAATGTAACCTGAACCCGACCGGAGTCGCGCTCCACCTTTGGCATCAGGGTAAACCCCATGCGCCCGCTACCGGCGTAACCGACCATGACAATGAGAATGGCCAGAGAAACCGCGATGGTGATATAGCGGTGGCGCACGCAACTATCCAGCATTGGCTTGAATCGTTTTTCGACAAAACGATCAAGGCCGCGTGCAATCATTTTCTGCCGTGCGGCAAAACGGCGGGCGCTGCGGCTTTTGTAACCCCGCTTTGAATACGCCAGGTGCGCCGGCAGAATAAACAGCGCCTCCACCCAGGAGATAGCGAATACGGCACCGACCACGAAAGGAATCACACCGAAGATTTTGCCCATAAATCCGGGCAATTCCGTAAGCGGAATAAAAGCCACAATGTTCGTCAGTATCGCGAACGTCAGCGGCACAGCCACCTGGCGGGCACCGGCAACCGCGGCTTCGAAGTTGCTGTAGCCCTGCTGGCGCCATTCGTGAATATTTTCGCCGGCAATAATTGCATCATCCACCACGATACCCAGCGCAATGATGAACGCGAACATACTCACCATGTTGATGGAAACATCTATCCCCGGCAGGAACAGCAGTGCACCGAGGAAACTGGTTGGAATACCCAGTGTTACCCAGAAGGCCAGGCGCAATTCCAGGAAGGCCCCGAGCACCACGAAAACCAGCAACAAGCCGAGGAATCCGTTTTTCAGCAGGAGCGCGAGGCGCTCCTTGAATATCTCGGAGTCGTCATCCCGCACACTCACGCGAATTCCCGGCGGTAGCGTATCGCGCACTTCTGCCAGTACTTCGTGGGTCGCATCGCTCACACTCATCGGCGTCTGATCACCGATCCGGAATACATCGATGCCCGCGGCCGGCTCGCCGTTGTAAACCATGTTGCGCGGCTCATCCACCAGCGCGTCGGTGATCGTGGCGATATCCTTGAGCCGCACTGTCCCGCCACCGGGGCTCTGCACAACCGCGATATCGCCAAACTGCCGCGCCCAATCGCGACGCTCGGTCACCCGCACCAGAATTTCACCGGCCCTGGACTTCACCCCGCCCGCCGGCACATCGACCGCCGCGTTACGCACCAGCTGGGCAACTTCGGGCAAGGTCAGGTTGTATCGGCGCAAGTCCTCACGCCGCAACTCTATCGCCACTTCAAAGTCGCGCACACCATATGCTTCGAGCTGGGTGATATCCGGGTGCGATTCAAGCTTGTCATACACATACATGACATACGCCCGCAGCGTGCGGTCATCCACGTTGCCGTGCACGACCAGATCCAGCACGTCACGCTTGTGCTCGGCCAGGCTAACCCGGGGACGTTCAATGTCCGACGGAAAGGTGGTTACACGATCGATCGCCGCCTGCACGTTCTGGTAAACCTGGTTCGGATCAGCATCTTCCTCCAGTTCCAGAGTCAGGCTTGCATTGCCCTCGCCTGCGCTACCACGCAGTTCTTTGATGCCTGCCAGTCCCTGCACCGCCTGCTCGGCGGCCACCAGCACCCCGCGTTCCACTTCCTCCGGGCTTGCACCCGGGTAGGAAATATTCACGGTTACCATATCCAGGCTGAACTCGGGAAAAACCTCTTTTTTGATGCTGAGGGCAAACACCAGGCCGCCGAAAATAAACACCAGCATCAACAGGTTGGCGGTTACATGGTTGTGGGCCATCCAAGCGATGGCGCCGTGGCTCGTATCTACCGGACGACGCTTGCGACTCTTGTCGTGATGTTCCGAGGCACTCATCCGCGCTCTCCATCCATCTGTGGCGGATCCGGAAGCTCGGGCGGCTCCTCGCCTTTCGGCTTGCCGCGTTTTTTCCCTGGCATTTCCGGAGCGCCCGCGTCCTGACTGCCCTCGCCCTGCGGTCGCGCTTGCAGGGCTTCCGTTCCTGTGGGTTTTCCGCGACTCGGCGTTTCCCCTGCAAGGCCACGCTCACGGTGCGTCGCCTGCGCCTGTGCTGCAGTACGCACCGCCATGCCTTCAGTAACATTGGCCAAGCGTGTGACAACAAGCGATTCCCCGCCCCGCAGCCCGCGGTCGAGTACCGCATGGGACTCGGTCAGGTGCGCCACCTTGACTGGCTGAATATGGATTTTGCCGTCCTGCACGACCCACACCACGTCGCCATCCTGCAGTGCGGCCAGCGGTATGCGCACTTGCTCGCCGGCGGCGCGGCCGGTGATTTCCACACGCGCCAGATCATTGAGCAACAATTTGGGTTGCGCCGGGTTTGCAACCCCGAGCGGATCATCCAGTTCAACCAGTACCCGCGCCAGGCGACCCTGCTCCTCGAGTACCGGAATGACGCGGACAAAACGTCCCTGCCGGTATTGATTATCCGGCCACTGACTGCCGTGGATACGCACCTCGGCATTCGGGGAGTCCAGCTGCATCAGCTGGGCCGCGGGCACCTCCACTTCCACCTGGAAGCGATCGGCACCCGCGAGGGTATACAAAACGGTGCCCGGCCCGACGCGGTCGCCCACATCGACGCTGCGACTAACCATCAGGGCATTAAAGGGCGCTGCCAGCCTGGTCAGGCGCAAATCCCGCTGTGCCAGGTTGACCTGCGCCTCGGCCGCGTCCATCCGCGCTTTTGCCGCAGCCAACTGCGGTTCACGCAGCACCAATGCGCGGTCGGCCTCCGGTATCGACGCCCCCAGCAGTGCAAACTCTTCTTTGGCGACCTGGCGTTGCCCCTGCTCCTGCTGCAACTCCGCGCGACGCTCGGCAAGCGTGCTGCGGGCGGTTTGCAGCGCCAGCTGGTAGGGCTCCTGCTCAATTTTCAGCAGTGGTTCGCCTTTCTTGAGCGTGGAACCTGGCCCGAGGTCATAGTCCAGCCACTCCACGCGTCCCTCAACCTGAGGCTGCAGTTCGACCAGCTCCCGCGCCGTCACCTTGCCGAGTGCCTTGACCGTAAGCGGGAAGCGGCCGTACTCCGCCTCTCCCACCTCAACCGTCACCGCTGGCGCCCTGCGCTCACCGCGGCTCATGGTCGGTTTCTCCCGCAGCAGCCAATTCGACAGCAGCAGCGCCAGCACAATCAGCACTACCGGAATGACAATGCTCCAGTTGAGCTTGTTAAACATCAGGATCCTCCGACCGGTACACGTCCAGCTCTTCCGCCGGCGGCTGTGGCAGATCTCCTGCCTGTAACCCGCCAGATAGCGCGCGATAGAGCGTTACCCGGTTTTCCAGTAATTCGCGGCGCGCGGTCAGCAGCTGCCGCTCAAGCGATTGTTGATTGTTGGTTGCAGAAAGCACGTTGAGAAAGTCCACCGCACCAAGGCTATAGGCGCGCCGCTGGCGAACCGTAATCAGGTCGGCGAGCTGTACCCGCTCCTCCAGATGCGATATCCGCACTGCAATCGCATCCTCATTGACCAGCGCCTGCTCAACCTCAGACAGCGCACGGGTTACCGTATTGCGAAACGCAGCCCAGCGCTCCTGTTCTACGGCCTGTTGCTGCCGTTTGGCGGCCGAGAGTGCGCCGCCATCAAAAATCACACCCTCGAGCGCGGCACTCAAGTTCAGCAGCCAGTCTTCGGCGATGTCGGAGATCGATTTGCCCCCGCCACTGAAGAACAGGCTCAGGGAAAGACTCGGCAGGCGCTCCGCCCAGGCCTGACGGGCGAGATAGTGACCCTGCAAGAGGTCGCGCTCGGCCCGTTTGACATCCGGACGGCGCAACAGGAGCTTCGCGGGAATACCCGTCTCGGGAAGGGCCGGCAACGCCGGCAGCCGGTCGTACTGCAGAGCCGCCGCCGGCAGGTTTTGCGGTGCGACACCGAGCAAGGCAGCGAGCTGAACGCGCAACACTTCGAGGTTGGCGCGACTCTGATCCAGCTCCTGTATCGACTGTTGAACAAGCTGGCGCTGCTGCAACACGTCCGCCGCGGCACTTACCCCGCTGCCAAAACGCAGCTCCAGTGCCCGCAGGGTTTTGCGGTTGTTTTCCAGCTGCTGCTCCAGCAGGCGAATTTGCCCCCACTGCTCCTCGAGCTGCATCCAGGTCGCGGATACCTCTGCGGCCAGGGTCAGCGCCGCCGTATTCAGGTTTTCCTCCTGTGCCAGGCGAGCGGCCTCCGCGGCCCTGGCACCACTGCGCACCCGCCCCCAGAGGTCAACTTCGTAGGCTGCCGCCAGCGTGCCACTCCAGCTGTTGCCCTCGTTCTCCCCACCGGAAAAATCGAAACCATTGCTGGAAGCCCTGCGCTGCTCGGTATTTTCAAGACTGCCACTCAGCCGCGGCCAGAAGCCGCTACGCGCCTGGTCAGCGGCCGCCGCTGCCTGCTGCAGCCGCCAGTAGGTTGCCTGCAGATCCGGGCTCGAATGCAACGCCAGCTCAACCAGTTCGGCGAGCTGCGGATCCCCAAAGCTGCGCCACCAGCGCTGGCTAACCGGCGCAGATCCACTGCTACTGAACGACGCGGGCAACCCGAGGGCCTGCTCGGGCAATTTGGGGGGTAAAGGCTGGACGGCGCAGGCGGTGAGAAGCAGGAAACAGGCGGCGGACGTCGCCCGGCGCAACGCACAGCCAGTCACCGCGCGCACCGGAGTGCACGCGGCATTGTCAGGAATTGGTTGCGAAAAACCCATATCTCGCCAGCTGTTATGCAATGTTTCTTCATTATCGGAAGATAAAAATGACCAGCAAGACGTTTTACGTTTGTTTACCCGCCGCTTCACCTGCAGTTCCACTCATCGCCCGGGGCGCTCAACTCGCCGCACTCCTTCACCCCGTGAAATAGCACACAATAAAAAGTGATCACAAACGTGCCCCTGGCGGAATTGTTCGCTATGATGGCTGACCTGGTGACGCAGCCGAACATGCCGCAGTCACCCGTCGGCACCTCGCCGCCGCGACCAACCGTGGAGCGGTAAAGCTAACCTGTTGAGGTGCCCGGCCGCATGGCCTGCATTCATTACCTTGAGACACTGCACGGACCTGAATCATGAGTAAAAACCAGCCTTTGGCACACTGGGACGACATTCTGCTGCTAGACCGGCAACTGACCGATGAAGAGCGCATGATCCGCGATACAGCGCAGGAGTATTGCCAATCCAAATTGATGCCGCGGGTACTCGAGGCCAATCGCCATGAAATTTTCGATCGCGAAATCATGCGCGAAATGGGTGAGCTGGGCTTGCTCGGCTCCACCATCGACGGCTACGGCTGCGCAGGCCTGAATTATGTGTCCTACGGCCTGGTGGCGCGGGAAGTGGAGCGCGTGGACTCCGGCTACCGCTCTGCCATGAGCGTTCAGTCAAGCCTGGTGATGCACCCGATTTACGCCTACGGCAGTGAAGCACAGAAAGAAAAGTACCTGCCCAAACTCGCCACCGGCGAATGGGTGGGCTGCTTCGGCCTCACCGAACCCGACGCGGGTTCCGACCCGGGCGGCATGAAAACCCGCGCGAAAAAAGTGGACGGCGGCTACCGCATCAGCGGCGCCAAGATGTGGATTACCAACAGCCCGATTGCTGATGTTTTTGTCGTCTGGGCCAAGGACGACGAAGGCGACATTCGCGGTTTCGTGCTTGAGAAAGGCATGGAAGGACTCAGCGCGCCCAAGATCGAGGGCAAGTTCTCCCTGCGCGCGTCCATCACCGGCGAAATTGTCATGGACAATGTCTTTGTGCCGGAAGAAAACCGCTTCCCCGATATCAAGGGCCTGCGCGGTCCCTTCGGCTGCCTGAACCGTGCCCGCTATGGCATTTCCTGGGGCGCCATTGGCGCGGCGGAATTCTGCTGGCACGCGGCGCGCCAGTATGGCCTCGACCGCAAGCAGTTCGATCGCCCGCTGGCGCAGACTCAGCTGTTCCAGAAGAAGCTCGCGGATATGCAGACCGAAATCAGCCTCGGGCTGCAGGGCTCCCTGCGCGTTGGCCGTCTGATGGATGAGAACAAGGACTTTGACCCGACCATGATCTCCCTGGTCAAGCGCAACAACTGCGGCAAAGCCCTCGACATCGCCCGCGTCGCCCGCGACATGCACGGCGGTAACGGTATTGCCGACGAGTTCCACGTAATTCGACATGTAATGAACCTGGAAGCGGTGAACACCTACGAGGGCACGCACGACGTTCACGCGCTGATCCTCGGCCGTGCCCAGACCGGCCTGCAGGCGTTTTTCTAAACAGATCTGCTACCCCGCTACCTTGCTCGGTAGCGCACCCAGCAACCCGGTAGTGGCGCCGCCGCTACCGGGTATGCTCTCGCGAGCCGTGGGCTGGACTGCCCAGAGTTACATCAAGTGAACTCTCCACCACCGCGCGCACCCACCAGCTAGTTCAAGCGAAACCTGTTCGTGACCGGCTGGGACTGTACCCTGACCGGGTGCAGCCTCATAATTCCCCCTTTCCATTTCAAAGCGCGCCCTCGACCATGGAACAACTGCTGTACTGGTGTGACCTCATCGGCATCGTCGTATTTGCCTTCACCGGTGTGCTCGCTGCCGGACACAAGCAGATGGATCTGTTTGGCGCTGTCGTGCTCGCCTGCGTTACCGCCACCGGAGGCGGCACCACCCGCGACATGATCCTCAATATCCCGGTATTCTGGCTGGCTGAAAGCCACTACCTGTGGATTGCTGCCGCCACCGGGGTAATCAGCTTTTACCTGATCCGCTACCTGCAGGTACCCATGCGCCTGCTGATGATTGCCGATGCCGCCGGACTGGCCGTGTTTGTTGTCATCGGCACGCAAAAAGTGCTCGATCTGGGCCATAGCCCGGCCATTGCCATCGTCATGGGGGTGATGACCGGTACATTCGGCGGTCTCATTCGCGACATCCTGTGCGGCGATATTCCCCTGCTGCTGCGGCGGGAGATTTATGCCACTGCAGCCTTGAGTGGCGCCGCCGCTCTGGTGATACTGGACGACATCGAAGCGCTGCCCGGCGAAGCTGTGGTGGCCATTGCGGTGCTGATCACCCTCGGGATACGTCTTGCCGCGCTGCGCTGGAACCTCTCCGCACCCATAGCCCGCATGCGCCCCAACTGAATGTACCCAGTGAAGCTGTGCCGAATTCAAATACACCAAGACCGAACCCACCGAACCAAGGACACTAAGTGCGCCCCATCCGCCCTGCCCTGCAAATACTCTCTCTCGGCCTGATCAGCGCAGCGCTGATCCTCGCCAGCGGCTGCCAGAAAAGCGACGACACCGCCGCCGCTGCCAGCCCCAGCCAGCTGATCTCGAAACCCTGCTGGTTTGACGTTGGCCGTGACTGGCCCACCACCCAGTGCTACATGATGGAAGTGCCGGAGAATCACGCCAAGCCGGAGGGTCGCAAAATCCAGTTCCCGGTCGTGCGTTTTTTTGCCAACGTAACCGATCCGGACAAGGAGCCGCTGCTGCATCTGGGCGCCGGTGGCCCCGGTGCCAGCATGGGGCTGGAAGCAGAAAATGCGAGCGACTGGCTCTGGGTAAACTACGCCGGAATGACCGTTGAAGACGGGCGGGATCTGATTGTCATCGACCCCCGCGGTACCGGCATGGCGAAGCCGAAGCTCTCCTGCACCGAATTCATCAAGGATGCAGACCTCGCCTTCACACGCAACCTGAGCAGCGATGAAGAGTCCCGGGTATTCACCTACAGCATGGAACGCTGCTATAGCCGCCTGAGCCGCACGGCGGATCTCGCCTTTTACAACAGCGCCACAGTTGCCAAAGACATTGAGGCCCTCAGGGTGGCACTGGGGATTCCGCAGCTCAACCTGTACGGTGTGTCGTACGCCAGCCGCTATGCGCTCACCGTCGCGCGCGACTTCCCCGACTCGGTGCGGGCCATGGTGCTCAACAGCGCCGTTTTCCCGAACATTATTTACGCCCAGCAACTGCCGCAGGACGTGATCGCCGCCTACAAACGCGGGCTTGATTACTGCGACGGTGATACGGAGTGCCAGAAGCAATTTCCCAACTTGCACCAGCGCCTGGAAGCACTGGTGCAAACACTGGACGAGACCCCCCTTACCGTGGATACCGGCAACATCCACCCAGGTGAGCAATACCCCTTTGTTCTGAGTGGACAGCGCCTGCTGCGCGTACTGTTCCAGGCCCTTTACAACGAAAATTTCTATCGCGAGCTGCCACCCATCATCGAGCAGCTCGAGTCTGGCGACGCGACCCTGCTCAAGCCCGCGATTGTCAGTTTTATGGGACTGGTATTGGACCCGAATTTTGGCGATGCCGCGGGGATCAGTCACTTCTGCTACGAAGAAGCACCCTTCGTTGACTTCGCAAAAGCCCGCGAGGCTGCAGCCAATAGCGGTATCCTCGGTGGCCCTGTCCGCTCCGATGTCGACCTGATGCAGATCCAGTGCCGTATCTGGGCGATCCCTTCCGCACCAACGCTGGAGTCCCGCGCCATCCAGACTCCGGTGCCTGCGCTTGTCATGCACGGCGGGCTCGACCCGGTGCTCTCGGCAAAAGATGCAGACAGGGCCCGCCGCAAGCTGCCGAACCACCAATGGCTGCTGTTCCCGAAACTCGCCCATGATGTTATTTCAGCCAGTGATTGTGCGGAGCAGGCCGCTGCCAGTTTTCTTGACCAGCCGCAACAACCGGTAGTGGAAAGTGCTGAGGCCTGTCGCCAGCAAGAGCTTGCACAGCAGCGCGAGCTGGAACAGAAAATTGCCGAGCTGGAAGAAAAACAGTCCGCGGACACAGAGCCGCAGGACGAACCGCAATCCGAAGATCACCGCCTGCGCGAAGCGCCGCCAGCCAGCCGTTATTCGGAAGCCCGCTGAGCACTTAAAAGGCGGTTTTCGGTGACAAATTAACCGGGTTGCCGATGAATTCTGCAACCCGAATTGCGGGTAAAAAGTTTCACAGAGAGAGGCTGGACAAAACCATTTTCGCGGCTTAACGTGCTCTTAATAACGACTATAAAAAGAAGTTGCTATGAACTATCAGAGCATCATAGAAGCCTCCGAGCTCGCGGAGCACATAGATAATCCGGCACTGGTAATTATTGATTGCCGGTACGACCTCACTGACCCAGCGGCTGGCGAACAGGCGTTCGCGGCAAATCATATTCCGGGCGCACATTACGCCAGCCTTGATCGAGACCTGTCCGGCACCTGCGAGCGCTTTGGCGGCCGCCACCCTCTCCCCTCGGCGACACAGTTTTCCGAATATGCACGCTCAATCGGCATAAACGCCGACAGCCAGGTGGTGGTGTACGACGATCAGCGCTTCGCCTTTGCGGCGCGAGCCTGGTGGCTGTTGCGTCACTTCGGGCTCGAGCGGGTAGCGATATTGAACGGTGGCTTTAGCGCCTGGAAAGAAGCCGGACTGGCGGAAGAAAGCGGGGCCGCCAAAGAAGTGCCCCAGGGCAATTTCAAGGCCTGCGCCAAGGCTGACGAGCTCCTGCATCACGACGACATCTACCCGCACCTGGACAACCCGCCGTGGCAGCTGGTAGACGCGAGGGATCCAAAACGGTTCCTCGGATATGAAGAACCCCTGGATCCCATTGCCGGCCATATCCCCACTGCCATCAATATGCCGTGGCAGGCGATAACCGATGAGCGTGGCTACCTGCGCTCTGCGGCAGAATTGCGGGCCCACTGGCAGGATATCCCCGCGGATGACGACATCGTTTGTTACTGCGGCTCCGGGGTCACCGCCTGCGTAAACCTGTTCTCACTGGAACAAGTGGGTCGCAAAGCACGCCTCTATCCCGGCAGCTGGAGCGACTGGTGCGCGCGGATACTCCACCCGCACAAGACGTCCGAGCAGGCCTGAGCATCAGGCCTGCACAGCTGGCTTGATCAGCGCAGCAGACACGCCCCGGTGCCCGCAAGACCGCAGTAACCGCCGGGATTCTTGGCCAGATACTGCTGGTGATCCTCTTCTGCGTAATAGAAGGTCGGTGCGGGCATGATTTCCGTGGTAATTGCACCCAGTCCCTTCTCCTCCAGCGCCTGCTGAAAGCTCGCCTCCGTTGCCTTGGCCTCGGCGAGCTGCTCATCACCGTAACAGTAAATACAGGAGCGGTATTGGGTTCCGAGGTCGTTACCCTGGCGCATGCCCTGGGTTGGGTCGTGTTCTTCCCAGAAGCGCTGCAGCAGCTCGCGATAACTGACTTTGGCCGGGTCAAACGCTACCAGCACAACTTCGGCATGCCCGGTGCCACCGGTGCAGACTTCGCGATAGTTTGGGTTTGGCGTGATGCCGCCGGCATACCCCACAGCGGTGCTGTATACGCCATCAATCTCCCAGAACAGACGCTCAGCGCCCCAGAAACAGCCCATACCGAACATGGCCAGCTCCATCCCCTCAGGGAAAGGCGCCACCATGGTGTGGCCACTGACAAAATGCCGGCCGCTAACCGGCATCGGCTCGGGCCGCCCCGGCAAGGCCTGATCTGCAGTTGGGAGCTGGGATTTATCAAATTGCATAGGGAAAAACCTCAATACAGCCCGACGGCTGCCAATGATTACGACGGTTCGGCCTGCATGATGCAGCCGCTTGCCTTCATAGGGCGCAGAGTCTGCCACTCGCGATAATCGGCGTCGAGTTTTTCCTGCGCCCGCTCCGCCAGCCGGCGAAACGGTGAGCGGCCGGGATCCACAAGTAGCACGCGCCCCACCCCGGCCCGCAGTGCCCGGCGGGTCAGATTGTAGAGCGGGCCCTCTAGCTTGTCCCAGAAGCAGATATCGGTGCCGATTACCGCGTCAAAACCCGTCAGATCCTGCTCCGTCACCCGTTCGTAGCGACAGCGCCAGGTATCGATCTCAACACCATTGAGTTCCGCATGGTATTCCGCAAAGGGAAATACGCTGGGATCTGCATCGAGCGAGGTTACTTTGGCATCAAACTGCTTTGCGCAAAATATGCCCCCCAGCCCCCAACCACACCCCAGATCCAATACCCGCGCCCCGGGTGCCAAGGGATGTTTTTTCAGGTAGTCCATGGTGAGACAGGAGCTCTTCCAGAACTTGTTCCCGTGCAGGCTGGGATCCCCGGCTTCGCGCCGGAGCTTGCGCATATCCGGATGCGCATTTTTGCGAATGGTTAAACCAAACATTTTACGACTGAGTGAACCGGCATCCGCCAAAGCTGAGACCTCCATTCAGTAAATTCAAGAACATCAATCATTGCAGAGCATTCGTCAAAAACGGCGAAAACACTGCCAATCGTTTTCAGTGTACCTTTTCTCCAAAATGTCTTCAGCCAACTGAACTACTTTTGCTCTTGAAGTGCACGCTCGTCGTGCACGAGCTATACCGCACTACCGGTTGAGATGAGTGGCAATGAATTCGAAAATTTTAAAGCACTTACTACCCCTGCCCTGTTTGGCAGCGAGCGCCGTTCAGGCTGTCCCCATCTACCAGTCCAATGAAGTGACCCTGTATATGGAGGGCTACTTCACCGCGCACATGGTCAATACCCGGGGTGACACGCAAATGCAGAATGGCGCCTCTCGAATCCGCATCGGCCTCAATGTGCCCGCATACGATAAATGGGATACCGGATTCAATGTCGAATGGGGTATCAATGCCATATCGTCGGCGCAAAACCTCATTATTCAGGGTGACCAGCAGGCGGCGCCGGGCGACCGCGGCGAATCGCTGTATTTGCGCCAGGGGCATGCGTTTGCCAAACACCCAAAATGGGGCGACTTTACAATTGGAAAGCAGTGGAGCGTTTACTACGAGGTCACCTATATCACCGACTGGTACAACGTGTCCGGCGGACTTGCGAGCGGCACCTATGCCCTTGGCACTGACGGAGGCGTTTCTGGAACCGGGCGCGCCGACAGTGCCATCACCTGGCGCAAGGCCTGGGAATTTGAAGCCGGCGAATTCAAGATCGGCCTCCAGTACGCCAACCATGTCGCCGACCTGGATATCGCGGTGGACGATGTCGCCGGCCCCGACACCCTGCTGGTCTGCCCCCCGGGAGACTGTGAATACGGCCAAAACCAGGGTATTTCCGCAGTGTACCGGGCCAACATCGGCAAAGGCCTGTTCCTCGGCCTTGCCTACAACCGCGTGCAGATGGATATCGCCAGCGACAACGGGCTTATCTTCGACACATCGCGTAGCGGAGATCCCATCCTCATCTCCGACGACTTTGTGTTTGACGCCGACAGCAACGACTGGACTGCCGCATTTGGCGTCTACTACGGGGTAAGCGCGTACGAGAAAGGCTGGTACGCCGCCCTGGTGCTCGATCGATCGCAAAACAATGAATTGGCCCCGGCGGGATCCGTCGAGGGAATAACCAACTTCTTCGATGCCAAAGGTTCCGAGTCATTTATCAGCTACACCTGGGGCGCGAATAACTGCTACTCCATTTATGGCGGCCATAACCTGCTGAGATCCGACGATAACGAATTCGACCGCGCGCTGGTGGTGGAGAATGAGTTCCGCCTCAAGCAGATCTACCTCGGTTTCCAGTACCGGTGGAATGACCGGGTGAAACTCTACTTCGAGAATGCTTTCGACAGCAGTAACGACGTCGCCGCACCGGTGGTTGGAGACTTCAGCGCCGTCGGCTTTCGGGTCGACATCTGATACGCTTGCGACCTGAAATTCTCCCATTGAGAGGAAGCACATTTGGGTCGCCTTATCCTGCTGGTCGCGGTCGGTATCTTCGCCTGGCTTGCACTGCAAAAATTTAAAGCCACGCCGCCGCCCCAGCGCCGCAAGCTGATTCTGCAATGGACACTGATCGCACTGGCACTGGCGGCGGTGGTTCTGGCCATCAGCGGACGCTTGCACTGGGTCGGTGCCGCCATTGCCGTGGTGCTGCCACTCGCCAACCGGGCCTGGCGATTATTCGGCCGCCACCTTCCCTGGATAGCCCCGCTGATTGCCAAGCGGGCCCAGGCAAAGCAACAGAAACAACAAACGGAACAACAGGAGCGCGGTGAACAAGGCAGGCAACCGCCGCGCCAACCACCGCTCACCGTGGAGGAAGCGCGGCAGATCCTGAGCGTATCAGCCAACGCCAGCCGCGAAGATATCATCGGTGCACACCGCAGACTGATCCAGAAATTCCACCCGGATCGCGGAGGTAACGATTACCTCGCCTCGCGCATCAATGCCGCCAAGGAATTGCTGCTGAAGCAGTTTTCCGATTAGGGCGCCGCGCTCATTTCCGCACCAGCAGGTGCACATAGCGCGCCAGCTGCCGATAGGGATCGATGCGGGAATACTCCAGCTCTTTTTCGACGATCGCCGCAGCTGGCAGTTTGTCGCGCATCTCCGGCGTCATGAAATCGTGAAAGCAGCGGATACCGCTGTGGGCAATGATGGAAAGCCCCGCCTGGGCCACCCAGTCCATCACGTCTTCGGGCAGTAAAGGGTTGCTGGGTGTCAGGCTTCCCGGGTGTCCACCCCAGTACCCGGATGTCCTGTTGCGATCCAGCTGGCGCAGGCTGCCACGCTGCAACAGCCGGAACTCCAGGGCGCGCCGATTGTAAAACGTCAGTGACAGGTAGCCACCAGGGCGTAAACTCTCGGCGAGGTGCTGGATCGCCGCTGCGGGCTGTTCCAGCCACTCCAGTACGGCATGGCAGAGCAGCAGGTCTGCCGGGGGAATCGACTCGTCACCGGCCAGTGATTGCAGGGAACGCTGCAACAGCGTCACCTGCGACTCCAGCTGACGAGCCACCACCTGTTCTCGTGCCAGTTCGAGCATGGAGGCAGAAATGTCAGCCAGCCATACCCGATGCCCGGCCGCGGCAAGATCGAGCGCAAACTGCCCCTGGCCGCCGCCGGCATCAACCACCGCCAGCGCCTGATCGGTTTGCAGCAGCGGAGCCAGATCCCGGTTCAGAACCGCGAGGCGAATATCCCCTTTCAGGCCACCATAGATCCGCTTCCGGAACCGGTGCGCCAGATCGTCAAAGTTTCGATCACTCATCGGCGGCTGTTTTCCGCTATCTTGGCGTGCACAGCCTGCTCCAGATCCACACCCAGGGTCGCCGCCAGCTTGATCAGGTACATCTGCACATCCGCCAGCTCGGCCGCGACCTCATCTCCCTGTTCGGAGTCCATCAGCGCGCAAATTTCCTCATCGCTGCGCCACTGCAAATGCCGGTGCAACTCTGCCACCTCAACCCCAAGAGCCATCGCCAGGTTCTTCGGCGTGTGCAACGCCTGCCAGCCTTTCTGTTCAGCCCGCGTATCGAAGGCGCGCTGGATTTCCCGGATATCCAATTATTTGTCCCGCTGCTGATCCAGTGAGCGCCCCTCCGCCGCAAGAATCACCTGCAGCGTACGGGAACGGAATTCGCGCATATAGAGTACCCAGATCACCAGCAGGTAACCCAGGGTGAACAGCGCCGGATGGAGGAACCACCCCATTACCGCCATCGCAAAGTAAAACGAGCGCAGTCCATAGTTGTAGCTGTGCCCGGCCTGGTCGATCACTTTGGCAGCACTGATCGCATAGCGGCGGCGATCCTCCCGGCTGACCTCCTCTTCATCGACCGCCGGCGCAGCCCCAAGGAGCACATTCGCAAACGAGTACTGGCGAAGGGACCAGGTGAAGTTAAAAAAGGCAAAGATGAAGATCAGGATCAGGACCATCACTTTCATCTCAAACTGGGCAACGGTGGTGGTCTGGGCAAACGGCAGGCTGCTCAGCACCTCAACCGCCGCCGTGTTGGACGAAAGCGCAGTGACCAGACCCGCGAGAATCAGGATGCTGGTAGAGGCAAAGAAGCCGATGACCCGCTCGAGGTTGCCGAGGATGGCAGCGTCCGGCATGCGCATATCGCGCTCCAGCATACGCAGCATCCACTCAACCCGGTACCACTGCATGGATGAGGCAAGGCACCAGGCGGTTTTTGCCTTGCGGCGGGCAAATACCGTGTAGCCCGCCCAGGTGAGGCAAAAGCCAACAAAACTAGCAATATCCATCCAGGTCAACGCGGTTCCCCCGTTCGTCTACATTTAAAGCGGAAATTCTTTGGCGATTCTGTGGCCGCGACAACTTTGAATAAGGCGGTGGCACAAGATTTACCCGGCGCGGGCGCGACAAGTGTCGCACCGGTGGCGCAAGTGTCAACACTCTCCTGTCAACCCTGTCTTTTCGTTGCCGCGGAGCGCTAAAATGGCCGCCGAATTTGCCCGGCTGCCGTGCACCGCGAAATGCAACTGGCGTCCACAGCGCCGCGGCGACCGCAACCAATTGATTGGAGCTGTCTTTTGAGCAACGTACATCCCGCGTTCGAACCCATCACCAGTGCTGAAATCGAGTCACTCGGCGTCCGGGTAGAAGAATACCGCCACCGCCGTACCGGCGCACAACACCTGCACATTGCCGCCGACAACCCCGAAAATGTCTTTCTGGTTGCCCTGCGTACCGTGCCCGAGGACTCCACCGGTGTCGCGCACATACTTGAGCATACCGCGCTTTGCGGCAGCGACAAGTACCCGGTACGCGACCCTTTCTTTATGATGATCCGGCGCTCCCTGAACACGTTCATGAACGCCTTCACCAGCTCGGACTGGACCGCGTACCCGTTCGCCAGCCAGAACCGCAAGGATTTCGACAACCTGCTGGACGTCTACCTCGACGCGGTATTTTTCGCCCGCCTGGATCCGCTGGATTTTGCCCAGGAAGGCCATCGCCTCGAATTTGCCGAGCCCGACAACCCCGACAGCGAGCTGGTATTCAAGGGCGTGGTCTTCAATGAAATGAAGGGCGCCATGAGCTCCGTCACCTCGCGCCTGTGGCAAACACTGAGCAAGTACCTGTTCCCCACCACCACCTATCACTACAACTCCGGTGGCGAACCCGCGGACATCCCGGATCTCACCTATGAGCAACTGGTGAATTTTTACCGCAGCCATTACCACCCCAGTAATGCCATCTTCATGACCTTCGGCGATATCGATGCCGCCGAACACCAGGCGGTATTCGAGGAAAAGGCGCTGCACAAGTTTGACCAGCTGCACAAGACCATCGCTGTCGGGCGGGAAAAGACCTACCTGTCTCCGGTGCGGGTGGAAGAAAAGTACCCGCTGCCGGCGGAAGAACCGCAGGACGAAAAGACCCACATCGTACTCGGCTGGCTGCTGGGCGACGTCACCGACCTGGAGCAGGCCCTGACTGCGCACCTCCTGTCCGGTGTGCTGCTCGACAACAGTGCATCGCCACTGATGCGCCTGCTGGAAACCACCGATCTCGGCCAGTCTCCGTCGCCACTGTGCGGACTGGACGACTCGCAGCGGGAACTGGTCTTCGTGTGTGGCATTGAAGGCAGCGAGCGCGAGCGCGCCGACGAACTGGAGCAAGCGGTTCTGAAGGTGCTTGAGGACGTGGCGGAAAATGGCGTGCCCTATGAACAGGTGTCTGCCGCACTGCACCAACTGGAACTCCAGCAGCGGGAAATCGGTGGCGATGGCTACCCCTATGGCCTGCAGCTGATCCTCACCGCCCTGACCGGTGCCACCCATCGCGGCGATGCCATCGGCCTGCTGAATATCGACAGCGCCCTGGAAAAGCTGCGTGAACAGATCAAGGATCCGAAGTTCATCGCCAATGCCGCACGCACGCTGCTGCTGGACAACCAGCACCGGGTGCGTCTGGTGATGACCCCGGATACCGAACTGTCTGCCCGCAGTGAACAGGCCGAGAAAGCGCGCCTCGCCCAGATTAAGGCGTCGCTTACTGACGGCGAGAAGCAGCAGATCGTGCAGACCGCGAAAGCGCTCGCCGAGCGCCAGCAGCGCAAAGACGACGAGTCGATTTTGCCGAAAGTCGGCGTCGAGGATATCCCACCGGAACTGCCAAAAGTGGAAGGTGAGGAAGTCAGTATCGGTGGCGACCACACACAGAAGGTTTCCCGCTACAGCGCCGGCACCAACGGCCTGGTATACCAGCAGCTGGTTGCCACCCTCCCGGAGTTTACCGATGAAGAGCGCCTGCTAGTCCCCTACTACTGCCAGTCCCTGTGCGAACTGGGCCTGGGCGACAAAGACTACCTGCAAGTGCAGCAGTGGCAGGCAGCCGTCGCCGGCTCCATTCACGGCTTCACCAGCCACCGCACCGAGCTCAGCAATCTGGACAGCCAGTCCGGCCATTTCATCCTGTCCGGCAAGGCCCTGTCCGCCAATCAGGCCGCGCTCACCGAGCTGATGCAGGCCACCATGGAGCAGGTTCGCTTTGACGAACTCCCCCGCATCAAGGAGCTGCTGTTGCAGACCCTGGCGCGCCGCGAGCAGTCGGTTGTTGGAAGTGGCCACGCGCTGGCCATGGCCGCCGCCAGTGCCGGCTTCAACCGCGCCGCCGCCGATGGCCATGAATCCGGCGGCTTGCAGGGACTGCGGCAGCTGAAGGCACTGGTGCGCTCCCTCGACAGCAATGAAGGCCTCGAGGCACTCGCCGGAAAATTTGCCGCGATCCACCAGAAGATTGCCAACGCAGAACGCCAGTTCCTGCTGGTGGGCGAGGACGACAAGCTGGACGGCTTTACCTCGGCGCTGCAGCCACTGGTGAATACCGGCACTGTGGCGGCGGCTGGCGCCGAAGCGCCATTCAATGCGCACAAAGTGATGGAAATGTGGGTCGCCAACAGCCAGGTAAATTTCTGCGCCAAGGCCTACCCCACCGTGCCCATGAGTCACGCAGACGCACCGGCGCTGGCGGTGCTGGGCGGCTTCCTGCGCAATGGCTACCTGCACCGGACCATTCGCGAACAGGGTGGTGCCTACGGCGGCGGTGCGAGCCACGATGTGAACATCGGCGCGTTCCGCTTCTACTCCTACCGCGATCCGCGCATGGCGGAAACCCTGAAGGACTTCGACGACTCCATCGACTGGCTGCTGAGTAACAAGCACGAGGAATCCCAGGTCGAGGAAGCCATCCTCGGCGTCGTCGGCGGAATGGATAAACCGGGCTCCCCCGCGGGTGAAGCCAAGAAAGCGTTCCACTCGGCGCTGTATGGCCGCACCCACGAAGTGCGCCAGGCATTCCGGCGCAAAGTTACGGAAGTGACCCTGGAAGACCTGCAACGGGTTGGCAAAACCTACCTGCAGGCCGACAAGGCGAGCACCGCCGTGGTCACTGGCAGCCAGGGCCGGGAAGCTGGCCTGGCCCTCGACCTGCACGAAGAGAAGCTCTGAGAAATTCCTGTGAGCAAGAAAGACGATATTTACGCAAATCCATTGGGTGAAGTCGCTGGATTCACGTTCGACCAGTCTGTGGTCGACGTGTTTCCAGACATGATCCAGCGCTCGGTACCCGGTTACACCACCATCGTGGCTATGATCGGCACCCTGGCCGAGCGTTTTGCCCAGGCGGGCAGCCGCTGTTACGACCTCGGCTGTTCACTGGGCGCAGCAACCCTTGCCATGCGGCACCGCATCCCGGCGGCGGATTGCGAGATCATCGCCGTGGACAACTCCCAGGCGATGATCGACCGCGCCCGCACCGTGCTCGCTGCAGACAGCGGGCAACTGCCGGTGCAGCTGGTGTGTGACAACCTGCAAAACGTCCCGGTCGAAGACGCCTCCGTGGTGGTGCTGAATTTCACCCTTCAGTTCATTGCCACCGAGGAACGCCAGCAGATCCTGCAGAAAATTTACGACGGCCTGCGCCCCGGCGGCGTTCTGATCCTGTCGGAAAAAGTCGCCTTTTCCGACACCGACCATCAGGAACTGATGATCGACCTGCACCACGCGTTCAAGGCCGCCAATGGCTACAGCGCGCTGGAAATCGCACAGAAGCGCAGCGCACTGGAGAATGTCCTGATCCCGGAAACCCTGTTTGACCACCGCGAACGGCTCAAGTCCGTAGGCTTCAACAGTGTGGATGTATGGTTCCAGTGCTTTAACTTTGCCTCCATTATCGCCATCAAACAGCGCGACAGCTGAGCAGTATTTCGCCAATGATCGACTACACCCAGCTCTATGCCGGCCTGCAGCATATCCCTGCACTGCGCCCCTGGCTGACCTCCCTGCCCCAACAGATTGCCGAAGGACTCGCCCCCCAGCGCTGGGGCGACTTGCCGGACTGGCAGGCTGCCCTCGATGGCCTGCCGGATATCACGCCATCATCGGTGAACTACCGCGACGAGGTTCGCGCCGGCAGCGCTGATGACGCAACGCCCGAACAGCTCGCGCAGCTGGAAACCCAACTGCGCAAGCTGCACCCCTGGCGCAAGGGCCCATGGACGGTGTTCGATATTTTTATCGACACCGAGTGGCGCTCGGACTGGAAGTGGGATCGGGTTGCCCCGCACTTGGAATCACTGCAGAACAGGCTGGTACTGGATGTCGGCTGCGGCAGCGGCTATCACTGCTGGCGACAGTTTGGTGCGGGCGCCCGGCGCGTAATCGGTATTGATCCATCAGCAAAATTTGTCGCGCAGTTTTACGCGATGAAAAAATACCTCGGCATGGATCTGCCCGTTGATGTTTTGCCGGTTGGAATTGAGGCGCTCCCCCCGAGACTCCAGGCATTCGATACAACCCTTTCGATGGGCGTGCTCTACCACCGCCGTTCCCCGCTCGATCACTTGCGGGAGCTGCGCGACACCCTGCGTCCAGGCGGACAACTTGTTCTGGAAACCCTGGTCATCGAGGGCGGTCCCGGCGAATGCCTGGTGCCGGAAGACCGCTATGCGAAAATGCGCAATGTATGGTTTTTCCCAACGACCGCGACACTGGAAAGCTGGCTGCGAAAATCGGGCTTTGCGGATGTGCGCACGGTGGACGTGGATAAAACCTCACTGCAGGAACAGCGCCGCACTGACTGGATGACGTTTGAGTCCCTGGTGGATTTTCTGGATCCCAACGATCACAGCAAAACTGTAGAGGGCCACCCCGCCCCGCTGCGCGCCACGCTGGTGGCCACAGCGAGCTGACTCAAACTCGCATAATATTCGCAATATTCTCTCTGTACGCCGGGCAACGTGTAGTCGTTTGTTACACCAGGCTCGGCTACTACCAAATAATATCTCGAATTATCTCCCGCGGCTTGCATGGTCTTCCCGCATCAGCGAAGTTGTCGCCCGCGCGCGTCATGCCCCACAACAATGCCTCTGACGCCCGCAACCACTACAGAAAACTACACTTAGTGCAGCGGGCGCACTTCTCGTGCCGCCCACACAAGCTGCCATTGGCGGGAAAACACAGCGATTCTATGAGTATCAGCATTTTCGAGCTGTTCAAGATTGGTATCGGACCATCCAGCTCTCACACCGTAGGCCCGATGGTCGCGGCCAATCAATTTGTCACCGACCTGGGAGCACGCGGGGAGCTTGCGCAGACCAGCCGCGTGGAAGTGCACCTCTACGGCTCCCTGGCATTGACCGGGGTGGGCCACGGTACCGATATGGCTGTTCTGATGGGACTGGAAGGCCAGGCCCCCGACACGATCGCGGTAGACAGCATTGACCAGCGCCTGGCAACCATCGAACGCGAGCAATCCCTGTGCCTGGCGGGTGACCACAACATCCACTTCGAGCGCGAGCAGGATCTGCTGTTCCATATGGAAGAATTCCTGCCGCAACACTCGAATGGCATGACCTGCCGTGCCTTTGCCGGCGATACCCTGCTGTTTGAGCGCAGTTACTTCTCAATAGGTGGCGGCTTTGTGCTTTCCGAAGAGGACTTCAAGCACAAGGAAGAAATCGCCACCATATTGCCCTATGACTTCGGCTCCGCCCAGGAAATGATGGATATCTGTGAACGTGAGGGCTGGACCATTGCCGAGCTGGCAATGACCAATGAGAAAGCCCTGCGCAGCGAGCAGGAAGTCAAAGACGGCCTCTGGAAAATCTGGGAGGTCATGGAGGCCTCCATCGAGCGCGGCTGCCACCAGAAAGGCGTACTGCCCGGCGGGCTTGGCGTGCGCCGGCGCGCGGAAGAGCACTACCGGGAACTGAGCAAGCAGACCGATGAAGAGCGCCGCCAGGGCCTCGCCATCCTCGACTGGGTCAGCCTGTTTGCGCTGGCCGTCAACGAAGAGAATGCCGCCCGCGGTCGCATTGTTACTGCCCCCACCAATGGCGCTGCCGGCGTAATTCCGGCCACCATCGCGTATTACGTGCGGTTCGTGCACGACCCGGAAGTTCACGGCGACCTGAAAGACCAGGTGGTGAAATTCATGCTTACGGCGGGCGCGGTAGGCATGCTGTTCAAGAAGAATGCCTCCATTTCCGCCGCGGAAGTGGGCTGCCAGGGTGAAATTGGTGTTGCCTGCTCCATGGCGTCGGCGGGACTCGCCGCGGTTCAGGGCGGTTCAAACCAGCAGATCGAAAACGCCGCGGAGATCGGCATGGAGCACAACCTGGGGTTGACCTGCGATCCGATCGGGGGCCTGGTGCAGGTACCGTGCATTGAGCGCAACACCATGGGCGCGGTAAAGGCCATCAATGCGGCCCGGCTGGCACTGCGCGGCACCGGTGCGCATATTGTGCCCCTGGACAGCGTGATCGAAACCATGCGCCAGACCGGCATCGACATGCAGAGCAAATACAAAGAGACGTCACTGGGCGGCCTGGCGGTAAACGCCGTCAACTGCTGATATACGTCTTCTGAAGGTCATCCCGGCACCCCGTGCCGGGTATAGATATCGAAGCGACCGGACTTGCCCTCCAGCGACAGGTTCGGTTTTTCCTCTGCCAAAAATGGCGCCAGACGCGGCCGTTTGACTACCGTGCGGTAATAACAGGCAGCGCGCGCAGGCGCCAAAAGTCCATTTGCATCCTCATCGCTTCCCACCAACTGGTGAAAGGCCGCCATTTCTTTTTTCACTTTGGCGCTCTTTTCCCGGCTTGGGAACATGGGATCCAGAAACACCACCGGCAGGGATTCCTGTGGCTGCGCCGCCAACCAGGCCTGCGCACTGTCCACCCGGTCTTCCAGAATCATCCGGCTGGCAATCAAGGCCAACTCCGGATCCGTTGCTGCCGCTTCCTGCAGCCGTTTCACGCCGTCGGCCAGCAATGCGTACACCACCGGATTACGCTCCAGCAGGCGCACCTCACAGCCAACCGATGCCAGCACAAACGCATCCCGGCCGAGGCCTGCCGTTGCATCCAGAACCTGCGGGTAAAAGCCACCGCGCACACCAACGGCCTTGGCGATCTGCTGCCCCTTGCCCCCGCCATACTTGCGCCGGTGGGCCGCTGCACCGGTAACAAAATCCACCAGCACCGGGCCCGGTGCTTTACGTCCGGTCTCGCGCAATTGCAGCGCTGGCCCAAACTCCAGCACAAATGAAAAATCTTCAACAAACTTTGCAGGCTGGTTGCCCAGGAATGGCAATTGAAGTTCCGATGCCAGCGCCTCAGCGCCCGCACAAAAACCATCTTCCGCTGCAATGACGGCGAGTTCCATTTGGGGTCATCCGCTAAAAAGCGCTGAATTTAACCGGGATGGGTAAGCCAATCCAGTGCCTGGGTCATTTCATTGCCGCGAAATGGGCGCACTTCTGCGGCCACAAAGTGGTTTAGCAGCTGTGGCATCAGGGTAAGCAGGGTGTTATCGGAAAGGATGGCAATCTTGTGCAGGTGCCGATGCTCATTGCGGGCAAACACGCAGTGAGACACCAGTGAGACAAAGCTCCGTAACCCTGCATTGTGCCGGGCGTCGATCAGCAGTCCCGACAAGCCGCCCTGCTGACTGATTACCGGATCGACCTGCGCAGCCAGCGCGCGGAACTCAGCCGGTTTCAGATCAGCAACCGGGCGAATCTCCAGGATGTCGTGATTGTGATGCCAACAGTGTTCAATCATGGCTTACGGAACGCTTTACCCCCCTTCAATAAGCTTAGAAAAGAAACTGTAAACAAAAAGGCCGCGAACGAGTCGCGGCCTTTTTACGTCATGGGAATTTACTGAGGTTCGTCTTCGGTGGCGGGCTCATCACCCTTGAGCTTGTCGAGGGCATCCTCCGCGGCATCTTTGGTGGCCTCACCGGCATCCTCTATGGCATCACCGGCTTTTTTCGCCGCATCTTCGACCGCATCACCTGCAGCCTCTGCAGCTTCCTTGGATTCGTCGATTATGCGTTCGGTAGTAGTCGGTGGCTCATCGGTAATAACTGGCGCGGTATCGTCATCCGGCATAGAGGAGTCAGACCCCGTATCCGGTGGTGTGGTCGTGTCTGGCGTGGTGCTGTCCATGCTCTCGCTCTTCGGTTGCTCGAGCTTGTCGTAATCGTCGTCGACCGTGCGATCTGCCTTCTGCGACATGAAGTAACCGATGATGAGCAGCAAAATAATCAGTGGCAACAGTAATTTTTTCATATGCCCTAGGACCCCTGGTGGTTGAGAGTGTACGTTTGGAGCAGATCACCCGCGTACGCTGTTCACGTACGAGATGCCTGTGGCAAGCCGGGCGCCGCCGGCTTGAAGCCGCATCGCTCCGACCTCCCGGCAGGAGCCACAGCGTTCTTCTCGACAAGGGATTATGCGGAAGAAGTCTGCGCCATTACTGATAAGAATAATCTCCAATTGCCACACTTCAAGGAACTATATTCCGGATATTCAGTGTTTTTGGTTGTATCAGAACCTTATTATATTTTTTTTAGTTCTATCGAAGCGATGGAGGCTTGCAACGGGCCGGAAAGCTGCACTGGCGCTAAAGCTTTTCGCGTTCAGCCGACACGCCTTCCCCATGGAAATATACGAGCAGCGAAGCGGCCTCAGTGCCAGATAAAATGCTGTCGCAGCTGTCGACCAGCAAGCGACCTTCGGTATCGGTTGTGGCAAAAATCAGATACCGACTGCCCTTTTCCAGCTTGTCCTGACAGGCATCGAGCGTTACCCGAAACGCCAGCAGCTTTCCGGCCTCACCCTTGTAGATCGCCTGAGTTTTGGCGGAGTACACATAGCCGAGAATCGCCGTCATTCCCGGCTCGGATAACGCGTTGTCAATAACGCGATGGATGGTGGTGACCAGCACCTGCGCAACCACATCTGCCTGCTCAAATTGCCGCGCAAGCGCACCGTCGTCGATGCGGTACCCGGCACGCGGCGAATTTTCTGACGCCCCGACAATGCGTGCGGCCCCGGAAACCGGCACCGCCGCCGACTCAGGGATTTCGGACGTATAGGCTAGTGGCGCTCGCAACATGACTCCAATCAGCAATGTCACCAACACTGATCGAGCGGTGATCGATACTCCCGGACTTCCTGCTGGTCGCAAACTAAGCATCGTCTTCCCCTGACGTTTTCACCAATAAAAAAGGGCGCCGAGGCGCCCTTCTATATTGCTACTGCAGCGGCAGCAGTTCCAGTTCTACCCGGCGATTTGCCTGGCGACCGGCGTCATTGTCATTGGAAGCGATCGGATAACGCTCACCGTAACCAACCGCCTGAACGCGACCGGCAGCAACGCCGCGGGTAGCAAAGAAGTCAGCAACAGATTGTGCGCGGCGCTCGGACAGTGTCTGGTTGGTAACGTCAGAACCAGTGCTGTCGGTGTGGCCGCTCACGCGAATCGCGGTTTTATCGAATTCCTTGAGTACCAGTACCACGGAATCCAGTGTGTCATAGAAGTCGGTACGGATTTCGTAACGGCTGGTCGCAAAGGTGATGTTGCCCGGCATGATCAGGCGAATATTGTCACCCTCACGCTGAACGCGAACCCCGGTTCCTTCCAGGCGCTGGCGCAGAGCCATCTCCTGGCGATCCATGTAGTAACCGATGCCACCACCGATGGCTGCGCCACCGAGAGCACCAGTAATAGCACCTTTCTTGCGATCGCTCTTACTCGCGGTTGCCGCACCGATAATGGCGCCAGCAACAGCACCAGCACCTGCACCCTTGGCGGCATTGCTGGTTTTGCTTTCCTGGGTGTATGGATCCAGTGTGGTACAACCCACCAGTGAACCCAGTGCAAGAATGGCTACCCATTTTTTCATTGAAGCTTCTCCTAACGCTTTTACTAATGTTGGGTGAGAATTCGGCCCGCCCCATTTGATCCATTGGAAGCACCAAACGGGGTCGATGTATGCAGTATTGCTACCGGTTCCTGACTGGTAGCTGAACCACATCCGCCATGGTCGGGAAGACTATGCGGAAAGCGGGATCAGGTCTACCGCCTAATCCGCAAATTTGGCACTGCAGTAAAAACTAAGTGAGCGGGCGTGTAAAAACAGGCTATCAATTCCGGTATGGGGGTTTTGCACCACATAACAACACACTGCCTGTCCCAGAAGACACCAAGGTAAAAAGTGCACTAAAAGGGGCTGTGCCCGTGTGTAATGGGTTCGTCCACAAGTTCTGTGGATAACTTTGTGCATGAAGTGAGAAAAGTCTGCGCCGAAGCCCGATTTCATTGCCCCCCAGCAAATTGATTAAATTTTGATCGCATCATTTTTTTCTTTTAAAATCAAAGGGTTATAGGATTTCTTTCTCGCCGCGTACCAATTTTATTTCCCGCATCGAGCGAAAAAAAATACGCCGCTTAAATGTGGAAAAAAACTTGTCAAGGCTTGACTTGAAGTGCAGAAAAAAAAATTTACCCGGACATCGGACAGATAAATCCACCTCTCAGGGTAAATGGGGGCAACGTGATTGGTGTTGGTGGTCAGGAAACATGTGCGGAAGGAAACTTGCGCCGACTTATCCCCAACTCCGCTTGCGACGGATACGGGCTCTGGCGGCGCACCAGGCACTATTTTGGCGCGGCGCCCCCAGTTAATCGGGGCGCCTGGAGATTCAATAATGCGGCGGTTTCTCGTCCGCCGGCTTCAGCCCTTTCTGCATTTCGTAAGACAAATCCTGATACCTGGTCGTCATTTCCCGCAGGCGGGAGACCAGCAGGCGGATCTGCGCGTCCTGGGCGGCAATCTGGTCATTCAATTGCGCCAGGGTATCCTCCTGAAATGCCACGCGGCTCTCCAGCTCATCCACCCGCGCAACCAGTACGTGATCAATCTCAGACACAATTCCTACCTCTTGTTCAAATAAGGCGGTAGAGACATTCCACCAACCCAATGGCCCGCTGATCCATAAACAGGCTCTGCCCCATACGGGAAGTGACATAGCCGAAGCCAATACCACTATCCGGATCGCCAAAGCCGATACTGCCACCGGCACCGGGGTGGCCAAACCCAGCCGCGCTGCCAAAATGCAAATCTCTTGCCGCGCCCGAAAGGATAAAGCCGCAACCAAATGCCACTTCCGCCTGAAGTATCCTGTCCTGTGCCCTGCTTTGCTCGGTCGTAGCTTCACGCAGCACTTCCCGGGGCAACAATGCAGGAGCCTCGGCGGCGAGATCCCCATAAACAGTCGCGAGATCCCGCGCACTGAAGTGCCCGTTAGCCGCCGGGATCAGGGCACCGCGCCACTCCTCACCATTCGTGCCCATCATCAGGGTCACCGGATTGGTAAATGCCGTGGCTACCGGCCCTTTGCGATCCTCTTTGATCGAGCGGCCGATGGCGTTATCGCGCAATTCCGGCAATGGCTTTTTCAGCGGCCCCACGTCCGCTATGGCACGGGATCGATGCCCGACCGCGCCAAAACCGCCGTCCAGCTGCAGCGGCTCAGCCAACATACGGCGATAGAGAGTCATCAAGGGGACACCGCTCGCTTTCTCGATCAAGCCGCCCAGTGTCCAACCGTACAAAAATGGCGCGTAGCCCTGCTCGGTGCCGGGCTGCCACCAGGGTTCGGTCGCCGCAACCTTGTCCAATGCAGCAGGCCAGTCGTAGATCAAGCTGTCGGGCACGCGCTCGCGAAATGCAATCGTGCCTGCGCGGTGGCACAGCAGCTGGCGCCCGGTGATTTCCTGCTTCCCCGCCGCGCCAAATTCGGGCCAGTAGTACGCGACCGGTTTATCCAAATCCAGGCTACCCGCCGCCACCTGTTGCAGGGCCAGAAGCGCCAGCACGCCTTTCGAAGACGAGAATACGTTGACCAGTGTCTCTTCAGCGAACGCCCGCTCTCCCGCGCGATCTTCCGCGCCAGCCCACAGGGAAGCGACCACCTCTCCATGCTGGACTGCGCAGAAAGCGGCACCGACATCCCCGTGATCGCGAAAGTTGGTGGCGAACACGTCAAATAGCGCCTCGAACCCGGGCGCGCAGTATCCGTTAATGTCCATGGAATATGACTACCTGTAGCTGGACTGGGTTAGCAATGGGCGGCAAGGGTAATGACTTCACTGCACCAGCGCAAACCCTTCACCAGGCTCACTCGGGCGGGGTCGGCTCAAAGTCTTCGAGCTTGTAGCCACAGTACTTGCAGTATTCGGAATCGGCATCGTGCCCGGCGCGGCCGCAGTTGTGGCAGCGCGCAAGAGTCTTCTCTCGCCCGAGTTCATGGGCGAGCTCTGCGGTTACGATGCCGGTAGGCACCGCGATGATGGAATAGCCGATCAACATCGTCATCGAGGCAATCGTCTGGCCGAGCGGCGTATGAGGCGTTATATCCCCAAAACCGACGGTGGTAATCGTGACGATGGTCCAATAGATGCTCTTTGGGATACTGGTAAACCCGTGCTTTGGCCCTTCCACCAGGAACATGATGGATCCGAAAATGATGCAGACCACCAGTACACTGGAGTAAAACACCAGTATCTTGCGCCGCGCCTGCCACAAAGACCGCATCAGCAGGTTTGCGTCACTCAGATAGCGCACCAGCTTCAGCACCCGGAAAATACGCAACACACGCAACAGGCGGATGACCATCAGATAGCTGGCACCGGTAAAGATCAGCGCGAGGTAGCTGGGAAGAATGGCCAGCAGGTCAACGATGCCATAAAAGCTGAAAATGTAAGATCTTCGTTCCCGCGCACAGTAGATCCGCGTCAGATACTCGACAGTGAACAGAAACGTAAAGAACCATTCCAGCGCGAAGAATGCCTCGCCATAGCGAACCGACAGGTTCTCAATCGACGCCAGCATTACCAGAACGACGCTCAGCAAAATCGTCCAGATCAAAAAAACGTCGAAGTTTCGCCCCGCCGGGGTATCGGTGCCGAAGATGATCTCGTTCAGTCGCTTTCTGGTGCCCGTCAATGCCATGCAGCCGTTCCCTGATTTGGTTGCGCCTCAGCCCGCGGTTGGTCGCCGGCCGCGTAAAAGCGGCATCATATACCGCCGAGGGGCAAATGGTGACATTCTAGCTGACCGCCGCCTTTTCCAGCACACCCGGGTTACAGCCCATACTGGGCTGGGCGATTCGTTAACAGCCGGCACAGATTCCGCTATCCTTGCGCCCCGCCGTAAACACAATCGATGTTCAGGACTCAGTATGAGCGACAAAAACCGCCTTGTTTATTCCACCGACCGCGGACGTATCAAGGATGAGCCCAAAACGGAAACCCGCCACAAGGGCGATGGCATTGTGCGGATTCAGCGTGAAACCAAGGGACGCAAGGGCAAGGGTGTAACCTGTGTTCGGGGTCTCGAAGGCACCGATGGCGAACTGAAACTGATTCTCGCCGAGCTCAAGAAACGCTGCGGTTGCGGGGGCACCCTGAAAGACGGGGTCATTGAGATCCAGGGCGATAAGCGCGACGAAATCAAGGCCGCACTGGAAGCGAAAAACCTGAAGGTGAAGCTGGCTGGCGGCTGACCCCAGGCCGCCATGCCCGAATGGAGTGCGGGTTACAGCGCCCCCACCAGCCTGAGCGGCCGAACGTTTCTCCGCCCTTCTTCCGCCAGACATTCCTGTAGCAGGGCTGCAAGGGCCTGCTGGTAACTATCGCCAACCTGTGCGAGCACATTCTTGCAGTGCAGTTCCAGCGCCTGCATACGTGTCAGTGCGTCCCGGTTGGACTTGCCACTCTCATTACCGGCCAGCAGCGCCCGTGCATCCTCGAGACCGGCCAGCCGAGCAGCGAGATCATCACCCAATATATGGGCCTGCTGCTCCACCACCGCCACGAGCTTTTCACACTGCTGCAAGGCAACGGTTACATATTTTTGCATCAGGGATTCCGGGATCTCCGTACTGGGTATCCGGTCAACCAAAAGACTCGCCAGATCCCCGTAGCGCTCCAGGGCAATGAGCGATTCCCGCATGGGTTCATACCCTCTCAGTCGATCCAGTGCCGCGAGACATGACTTGCGCGCGGCCGCGTCCATGCCATCAATTGTCTTCTCGATCCGCTGATAAAACATCGACAGGATCTGGCTTCGCTGCTGCAGGCATTCATCGATTCGCACCCGGTTATCATTCACCGATTCATCCGCGGCAGCGGGGGTGGCGCCACACAGCTGGTATTCCTGCGCATTCACCTTCACATTGCTGCGAATCAGACCTGCCCCCAACTGTATCTGCGCACCGCGAAGCTGGAGCTTGCTGTAGCGGTCTTCCAGCTCCTGCAACTCAATCAGCCGGCTGCGCAACCAATCCACCGATTGCTGTAAATCCAGCTCCTGCAGTTCCTCATTCGCCGGCAGCTGGAGCGGCAGCAGATCGCAGGGCACGATGCGGTTGAAGTATTCGGCCAGCACCCTCTGGGCGTGCTCGGTTTCCTTGCTGGCTGCCATCAGCGATTGATTGTCGACGGCTCTACAGCGGTCTTCGATACCGATAGAACTGACGCGAGCGCTCAAATCACGGATATCGGCAAACAGTTTTGCAAGGGTGAAATCCGTGCGTACCAGCACCGGCGAAAACTCGCGATCCTCAACCGCAAACAACCGCGTGGTACCGAGCGGCTCACTCAGATTCCACAGGTCGGAATCATCGTCCATGGCGAGCTCCAGGTTATTGCGGGTCTCTTCATCGATGTTGCCAAAGAGCCAGCGAACCGCCGCCGGGTAATCCGCAAGGCGCTTGCCGACTAACTGGGCCTCCCGGTTAATCTCCCCGGTCACCAGGTCGGCATGATTGAGCTGGTGCCAGCGCGCCACAAATTCAGAGAAGCCCTTACTGCCGAGAATACAGGCAGCCGTCGCATCGGCGCGGGCTGTGAGAGCTCGCCCGAGCGGCCGGCTGGCGCCGCGATGCAGCGACTGCAGGCGATCCACCAGTGGGATCAGAGCCAAACCAGACGCCGCAAGAAGTTTGTGCGGTAATCGGGCGATCCCGCCCCCACTGCCGCCAACAGACAACACGGTACGCTCATTTTCCAGTGCATCCTGCATCCCCTGCAGACGTCGCATCGGAATCACCAGCAGCCAGGTCGCGAGGCACCCCAGGCGCCCCTGGTAATAGCTCAGGGCTCGGCTGATCAATGCCACATTGTCGCCGCCATTTACTGTGGTCACCGCGGACAGGCCGAGTGACAGGGTAATTTCCCCACGCAGTAGCGGCAGCAATCCCCCAGCGGATCCCTCAATTTCTGCGCCGGGGGTTACCCGCACGCTAGCGGGTACCGGCAATCCGGTTTTGGCGCCCAACACCTCCAGCAGCATGTGCACACCTGGCGCATCCGCTTTTGCAAGGGAGATCCCGGCGCGCTCTGAGGCAGTGGTTCCACGATGGTAAGGCAGTAAAAACAGGGCTGAAAAAAACAGCAGCAGCAACAAGGTCAGGCCGCTACCCACAAGTGTGCCGGCACCGAAAGAGCCATCGAGTATCGCAGCCGGTATATTCCAGACCGCCACCCCCGCCTGATAAACGACAATGAGCGCCAGTGCCGCAAACAGCAGAGGCACCAGCGCCGCACCGGCTATCCCGGGGATGAAACGCCATCGCCCGCCGGCAACTACCTTCCGGATGCCACTCAGCACCTCGTCCTGTTCGCTGAACAGTGCCGCCAGTTGCGCACGCGCCGAGCGCTCGCCCGCGGTTTTTGGCTCGGCAGACACCTGCTGGACAGGTGCAGTATCTCGATCGCGGACGGCGCCGGGGGTCAAGCCATTAGGGGCAACCTCAGCGGCCGAATTGCCCGCCCCTTCCGCAGGCTTGAGTGGCCTGGCCGGCGGGGAGACGGTATCCGGGGCGCTTGCACCGGCGGCCTTTCTCGCCTGCCGTTTGCGCGCAAACTGGATGCGAGCCAGCAGTGCCCGATTGTCAAACTTGCCCGCCGGATGTACTTCAATTTTCAGGCCGATTTGCTGGAGCTGGGTGCGATACTGCACCACCTGCCCCGGCGACAATTGATCCTTGATCACCCACCCCTTGAGGAAGAGCTGGCGCGCCTGCTTTGCCGAAATTGAAAACGCACTGGCCATCTCCGCCAGCACTTCACCCGGATTTTTGGCCCGCAGTACCTTGCCCGAAGAGACGATTTGAAATTTTTGCTGGCCCGACATGTGTTGCTCCCGAGAGCCGCCCCCTATAACCCCAATAACTCAACACAGCGAAACTGCGCTGTCTGTTTTGGCCAGAGAGTAAAAGATTCAGCTGCGCGTGATTGCGCACTGGTTCTCAGGGAATCTGGGAAAAAGCACTATCGTGCAGGATTGCCAACAGGGTTCACAATGGAAGAACGAACGCCATCTCATTTTGTCGTCGGCGAGGATTGTGGCCACACAGTCAGCAAGGCTTCTGCGGCGAGACGATCCAGAGACAGACCGCGGCCACGGGGCTTGAACCAATTGTGGGTATGGGAGAGTGCCCCCAGCAGTAGCTTCCGGGCCAAATGGGGATCAGAAACGCCAGTATTTTCTGGCCGCTCCGCCAATACCTCAAGCCAGATAGCCTCGTATTGTTCCCGCTCCGCCAGCACCCGTTTCTGGTTTGCGGCGGACAGGCTGCGCCATTCGCTGACCAAAATCGGAAAACCGGGAACCGCGAACCCGTGTATCGCCTCGAGTTCACACTGGATACAGGCCCGCAGACGATCCCTTGCACCCTGCTGTTCGGCGACGGCCGCAGCCATTCGAGTGCGAGCGACCCGGGTTACTTCAAGCATGGCTTCACACAGCAGATCTTCCTTGCTTTTCACATGGTGAAAAATACTCCCGGACAGAATGCCCACTTCGCCGGCAATATCCCGTACGGTGGTCCGGGCAAAGCCCTGCTGCTGAAACAGGCGCGCGGCGGCATTGAGCAAGCGCCCCCTGGGGCCCTCGGGGTCACTGATTTCGCCCGCGGCCACCATGGCCTGGATCAATTTTCCCCCTGCGCTTGTTCCCGAAAGCGTGCCGCGGATCCTGCGTTGGCTCCCCTGCTGCTTGCGGGCCTTCGGCTGGTCACTCTGTCTTTCAGTTTCGCTCAAAGTATTCACGCCTCTTGTTTTACTGCTCTGTTGACCTGCTGTTCTGTTGTCTGCGCGCAATCATCCGTATAACCAATCTGCCGGAGTCACAAGGCGCCAGGCCTATTGATAACCAAGCGCTTGCTTGGTAGCGTAGAGCCATTGTCGGGGTAAAGCAGAAACAGCACAAGCGCCCCCGTCGAGGTAAGCCGCGCGGTATTTCGGCGAGTTTCACTGTTTTCAGGCAACCAGCGCACACATTTACCCGGGCGTGCAGTTGCAAATGCAGAGGCGACATTCCGTGCAACCCATTCCCTCCGAAATCGATCCTCAAAGCGATACATACGCACTTAACTGTGAAGCCATGCACCAGGCATTGTCGGCCTACCGGCAGGCCGAGCAACGCATCGTCGATACGGAAAACGCAAATGCCGAGCGCTACCACCAGCGCCAGTGGCTGCTGCCGCGAGAGCGCCTCAATCACCTGCTGGATCCGGGCGCTCCGTTTATAGAGCTTTGTGCCCTCGCCGGTTTCAAGCTGTACGACGATCGCGATGGTAGCGGTGCGGGAGGTGGCGCAGTCTGCGGTATTGGCACTGTCAGTGGCGTGCGCTGCCTGGTGCGTGTCGACAACTATGCGGTAAAGGGCGGCACTATTTCCCCGGCAGGTATGGACAAGGCGCTGCGCATGCAACAGATCGCGCTTGAAAACCGGCTCCCCATGGTCACCCTCGCGCAAAGTGGTGGCGCCAATCTGATGTACGCGAATGAAACCTTCGCCCCTGGCGGCCGCGGCTTTGCCAACCAGGCAAGGCTTTCTGCAGCCGGCATTCCCCAGGTGACGGTGGTTCATGGCAACGCCACAGCCGGTGGCGCTTACCAGCCCGGGCTGTCCGATTATGTCGTCATGGTACGCGGGCAATCCGGCATGTTCCTCGCAGGCCCGCCGCTGTTAAAAGCGGCAACGGGCGAGGTAGCCACTGAAGAGGAACTCGGCGGCGCGGAGATGCATTGCGCCGTGGCGGGAACCGGCGACTATATCGCGGAAAATGATCGCGATGGCATCCGTCTCGCCCGCGAGATCGTCGCCACCCTGCCCCGTCCCGCGCCGCACGCTTCCCATCCCCCGCCACAAGCAGGCTGGCGCGAGCCGAGATTTCCGGCGCAAGAACTGCTCGGTGTCGTGCCGGCCGATAGCCGCAAGCCGTACCCTGTTGAGGAAATTCTTGCTCGCATCGCCGACGACTCCGCCGCACTGACATTCAAGCCAACCTTCGACACACAAACCTACTGTGGCCACATCCGGATACAGGGGCATTTACTCGGGGTGATCGGCAATAATGGCCCCATCACTCCACAGGGAGCCAACAAGGCCGCACAATTTATTCAGCTGTGCGAACAGAGCGGAACGCCGCTGCTGTTTCTGCACAACACCACCGGATTTATGGTCGGCACTGACGTGGAACACCGGGGCATCATCAAGCATGGTGCCAAAATGATTCAGGCCGTCGCCAACGCCCAGGTGCCCAAGCTCAGTATCGTGGTGGGCGGTTCCTATGGTGCCGGTAACTACGCCATGTGTGGGCGCGGCTTCGACCCGCGCTTTATCTTCGCGTGGCCCAACGCCCGCACTGCGGTAATGGGCGCACCTCAGGCCGGTAAGGTGATGCGAATTGTCAGCGAACAGAAAATGCAAAGGACGGGCGCAGTCGACGAATTCGCGCTGGATCAGCTCGAACGGGATACGGCTCGATTTGTGGAAGCCGGCTCCGACGCCCTCTCGTGTACTGCGCGCCTGTGGGACGATGGCATCATCGACCCGAGGGATACCCGACCGCTGCTGGGGCTCCTTCTGGATATCTGCCGGGACGCCGAATTGACGCCAACACGCCGTAACTCATTCGGTGTGGCTAGATTCTAACCACAATAACAATAACGCTTCGGGACTACCGCCATGATCATGACCGAGCAACACCTGGAATTGCAGCGCACAGTTCGCAATTTTGTAGAGCAGGAACTCAATCCGCATATCGACGAATGGGAGGCCGCGGGCAGTTTCCCGATAAAAGCAATCTTCAGTCGCCTCGGCGAGCTCGGATTGCTCGGTATCAGTAAACCGGAAAGCCTCGGTGGCATGGGTCTCGACTTCAGTTACGAGGCGGTTTTCCTCGAAACTCTGGGTGCCGCACGCTGCGGTGGAATTCCGCTCTCCATCTCGGTACAGACTGCGATGGCAACCCCCGCACTGGCGCACTTCGCGCACGAGGAACTGCAGCAGGAATTTCTCACCGCCGCGATACGCGGCGACGCCATTGCCGCCATCGCGGTTTCAGAGCCGGGTGCCGGTTCCGATGTCTCAGCCATAGCGACCACCGCGACCAGTGACGGCGATGACTATGTGGTAAACGGCAGCAAAATGTGGATTACCAATGCCACCCAGGCTGATTTTTTTTGCACGCTGGTCAATACCGGGGGCGACAAGTCCCACAGCAACAAATCGCTGCTCATCATCCCGGCGAAATTGCCCGGCGTTCGAGTCGGAAACAAACTACAAAAAATGGGTATGCGCTCGTCGGAAACTGCACCGGTGTTTTTCGACCAGGTACGGGTGCCCAAACGCTATCGAATAGGCGATGAAGGCGCGGGGTTTCTGCTGCAGATGCTGCAGTTTCAGGAGGAGCGGCTCGCCGGTGCCGCCCTTTCGCTGATGGGGCTGGAAAACTGCGTGCGCTCCACCATCGATTATGTACAGCAGCGCCAGGCTTTCGGCGCGCCAATACTGAGCAACCAGAGCGTACATTTTGCGCTGGCAGAAATGCAGACAGAGGTGGAGTGCCTGCGGGCATTGACCTATCGCGCGGTCGCGGCGTATTGCCGCGGTGAAGATGTAACCACCCTGGCATCGATGGCAAAACTCAAGTCCGGCCGCCTCAGTCGCAGCATCCCGGATCAGTGCCTGCAGTACTGGGGAGGCATGGGTTATATGGAAGAAACAACCATCAATCGTGCCTACCGCGACCTGCGCCTGACCGCTATCGGTGGCGGTGCGGATGAAGTCATGCTCGGCATCATCTGCAAACTGATGGGCATACTGCCTTCACGGAAAAAATCGTAACCGCCATTTCCACCCGGGGAGCCGCCCTTCCCGCCAGAGGAGCCGCCATGCCAACGCTGCTTATCGCCAACCGTGGGGAAATAGCCCTGCGTATTATCCATACAGCCAGGCTGGAAGGTTATCGAACCGTCGCCGTATTCAGTGATGCGGACCGCCACGCCCTCCATGTCACCGCAGCTGATACCGCCATTGCGATAGGCGGCAATACCCCGCAAGAGTCTTACCTGGATATCGATAAACTGATCCAGGCCGCACACGCCGGTGGTGCAGACTGTATCCATCCCGGTTACGGTTTTGTTTCCGAAAATGCGGCTTTTGCCCGCGCTTGCGCCGAAGGCGGTTTGACACTGATTGGCCCCAGTGCGGACGTCATCGAACTAATGGGTAACAAGCGTCGCGCCAAAGCGTTTGCCCACGCCGCCGGGATACCCTGCATTCCCGGCTACCAGGGCAGCCAGGAACTCTCTGAACTTCGCCACCACGCCCGCGCACTCGGTTACCCGATCATGCTCAAAGCCGCTGCGGGGGGTGGCGGGCGCGGTATGCGTATCATCAGCGACGACCGGGAATTTGAGGCCCACTACGCCTCCGCCCGCGCCGAGGCGCAATCGGCCTTTGGTTCCGATGAGCTGATCCTGGAAAAAGCCATTGCAGACTCGCGGCATATCGAAATCCAGGTATTTGCAGACCAGCATGGAAACTGCATCCACCTGGGTGAACGGGATTGCTCCATTCAGCGCCGGCACCAGAAAATCATCGAAGAGGCACCGTCACCGGCAGTATCTGCAGCCCTGCGCGCGAACTTGGGACAAGCCGCCACCAAACTCGCCCGTGCCTGCCACTATGTCGGAGCGGGTACCGTGGAATTTCTGTTGGATGCGGAGGGCAATTTCTATTTCCTGGAGATGAACACGCGGCTGCAGGTTGAACACGGGATCACCGAAATGATCAGCGGCACTGATCTGGTCGCCTGGCAACTGGCCGTGGCCCGCGGTGAGCCACTGCCCATCGCCCAGGACGATGTGCGTTTACGCGGGCACGCGATAGAGGTTCGCCTGTATGCGGAAGATCCCGCACGGGATTTTCTGCCCCAGAGCGGTACCATTTTTCACTGGCAACCTTCTGGCGCCATGGGGCCCACGAACGGGCGGTCGCCCCATTCCCAGGTCAACACGCCTATTCGCCTTGATCACGCCCTCGCCAGCGGTCTGGAAATTTCCCCGTTTTATGACCCGATGCTCGGCAAACTGATGGCCTGGGGCAAGAATCGGGAACAGGCGCGCCGGCGACTCTGCCAAGCTCTGGAAAACCTGCAGTTGGCAGGGCCCCGCAACAACCAGTTTTTTCTCAGGGAAATACTGCAGGATGCGACCTTCACTGCCGGCAACGCACACACCGGTTTCCTTGCCCGCCAGTTTTCGCCACCGCCACGCAACCCCGACACCACCCTGCGGGCACGTGCACTGGGTTGTGCCCTGCTGCACCATGTGTCCGTGGCCCGCAGCCTATCACTGCGGGATCAGCAGACCGCGCGGGTAAACTGGCACTCGGGGGTAACCACTACGGGGCGGCACTACCGCTTTCGTGACGGCGATGCAGAGTTCTCTGTAATGCTGCACGCCAGCACGCCCCGTCACTATTCCGCGCACCCTCTTTCCGCGGCCGCAGTCTCCATCGAATTTCCTGAAAATCCGTCGGGCCAGGCTTGCCTCCAGCACATGGATGTCACTGTCGACGGAGTCCGGCAGCGAATCCTGTGGCACTTGCAACAAAACCGGCTGCTGCTGGTTTTCGACCGCGATCAATGGGTATTCGAAGACGTGACTTATGCCCCTGCGGCCAGGCATCAAGCGTCAGGGAACGGCCGTATCGAGGCGCCCATGGACGGATGCATTACCGGTATTTTCATCAAGCACGGTAATTCGGTTGCGCGCGGGGATGCCCTCATCACCATGGAGGCGATGAAAATGGAGCACACGATCAAGGCGGACTGCGCGGGCTTGGTCACGGCCATCGGCATTGCCACCGGCGACCAGGTACGCAATGGACAGCTACTGATACAGATCGAGCCCAACGAGGTTGAATACGATACCCGCGAGGTCGAGGCTAGCCGGGCCACCCCCTGACGCGATCACTTACCTGGCTTGCCGTGACGCTCCCCGGCATGCTCCCCTGGAATATGCGGGCCGCCGCCCCAGACATCGGGCTCGATACCCGGAATATAATGTTGACGGGCGTCAAATACCGGCTCTTTTATCCCCTGCTTAAGCTGTTTTTCGTAATCCGCAAATACTCTGATCGCAACACCGGACAACAGCAAAATCGCCAGCAGATTCGCCGAGGCCATGAATCCCATCGACATGTCCGCAAGGTTCCACAGCAGGTGGAAGTTGTCTTCCCGACCACTCCATGCCACCCAGGCACCAAACAGAATGAAGCCGATGTATAACACCCGGTAGCAGAAAATTGATGTCCGGGTATGCCACAGGTAAAAAATATTGGTTTCGGCGTAGTAGTAGTTGGCAATGATGGAAGTGAATGCAAAAAATATCAGCGCAATGGCAATAAAGCTGTTTCCCCAGCTCCCGATTTCACTGGCGAGGGCAGACTGCGTAAGGGTCACCCCTTCGACCACCCCACTCAGCTCTACGTTGCTGAGCAGGATAATCGATGCCGTAGCACTGCAGATCAGCATGGTATCGAGAAAAACCGACGCCATCTGCACATAGCCCTGTACCACCGGGTGCTTTACATCCGCTGCCGCGCCAACGTTGGGCGAAGACCCCATTCCGGCCTCGTTGGAAAACAGGCCGCGCTTTATTCCGTTCGCTACCACGGCGCCAAATGCACCGGCACCCGCCTCCTGCACACCAAATGCATTACTGAAAATCAGCGCAAAAACTTCCGGGATGCGGGGAATATTGGTCAGTATCACAAACAGCGCAATGGCGAGGTAGCACAGCGCCATGACAGGCACAACGATTCCCGCGAAACGGCCGATTGACTTAATGCCGCCAAACACAATCAGCGCTGCAAGCACGGAAACCAATACACCCATTAACAGTGGATTGACACCCCAGGCGGCATGTATGGCCTCCGCCATGGCGTTGGACTGTACCGCATTGAAAAAGAAGCCGAAGCAAATCACGAGAAAGATGGAAAATACCACCGACAGCCATTTCCAGCGTTTGCCCAGGCCCTTGTCTATGTAATAGGCCGGCCCCCCGCGGAAGGTGCCCGCAACTTCCCCCTGCTCTTTGAAGGTTTGCGCGAGGATATTTTCGATCAGGCTGGTCGCCATGCCGAGCATGGCCACGACCCACATCCAGAAAACCGCCCCCGGCCCACCGGCAGTAATCGCCACGGCCACCCCCGCGATATTTCCGGTGCCGACACGGGCCGCAGCACTTGTGGCAAACGCCTGGAAGGAGGATACGGAGTCGTCATGCTCTTTGCGGAAGCTGTGCCCCATTACCCGCAGCATCTGGCCGAAGCCGCGAAACTGGACAAAGCCAGTGCGCCAGGTGAAATAGAGCCCGGCCGGCAAGAGGGCTGCAATCAGGATTCCGAGCCACCAGATACCGCCTATTCCACCCCAGGTCAGGCTATTGCCCCAGCCCACCAGGGCCGTCAGGCCATCGAGGAACTCCTGCATACGCTACTCCGCGAGCACATACCAGTAGAGGGCCTGCCCGAGTTGGCAGCCCTAACTGGAAACGCAATAGTTTGGCGTCGAATGACGCGTACAAACTAAGCCTAGCACTCCCCGGATTCCCTGCTGCGAGACCGCAGCGGCGCGTACAGCCCGTTACAGAAAAATTTCACGCGCCCTTTGCGCCGAAACCACTTTCCGCCCGGCCTCTTCGGCGATTCCCACGAGCGCCTCGACCAATGCGCCATTGCCGCTCGCCCGCTCGCCACCCGGCAGATAGAAGGTGTCTTCCATACCCGTACGCAGGTGCCCGCCCAGTTCCGCGGTTTTGCGGTGTACCGGCCAGATTTCATCGCGCCCGATCAGCGTGGTCTGCCACAGTGCCCGTGGTTTCATGTAACGCGGCAAGAGCGCCAGAAGATCGGCATCCGCTGGCATGCCGGAAGCGACACCCATGACCAGGTTGTAATTGGGGGCGGTAACCAGACCGACATCCGCAAACATACCCACGGAGCGGAGAATACCCACATCGAAGCATTCAAACTCGGG
This sequence comes from Microbulbifer weihaiensis, assembly GCF_048323715.1. NCBI lineage: Bacteria > Pseudomonadati > Pseudomonadota > Gammaproteobacteria > Cellvibrionales > Microbulbiferaceae > Microbulbifer > Microbulbifer weihaiensis. The sequence continues at coordinate 77,052 of NZ_JBLWFL010000014.1, forward strand.
ACGGATACCCTCTTCCCGGCAAACCGCCAGCAGCTCTTCTATCTTTTCCAAGGGGTTTTCGAACAGCATCGGGGGCCAGGCCCACTGTCCGCTGGCGCGCACCTTCAGGTAGTTAAGGCTGCCGGCATTGCACGCGGCAATTTCGGGCCTTCCTGTGCGCAGACATGCCAACGCGCCCTGTTGGTCGCGCCCGATAGTGCCGGTGGTGAAGTTCAGCAACACCCCAGGGCAAGCCGCGCGAATCGCTTCAGCAATCTCCAGGGCTACGGCGGGATCCCAACTGGGCAGGTGCCCCCTGCCGGCTTGCTGCGCTCGGAAATGCACGTGCATCACGGACGCGCCCGCGTCGTAAGCTTCTCTTGCGGACACGGCCATTTGCTCCGGTGTTACCGGTACCGGGTGCTGGGCGGGGTTGGTCAGTACCCCCGTCAGGGCACAGGTAATCACAACTTCGGCAGGATCCGCAGCCGCTGGGTAAACTGACATGACAATCTCCTGGCGATCGTTTTTTTGTTATCGCTACTGGTATCCCGCGGCAAATGCACAAGCCGCAGTGCCTGCGTGGGGGCCACCCACCAAGCAACCGCTTGGTTCCAGGCATAGCCCGGAGCCTAGCACAAGCCCGCACTGTGAAACAGGGCCCTTGTGTGGCCCCGACACCAACGTAAAATGCGCAGCAATCAATACAGTGAATAACGCAGTTCAGGAGCACAACCAGTCCTATGTCTGATGCAAAAACGCCAAAGGAATCCAGCGCACAAACCATCGCCCCTTTTGGCAGCTGGAATTCGCAAATCAGCGCAGACCTGTTGACCTCCGGCAATGTGCGACTCAGTGAGTCGCGCCTGTACCATGGCCGCGCCTACTGGCTCGAATCACGCCCCGCAGAAAAAGGCCGCTCTGCACTGGTCGAATACAGTAGCGAGCACGGCAAGCGCGACCTTTTGCCCGCGCCACTCAGCGTTCGCTCGAAAGCACACGAGTACGGTGGCGCAAGCTATGTGGTCGGCGATGGCTGGGTTTACTTTGTCCTCGCGGCCGATCAGCGTATCTACCGCATGCCCCTGGATGGCAACGCCCCGGAACCCCTCACGCCCGAAGGGCCTTACCGCTATGCAGACCTGGTACTGGATCACGCGCGCCAGCGCTTGATTTGCGTTCAGGAAGATGAAGGCCGGAGCGACCGCGAAGCTATTGCGCGCATTATTGCCATCGACCTGAACAACGGTGGCGCGACGCAAGTATTGGCAGAAGGTGCCGACTTTTACTCCAATCCCGCACTGAACCCTGCCGGGAACCGCATGAGCTTCCTGCAGTGGCATCACCCCAGCATGCCCTGGGATGCCACCGAACTAATGCTGGCGGAACTCGACAGTAATGGCCTGCCAACCATTACCAGTAAAATTGCAGGCACCGGCAACGAATCCATTTTCCAGCCGCAGTGGTCAGAACGCGGCGAACTGTTTTACGTTTCGGATCGCAACAACTGGTGGAACCTGTACCGTCATGGCGACAGCCAGCCAGTCTGGAACAAGGCCGCGGAGTTCGCCACGCCGCAGTGGGTATTCGGAATGTCAACTTACGGCTTTTTGAACCCGGATCGGATTTTCTGCACCTTTACCGAAAACGGACGCTGGCAACTGGCCATTGTGGATCTGGCGGATAACACCCAGCGCACCCTGGAGCATTCGGGGTGCGATTTTGAAAGCATCAGCTGCGACGACGGCAACGCAGTATTTATCACCAGCGGTGCCACAGACTTCCCTTGTGTTCAGCTGTACAGCGGCGCGGCCGCTGAATTCAAAACGCTCGCCAGCAGCAGCTCGATCGCGCTCGCCGATAACCTGGTATCCCGTGCGCAGGCGATCGATTTTTCCGCGGGGGAGCGCACAGTGCACGCGTTCTATTACCCTCCGTGCAACCCCGCGTTCAAGGCCCCGACTGGGGAGCGACCACCACTTATCGTATTCAGCCATGGCGGCCCCACTGGGGCGACGTCTGCCGGTCTCAACCTGAAAGTTCAGTACTGGACCAGCCGCGGCTTTGCGATTCTGGATGTGAACTATTCCGGAAGTACCGGATACGGGCGGGAATACCGTGATCGCCTGCAAGACAACTGGGGAATACTGGACGTTGAGGACGTGTGCGCAGGGGCCAATTATCTGGTCGATGGGGGGCTTGCGGATCCCGAGCGACTGCTGATAAAGGGCGGCAGCGCCGGTGGCTACACGGTGCTCGCGGCACTGGCATTTCACGATACCTTTTCCGCCGGTGCCAGCCACTACGGTATTGGTGACCTCACCACCCTCGCACGGGATACCCACAAGTTTGAATCGCGCTATCTCGACAAACTGGTTGGCCCCTGGCCCGAGGCAGAAGCCATTTATCGGCAGCGCTCGCCAATCGAGCATATCGAGCAGCTGAACTGCCCTGTGATTTTCTTCCAGGGACTGGAGGACAAGGTCGTGCCGCCCAACCAGGCCGAAGCCATGGTGAGCGCATTGAAAGAACGCGGACTTCCTGTGGCTTACATCACCTTTGCGGATGAAGGTCACGGCTTCCGCAGCGCCAGCAGCATCAAGATGGCACTCGAGGGCGAACTGGAATTTTACAGCCGGGTTTTCGGATTCCCGCTGCCACAGCCGGGGCCCGGCATCGAAATCGCCAATCTCGAGGGCAACACCTGATGGGCCGCTGGAGACCACCGCGCCCACGCGGCTCAAGATACATTACCCCGGAAGGCGCCCGGCGCATGCGCGCTGAAGTAAAACACCTGTGGGAAGTTGAACGTCCGCGTGTGACCCAGGCCGTCAGCGATGCCGCAAAGCTGGGGGATCGTTCGGAAAATGCCGATTATATCTACGGCAAAAAACGCTTGCGGGAAATCGACAGCCGGGTGCGCTTTCTTACCAAGCGCCTGGAGGAAGTGACCGTCGTTGATCGCATTCCGGATAATCGCGAAAAAATCTTTTTCGGCGCCTGGGTAACGCTCGAAGATGAAGACGGCAACAGCCTGCGCTACCGCATCGTGGGCCCGGATGAATTCAATGTGAAAGAGGGACTTATTTCCATGGATTCCCCGGTCGCGCGCGCGCTACTGGGAAAAAGCCTGGACGACGAAGTGGAAATCCAGCAGATGGAACAGTGGATCACCTACTACATTTGCGAGATCCACTATCCGGAAATCTCCGCTGACTAATCAGCGGAGATTTCCGTAGACCTACCTGACGCCTTCCAGCAGATGGCGGGCAATGATCAAACGCTGAATTTCGCTGGTGCCTTCATAGATTGTGGTGATCCGCACATCCCGTGACATCCGCTCCAGCGGAAACTCGCGGGTGTACCCCACGCCGCCGTGCATCTGCAGCGCGACATAACAGGCCTCATTGGCCTTCTCCGAAGCATACAGCTTGGCCATGGACGCTGCCGGGCCAAAAAACTGCCCGGCATCTTTCTGCCACGCCGCCTGCATCAACAACAGTCGCGCAGCTTCCATTTCCGTGTATTTGTCCGCGAGCTGCCACTGCAATCCCTGAAACTGTGCCAGAGGTTTGCCGAACTGCTCACGCTCCTGCAGGTAAGCCCGCGCGCAATCCAGGGCCTCGAGACCGATCCCCAGCGCCAGCGAACCGATTCCGATACGGCCACCGGCCAGCTCGCCCGCCGCAATACGGAAACCGCGATTTTCCTCACCCAACATATTGGCTGCCGGAATACGGCAGTTTTCAAACGCCACCTCATTGGTTACGGAGGCCTTCTGGCCCATCTTCTCTTCCGCCTTGCCAATGATCAGGCCCGGGGTGCCCGCCTCGACCAGGAAGCAGGAAATGCCCTTGCCTTTTGGCGCTGACGCATCGGTTACCGCCCAAACGACAAACACCCCCGCGAACTCAGCACTGCTGATAAACAGCTTGCTGCCGTTGAGCACGTATTCATCCCCATCCCGCACTGCGCGGGTTCGCATGGCTGCGGCGTCCGAGCCTGAAGCAGGCTCGGTCAGGCAGAAGGAACCGGCCGCATATTCGCCACTGCAGATTTTGGGCAGGAAGTGGTTTTTCTGAGCTTCGGAGCCTTTCGCCTGGATCACTTCCGCCACCATATTGGTCACGGAAGTGGTGGTGGCCGTTGACGCGCAACCGCGTGCCAGCTCGGTGATCGCGAGGCTAAATGCAATGGTGCCAGCGCCGGTGCCACCGTAGCCCGGATCAATATTGATCCCCATGAAGCCAAGTTCAGCCAGTTGCTTCAGCTTCTCCAGAAACAGGGGCCGGTTGCCGGTTTTATCCAGCTCCGCCGCCACGGGTTTGAGCTCGCTTTCGGCAAACTGCCGCGCGGCTTCCTGAATCATCTGTTGCTCGTCAGTCAATTCAAAATTCATCGCACATGCTCACTATTTATATCGTTATTTTCGTATCTAAGGCGTATTCAGACCGCCGGACGCCGCAATAGCCAACGCCGCAGCAGGCCCTGTTGAATGGCGACACCCAGCAGTATCAGCGCCAGGCCGCCTATGGTCGCCATATGAATTGTTTCGCCCACCAGCAGCGCGATCAGCAAAAGTGACAGCGGCGGGGACAGGTAAATGAAATTACTGATGCGGGCGGTATTGTCACAGCTCAGCATCGCCGCCTGCCACAGCAGGAATGCTATCCCCATTTCAAACAGGCCCACGTAGACTGCGCCGATCCAGCCTTGCACCGGTGGCCACTGCCAACCGCCCTGCCACCACAGCGCACCCACCAGCCAGGGCAGACCGCAGAGGAAAGTCAACAGCAGGTTGACCGCGGCATTGCCACCTATGCGCGTATTGAGCAACCAGTAGCAGGACCAGATCAGAGTGCTGAACAGTGCCAGCGCAATCCCCACCGGCTGCTGGAAGTCCAGCTCGAGAAGCCGTCCCTGGGTCGCTATGACCAGCACACCGGAGTAACACACAAGCCCGGCCAACAGATCCTGCCGGCGCAGTTTCTGCTTGAGAACCGGAACAGAGAGCAGCGCCAAAACCACACCCCAGGTGTAATTCAGAGGCTGCGCCTGCTGCGCCGGCAGTAACTCATATGCGTGAAACAACACAAGGTAATAAAGGAAAGGATTGCAGAAACCGAGGGCAATATACCAGCCCCGATTGTGACTCCAGCTTTGCGAGAGATCGGACCAACGGCCCTGCCAGGTAACGACCAACGCCATAAATACCGAAGACACCACCGACGCGATGGTAACCAGCTGCAAGGGAGAGAGATACTGCAACGACAGCTTGAATGCACTGGCAACAGTGGACCAACAGAGCACCGCTGCCAGCGCATACATCGTTGCGCGATTGTTTGCCGTTTTTTCGCCAGCCAATGGAAAGACTTCCTATACACCTGAACCTTAACGGAAATCAGGGCTAACTTACGGGAGCGTCAGCGTTACGCAAAGTTCAGCGCTTGCCGGACTTGGGTTCCGGATCCGGCACCGCCACCGAGGTATCGGTTTTCACTTCCTGAATGACGACGTACGTGTGGGTTTCCCGCACACCAGGAACCGACGCGAGCTTTTCGCCGAGGAATTGGCGGTAACCCAGCATATCCTTGATACGGATTTTGACCAGGTAATCGAAGCCGCCGGCCACCATGTGGCATTCCTGCACCTCTTCGAGACCGGAAACATGACGGTTGAATGCCTCGAGGGCCTCGGTAGCCGTATCAGACAGGGAAACCTGGATGTAGACCACAAGGCCTGCATGCACCTTCAACGGGTCAAGCAAGGCCACATAGTCACGAATGAACCCCTCGCGTTCAAGGCGCTTGACGCGCTCGAGGCAGGGGGTGGGGCTGAGGTTTACCCGCCGAGCCAACTCGACATTCGGCAGGCGACCGGAACGTTGCAAAATCCGCAGGATCTGGCGATCAATGCGATCAAGATCTTCCAATTTCCGAGACATAGCAAAATACCCTACTGGTGATTGACCGGATAAGCCCTATATTTAACCACACTATTCGCCAATATGGCGATTAATTCTGCAAGGTTTACCACATAATCCGGGTTTTTATCCTGCCCTAAAATCAGTCTGGGAGCTTTGAGGAAAAAGTATGCCTACACATTTCGCCGGAGACCTGCAAAACGCCCGTCAAAAGGCTCGAGAGTATCTGCACGCCGACGAAAACCAGTGCGTCAGTGAACTGCTGGCCGCACCCCGTCCGGGCGAGGCCCTGAGACAGAAGATCCTGGATACTGCCAGCCAGCTGGTGGTGAAATCCCGCGAGCAGCGCAGCAAGCGCGGCACCCTCGACGCATTCCTGCAACAGTTTGGCCTTTCCAATAAGGAAGGCGTTGCACTGATGTGTCTGGCGGAGTCCCTCCTCCGCGTGCCGGACGCCGATACCGCCGACAAACTGATCGCCGAGAAAGTGCACTCTGGCAACTGGTCCAGCCACCGCGGCCAGTCTGATTCCCTGTTCGTCAATGCCTCCACCTGGGGCCTGATGCTGACAGGCAACATCGTCGAGCTGGATCCGGACATCACCGAAAAGCCATCCAGCTGGATGAAGCGCATGGTCAGCCGCATGGGCGAGCCCATGGTGCGCACTTCCATGATGCAGGCCATGAAAATCATGGGCGGCCAGTACGTTCTCGGCCGCACCATCAAGGAAGCCCTCAAACGCGGCCCTGCCGAGAACAAGCCCGGCACACGCTTCTCTTTCGACATGCTGGGTGAAGGCGCCCGCACCATGGCTGATGCCCAACGCTACTTCGACGCTTACATGATGGCGATCGAAGCCATCGGCGCCGACAACAGCAAGCGTGACGTGGTCGAAGCCAACGGTATTTCCATCAAGCTCTCCGCACTGCATCCGCGCTACACCGAACTCCAGCGCGAGCGCGTTATGGGTGAACTGCTGCCGAAAGTCAAACAGCTGTGCCTGGCTGCAGCCAAGTACGACATGGGACTGAATATCGACGCGGAAGAAGCCGACCGTCTGGATATCTCCCTGGACATTTTTGAAGCCCTCGCCCGCGACCCGGAACTGAAAAGCTGGCAGGGACTGGGTTTTGTACTGCAGGCCTATCAGAAGCGCGCACCGCACGTAGCCGACTGGCTGATCGCGCTGGGCCGTGACAGCGGCCGCAAGTTGATGGTTCGCCTGGTTAAAGGTGCCTACTGGGACAGCGAAATCAAGCACGCCCAACAGATGGGCCTGAGCGACTATCCGGTTTACACACGTAAGTGCCACACCGACCTTTCTTACCAGGTGTGTGCGAAAAAACTGCTGGATGCGCGCGATGCAATCTACCCGCAGTTCGCCACGCACAATGCCTACACCGTTGGCCTGATCCTGGAAATGGCCGGCAACACCGACGATTTCGAATTCCAGCGCCTGCACGGCATGGGCCACCTGCTCTACGATCAAATCGAAGCCGTTCACGGCCGCCGCGTGCCTGTGCGCGTTTATGCCCCGGTAGGCGCACACAAAGACCTGCTTCCCTACCTGGTTCGCCGCTTGCTCGAGAACGGTGCCAACAGCTCCTTCGTCAACCGTTTTATGGATGAGAAAACACCGGTCAGTGAACTGGTGCAGGACACCCTGAAACTCAGCGAAGCCTGCGACCCCTACCGTCACCCGCAGATTCCGGTGCCGTCCGATATTTATCTCGGCCACGAAGCCCTGCCGCGCAAAAACTCCCACGGAGTCGAGCTCACCGACCCAATTGCACTGAAGCCGCTGATGGCAGCTGTGGAGCAATCCGCGGGCAAGACCTTCAACGGTGCCCCGATTGTGGACGGCGTTGCGATCAAGGCAGAGCAGCCGGTTTACAATCCGGCCACGGGCGAAGTAGCCGGCTATACCGCGGATACTGACCCGGCGCTGATTGAGAAAGCCTTTGCATCTGCTGCGGAACACCAGCGCGGCTGGAACAAGCTCGGCGGCGAAATGCGGGCAAATGTGCTCGACAAAATCGCTGACCTGTACGAACAGCACATGAATGAGCTCGTGGCGATTATCTGCCGCGAGGCCGGCCGCACCCTGAACGATGGTATTTCCGAAGTGCGTGAAGCGGTGGATTTCTGCCGTTACTACGCCAATGGTGCACGCCAGCATTTCAGCGAACCCACCGTGCTGCCGGGCCCGACTGGCGAGAGCAACGAACTGAGCCTGCATGGCCGCGGCGTTTTTGTGTGTATCAGCCCGTGGAACTTCCCGCTGGCGATCTTCACCGGCCAGGTAGTTGCCGCCCTCGCAGCAGGTAACGCCGTACTGGCCAAACCCGCCGAGCAGACACCGGCCATTGCCCACCGTGCGGTACAGCTGATGCACGAAGCGGGCGTTCCGCAGAAAGTCCTGCACCTGATTACCGGCACCGGTGCCGCAATCGGCAAGCCTCTGCTGGACAACCCGCATGTGGCCGGCGTCGCCTTCACCGGTTCAACCGAGACCGCCAAGCACATCAACATGCAGCTTGCGGCAAAAGACGGCCCCATCGTGCCGCTGATCGCGGAAACCGGTGGCCAGAACGTGATGATCGTGGACTCCACTGCCCTGCCAGAACAGGTCGTGGACGACGTGATTCAATCCGCCTTCCTCAGTGCCGGCCAGCGCTGTTCCGCCCTGCGTATCCTGTGTGTACAGGACGTCATTGCGGACAACCTGCTCAGCATGCTGAAGGGCGCCTGCGAAGAACTCACCCTTGGTGACCCGTCCAAGCTGGAAACCGACATCGGCCCGGTCATCGACGAAAAAGCCCTCGGCATTCTTGAAAAGCACCGCGAGCGCATGCTGAAGGAAGCCAAGCCGGTGTTCGCCTTCGACGAGAGCGCGCGTCCGCAAAAAGGCACTTTCTTTGGCCCGCAAGTGGTTGAGATCGAAGATATCAACCTGCTCAAGCGCGAAGTGTTTGGCCCCTTCCTGCATGTGATTCGCTTCAAGGCAGAGGAGCTGGAAAGTGTGATTCAGCGTATTAACGCCACCGGTTACGGCCTCACTTTCGGCCTGCACTCCCGCATCGAGGGTCGCGCCAATGCGATCTTCAAGCGTGTGGATGCCGGTAACTGCTACGTGAACCGCGACATGGTTGGTGCCGTTGTTGGTGTAAACCCCTTCGGAGGCATGGGCCTGTCCGGTACCGGACCAAAAGCCGGTGGCCCGCACTACCTGTTCCGCTTCGCCAACGAGAAGACCAAAACCGTCAATATCGTAGCGACCGGCGGCAACACCCAGCTGTTCACCCTCGGCGAGTAACCTGGGACAGTGCTGCGTTCTGACTCTCAAGAGCGCAGCGCATAATCATGAAAAAAGGGCGAACCATTTCTGGTTCGCCCTGCTTCGCCCCCGCCACTGCACAACTGCGTCAGACCACAGGCGGGAATCGAATACCCTATCCTACTGGTTGATTACACCAATATTGTATACGCCTACCTGCGTCGCATAGGCGTTGTCATACACGCCGAGCTGGGTAGTGTAGTGATGGTTCAGTATCCCGAACTGGCCAGTGTAGGATCTATTGCCATACCATTCCTGCAAGGTATTCGCCTTGTTACCCAGGCCAATTTGCAGCGTGAACTGGCTCAGGTCTTCCCCAAACTGCTCCACATTTGCCCGGTTATAAATACCGCCCTGAATAATCAGGGAGTCATTGTAATAACCGTACTGAGCCACATTCGCTTTGTTGGCAATGCCAAACTGTTTGGTATAGGAAACCAACCCCTCGCCATATTGATCCGTAGTGGCCTTGTTCTCGTGACCGTATTGATCGACCACGCCAACGGACCACTCAGTGAAATACTGGTTTACCTGGCCTTTGTTGCCCTTGCCGTGCTGGCTTACGGCACCATAGTTGAATTCAGCAAAGCTCTGGTAGACCTCACCTTTGTTGAAATAACCGGACTGATCCACTTTGGCAATGTTGCCGACAGACCAGAGCTGATAGGTATTTGCCCTGTTTTTGGCGCCAGACTGGTGGATATAGGCGTGGTTAAACAAACCGCCATCCTGCAGGGAGTACGCCTTGTTCAGCGCACCGTGCTGGTATTGCTTGATGGAACTGAAAAACTCGGTGCCATCCTGCACGGCATCCGCTTTGTTCGCAAAGCCAAATTGTACCTGCTCAATGTAGTTGTAGCGTGCAAATAAACTGGCCTGGTCGGCATTCGCGTGGTTGGCGAATCCACCCTGCAATTGAACAGCAGTGTTGTTATCGGCTAACGCAGCCGCACTTACAGCGAACATCAGTGTCGCGGCAACGGGTGAAAACTTCTTCATGACTAACTCCTTTAGATCGGATGCCAGCAGCCAGATACCTCTGGACTGAACCTGCCAACACCGCTCCGTGCTTCCGGGCACATCAAACTGTGAAAACGCTACGCCACTACAAATCGACGCAAACAGGATCCTGGCAATAGGCTCTCGCCCCAGCGGCCAAAGATCAGAGGCCAAGTTCGGTTGCAGACGTAGAACTACTTGATTGCGAGACTTGCCGATTACGGAGTCCAACTGCGAATGTCGCAGAAAGCAACATTCTGGAATTTCCTTCTCGTCACGCCTTACTGCGATTGAAGCTATTTCGTACAGCAAGATCGAATAACGAACAATCGAGTTAAATTCTGGTCGACTGACAGCATTCATCCATGGGAGGGAAGTTTGGAAAAGCTAGGAAAAAAGTGCACTTATTGATCAAACCGCTCTTAAAAAAGGCAGAGCGGAAACAATTAAGCGCCGCCTTAAAGGTTTTCATGCCAGCGAGTTGATACACGTCACATTCAATGGCGCAATTATTTATCTGGCCGCAAAACAGGAACAAAAGAACACGGCACAGTATTTCAGCAGGCTCAAAAATATTTTCCTCCGCCGAAGGTTTGCGCTTCCCTGATATTGTGTTTCTTCATCGCCGTGCCCCCCCTTGCCTTGATCGCAGGAACACATATTCCAATCGGGCCTTCCTATATAAGTAAAATTGCAAACTCACAAAACCAGGATCTGGCTGCACAATTTCAGTCGCCACTTACACCGACAAATGGTGGTCAACAGCCCGCAGAAATTATTCAGGGTCAATTCCGAATTCTCATACCTCGATCAAAGGCTGCCAATAAAATTCCACTTTGAATCCATAAGCGGCACCCGCTCAGCCAGTAAAGCTGCATTCGCGCTCAGCATCAAATTAAGAAAAACATCTTATTTCAAGGGAAAAATGGGAAGCACTTCCCAAGAAAAATTTAGTCACGGATAAATTTTCCAGACTTTATAACCGAGAAGGCCTGTTTGTGGTTGTCATATTCAAAACGGAAACCTACCTTTTAAATGTTGCCTAGAAATTAACCAACCCTCCATAAAGGTGGAAATTACGCCACGAGCGTTCCTCTCCTTTGGAGGGTGGTTTTTTAGGTGGCGCTCATGTTGTATTCCGTACCAGCGAGAGGGACCTAGCCATGCCACGCAGTAATGGCGATCTCCGACGGCAGTCACATGCCACAGGTATCGCACCTAACCCCGTATCTCCCAAACCACCAGGTTTTCGACAGAAGTTCTTGCGAATGTTCTTGCAACGCGGCGGTGCCTGGGGACTTTCGCTATCGATGATGGCGGGCCCGGCACTCGCGGCCGCGCCGCCCTCACTGAACAAAATCAAAGTGCCCGATGTAAACATGCTCGGGCTGCTGGACGGCGACGGCCCCGGGTTCGACCCGGCCGAATGGGAGCAGATCACCAAGCCTGGCAACCGCATCAAGTTGCAGAAACTGGGAAAGGCATTTTTCCATGAGATGCAGGCGGGCAGTGATGGTATCCAGGCATGTGCCAGTTGCCACTACAACTCCGGTGCGGATATCCGCAAAGTCAATTCGGTAAGCCCGGGGCTCCCCCGCGGCGACTTCAGCCATCAGCTACTGGGCGTAAATAAAACCCTGAAAGTTTCGCACTATGGCGGCCTAAATTCGCCTCGGGGTTTGCCGGTAAGCGAAAGCGCGGTTATCGGCGCAGGGGGAACCCCTGATCAGGCTGATGGTACGCCCGGTAACCTGGTGCCCCTGCTCAATCTCAACGGCATCAAGGGTTCCGACGTCAACGACATCGTCGGTTCTCAGGGCATGCGCGCTGTGACCTTCCAGGGCCTCAAGCAAAACGAGGTTCGCGAAAAAGGCACCCTGTGGGAGATCGACGACGGGTTCGACGACAACGATGACCTGTTCGGCGGCTTCGGCAATCTTCTGGAAGGGATCCTTCAGGTCTACACCGTACGCCGGGTAGAACCCCGCAACACACCCACCACCTATAACGCGATCTTTAACCAGAGCAGCTTCTGGGACGGCCGCGCGGACATGTTCTTCAATGGCGTGAACACCCTGGGCTTCCGCGATCCGGATGCCAAGGTGACGGTGTATACCGGCGGCAGCTATGCCGGCGAGCTGGGCGTGCTGATTCCATTTTCCTCACTCGCCTCACAGGCGGTCGGCCCCATTGGCAGCCGGCTGGAGATGGAGTTCGAAGGGCGTGGCGGTAGCGGCTTACCCAGTTACAACCTGGGGCATAAACTGCTCAACGCGGTTCCACTATGGGGCCAGAAAGTGAGCTGTACGGATTCCTTGCTGAGCGATATGACCGACTGTGGTCCCGGTGCTACGGAAGGTACAGGACTCAATGTCATGTACAGCGACCTCATCAAGGAAATTTTCTTGGAGAAATTCTGGGGGGACGGGAGTTACAACGACGTCTGCCTGGAGTGGCCCGAGTTCAAGAAAAAGCTGCCACTGAGCTCCTGCACCAGCGACTGGAACACGAAGAACCGCACGCTGATGGAAGTCAACTTCGGCCTCTTCTGGGGACTCGCGGTACAGGCCTATGAGGCAACCCTCACCACCGGCAACACTATCGTTGACCTGATGGCGGGCGGTCTAATTGATCCCGACCCGGATGGCGACCACGGCCCGAGCACCATTGTGGAGAACACCAATGGTCGGGTCATGACCCGCCTCGATATCGGCAAGGCCAAGCCCGCAGCAGGTTCACCACCACAGCAGTTCACCCGTGTGAACGGCAGAATGGTGCTGCTGATGGACTGGACCGGTATGCAGCCTGACGGCGATCTGCCGCTGGAAGATTGCGCAGCCATGTCTGCGCTGGACAAGACCGACGCCGGCCAATTGGGCGGATACAAAGCCTGCGCCATGAAAATGGCGGAGTTCATCCATCCGAAAGCCGAAACCGGTACTGAAGCGCCCAAAGCGCCGAATCAGCCAGAGAGTGGCCCTCTCGCGGCGGGTGAACCAATTGGAGGCTGCACGCCCCCCTACACTTCCCGGGTCTGTGAGGCGGCATTCGCCACCATCCAGAATATCGATGAAGGTATGGGACGCTTCCAGGCCGGTGCGACCGACTGCGCAGCTTGTCACACCTCCGCCGAGTTCACTGGTGCAACAATCAGCGGCACCATCGGCTTCGGCGCGGAAGACATTCCCGCAGATCCGGAGGAAATTCCGGCGATTCTGGAACGCATGGCGACCTTCGACAACGAAGGGGTCTACGACTCCGGGTTCTACAACCTGGCGATTCGACCTACCGGCGAGGATCTCAGCATCGGCGGCAGTATTGCCACTTCTACAGGCGGGATCATTCCCCTGTCGAAGGCCAGGCTCGCCCAGCTGATCGGTATGCTGCCTGGCGAACTGCCTGCCCCGTACAGTAAGGAAGTGATCCAGAAGATCGCGGACAATCTGAACGCGGGTATTGGCAAGGGTGGTGTCCAGGTGCCCTATCGCCCGGATGACCTCTCAGCCCGCGCTTTCGCGATGAAACTGGGTTGCGATCCGGCGGCAAACCCGGTCTGCGACCCCAACGTTGCGCCCACCGAGATCGCATTGCGAAATGCTTTCTTCAAGACACCCTCAATTCGGATGACCAAGTTTACCGGCCCGTATGGACACAACGGCTCGCGGATGAACCTGCGTCAGATGCTGGAGTTCTACAAGCGCGTGGTGGATTTCGATCTGCCAGACAACCAGCGCTTCAGCTTCAGTAACCTGAACAAGGCCAATCTGGATGCGGGGTTGCGGGTCTTCGACGTGGGCGCCGACCGTGAAGCAGCCATGATCGAAATGATGGAAACCGGCTTGACAGACTGGGGCGCTGCCTATCAGCAGGGCAAATTTGACCATCCGCAGATCTGTGTGCCCAACGGCCACGACAACAGTGGTCGTACCAAGCTGGCAAATATTCCGGCAGTGGGTATGGAAGGTAGTGCAAATCGCATCATTACCTTCCAGGAAATGCTGCAGGGCGTTACCGGGCTAGCCCACGACATGACGCAACCCTGCGACATGCCGCACATATCCAACGCAAACGGAAAGTCCGTGGTGGACATTCCGCTCGCTCCCTAAACAAGGTCACTAACATCCAAGCCCGCCACCCGGCGGGCTTTTTTTATTCCTGCCTTTTACTGACGAAAATTTCAGGCAAAAAAATGGCCGGATCAATGTCCGGCCGAAGAGCAAAGTCCTGTGAGTTGCCGAATACAAAACCTGCTTTAATTCAAAACCCGATAACCGCGCCCGCGCAGGCAGTTGCGCACGATGTAATTCTGTTCCGCATTGGCACTGCCAACGCCACTTACGCCACCTAACAGAGCGCCGGCTCCGGCGCCCGCTGCCGCAGCACTGCTGGTATCGCCGATAATCGCGCCCAGTGCCCCGCCGAGCAATGCACCACCGGCTGCGCGCACCACGCCACGCCGCCCAGCATCATTTCTCGCAGCCATGGATAACCCTTTGCAGTCGGCAAGATCCAGCTGATACTGGCGCATGTTCACGCCGTAAGTATCAATCACCACATTTCCTGCACCAGGTACCTGCTCCGGTTGATAGGCACACCCGAATAAGGTTGCTGCGCTCAAGCCCACAGCGGCCAAAATATGCAATTTCACTTGGCGCTCCTCACTACGTCTGTCGCCTGCATCCTCTTTAGGTTTAGACGTCAGTTGAAGTACACGCCAGCGGAAGCTGCAAAAATAGATGACCTGAGGGTCGGAGAAACTATACGGAAAGGGAGGCCGGCAGCGGGAAACCCTGCCGGGATAGTAAGAAGCACACTGGATCAGGCGAGCTCAGCGAGCGCGAAGTTTCGCTCTAATTCGATTCCGGATAGGTATATCCAATCCGAACTTTTTGACTTTTACCACGCGCGTCGACAAGGTTGCTGACGCCTTCAAAAACCTGAAGCCTGCGACTGTCCTCGTCATACTGTAAGTACAGGCTGCCTGCGAACAGCCTCAGCAATGGCTGGGCAACATCCACCGAAATACAAATACTGTTTTTCGAGGAATCCTTACACTCGGTGCGCTGCGCGCGCAGACCGATTTTCCGCCCGTGTACCGGTGAGGCAAAATTGAAGGTCAGTATTTCACCACGCGACAGCGACGCCCAGTGCTGCCTGACGAACACGTCAAAACCAGCATCAATTACATCAAAATCTTCAGCGGGCAGATCGACATAATTGCCATCCACACCGCGCTTCTCCTGATAGCCCAGTGTCCAGCCCGCCGACGTCTTCTGCACCTGGCGCTGCTCACCGTGGCGAAGATCCAACTGGAATACTTCGGTCAGGGGTGAGTTCACCCTTTTGAGATACTTTTTCGCAATCAGGTTACCTTCCGGGTTGTAATACAGCACCTGCCGGCTGTCATTTTCCGCAGGCAGGTGATACTCGCAATACGCCAGTCTACCGTCTGACAAATCACGCGCGATACCGGTAGCAAATACCTCGCCTTCATAACCACAAGCAGAGGCAGTCACCGCCAGCGCAAGCATCCATTCCGACACCATCAGCCAACCCCCTCCACTACACCAGGCCGGGAAAGCCCTGCCAGTAAAGGCAGGAATAGCGCCCAGATCAATGCAAACACTAGCAATGTGACGACGATGGGTTGCATCAACCACACGCCCCCATTCAGCTGGGCGCCAATGTAGTAGCTGGACGGCCCAGCCCAAGCGCCTAGTGCGGCGGCAATCCAAAGATTCTTTCGCAAAAAACCAAATGCATAACGCAATGCCAAGGCAAAATTGGCCCACAGGCATATAAGCCAAACCGGCGGCATCAAGCTGCCATCCCGATTGATCAGCAGGCCACCGGCGAACAACACCCAATCAAGAAGCACGCCAGCCGCCCAAATGCCGAACAACCAGAGTGGCTCCCGGGGCAAGTTCGCCACAAACCGCAAATGAACCCAGATATTGCCGGCCGTAAAGAGCGCGACGATAAAGGGATTTGCTACCAGCACACACACAAGCCAGGCGAGCTGGAACTGGATACCGCTAGTTATTGTGCGCCACACAATGCACTCCCGTCAGAAACTGGATTTCAGGCAACGGGGCTTCGCGAACACAAACTGTGCGGTGCTGATTACCCGCTCCAGGAATCCACCCTCGCAATAGCAGAGATAAAAATCCCACATATTGATAAAGCGGTCGTCGAAGTTTTGTTGCCGCACTGCCTCCAGATTCTGGAAAAAGGCCTCGCGCCAGGCGCGCAGGGTTCGTGCGTAGTGGTGTGTAATATCTTCCAATGCCACAATCTGCATATCGGTGTCGCGGGCGATATGATCCGCCACGACCTGATTCGACGGCAGACAGCCGCCGGGGAAGATATAGCGCTGGATAAAATCCACTTGCTTGCGGTAGCTGTGGAATCTTTGATCCTGGATGGTAATGGCCTGCATTACCATCAGGCCATCCTCTTTAAGTAACCGGCTGCAGCGGCTGAAATACTCCCGGTAGTACTGGTAACCCACGGCCTCCACCATCTCAATGGAGACAATTTTGTCGAACTGCCCTTTCAGCTCACGGTAATCCTGCATTAGCAGGGTAACGCGATCCTGCAGCCCCTCGCGCTCCACCCAGGCTTTCGCGTAGGCATGTTGCTCACGGGAAATCGTCGTGGTGGTAACACGACACCCATAATTTCTGGCCGCATGTACAGCGAGGCCACCCCAGCCGGTACCGATTTCCAGCAGGTGATCATCTGGTGTCAGTTGCAGTTTGCTGCAGATTTTCTCCAGTTTATTCACCGAAGCTTCATGCAGGCTTGCGGTTTCGGAGGGAAACACCGCGGACGAATACAACATGGTGGGATCGAGGAACAATCGGAAAAAATCATTGCCGAGGTCGTAGTGTGCGGCAATGTTTTTGCGCGAGCCGCTTTGGCTGTTGCTGTTCATGCGATGCAACACGCGTAAGAACGCCCGGTGCATGAATGTCCAGCGGGAATCCATGTCATCCAGCAGTGACATGTTTGCCACCATCACCCTTACCACGGCTACCAGATCCGGCGTGCGCCAGGATCCCTGCATATACGCTTCACCCGCACCAATGGAGCCGTTGAGCAACACCTGCACGTAGGTGTTTTCATCCTTGACGGAAATACGTGCACAGATGCGCGCGCCTGCTTCCGACTCGCCAAACTCATGCCGAGTACCATCCGGCTCCTCGATGATGAGCCGCCCTTCCTCCAGCGACTTCAGTTTGGCCAGCACCAGCCGTCTGGCCAACCCCGTCAACCAGTGCCTTGGCTCTGTTCTCTTGTCGCTATAGATAGTCTGTTCGATTGTTTTCATCCGCGCTTTCCTCCTGCTTCAGCCCCGGCGGCGCGCTGCGGATGAGTAAATACCGGCACGCGCTTTAGCCACAACTTCATTGCCTGCCAATATATGGCAGCCACTACTTTTACGGTCATGAAAGGGTATTGGATCAGGATACGGAGCATGGTTTTGCGGCTGAGTTCTTCCCGGTGCAATACCAGCGTCGCATCCAAAACCTTGTCTCCCTGTTCGAGATTCTGCAAGTACACTGACAGGTGCTCCCTCGGCGTCGTGCTGCGCCACTGATACTGTTGCGCCATCGGCATAAAGGGCGAAACGTGCATTTCCTTGGCGAATTCGGCCTTTTGTACACTGCTGCCTTGCCGGCAATCCAGGACGTATCCATGCCGTTCGTTCCAGGGCGTATTGTGGACATCCAGCAACAGCCATTGCACCCGTTCCCCCTCGGGATCGAAGCAGTAGTAGACCGATATCGGGTTCATATTAACCCCGAAATAACGCCAGTTGGCCAGCATCCTGATTGAACCGGTGGGCCGTTCGCCCGTTTCCTGTTCAATGCGCTGGCGCACCGCTTCATCGAGGCTTATTTCCGGATCGCCGAAGAAGTCCTCGCGACGGAACCGAACCGGTGCGCCCACCCGCGTGCTCCACAGCGGCGATAACGCCAGCACTCTGTCGAGCTCTGCCAGATCCAGATACAGCATAAACACACGGTAGCGAAAACTGTTGTGCCGCGGGGAAAATCGACGGTGCTGCACCCAGCCGCGATAGATTGCGCTCCGCAAGGGGGTATCCACTAGGCAGGCTCCCCCATCACGCCTGCTTGCGGCTCCGCCGCAACACACGGCTCACAGTCATCAAGTGTTACCCCAAATGCCTCAGCCACACGCAGCGCACTGTTCACGCCATCTTCGTGGAACCCGTTTGCCCAATATGCGCCGCAGAACCAGGTTCGATTGACGCCATTGATCTTTTCCCACTGTTGCTGAGCCAGCATCCCCTCAACGGAAAATTGTGGGTGGGCATATTCAAAGCGCCCGATTACCTGATCTGGATCTATGGCTTCGTCTGCATTCAGTGTTACACAATAAGTCTTGCTGCTGTCCAGCCCCTGCAGGATATTCATGTTGTAGGTCAAAACCGGCAGCTGATCCTCGGCCGTCTGCAACCGATAGTTCCAGCTCGCCCAACTGCGTCGCCGCTTGGGTAAAAGCCCTTTGTCGGTATGCAGAACCACGGAATTTTTTGCGTACGGTATTGCCCCGAGAATCGCGCGCTCGTCCTCACTGGCATCACCAAGGCTGGATAACGCCTGATCCGAGTGGCAGGCAAAAACTACCGCATCAAAGCGCTCCGCAGTGCCGTCCCCAGTAACCACTTCCGTAAAGTCTTCGCGGCGCAGTACGGCGGTTACCGGGGTGTTCAAGCGTATACGATCTGCAAACGACTTAACCATGGGCTCAATATAGCTACGCGAGCCTCCCCGAATTACCCGCCACTGGGGCCGGTTGAAGATATTGAGCAAACCGTGGTTGATGAAGAAACGTATAAAAAAGCCCACTGAAAATTCGCGCATTTGCGCCAGGCTGGCGGACCAGATTGCGGAGCCCATCGGCACCAGGTAACGCTCGCTAAATTCCCGGGAATAGCCATTGTCGCTGAGGTACTGCCCGAGCGTGGTCACTTCACTCACGGCACCACGCTCCCAGTCCCGCACGGCCTCCCGGTTAAAGCGCAAAATATCCCTGAGCATACGCCAGTGGCCAGCCTGAAGCAGCGTACTGCGCTTTGCGAACAGACTATTCAGGTTATTGCCCGCATACTCGAAATCCGCCACCGGATCACAGACGCTGAAGCCCATTTCCGTCGGCTGGGATTCCACACCCAACTGCTTCAGCAAACGGATGAAATTGGGATAGGTCCAATCGTTGTAAACAATGAAACCGGTATCTATCGCCAGGCTGCGACCATCTTCATCGACATCCACTGTAGCGGTATGCCCTCCCAGGCGGTTGTCCGCTTCAAACAGCGTAACTTCATGCTTTCGGCTCAGTAAATAGGTAGCAGTAAGACCTGAAATGCCGCTACCGATTATGGCAATACGCATCAGTGGAACCTCAGTTTGTAAATTCGAGTTATTTTGGGAGCACAGAATCGAAACCAAAGGGTGCGGAAGAAGCCGAGAAATCGCAGCGGCAAGCTCAGGCGTCGGGGGAAATCTATCTGTTTATGCCCCGCTTCCAGACCACTCAAAATACGCTCAGCCGCACTTTCCGGCGACATCAGAAAAGGCATGGAAAAGTCATTGGTGGAAGTCAGGGGCGTATCCACAAAACCCGGCCGGATGTGCACGATGCTCAGTGCCACGCGCGATGTGTCGGCGCGCACAGCATCAAGAAAATAGCCCAAAGCCGCCTTGGAGGCACCGTATGCTTCCGCGCGAGGGAAGCCGACCACCGAGGAAAGACTGCCGACAGCCGCAAACACCGGTTTTTGTGCCGGTGACATGGCGCGAGCCAGATGCGGCAGTGCCAGGCGCAAGGTGTTGACCACCCCGAAAAAATTCGCGTCAAATACCCGTCGATAGCTCGCGATGTCCAGCTGCAGACCATCGTCATACTCACAGGTACCAGCGCAGGCAATCACAAGGTCCAACTGATCCGTAAGCTCAGACAAGGCGCGCTGCGCACGCACCATGTCTTCGTCATTGCCCACGTCACAGTCCAGCACGCGTATACGCGTGGGCGCCAGCATCTGCAGTTCGAGCAACTTGGTCCGTGAACGGCTGCTGACAATGATGAAATTGTTGCGTTTCACCAGTAACTTGACGAGGGCTTGCCCGACGCCAGAACTGGCGCCGGTAATCCAGATGTTCTTGTCGCGAATCTCCCACATTCCTTAGCCCTCCCCTGCTCGGGCAATGCGTGACTTGATCGCCCGCACCACGCTTCCGACCACGGGCACCCGCTCATAGACCATAGCGCCCATGTCGTAGAAGTCTTCATGAAAGTAGATCTTGTCCTCAAACTGAACGAGGCTGCAGCCTCGCAGGGTGAGGTTCTTACCCCCCTGAAGAGCGCGATGGGAAAAGTGCATATGCCAGGGCAGGCATGCGCCATTGGCGGACACTACCGGGCTGTCGAACTCGAATACACACTTGTTGAGTCCTTCGCGGGTGCCCTCAAAGTAACGGCGCACAGCGGTCAGGCCGGCAACTTCATGCACCGGATCCCGGAATACTACATCGGGCCTATAGAAAAGCCCGAGCTGCTCGGGGTCAGCCGTTAAAAAGTTTCGGTAGTAAGCCTGAAGTTCGGCCAGCAGGTTTGGCATGGCAGTTTCCATCACTGTTCAGTTACCGGTACTTACGCCACCACAGGCAATCTGGATCAGCGCGCAGGAGGATTTTCACGAACCGTGACCCTACGGTACGGGTTTTAGCCATCTGCCGCCAGATAATTGCAACCTGGAGTGATCCAGCCGTGTGTTTGCACCGTAGAAACCGTCGACAAACCAGAGCAGACCGCTATGATGACGCAGGAGCAACCCATCCACGGATATCAGGTGAAGATAGAGCAAACTCGCGACGATGACTGGAGCAACCTTCTGGTTCTGGTAGGCAATAAGCGTGACCGGCAGGCTTTCGAACGCCTGTTCCATCACTTTGCCCCACTGATCAAAGGTTTTCATCACAGCCGCAGCAACCAGGTAATGAGCCACGAAGCTGCAGACGAGCTGGTTCAGGAGGTCATGTTCCGGGTTTGGCGCAAGGCACCCAGTTTCGATCCGCGCAAGGCATCTGCGAACACCTGGGTCTATACGATCATGCGCAATTGTCGAATTGACTTTATCCGCCGCAATAGCCGTCACGTGACGGATGGCGAGATCGAAGTAGACGACATCTGGGATGAATCTCCCGACAGTCAGCCATTTGCCGTGCTCCAGAAATCACGCAATGAGCGTGATATCGCAGAAGGCTTGAGCAGTTTGCCGGCAGAACAGGGCCACGTTATCGAGAAAGCCTACATCGAGGGCAAGTCTCACAGTGAAATCGCTGAGGAACTTGGTCTGCCTTTGGGTACCGTTAAATCCCGGGTTCGACTCGCGCTGAAGAAATTGCACAGCGCGATGAAGCGTGCCGAGTGAACGAGGTCAGTATGAGTCGACACTATCCAGAATATCACCCTGAAGCGGACATGCTGCTTGAGTACAGCGCTGGCAACCTGGCGTGGGCACAAAGTCTCGCGGTATCCACACACATACAGCTGTGCCCGCACTGCCGGCAACAGCACCAGCAACTCAACCGCGTGGGCGGCAACCTGCTCGATCAGTGCGCGCCCCAACCGGTCGCGAACAGCGCCCTGCAGCGCCTGATGGATCGCATTGAGACCAGTGAGGATCCCGACCAGAGCGAAGAACCGGCCAAGCCCGTGCAGCCAGCGCGCCGCATCGGCAATGACCCCGCGCTGGCGGACCTGCCTCAGGTCATCCACAAGGTGGTCAAGCGCAACCTGCCACTAAAATGGCGGCGCGTGTCCCCGGCATTGACCATGACCCGGTTAAAAACCGCGCAAGACAAATACGAAGTGGCCTTCCACCGCATCTGTCGCGGCGGGCGCATAGCGGAGCACGACCACCGGGGTGAAGAAATCATCGTCGTGTTACACGGCAGCTTTTCCGACGCAGACGGCGTCTACAAGCAGGGAGACTTCCTTGTGCGCCGTCCGGGAGAAGTGCACAGGCCAATCGCCACGGAAGATCAGGAGTGCCTGTGCCTTTCGGTAGTAGAGGCACCAGTTGCGGTAACCGGTGTACTCGGCTGGCTGGTAAATCCGTTCCTTTCCTTCCGAGCCAGTTAACCACTCGGCATCTCGACTGAGATCGCCCGGCTGCCACAGGCAATCATTTGCCTGTGGCAGCCGGGCAGCAGACTCAGGGTAACCCTCTTCTATACCGCGACAGCGCCTGACACAGCATTCCCGCTGTGAAAACCGCCCAACAACCGCTGCCAGTCGTCCCGCACTTTCGCGTAGCTTGCCGCGCGCACATGCCCGTAACCCCGCACCTGCTGTGGCAATGACAGCAACGCCATAGCCTGGTCGCGATTACTGTCGTTCAAGCCTGAGGCTACGAGCAACACGGCATTGCGGACTTCCCGCGCCCAACGGCGCTCTTCCCTGCGCTCGGCGGTGTAGCCGAAGATATCAAGCAAAGTCCCGCGAATGACCTTTCCTTTTGCCAGCACCGGCAACAACTTGGCCAGCCAGGGGCCCAGGGTGATTTTACGCACCTTGCCGGAGGCATCGGGACGCGCCAGAAGCGGCGGCGCCATCAGGAAGTTCAACCGGTAATCGCCGCTGAAAGTTTCCCGCAACTGGCGCTGGAAAGATTCGCCGCTATACAGGCGCGCCACTTCATATTCATCTTTATAGGCCATCGCCTTGAACAGGCTGGCAGCGGCCGCGCGGGTCAAACTGCCATCGCTGCCAGCAAGCTGCTTTTCAGATGCATGGAGGGTAGTGATGGCGCGATGAAACACCTTCGCATAGGCGCCGCTCTGGTAGGCCTTAAGCTCTCCGGCGAGGCGCTCTACCAATGCATCCACTGTTTCCACCTGATCGACGATTTTCACCGGCTGTTCCGGCGCCAACAGCTGATTGATCGCATTCGGATTTTCGGCCAGCAACCGACCGGCGCGGAAGGCTCGCAGGTTGCTCTCGACCGCGACACCGTTCAGCTCCACCGCCCGCTCCAGCGCTTTCTGGGTAACCGGGAGCAGTCCGCGCTGGCAGGCATAGCCGAGCATCATCAGGTTGGCTGCCACTGAGTCGCCAAACAGCGCCTCGGCGTAGCGGTTGGCATCGAATGCAAAATACTCCCCTGCAACAGCTTCAATACTGCCGCTGGTTGCATCAGCCGGGAAGGCGATGTCGTTGTTGCGCACAAACGCCGCAACGGGGACTTCAGCCGTGTTGACCAGCGCCCGAATCTGCCCGGTGGCAAATTTGTTGCGCTGGGCTGCTGCAGTCACCATGTCACACCCGACCAACAGATGTGCCGCACCATCGCGAATACGCGCGGTGGTAATATCTTCCGGCCGCTCGGCGACTTTCACATGAGCCACCACTGCGCCATTTTTTTGTGAGAGGCCGGTGAAATACAGGGTGGTACTGCCCTTCTCTTCCAGGTGCGCCGCCATTCCCAACAGCGCCGCCACGGTCAACACCCCGCTACCGCCAATCCCCGCCACCAGAATATTCAGCGGTTCAGTCAGTTGTGGTTGCGGCGCGGCGGGCAGCGAACTGCACGCACTGTCGATCGCCTGTGCGAGCACATTGACTTCCGGCTTCTTGAGCGTACCGCCCTCAACGGAAACGAAACTGGGACAGAAACCATCGGCACAGCGCATATCCTTATTACAGCTCGACTGGTTCACCTGGCGCTTGCGGCCGTATTCTGTTTCCAAAGGCTCTACCGCAATGCAGCTCGACTGCACACTGCAATCACCGCAGCCTTCACAAACCCGATGGTTAATCAAAAGGCGTTTCGCCGGATCCGGCATCTGGCCTTTTTTACGTCGACGACGCTTTTCCGCCGCACACACCTGCTCATAGATAATGGCGGTAACGCCGGAAGTATCGCGCAACTCTCGCTGTACAGAATCCAGTTCGCTGCGATCGTATATTTGCAGCGCAGCTGGCAGCTGCCCGCGCTGGTTACGCCAGAAACCCGGGTTTTCACTCACCAGACAAACCCTGCCGACACCTTCGGCCAGCAACTGCCGGGACAGCGTGGGCACAGTGACTTCGCCATCGGCGGGCTGCCCGCCCGTCATCGCGACGGCGTCATTTAACAGGATTTTGTAGGTGATATTGACCTTGCTGGCGACAGCCTGGCGGATCGCCAGCAAACCGGAGTGGTTGTAAGTTCCGTCACCCATATTCTGGAAAATATGCTTGTCGCTGGAGAAGCGATGCAACCCCACCCAGTGTGCGCCTTCCCCCCCCATATGCGAATAGGTATCGGTGCGCAGCCCCTTGCCCAGCGCCATGATATGACAGCCGATACCCGCGCTACCGGTACTACCCTCGGGCAACTTGGTCGATGAATTGTGCGGACAGCCGGCACAGAAAATCGGCTCACGCGCCAGCAGCCCTTCGGCTTTCGGCACAACATTGGTGCCGAGCCTCTCCGCGCACCGCACCAGCCGCTCGGCCAGCTCAGTATCACCCAGCCAGCGGGCAATTGCCCTGGCCACCTGATCCGGACCAAATCCCCAGATTGCCGGCAGCAGATCATTGCCATTCAGGTCTTTCTTACCGCTTACCCGAGGCCGATCCGCGTCGCTCCAACCGTAGAAAAGATTTTTCATCTGGTCCTCGACCAGCGGGCGCTTCTCCTCCACCACAAGAATACGGTCCATGCCACGGGCAAACTCGCTCATGCCACGGGGCTCAAGCGGCCAGGTCATAGCAACCTTGTGAATGGAGATTCCCGCCCGGTGCAGATCCGACTCGCTCAACTCGAGCAGCTTCAGCGCCTCCATCAGGTCACCGTGCGCCTTGCCGACAGTGACGATGCCGAAGCGCTTCACCGGCGCTGCAACGACGGTCTTATCGAGTCCGTTGGCATAGGCGAAGGCCTGTGCTGCAGGCAGCCGTTCCTCCAGCATGCGCCGCTCATACTCCATGCGTTCGGCGGGCCAGTTAAGGTTGGGATCGTAATTGAGCCCATGGGGTGGGATTGGGAACTCTCCGGGCAGCACAAATTCCGGCAGCGAAGGCACGAGAATAGAAGATCCGGACTCTACTGTTTCGGTAATGGTCTTGAAACCCACCCAGAGCCCGGAAAACCGTGACAGTGCTATGCCGGCCAAACCGAGGGTAAGGTATTCCTCAATATCTGCCGGAAATAACAGGGGCATCATTACCGATTCAAAAATCTGATCGGTATTGTGGGAGAACATCGAGGATTCCGCCGTGTGGTCGTCGCCACACAGGGCGAGCACGCCGCCGAGTTTCGAGGTGCCCTGGATATTCGCCTGGCGAAACACATCAGCGCTGCGATCAACGCCGTGGCCCTTGCCATACCAGATCGAAAATACCCCGTCGCGAGTTGCCTGACGGCGGTAATGATCGAGCAACTGCGTGCCCCAGATATTGGTAGCACCGAGGTCTTCGTTGATCCCGGGCTCAAAGTGAATATCCCGTTCAGCCAGCAGCTTCTTGTGCCGCCAAAGGGTCTGGTCAAATCCACCAAGGGGGGAGCCACGATAGCCGGAGATAAACCCGGCCGTATTCAGCCCTGCCCGCTCATCCAGCTGCTTTTGCATCAGCGGCAGACGCACCAGGGCATCAATCCCGGTAAGAAAAACGCGGCCGCTTTCACGGGTAAAGGCTGTCTTCAGGGAGTATTCGCCGTCGAATCCAAATTCCTGATCGCTTTCGACCATCGCCATCGCAATTACCTACATCTGTTGGCGGCGCATCACCTGCCGGGGCTTCCGTTGTTGTTGCAACGAGCACATACCGATCAGGCTGGGGACAGCGCCTTGTTTATTGTGTTTTGCCGTAAACTATCACTGGCTGGACGGGCAAGTCATACCAAAATGACCAACCTGAGACACCATCACACACAATAATCGCCACAATTTTGGGTTTTTCTGCAATAATTGGAAACTCAGAGGGCAAAGATGAGAAACACTGTCATTTCCGCCATATCGGCACTTTCCGGTACCGTGGAAGTGGGCCTGAGCCGGGACTGCCGTCGGGTTTGCCAGGCTTTCGGATCCATGGCTATATTCGTCTTCTGAATAAATAAACGTTTTTGGTCACAAGTCTGGATCAGCCAAATCCCGGGCCTGCCAACTTGCCGAAACCAAAACCTTAAAATGAGCGATTCATTGAGAGCTGGTTAATTTATGGCTTACTTACTTGATGCCATCGACAAACACATTCTGGAAATACTCCAGGAAGACGCGACCATCCCCAATATCGAGCTGGCGGAAAAGGTTTGCCTCTCGCCCTCTCCCTGCTCCCGTCGGGTCAAGAATTTGCACGAGCAGGGATTCATCAAGCGGGCGGTAACGCTGCTCGAACCCGACAAGGTGGGATTACCGGTTAGCGTATTTATTCAGGTGACCCTGAACCACCAGGTAAAGAAAGAGTTACAGCATTTCGAGTCCACCATTGGCCAATGGCCTGAAGTGATGGAGTGCTATTTGATGACCGGTGATTTTGACTATTTGTTGCGCGTTGTCGTGCCCAACCTGCATGCCTATCAGGAGTTTCTCGACAAGAAACTCACGGAGCTCCCCGGTATCGACCATATCAAGAGTAGCTTCTCGCTCAAGCAGGTACGCTACCGCACGGAGCTGCCACTGGATCAGCTGCTGGAAAAATAATTCAGCGGCGGAAAAAACTTATGATAAGACTCAGCAGGACACTGACGACAATCATGGTAGTGATCGGGAAATAGACTCGGCTGCGCTCGGTTTCGATATGGATATCCCCGGGCAAGCGTCCAAACCAGTTGACCAACCAGGGCGCATACTGCAACGCCACCCCGATCAACACCATCAGGCAACCCGCCACAATCAACCATCGACTCACATTCACCTTCCTCTCGCCACTCAGGTAAACCGTAAATACGTCGCACCTCCACTCCAGTATAAGCCTGCCGCCGGAATGCGCGAATGCAGCACGTGGGTACCATTTGGCAGCAACTTTATCCGCTGATACCATCGAGGAGACTCACCCAGACGCTCTAATAAGGCTAAAAATCATGCGCCTCTCTCATACCCTAGCCGGCTTGTGTGCCCTGCTCACCTCCTGGAACCTGCACGCAACAACACTGGTGCACAACTTCTCCGGCTACCAAACCAGTGAAGACAGCCTGGAAAAATTCAACACGCTCGTATTCGACCAGGGCAAAGTCCTGGCCACCGGTGACTACGCGGCACTCAGCCAACAGTACCCGACGGCAAAAACCATCGATGCCGGTGGCAAGGTAATGCTGCCGGGGCTGATCGACGCCCACGGCCACGTGCTGGGGCTGGGCAGGCTGCAGCAACAGCTGGATCTACGAGATCTCGACCTGCCGCAGACACTCACTGCGATTGAACAGTTTTCACACAAACTGCAATCAGACGAGTGGCTGATTGGCCGCGGCTGGAACCAGGTGCTCTGGCGCGGCAAGCAATTCCCGACCCGACAGCAGCTCGACGCACTGGATATCGACCAGCCAATTTGGCTGCGCCGCGTCGACGGGCATGCGGGGTGGGCCAATAGCGCCGCGCTGAAGCGCGCGGGTATCACCCGCGAATCACGTGCGCCGGCGGGAGGAGAAATCATTCGCGATGAACATGGCGAGCCGAGCGGCGTACTCGTTGACAACGCAATGGCAATGCTGGAACGCGTAATCCCACAGCCAAGCCTGCAGGAAGAAAAAGCGGCGCTCAGCACTGCTTTTAACCTCGCCCTGTCTCTCGGCCTGACCGGCGTTCACGACGCCGGCATCGAGAAACAGACCCTGGAGGCCTACCGCCAACTGGCCGCGGAAAAGGCGATCCCCCTGCGCGCCTATCCGATGCTTTCGGCCGACGACAAACACCTGCCAGAACTACTCGGTGCCGGTTATGTCGGCGCAGCCGACGAAAAACTGTATGTGCGCAGCGTCAAGGTCTATGCGGATGGCGCACTAGGCAGTCGCGGCGCCGCCCTGCTCCAGCCCTACCATGATCGCCCGGGCGAAAAAGGCCTGCTGATTCATCAGAAAAGCGAACTGTTGAGCCAAATCAAACTGGCCGCCGACAGCAAGTTCCAGGTCAACGTGCACGCCATTGGCGATCGCGCCAACCAGATCGTACTGGACATGTTCCACGCGCTTAACAAGGAGCATGACCAGAAGCCGTTCCGCCACCGTATCGAACACGCCCAGGTGCTGACACTGGACGATATCGAGCAGTTTCCATCCCTGAACCTGATCGCTTCCATGCAGCCGGTACACGCAACCAGCGACAAGAATATGGCTGGCGACCGCCTGGGCGAGAAGCGCCTAGAAGGTGCCTACGCATGGCGGAAGTTCCTCGAGCAGGGCACCAGGATTGCTTCCGGTTCTGACTTCCCTGTAGAGCCGGTCAATCCGCTTTTCGGCCTGCATGCCGCGGTCACGCGTCGGGACCGGCAAGGGCAACCAGATAAAGGCTGGCATATGGAAGAAGCGATGACGATGGAAGAAGCGCTGCGCTCCTTCACCCTGGACGCTGCCTATGCCAGCCACCAGGAACAGTTCATCGGCAACCTGGAGCCCGGCAAGTTTGCTGACTTTATCCTGCTTGACCGGGATATCTTCACCATTGATCCGCAAGAGATCTGGAAAGTACAGGTACTGGAAACCTGGGTGGAAGGCGAGAAAGTGTACGCGCGCAATATGTAAGCGTTTGACGTACACTCCCAGCTGTTTCTCAGCGTCGGGAACCGCCCATAAAAAAGCCGCGGCACATCAGGTGCCGCGGCTTTTTACTTTACACAGGTCACGTGAGTAAACTTAGTTCGAGGCAGTCGCCACCGACTTGGTTTTCTCACCCGGTACCGGAAAACCCCGATCGCGCATCAACGGCTCGATACCCGCATCGCGCCCACGGAACAGTCGGTACGCTTCCGCCGGATCCATAGCATTACGCGGCGCGAACAGGTACTTCACCAGTTTGCCCGCCACTTCTTTATCGTAGAAACCACCCTCCGCTTCGGCAAAAGCTTCGGACGCATCAGACGTCAGGACATCGGCCCACATGTACCCGTAGTATCCTGCAGAGTAGCCTTCACCAGAGAAGATATGGCCGAAGTGCGGCGTGCGGTGACGCATCACCAGCTCCGAAGGCATACCCAGGGCCTGCAGGGTTTCACGCTCGAATTTATCCGGGTCAATACCTTCCGGATCCGTGGTGTGCAGTTTCATATCAACCAGCGCAGAAGCCAGGTATTCAGTGGTTGCGAAGCCCTGGTTGAAGTCGGCGGCTTTCTTGATCTTGGCCACAAGTTCCGCAGGGATCGGCTCACCAGTCTTATAGTGCACCAGGTAATTGTCGATGATCGGATCAGTGCTCAACCAACGCTCCAGTAACTGGGACTGGAACTCGGTGTAATCACGCACACCACTGTTCAGGGTCGGATACGCTACATTGGACGCGAGAAAGTGCAGTGCGTGGCCGAATTCATGGAAGAAAGTTTCGGCATCGTCCCAACTCACCAACACCGGTTCACCAGGCGCACCCTTTATGAAATTGGAGTTGTTTGAGGCGAGTACCGTCTGCTTGCCATCGAAGGTCGTGTGATCGCGGTACATACTCGCCCAGGCTCCAGACCGTTTACCGGCGCGAGCGAATGGATCCAGGTACCACAAGCCGATGTGCGCTCCGGTCGTCTTGTCTGTTACTTCCCATACCTTCACGTCTTCATGGAAGACCGGTACGGAACCCTCTTTAACCGGAGTAAAAGCGAAATTGAACAGTTCACCGGCCACGTAAAACATACCTTCACGCAGCTTGTCGAGCTGCAGGTATTGCTTAACTTCATCGGAGTTCAGGTCGTACTTGGCTTTGCGAACCTTCTCCGCATAGTAGCGATAATCCCACGGCTCGATCTTGATACCTGCCTTCTCAGCATCGGCCACCGCCTGCATGTCTGCCACCTCTTCATGCACACGAGCCACCGCAGCAGGCCATACCGCCTCCATCAGCTCGATTGCATTGGCCGGGTTTTTCGCCATGCGATTTTGCAGGCGCCACTGGGCATAATTTTCAAAGCCAAGCAGGCCCACACGCTCATCGCGCAGCTTCAGGATCTCGGCGATGATCGCATTGTTATCGTGCTCACCGCCGTTGTCACCGCGACTGTAATAGTTATTCCAGACCTTCTCGCGCAGCTCGCGGTTATCGGAGTACGTCAGGAAAGGATCCATGGAGGAGCGGGTATTGGTGATTGCGTATTTGCCCTTCTCACCTTTTTCTTCCGCGAGCGCTGCGGCTGCAGCGACGAATGATTCCGGCAGGCCGGCAAGCTGGTCGCTGGTCAGGAAGAGATCGTACCCCTCCTCATCGGCCAGCACATTGTTGGCAAAACGGGTGTGGAGTTCCGCGAGGCGATTATTGATCTCGGCATAACGCGCTTTGGCTTCGCCTGTCAGTGTCGCACCGTTGGTTGCGAACTGATCGTATACCAGCTCGACCACTCGCAACTGTTCTGCATTCAGGTTGGCGGTTTTGCGCGCGTCGTACACAGCCTTTACGCGCTGAAACAACTTGTCGTTTTGAACAATTTTACTGTTGAAGGCGGCCAGCTTTGGGGCCATTTCCGCTTGTACAGCGCGGAATTCCGGAGACGACATATTGCCGCTCCAGATACCCCAATAGGTGAACACACGATTCAGTGCCTTGCCACTGCGCTCCATTGCCTCAATGGTGTTGGCAAATGTCGCCGGCTCAGGGCTGTTGGCAATCGCATCAACTTCGGCCAGCCTCTCCGCCATACCAAATTCAAGCGCCGGCTTGAGGTCAGCAACCTTCATCTTGTCAAACGCCGGCACGCCCCCGTATGGGCCTTTCCACTCGACAAGCAGAGGGTTACTCAGCGTCGCTGTCACCTGCCCGGACTCGGCAATTGCCACCGCCGCAGATTCCGGAACAACCGCAGTTTCCAGATTTTGGGATTCTTTGCTGCACCCAGCCATAGTCGCCAGCGCGGCGGCAATGGACATAGCGATCAGGGTTTGACGCATCGGCATGGTCCTCTTAGTTATTGGTATTGGGTAATTGTTCAGGCGCCATTTGTACGCCATTAGTATCGAGTGTTACTAAATAGTTGGCCGAGTGTACCCCGCCATCCGGCATATCTCCACGCCCATGCCCTATATGACTAACCTGCCGCGATGAAACGATGAATTAGCGCGACTGCTCCCCCACCGCTGATTAACTTTTCGGAGGTTGCTACTTGCTATGTTAAAAACGTCATTTGATAACGGCTTATTAAGTGCATTGTTTTTCACTGATATATCAACGGCGTCGCCAGTTCCTGGCTTGCCGTTGATTGCATGGTGAAGGTGCGCTTCCGGGGGATCGGAAGCACTTTAACTATCTGCGCAAAGATTACGCGCCCGGAATGGAGTGCGGTTGCCGACGATCTTCCACGATGGCTCCCTGGCGAATGAGCTCCTGTTCATGATCCTCCTCGCGCCAGGGCTCACTTAGCGCGGCCTCTACCCAAGCCTGCATGCCCGAAAGGGCCCGCAAACGCGCAGCGTATTCCGTGCTGGCGCTACTGAGCGAAAGGCCATACCCCGCCAAGCGCATTGCCACCGGCGCAAAAAATGCGTCCACCGCCGTAAACGTCCCACCGGCCAGAAATGGCCCCCCGAATCGATCAAGTCCCTGCTGCCAGAGCTCATCAATCCGATCCAGGTCTTTTTGCAGCGCATCATCAATCCGCTCAAGGCGCACCGTGACCCCGCAGTTCATGCTGCACTGATTGCGCAGCGCAGAAAAACCTGAGTGCATTTCTGCCGCTGCACAGCGCGCCCACGCACGAGCACCCACCTCCTCCGGCCAGACGCTACGATGGCTTTCGTAGAGATACTCCGTAATTGCGAGAGAATCCCAGACCGTGATCTCACCGTCGACAAGACACGGAACCAGCCCAGTGGGAGAAAAGCGACGAAACTTCGACCAGCTACCGCCCTCATCGAAAGGCACCAACTCTTCACCGAAAGAAATCCCGAGCTCAGTCATCAATAGCCAGGGGCGCAGTGACCAAGAGGAATAATTTTTATTACCGATATAAAGCTGATACATCACATGGCTCCCTTGTGAAACTCCTGAATCCAGACGGTAAAAAAACAACTAACGGCTGTCCGCGCCGGCAGTGGAACTGTGGGCACACGCCTGTCATTCCACTGCCATCTACTTAAATAACGATGCCCGAGCGAGAACGCGCGCTCAACCGCGTCCTTCGCGTAACAATTCAGATATGCAGAAAGCCAGCTCCAGCACCTGATCGGCATTCAAGCGTGGATCACACTGGGTTCGGTAACAACTGGCGAGATCCGCATCGGAAATTTTCCAGGCGCCACCGGTACACTCGGTGACATGCTGCCCGGTCATTTCAAGGTGGATGCCGCCGGGATGGCTGCCCTCTGCACGATGTACCGCAAAGAAGTCGCGGATTTCGCGCAGGATATTGTCAAAATTCCGGGTCTTGAAACCGCTGCTGGCTTTTTCCGTATTGCCGTGCATCGGGTCGGTACTCCACACTACTGAACGCCCTTCCCTTTGCACGGCGCGCACCAGGTTCGGCAGTTTTTCACCCAGCGTATCTGCCCCCATGCGGGTGATCAGCGTCAACCGGCCCGGCTCATTATTTGGGTTCAGGCGATCAATCAGGCGAATCAGTTCGTCGGTGGCCATTCCCGGCCCGACTTTCACCCCGATTGGGTTCCAGACGCCCGCAAGGAACTCCACGTGCGCGGCGTCCAGCTGCCGCGTGCGCTCGCCAATCCACAGCATATGCGCCGAGCAGTCGTACCACTTGCCGGTAAGACTGTCCGTGCGTGTCAGGGCCTGCTCGTAATTGAGCAATAACGCCTCGTGGGACGTAAACAGCGTGGTCTCTCTTATCGCCGGGGTATTTGCCGAATTCACGCCGCAGACGGCCATAAACTCCAGCGCATCCTGAAGTCGCTCGGCTAATTGCGAATACCGGTCTCTCAGAGGGTTGTTTTCGAGGAAGCTCAGGTTCCACGCATGTACCTGGTGCAGATCCGCAAGCCCGCCCTGCGCGAATGCACGCAGGAGATTCAGCGTAGCCGCAGACTGGTTATAGGCCGTCAGCATACGCTGGGGATCCGGCACTCTTGACTCGGCGGTGAAATCAATCCCGTTGATGATATCGCCGCGGTAGCTGGGCAGCTCCACACCATCCACCGTCTCCGTATCGGCTGAACGTGGCTTGGCATATTGCCCGGCCATACGGGCCACTTTCACAACCGGCAGGTTCCCGGCAAAGGTGAGCACCACCGCCATCTGCAGCAGAACCTTGAAGGTGTCGCGAATACGATTTGCATTGAAGTCCGCGAACGACTCCGCACAGTCGCCCCCCTGCAACAAAAAGGCTTTGCCCTCCGCAACCTGTGCCAACTGCCGGCGCAGTTCACGAGCCTCTTCGGCAAAGACCAGTGGCGGGAAGCCCGACAACTGGCGCTCCACGTCGGCGACGGCATCCTGAGAATTGTATTTGGGCTGCTGGTGGGCAGTAAGCTTGCGCCAGCTGGCGGGATCCCAGGGTTTTACGACGGATTCAGGCTCGGGGGTTACAGACACGGTATCAACTACCTCAACTTCCATTTTTAGGTCCTGCTTTCAAATCAAACTACTCATTGCGCAAGCGGGGACGCAATCGCAACAATTCGGCTGCCGCCGATAATACAAGGGCAGACACGTCGAATTGACCGTGCCTGCCCTGTCGAGAAACGAGGGTGGCGCCATCAATGCACCACCCATGCTCGGCCTTATGCCAATACTTTGGCCACAGACTCGCAGAAGTAATTCATATTACTCTGGCTAAGCCCCGCGATGCTAATGCGGCTGGAATCTAC
The DNA here is from genome assembly GCF_048323715.1 of Microbulbifer weihaiensis. Lineage (NCBI taxonomy): Bacteria > Pseudomonadati > Pseudomonadota > Gammaproteobacteria > Cellvibrionales > Microbulbiferaceae > Microbulbifer > Microbulbifer weihaiensis. The sequence continues at coordinate 111,252 of NZ_JBLWFL010000014.1, forward strand.
CATATAAATCGAGTAGTCCTGCTGCAGCTTGTGCACCTGCTCCGGGGTAATACCCAAAAATGAGAACATGCCCTTCTGGCGCTGAATAAAGCTGAAATTACCAGCGGCGCCTGCAGCATCCAGGCTCTCAACCAATCCGCTGCGCAAACTGTTGATACGCTCGCGCATCTCGGTCAGCTCCGCCTCCCAGTTGGCCCGCAAGCCGGCATCAGTCAGGATCGCTTCGACAATCGCCCCACCATGGTTCGGCGGCATGGAATAATTCCCACGCACAACGTTCAGCAACTGGCTCTGACCGCGATCAGCGGCCGCAGCATCGCGATAAACAACCATGGCCATGCCGACACGCTCACGATACAAGCCAAAGTTCTTTGAGCAGGAGGCCGCAACCAGCATCTCCGGTACCGACTCCGCCATCAGACGCAGACCATAGGCGTCATCGTCCAGGCTGTCGCCGAAGCCCTGATAAGCCATATCGATGAATGGCGTAAAGCCCTGTTTTTGAGCCATTTCCGCCAATACATGCCACTGCTCGCGGGTCAGGTCCGCGCCACAGGGGTTGTGGCAGCAGGCGTGCAACAGCACCAGGTCACCTTCCCCAACGTTCTTCAGCGTCTCCACCATGGCATCGAACTTCAGGCTGCTGGTCTCGCGATCATAGTAGGGGTAACTCTTGATATGCAGGCCGGCATTGCCGAGCAATGGAACGTGGTTTGCCCAAGTCGGATCACTTACCCAAATAGTAGCGCCGGCCTTGGCGCGGTTGGCGAACTCGGCCAGCACACGCAAAGCGCCACAACCGCCGGGGGTCTGTGCGGAACGCACGCGGTCGGCGATCAATGCGGGATGGCCGGCGCCCAATACCAGTTCCTGCATCGCGGTGTTGAATCCCGGAGTACCAGCAGGCCCGATGTACGCCTTGGTTTCTTCGCTCTGCAACAGGCGCGTTTCCGCCTCTTTTACCGCCTGCAGCACTGGCGTATGCCCTGCTTCGTCCTTATAAACGCCGACACCCAAATCAATCTTGTTGGGGTTTTCATCGGCGCGGTAAGTGGCAAGCAGCCCCAGGATGGGGTCGGCCGGAAGACTATTCAGATGGTCAAACATAGGTAACTCCTGTCAGGGAACGGCAGCCGGTGCAAAAATCTTGAAATGCGCTCTGTGCTGCCAACACATTCAATTCAATTTAGCGGTCAAGCAGGCCACGGTTGGCCCAGTCCTGGGCGCGGCTCATCAATTTTTCAATGATGCTATCCAGTTGACGGCGCTCTTCGTCGGAGAGCGAGCCCATCAAATCATTCTCGTACTGCTGTGCCAGCGGCACGATGCGCTCATAGACATCACGTCCAAGCTCCGACAAATTGAGCACTTGCCGGCGACGATCCGAGAGATCCTCACTGCGGGTGATGTAATCATTGCGAAGTAAAATGGACACCGCGCGACTGATTGCCACTTTATCCATGGCAGTCTGCTCAACCAGGTCTGCGGCGGAAAGATTGGGGAAACGCCCCAGGATCGCCATCACGCGCCACGCAGGAATGGTGAGGTCGAAGCGCTCGCCGTAAGCCTGCGCTATAGCGTTACTCACACGGTTTGAGAGCACGGACAGGCGATAGGGTAAAAACTTTTCCAGCCGCAGGTCATCTGGGCGAACGGCGTCCAGAGAATGCTCAAGATCCCGGTCGCCCTTTGTCATGTTATTAGTGGTCATCGCGGTTAATTTACCTGCTGAGAGTCGGGGTTGTACGAGGTTTCAAATGTAACTAAGATTGGTTTCAATTGTAACCACTGCCGTAGGAATTTTTGGGCAGTCTTGGACTCCCGGCGAGATGTGTCACCCCCATCTCCGCAGCCATTGGAGTCTGGGCAATACTTCCAGTAAGCACGGTCGTGCTATACGAAACGAGAACGGCCGCGCATTATACGGACTATTGCGCCATTTTTGCTGTCAAAAAACAGTCTCGGCGCGAAATTTTTGCGCAGAAGTTACCGTTTCCGACGCAATCCACCAACAGCGTCACCCCGACCTGGTTTTAACGCAGCCCGTATACACCTGCAACCCATCAACGCAGGGTCAAACCCGATAAAGAAAAGGATCGCACTTAATGGATCTCCACGGATACTTCCGCTCGTCAGCCAGCTACCGCGTTCGCATCGCGCTAAATCTGAAAGGCCTTGATTACCAGTACCAACCGGTAAACCTGCTGAAGAACGAACAGCTGGGAGAGGCATACCGCGCACTCAATCCCCAGGGGTTGGTGCCGGCACTGGTAGACAACGGCAATATTCTCACTCAGTCACTGGCGATCATTGAGTGGCTGGAAGAGACACACCCCCAGCCTGCACTGCTACCCGCCAACGCCCTGGAGCGCGCCCGAGTCCGCGCGCTCGCCTACAATGTCGCCTGCGACATCCAGCCAATCCAGAACCTGCGAATCTTGAAATACCTGCAATCCGAACTGGGTGTCAGTGATGAGCAGAAACTTGGTTGGATCCGCCACTGGATTAACTCCGGGTTCACGGCACTGGAAACACAACTGGAAATATCCGCCGACAGTCCTTTTGCCGGCGGGCAAACCCCCGGTCTTTTCGAATGCTGCCTGATTCCCCAGATCTACAATGCCGAGCGCTTTGGTGTGGATATCGGGCAGTACCCCGCGATCAAACAGATCAGCGAAGCCTGTGCCGTCCTGCCGGCGTTCATCGATGCGCGCCCGGAAAATCAATCCGACAGTACGCTGTAACGGCAGCTCCGCCGCTGGCCGTACAAGCACAACGATCCCGCTTCCCGGTAGAGTCAGGAAAGATCCATGAGCACTCCAAAGCTGTTCGAACCTTTAACCCTTGGTTCACTCACACTGCCAAACCGAATCGTGATCGCCCCGATGTGCCAGTATTCGGCCGTTGACGGCTGCATGACTGACTGGCACCTGATGCACCTGGGGCAGCTGGCGGTCTCCGGAGCTGGCCTGCTGACGATCGAGGCTACCGCTGTATTGCCGGAGGGCCGCATCAGTTACGCCGATGTCGGCCTTTGGGACGACCAGAACGAAGCGGCGATGGCGCGTACCCTGGATGCGATCCGCCAGTGGTCCGATATGCCGATCGCTATCCAGCTGGCGCATGCCGGCCGCAAGGCATCTACGGATCTCCCCTGGCTCGGCGGCAAGCAAATTGCGTTGACGCAGCGCAACGGCTGGCAAACCGTCGGCCCCTCCTCAATCGCCTACCAGCCGGGAGAACAGCCACCTGAGGCCATGGATCAGACGGCCATGCAGGCAGTGCGAGAGGCGTTTGCAGAGTCAGCTCGACGCGCGGTGCGAATCGGTATCGATGCGATCCAGATCCACGCAGCCCATGGCTACCTGCTTCACCAGTTCCTCTCTCCCCTGTCGAACCAGCGACAGGACGAATACGGCGGGACACTGGAAAACCGGATGCGCTTTCCCCTGGAAGTATTCGAAGCCGTGCGCGATGCCGTTCCAGCCCACTACCCGGTCTCCATCCGGGTCTCGGCCACAGACTGGGTAACCCATGGCTGGGATTTGGAGCAGACAGTTACCTTTGCCAAAACGCTTGAGCGGCGGGGCTGCGGCGCCATCCATGTATCAAGCGGCGGCCTGCACCCGGCGCAACAAATCCCGGTGGGGCCCGGCTATCAGGTTCCCCTAGCCCGCGAGGTCAAACAGGCAGTATCCGTGCCCGTTGTCGCGGTGGGTTTGATCACAGACTTCGATCATGCGGAGGCTATCGTGGGAACCGGCGACGCGGATCTGGTTGCCCTGGGCCGAGGCTTGCTCTACAACCCCCGTTGGCCATGGCATGCAGCCGCACACCTAGGCGCGACCATAAAGGCGCCCAAGCAGTACCTGCGCTCCCAGCCACGGCAGTTCCCCGACCTTTTTGATGACTGAAGCCTAATCCTCAGGCGCACCATCAAGCTTGAGCGCGTCCCTGAACACCAGGGTGCGGTACGGAAATGGAATCTCGATACCGGCATCGTCCAATGCCTGCTTCACCGCGGTAACGACTTCACCACGGGAGCGGCGCTCTTCCAGCGGCGTCGAGCCCGCCCACCAGGTGACTTCGATGTCGATACTGCTGTCACCAAAGGCCTGCGGAAATATTTGCACGGGCTCATCGTCCCTCACGGTCTTACAGGAAGTGACGGCGTCTTCGATCACCTTCACGGCGGCTGCCAAATTCTCTCCATACGCAATACCCGCAATGACGGTAATCCGACGCTTATTGCGATCAGTGAGAATCTCACAGGGATTCTTGAACAGGAAAAGGTTCGGCACGATGACCAGCTCCCCGGTTGTGCGGCGAATAGTGGTATTACGCACCTCCACCGCCTCCACCCTACCCTGTACATTTTCACACTTGATGACGTCGCCTGCTTCAAAAGGAAATCGCCACAGGATCAGGATCCCGGCAAAAAAGTTCTCAAAAATATCCTTGAAGGCAAAGCCCACCGCCACAGACAGCAAGCCGAGCCCACCCAATGCCTTGGCGGGTGTCAGCCCCGGGAAGAGCACCATCGCCGTAAACAGCAGGCCCAGTATCCAGATGACGATTTTGGTCAGTCGCACCAGTAAATCCTGCAGCGACTGTCTGCGGGTCGTCTTGCGGGCAAAGCGTCGGGTAAATCGCCCGGCTAATGTCGCCATGCCCCAGGTGAGCATCAACATCAGCAAGCTGGCAATGAAAAATGGGATATGACCCAGAAATCCCTGCCAGATGCCCAGCATGGATTCGGTCACTGTTTCAACCACAACACCGAACGACGATGGCGCAACCTTTGCCAGCTCCAGGGCATCTGCCAGCTCCTCGCCCTGCTCCGGGGACACCGGCGATGTTTGTGCCTGCAATCGCCACAAGTTCGCAGAGAGAACAATCTGTATGGGTGACAATGGAGACATAGCTCGCAGGATCCGCCGCTCGCGTGAAGGCCTTTCTCCAGACTAGCAAATGGCATCCGCATCGACACTTGTGGCGACAATCACACGGCGATAACACTAGATGAAGCAAAATACCTGACACTGTGGTCTACAAGTCAGGGAAAGGCGTTGACCGCCCAACGTACTAACACACGCAAAACCGGCCCAACCGGGCAGTGAGGAGTAGTTCTTGAATCCGACTTACACAGCCAGCCAACCGAATAGCCACATGAATCTCCGGGTTTTATTTCGCACCCTGCTCCTGGCCTTGATGGTCGCAGTGATTCAAGGGTGTGCGGTGTTGTCGCCCGACTTTCAGGAGCCTGAAGTCCAAGTGACCGCAGTAGAGCCCCTGCCAAACAACCGCAGCGGCGACTTGCGCTTTCGCATACACCTGCGTGTGTTCAATCCCAACGACAGCGAACTTGCGCTTTCCGGTCTCTATTACACCCTCAGCCTCGCAGGGCACAAGGTGGTTACCGGAACATCAAACAACCTCCCTGCGATTCCCGCCTATGGGCAGGATTCGATCGTGGTGGATGCTTCGGCGAACCTGATGGGATCCTTCATGGCCGCTGCAGAGCTGATCAGACTACAGAGCGATACCGTGCCCTACGAGCTGGAGGCGAAACTCGGGCTGCGCCGTTCGATCATTCCGCATATCAAGGTCACCAAGCGCGGCCAGATTCAAATGGGACAGTACCGCTAACGGGGTAACCAGGAAGGTCTCCCTACGAACGGGAGATGGGGAGTGCTGAAAGGGAAAGAGGTAAACAGAATCAGAAGGCCGGGGCAAATCCCCCGGCCCGGGAAAAGTATCAGCGACGCGCGGCAACAATACCGCCAGCCATGGCAACGAGCGAACCCAATACGCCCAGACCAATCAGGCTGTAGAGACTGATGCTCTGCTGGGCGGCCTGAGCCAGGAACTCTTCAAGCGGGAACTGCCAGCAAACGATCGCCGATGCAGCCGCCACCGCCGCGTACTGGAACCGGCTGGCACGGCGCACAGCGCGCTTAGCCGGTACTGGCGGCAGTTCCACCATCACCCGCTCGCAAAAGCCATCATCGTCCAGGTGCGGCTCATTAAACTGCAACTGCTGCGATAACCAGGTATCGAAATCGGGCTCGTTGTTTCCAGCGGGTGTCACCACCCCATCCTTCACTACCATGCCTTCAACCTTGTCTGGTTCATTGCTCGTGTTTACCAAAAAATGAGGATTTGTACGTTTATCCACCGACTACCTCCTCCCGCCAGGCCTGCAGCAGCGTCTGCAGCTTGGCCCTTGCGCGGTTAACGTGGGATTTTACCGTGCCCAGCGGCAACTTCATAATGCTGGCGGCCTCTTCATGCGAGAATCCGCGCTGCATGCACAGGTGCACCGCCTGACGCTGGGCGTCACTCAACTCCCCCATGGCCGAATTCAGATCCCTGGCCATCCCCAATTGCTGCGCCTCTTCAACACTGACGTCCGCCTGCGCCCGATCGACCGCTTCCTGGTCAACGTCAGGCGCATTCTTGCGCTTGTGACTCATGACCAGATTGTAGGCGATTCGGTACAGCCAGGTGCTGAAGCGGGCATCGCCACGGAATGCGGGCAATGCCTTGTACGCTTTGATAAATGCTTCCTGAGCCATGTCGTCCGCCAGGCCTTGGTCGCCATCACACAGTTGCCGGAGCGAGAATCGTAACTGTGACTGATAGCGACGAACCAGCTGGGCGTAAGCCCGCTGGTCGCCGTCTTCGACAACGCGTCGGATCAGGTCCTCGTCGTTGAGGTTCATCTGTGGCAGTTCCTAGCCCGCTTGTTGTTGACTCTGGTTATCCAGTTTCCAGTTGATGTAGCGGGCGACGCCGATAAACAGCGGGATCAGCCCCAGGCTTCCGGCACCAAGGTCTGCTGCCGCGGTAAGCCAGATGAATACTGCGGCGCCAACTGCGATCAGGGTAAAGCCCCGATCCTTGCTGGCCACTGCTCGCTGGCTATCCATGGCTTCCAGCAGCTCCGGAGGAAGATCCCGACCTTCTTCCAGCAACAGTTTTATGTTGCTTTTGATGTTCTCCACCTCGAGCTGCTTTTTGCGGTAACTGTTGCGGGTTACCAGCCAGACAATCAGGATGGGCGTGCCGAACACCGCCAGTATCGCTACCAGCGATACCAGCCACCCCAGATCATTGTCATCAGAGTGCCGACTCTCGTAGACCCGCATTTCATGTTCGTGCTCACGCGCCCGCTGGGCATGTTCACGGGCTCTTTCGGCATGCTCCCGCGCGATCTCCGCTGAGATGCCGATATCGATATTGCGCGGCACGGAATCCAGCGCTTCTTCAAGCACCAGGCCCTTCTCATCCAAAATACCTTTCTCTTCGAGTTTCTGGACAATGCGGCGGGACACTTCGCCACCGAACTCCTTGCCCAGGTTGACCTCGATATCGGCATTCTCGCCGTCGCTGCCACGGGTCAGGATGCGCAGTGACCCATCCTCCTGACGCAGGATCTTCACCTGTTTGTCCGCCTCTACCTTTGGGGGGGCAGGAGCCACCGGGGGTGCCGGCATTACCGGACTCGGGCTGGCGGTCTCCGGCTCGGCATCACTCTGCGCCATGGCACCGGAAGCCAGCCCACAAACCCCAAGAGCTACCGCAAATACTGCCGCCCACAGGGATCCGGCACTGGATTGTTGTTGAATTCTCGCTCTCATTTCGTTTTCTCACTGTTGCAGCAAACTAACGCCAAATCGTACCTTTGTTGGGCGAAACAATGAATAATACGCCTCGTCCGCAGGTTTCGCGCATCGGCAACTTGCCATCCCTCTGGAGCCGCAGCCCCTGGCTGCCGCGCCGGCAGGCAAGTTACCCGCTTACCCTGATGGACGAGGCCATACGCGGATTTGGATGCAATACCCGGTAAATTTTTACGACAGGACGCCAGATGGACGACTTTAGCAAAATCTCGGCCACCACAGTGCTCTCTTTCTGGTTTGGCGGCGCGGCCCTGGACCAAACGCCCCCGACAGCATTACGCAAGCGCTGGTTCAGTGGTGACAAGGCTTTCGATGAGGAGATCCGTCGCCAGTTCGGGCACGTCGTAGAAGTGGCGCTTTCAAGGGGAATGCCCGACTGGGGAGACACCCTGCAGGCTCAACTGGCACTGGTTCTGCTCTGTGACCAATTTACCCGTAACATCTACCGCGGCAGTGCCCTGGCATTTGCCGGTGACCCGCGGGCATTGGCCACCAGCCAGGCAATCGTCGGCCACAGTGATCTCTCCGCACTGGGTCTGCACCAGCGTGCGTTCTTCGGCATGCCACTGGAACATTCTGAATCGCCGGAGGTTCAGGCGCAGTCGGTAGCCTACTTCCAGCGCCTGATGGAGGACTATGAAGGCACGCCCGAGAGTCAGCTGGCGAGGAGCTACTTTCAATTCGCGGTGAAACACCGCGATGTCATCAATGCATTTGGGCGCTTTCCCCACCGCAATACGGCACTGGGAAGGACTAGCACAGCGGATGAACAACGCTGGCTCAGCGCCGGGGGAGGTTTCTGATGGATTTCATTGCCTGGATATCGCTGGCCGGCATCTGTGCTCTGGGCGCCATGTCGCCGGGCCCCAGCCTGCTCATCGTACTACGCAACGCCGCTGCCAGCCCGGCGCACGGCTATGCCTGCGCTATTGCCCATGGTCTGGGTATCGGCCTCTACGCGCTGCTCACGGCGCTGGGGCTCGCCTTACTGGTAACCGAAACACCCGCACTCTTCAAAGGACTGCAGTGGGCCGGGGCGCTGTTACTGGTCTACATTGGCTGGCAGGCACTCTCTGCCCCCGCCACCGGCCCCTCCAGCGCGCCCCCGCCTGCACAGCAGACGCTGTCGGGCGCCATCGCGCAGGGTTTCTCCATAGCGCTTTTCAACCCCAAGGTGGCACTGTTCTTTGGTGCCCTTTTCAGCCAATTCGTAAACGAAGGTCAATTGATTTCAGTGAAAATCGCCATGGCTGCACTGGCAGCCGGCATTGACACTTTCTGGTACCTGCTGGTAACACTCGCGGTGACGAGCGGGCGCAAGCGTGGCCTGAGCCTGGGCCAATGGGGCAATCGATTGCAGAAACTGTTTGGGGTGATATTGCTTGCCCTGGCAGCGCGACTCGTATGGAGCCTGTTCTAGGACAAAAAAATGGCCCGCGATGCGGGCCATTGATCTACTGCGGGGTTGGGGCCGCCTCAATCCTGGGGGGATAAGATTCGACGGCCTCGCACTCATTATGTACCGACGCCCGGCATTTTTCCCGACACTCCAACGCACCAGTGACTCCGCCCGTCTCACACCCCACCCCGTCCAAACCCCATATTGACACTGAATATTTATACAGGTACCGTACAGGCATCCAACCCAATAACAAGTCAGTCATCACGCACGACAACAGGAGGCAGTTATGGCGGTAGTAGCAGTTTGGAAATGCGATAGAGACGGAGCCATGTTCGATAACAAAAAAGACGCCGAAGAACACGACAAGATGCTGGAACTGGCCGCCAACATTACCGCACTGATCGAGCGGCATGTTGAAGGCGTTTCCGAAGAAGCGAGCGAAGAAATCGGCCTGATGCTGGCCAAACGCCGCGAAGTGCTGGCAAGAGCCTGTAAAGGCAAGCCGGAAGATTTACTCAGCGCTGACGATGAAGAACAAAAACAGAACGTCACCCCGCTGGCCGCGAACCAGTAATTCCCGGAATTGAATTTCCATCCCTGTACTATGCCCGGCCAAGCCGGGCTTTTTTATTTCTGCCCAATAAACCCGGGGATCAGAAAATCGACACGATATCGATCACCGCGAGAGCCAGGATCACCAGCCAGGTCAGTGCCGTCCCGGTGAATCGGCCGAAATGATAACCACCCTTGCCGGCGATAAATCCGACGGCGTGTAGCGCCCGCGCCAACAGCAGAGCGCCACCAAGGCAATGCAGCCACACGGCCGAAAGCCCGTTGATTTCTGCAATCAGCATGAGAATCAGCGCGAGGGGTACATATTCCACGGCATTGGCATGGGCTCGCACCACGACTTCCCCAAAGTGGTGACCACCGGTACCGACGCCTACTTTGTTACTGCGACGGAATGCGACGACCCGATAGGCCAGCGCCAGAATAAGCAATGCACTGAGCCCGGCGTACAGGGCGGTAATTTTTACACTCAACATCTTTTTTCTCCAAATTGAAAAATGGTTCGGGCGGTTTTCGGTAAAACTGTCAATGCACACCGGAAACGGCCAGAACCTCACTATTTATCATTTTGATCAGTTTTTATACGCATGTCCGTAACCGGACTCAGGTTTCAGGTAACGATCCCGCAAACGTGTGGATCGGGTCACCAGTGACCTCGGCTTGCCGTCAATCAGAACCACTTCGGCATAGCTGGTAACCTCGAGCGGATCCCCACTCCAAACCACCAGATCCGCCACGCCTCCAGGGGCAATAACACCACCCTCCAGACCAAAGATCTTGGCCACATTGGCAGATACCGCCTTGACCCCTTCTTCGTACGGCAGTCCGAAAGCAACCGCATTACCCGCAGCCTGACGGGACAGGTAACTATTGTGGGAGCCACCGTAGCCCGGGCCGCTGATCGCCACCAGAACACCAGCCTTGTGCAACAGCGCCGCATTCTCCATACGCGCCCCGAGGCGTTCGAATGCGTCCGGACTATTGCTCAGCGCATCGATCACAACCGGGACGCCCGCAGCCGCCAGCTTGTCCGCGACCATCCAACCCTCTGCTGCACCTTCTATAACCAGCTTCAGATTAAACTCGTTCGCGAGCGCCAGTGCCTGCAGGATATCGCTGGCACGGTTTACACCGATTACAACAGCCTGCTGACCACTGAGCACCGGCTGCAGAGCTTCCAGATCGGCCACGGGGTACGACAATTCACGCCACTCACCACGCTGGATGGCCCCCCGGTTGTCGGCATACTCTCGAGCTTCCGCCAGCGCATTCCTGACCTGCGCGAATGCATTGGCACGACTGCCACCGGCCAGTGATCCTCCGTATTCTCCCAGGTAGATTTTCTGTATCAGGCCGGTATTGGTCACGCTATCGAAATCACCGGTCAATTTGATGGCAAATCCCTGGCCCGCGAAGATTTTTTCTTCACTGCCCGGAGTCACAACGGCACGCGTCAGCCCTCCAGCACGATTGAACGGGATCAATGTCGAATGCGGATTGAACGCCGGAGCTGGATCAAAGGCAGCGCCAACCAGCTGACCGGCAATCGCGTTGTCATTGGTGGAGGCCGCTGCGCCGATTTCAGTCAGGCCCAGCTCGCTGGTGGGCGCGATAAATCCCGGGGCAACCACCTTTCCCACCGCATCGATGACCTTGTCGACATCAACACGGCCAAGGTCTGCCGCGACTTTTTCGATGCGGCCATCGCGAATCAGGATATCCGCCTGTTCCAGGGTGCCCGCATCGCTCAGCGAAATGACTTTCCCCCCCTTGATCAACAGCGACTCCGCCGCCGCGAAGGGCCCACACGCGATTAACGCACAGGCTGCCAGCCCCTTTAGCATACGAAGGGCAAGCGGCTTCGATGATGTTTGGTTTGTTCTAGTGTTCACAGTCGCACTCCCTCCGCATCCAGGATACCAAGCTCAAAATCACTGTGAGGCTGGCGGGATTTGTCATCGCGGTCGTACATCAATACCCCATCGATAAAGACCTTTTCCGCCTTGGAATAGACACTGAACGGGTTGCCGGACCAGATCACCACATCCCCCATCTTGCCCTTCTCCAGACTGCCGGTGACCTTATCGATACCAAGCGCACGGGCCGGGTTCATGGTCATCCAGGCCACAGCATCTTTAGGCTGGATATCAAAACCGGCTCTTTGACCGGCCACCATGGCCTTGGCGGTTTCCTCATTAAGATGCTGGATGCCCACTTCCGAGTCCGAATGGATCATCGCACAGGCTTTCGCCTGATCCACAATCGCGATATTGGCCTCGGTCATATCAAACGCCTCGTGCTTGAAGCCCCACCAGTCTGCCCACATAGCTGCGCATACATTGTTCCTGGCAAGCAGGTCAGCCACTTTGTAGGCTTCTACCGCGTGATGGAAAGTGGAAATCTGGAAGCCAAACTCATTGGCAATATCCATCATGATGGCCATTTCCTCACCGCGATAACAGTGGTTGTGCACCAGGATATCGCCGTTCAGCACGCCGGCGAGCGTCTCCAATTGAAGATCCCGATCCGGCTCATCGCCACCATTTTCCTTGAAGTCTTCCCATTTCTTTTTATAAGCACTGGCCTCGATCCACGCCTGGCGGTAGCCCGCTACGTTACCCATCCGCGTCGATGGCAACGTACCTTTCCCACCGTAAACCCGCTTGGGGTTTTCACCGCACGCCATCTTCAGCCCGTAGGGGGCGCCAGGGAATTTCATATCCTGTACGCTGCGGCCGGGTACATTCTTCAGTGTTACGCCGCGACCACCAAACAGGTTGGCCGAACCAGGCAGGATTTGCAGAGTGGTGACACCACCGGCCAACGCAAGGGGAAACTGAGGGTCCTGCGTCCAGACAGAGTGCTCGGCCCAGACTTGGGCTGTATTGGGCGCCGTCATTTCATTACCGTCCTGAGAGGACTCAATAGCCGGCGCCGGGTAGTCACCCAAATGGGAGTGCACATCGATAATACCGGGCGTGACCCACTTACCGTCCGCCTCAATGACCTGGGCCTTGCGCGGCGCTTTCAGGCCCTTGCCCACCGCCTTGATCTTGCCGCTCTCCAGCAGCAGATCCGCCGCCTCTAATTGCTCACCGGTGCCTGTGAGCAGATTGGCACCGCGAATCAAAACCGGTGCGGTCTCCGCTGGCTGGTACGTGGATGGAAAGGCGTCCAGTCGGGCGAAGTCTGCCGCTTGCGCGTTTCCACCCTCATCACCACCGCCACAGCCGCCCAGTAACAATGCGCTCCCAAGAGCGATTCCCGCAGGCAACGCAGGCCAAAAATGCCGGATTCGCATGCCCCCTCCTTCTCGTCAGTTATTCAGGTATTTGCGATCATGCTATCAGCAAAAACCAAATACGCCATCTCTTTGCATACAGCGAACACTCGCGACCGCCGGAGCGCAAAGCATACCAATGGAGAGCCGAGAACACTGATGGAAATGGATGCGCACGCGGTCGATAAAAACCGCATCAATATATGAAGGGTCAGGTTTTTAGTGGTAGAGCACTAAGACATCAGAGAACGAAAGAAGGAGATAGCAATGCGAGCGGGCTATCAGTGCCGCGCCCGCAATCAGTAATGTAACAACTTGATAATACGCTCGCCGTTGTCGCACTCGCCAACCACTTCCGGTTCCGAAATTTTTGATCCTTCCTGAATCACTTTGTTGGAGGGGTAGGAAACGAAACAGGCAAAGTTAAAATTTACCGCCCAATTGCAGCGCAACAAGCCATCGTCTTCTTTGTAGAAACGCTCCTGGCAGAAGCTAAGGTAAGGGCTCTGGCCTCCACCAACGCGCGATGTACCATTGCCACTATCCTGCGCCATCACCAGCGCAGGCGCCAAAACAGCACCCAACCACCACCGACTCATAGTTTCACCGCTTGCCCACGCGAAGTTGTACCTACTGAGCCTAGCAGCTGTTGTCGCCACTTTCCTCCCGCACAAACAGACCACCCGGTTCTCTGGTTTCTCGCTACTGGCCACCCGCTGCTATTATTGCCCCCCCAAATACAGGCGAGATAGACATGCCCCAAGATTGCCCCTGCTGTTCCGGGAAGCCCTTCACAGAATGTTGCGAGCTTTACCTCTCAGGCAGCACTTACCCAAACACAGCCGAGGCCCTGATGCGAAGCCGCTATAGCGCGTTTACCCTGGGCAAGCTCGCCTACCTGAGAAAAACCTGGCACCCAGAGACCTGCCCGGAGTTGACGGCAGACGACCTGCAAACCAACTGGCGAAGACTGGAAGTCATCAAAAGCAAGCAGGGGCTGAAGAAGGCCATTGTGGAGTTCAAAGCCTGGTTTGAAGCGGATGGGGAAGAGCGCGCATTGCACGAAATATCACTCTTCAAGCTGCACAAAAAGCGCTGGGTCTATGTAGAGCCGCTCGATGACTGGCCATCAGGCAGTAAATAGCCTCGCGCAGCCGTTGGGTAAAGCAATCCCGCCAGCGCACGGCCAGGCGGGACAGCAGCGGCGCACATTGCGCCGGACACTACAGGATAATATGCGGGAGGTAGCGGCTGGAATCCTGCGTGATCAGACCGCTATCTTCGCGAATGGAAATACCGGCCGCCTCGTCGTCTATCAACCAGCTGCCAACCAGCGTATAACTGTTACCAAACTTGGGTAGCGGGTGCAGGGCCTGGTAAATAAAACCCTCCTCCCCATAGGGACCGTCAGACAACAGCTCTGATGCGCCCCCATCACCCGACGTCGCCCCCGCTTCCACAAGCGAGATATTGGCACCTTCCCGGGAAAAAATTGGTTTCCTCACCAGAGAGCCGATATTGCCCGCCTTGCTCAGCTCATCTTCGAAAAATGCCGGCAGCAAATTGGGATGCCCCGGATGCAGCTTCCATAAGGTTGGCAACAGTGCCTTATTGGACAGGATCGATTTCCAGGGCGGCTCCAGCCAGCGGACGTTACTGCCCGCCAAATTCGTACCGTAGGCTTCCCTGAACATGAACTCCCAGGGATACAGCTTGAACATCCAGGTGATGACCTGGTCTTCCAGGTCTGCAAAGCGCCCGTCCGCATCCACGCCAATATCTTCGATGAACACAAAGTACTCGCTGATGCCGGCTTCCCGCGCGCAATCCTGGAGATACTGAACGGTACCGCGATCCTCTTCTGTGTCTTTACAACAGGCGAAATGCAACGCCCGGTCTGGAGTCAGGAACTGCAGATCCCGGAAGCGATTGACCAGTTTTTCCTGCAGGCTATTGAATTGATCCGCCTGCCGCGGCAACGCCCCACGGTCGACATTGTCTTCCAACCAGAGCCACTGCCAGAAACCGGTTTCGAACAGGCTGGTGGGCGTATCCGCGTTATTTTCATACAGCTTGGCCGGGCCCTTTCCAGCGTAGGCAAAATCGAGGCGGGAATAGAGAGAGGGATCGCCATTTTCCCAGGAGTTCCGCACAAACTCCCAGTGGCTCTCCGGAATACAGAAGCGGCGCATGAGCTCGTCATCCGCCACCACCCGATTCACCACGTCCAGGCACATCTGGTGAATCTCTTCGGTCGGCGCCTCGAGATCCTGCTCTATCTGCTTGAGAGAAAACTGATAATAGGCGGACTCATCCCAGTACGGCTCGCCATACATGGTGTGAAACCCAAAGCCGAATTCCTGCGCCCGCTGTTTCCAGTCCGGGCGCGGATTGATGGGCATACGCAGCAAAGGTTAGCCCCCCCAGCCTCCGGAGCGACCACCACCCCAGCTGGATTTGGCCGAAGCCACAGCGCCAAAACCGCCACGGGAAACCGTTTTGGTCACTGTCGGCTTTGGCTTGGTTACCGATTTCGGTACCGTGTAGCTGGTTTTCCCTGAACGGCCAACAACATTGCCATCAGCGGTCATCAGCCGATCGTAGTGGCTTGAATACGGGTTGGAATAGCGGTAGACCGGGTTGTAATAGTAGTGACGATCCCGATCAAGCATCTGCCCAACCATAAACCCGGTCATTAGCGGCAGCCAGAAGCCACCGGACTCACGGCAGTTACCAAACTCCGCTTCGCACAAATGGCGCGCGTCATATTTAGGCCCGGTACGCTCAGCCTCTTTCAGAGCCTGCTGATAGGCAGCCTCACACTGCTCCCGGTTGAGCTCGGTGTTGTCGACACAATCTTCGACAGATGCGACAACCTTGACCTCTTCTTTCGAGGCGCACCCCATAAGGGCCGCTACGATCCCGAGCGCTACCGGGCGCAATACAAAGTTGCGGCTGGTAGCCTTGCGCATTTGTTCCAGGTTGATGGTACGCGTTCGTTTTATCCGTGACATGGTACGCCCCCTATCAATAGGACATACAAGCGGCGTTCAACACGCCGACAGAAATGGTGGTAGCGGCCAGCATGACACCAGCACTGATTTCACCGTCTTCAATCCGGGAAACAATTCGCGGCATAAACAGGAAGCGGATAATGGCGAATGCAATAAGCTGGGCCACCAGCGCGATCAGCGCCCAGGTAGCAAAATCCACCAGAGACACAGAGTTACTCGCCGCACCACCCAGAGCGATGGCAAAACCGAGCACGGCCCCACCGAAGCCAATAGCCGCGGCCGTATTCTTTTCTTCACGGATCAACTTCCATTCATCATGCGGGGTCACCAGCGTATAAAGGAATTTAAACGCAACCAGCAACACCATGGACAACCCAAAATAGGTGCCGAAATGCAGGATACCAGTCATCAAATCATAAGGCTGGTCCATCGATACTTCTCCTTGTTAACCGTGAATCGTAATTTGAGATGGTGAAAGTGAAATACCTGTGCTGAGCACCAGGCAACGGCTGAGGTAACCCCCCGCCTCGAGTTTTTCTTCTGCGGACAGAAACAGCGATTCAGTACGCTGATCCGACAGTGGCCGCTCAAACAGCATGGTGAACTGATCCGTGCTTGAATGACTGCCATCCTCGTCGTATGTGGTTTCTTCCATATGAACGGGATTGTGGTAATCCCCAGCGGCAGTCCAGACCCGCTCGTAAGTGCGACCGTCCAGAGTGTAACTGGCTGTACCAATTTCACACTGCAGCAGCTTGTCCCAGGCCGCCTGGCCGGCAACATCACGGGTATCATAGAAATGGAATAGTTTCACATCGACCACGCATTCGTCGCGCTGGCCACCTTCGGCGACAACCTGCAACCAGGCATCATCGTCGGTATAAAAGCGGTAGACCCAGGTACCATCCAAATCGACAACACCCGCGGCCTTGATGATCTGGGTTGGCTCAAACGTCTCAATGGCCAACTGATCGAGAATCAGGCGGATTGCCAGAGGATCTACCTCAAAGCTCGCCCCAATACGCAGCCCCATAATTTCCGGGGTTTGTGGTTTCGGCTCCGGCTTTTTAAATTTGTTGATCAGTTTGTCAAACATTCGCCCAGCCCTTCCCTGTCAGCCACTTTTACATCAAAACAGCGTTTTTCCGGTAAACGCTCTGCGGCGATGTAGTACACCGTATCGCCGGCGGCGACATTTTCATTCAATGCCGGATTAATAGCAATCTTCTGCTCGCCGGCACGACGAACACCAATCAAGGTCGCTGCCAGGTCATGCTTGAAATGATCAAAAAGCGCGCCCACCAAAAGTGGCTCTGCACCTTGATACACCACACTGTATTGCGTCATACCATAGGTACTGTCAAGCAATTGGCGATGCAGACGCGCAGAGCCCGGATCAAGCGAGGATTTCGCCAGCAACTCCACCGCAACAGATGGTATGCATTCGATATTCGGACAATGTGCGCGCAATAACTCACCCACATTTTCATCCTGGAAGTATGCAGTTTTATGGCTATTCGGGCTCAGCTTGTCGCAAAACAGCGCCGTAGTCAGTGTCACGTCATCCAGCGGGTTATCAATGATAATCCGCGCAGCCTTATCCAGGCTTGCCCGCTGTATCCCCTCCGCATGGGAAAAAGACTCCACCCGCACGAAATCGATCCGATGCGGCATGGGGTTTTCGATATCAGCCTCAACACACAGCACAATATCGGATGCATCACCATTGGTTTTCGACAGCAACAACTCGATCAACCGCAGTGTACGCGCACCATTCCAGCCGATGATAACCGTATGGTTTTCGTGCTTCATATTGCGTAAACCCTTTTTACCCCGTTGCACAAATTCTGAGATCCCGAAACCGACCCGGGTGATAATCATGGCGAACAGGCTTAACCCCAGTGGAATCACCCAGATACTGACGGCGAGCTTTCCAAGCGGCGTCGACGGTGAAAAATCGCCATACCCGACGGTCGATGCCGTCACCACTAACCAGTAGACAAAATTTTCGGGTGCCACAATTTCGGTTTCGCCAGCGTAAGACAGCAAAAAATAGCAACCCAAAACGTACAACACCGTTGCAATCAGAACGGTAGTTCCAGAGGCCCTAATAAAAAGCGACGCCAGAAGGCGTCGCACTTTATATAACAGCATGATTTAAGCCTGAGAGCGTTTGGCCAGAAGCTGGGCCAGCTTATCGCTTCCGCTTACCTGGCCACCGGGCGCAATGCCGGCTGCCTTCAATTTGGCATCCAGGCTGGAGCCGGACTCATCAGCAGCCAACTCTTCAGCCGCCTCAAGTTCCGCCGCACGCTGTTGCTGCTTGGCCTTGATGCGCTCCATGCTGTCCAGCGCGGTTTTCACCTTGCTGTTCGCACCCATATGACGGGTGGAAACTGCAACCTGAGCCTTCTGTACAGACTCCGTGGCCTTGATCTGATCGATCTGCTGCTCCATACGGCGCACATTGGCCTTGGCCTTGGAGATATTGCTTTTCAGCGAGACCTCAGAAGTGTGGAAGCCCTGCAGCAGGCCCTGCTCTACTTCCAGCTGGGATTCCAGCTCTGCAACACGCTCGGCGCACTCGATCGCCAGGGCATCATCACCCTTCTCGCTCGCGGCGATGGCGTGATTGGTGTAGTTATCGATATCCGCCTGCAGCGCCTTTACCTTATTGTCCGCCAGTTTGCGCTTGGCCATGATTTTGGTCAGGTTTTCATCGCACGCCTTCAACTCAGACTTCGCATCGCGCAATTCCTGATCCAGGATTCGCAGAGACTGACTGTCGGCAATCGCCTCGGTACCTTCATTTACAGCGCCACGCAGCGCAGTCCAGATTTTTTTCAGGCTCATGCTACTTCCTCCAGTTGAAAATGTGCCGCGTAGAGATCCAGGAAGTCACCTACGTTGGCAAAAAGCGTTTCGATTTCTTCGATAACCACTTCGTCCTTGCTGGATACCGACAGCGCGCCGAATGCCACGTAGTAATCCTCACCACCGATGTTATTGATCGCGACTGTGGTCAGCGGCACCAACTGATGTGTCTGAAGAATCAACTTGTTCAGTGCAGCCTCGTCATCGACCTGGCTGACGGGGAACAGAATACTTTCTACGACGATCTGGCGTTCGCCCACATAAACAAAGGCATCAACGCCTTCATCGTTGGAGACGCTGAGGCAATCGCCCTCAGCCTCGACCACCCAGTCTGGGTGCTGCTCAGCAAGCTGGCGCAGATTTTCGTTGTTCCAGGTCATTTCAACTCCCTTGTTGATGTGGAATATGAGCCACGAATATAACAGCTAAATTTTAATGGTCAATGCCAAATAGACACTTTTGTTGCAAATAAGACACACATGGTTATTATGAGCAACAAACTAGAGAGGACACTATGGATCCGAAACAAAGCGTCGAAAACCACCGCGCCCTCACCCCCTACAAGCAGGCCATTGCCCGCTATGTGCGAGCCTCAATGGCACTGAAGAATGTGCGCTACAACGACCTTGCCGGGGCCCTGGCAGAACGAGGCATCACCGTCACGCCGGAGAACCTGCGCAGCAAAGTGAGTAAATGCATGTTCTCTGCCGATCTTCTCGTCGCCATCATTGATGTACTCGGTGTGGAAGACACGGCAATGCCCGAGATCCTCAAGCAGGCCAGAGAGACAGGGAAGTGACTGTAGCCGGGTAATCAATCAACCAACAGAGTATTCACCTCTGACTCTGGCACCCCCAGGTGTTCGAGCAATCGGGACACACACGCCTGCGGGTCATTTTCCCAATGCTGATACACCAGAGGTACCAGGCGTACACCTGCACGGTAAAGCGCCTGATATACGCCGATTGGGAAATACTCGGAAAAATCTCCGTTGTAGCCAATCAGGTCAATGCCCAGCACCTGCCCTGCCCGCTCACAAACAATATCAATCTCCCGGCCGGCGATGGTGAGCCCTACCCAGACTTTTATATCCCGGTCAGCCAATGCCGCTTTCACCTCGCCGGCAAACCGGCAATATATCGCTTTCTCCTCCGCGTTGTCATTGCCATGGTCGTGAGTCAGGTAGCGGGCCAACAGATTGGCCGGCGCCAGCGCGCATTCGTCGATGGAGTGGAACACGATTTGCCATCGCTTCGCACGGGTCACAGCCACATTGAACATATCTTCACGATTCAGATAGCCACCAGCCCGCCGGGACTCCCGGTCAATGGCAAACGACAGCAACATAAGATCACGCTCTTCCCCCTGAAAACCATAGGGTGTCGCAACCCGAACAGAAAAATCACCCAACTCCCTTGCACTCAGGGCTTTGCGCACTGCCTTATCCAGATACTCCGCCTGCTCCCGGAATGGCGACAGCACCCCGACGGAAGGCTTTATCGGCGCAGATGCATATTGATCGATATGCCGGCGAAGCTCGCGCACCACTTCCTCGCACTCGAGACGATTTTTACCACTGCCGCTTCTACTGCCGCCGACCTGGCGGAACTCGAGAGCTGAATTAGTGGATACGCCAGGGCGCGCCTGCATAATTTTCAGGCGATCGCCGTAAAAATACCGGTTACTGAAGCTGATCAGCTCCGGCGCACTCCGATAATGCTCATCCAGCATCGTCACGGCGGCCTGGCTCTCGATCACATCAGAAACCACATCCAGCAAAGACTGATCCCGGTATCCATACCGCGAGAGTGGTGAGGAACCCTCCAGGCAATCACGCCAGATCTTCTCCTGTGCCGAGGAAGACAGGAACGAAACGTGCCTCAGCTGCTTGCCATCGCCAACAACAACCGCGCGCTTTGCCCTCTGTAGGGCAGGAAGTGCACTGGCGATGTCACACTGTGTGGACTCATCGAAGATCACCAGATCAAACATCGAGGCATGGAACGGCAGTACCTGACTTACCTCATCCAAGCCCACCAGCCAGATCGGATAGGCCTGCAGAATCACCTCAAAGTCCAGTTGCGCAAACCGCTCGGCCTGACGCTTTGAGGTGCGCGACCTCAGCGCCTGATCAAACAAGGACAAGGCGCTGCGTTTTGTTTCAAGCAATTGCGCCAATCCGTCGCGCCTGAAGGTATTGAGGTAATCGGTCGCCGTTTTTTCAAATTGAACCCGGCGCGCAGCAATTGACTCAGCCAGCGCCCAGAGGGCATCCACACCACCGAGCGGCGCATAAAGAAAGCCTGCGATCCGGGCAATCCAATCCGGCATATCCGCGGATCCCAGCCGCCTTGCGATCCATAGAGCGCGCTCAAAGCGCCGCTCCTGCCGTTCGAGTTCTGCGCGCTCAGCAAGCAATTTATCGCGCGCGCCGGACAGTGATCCGGGCACCGAGCCCAGCCCTTCCTTAAGCAGCGTACCCAGATGACTCTTAAGGCTGTGAGAAAAGCCCCTTTCCCCAGCCCTGACCAGCCCGGCCTTCAACCCGTAATCCTGACTGAGCTTGTCCCCAACGACACTGATGGCCTGCGGTGTTTTGGAGACGATCAGCACTGATTCACCTTGCAGCATCCGGTCAATAGCCATTGCCGCGATTGTGAAGCTCTTACCAGTACCCGGCGGCCCGGACACCAGACTTAGGCTCAACTCGGCGGCATTGCGCAGAGCCTTTCGCTGGGCCTCGCTAAGCAACCCGGGCAGCATATGCGGCGTGCTGCGGGAAGCCCGACAAGCCTCAAGTCCGCCCCCCAGGATTTGCCGCAGTGGCGGCGACCAGGATGCGCTGTTTACGAGGCCGGCCAATTCATGCAGCACGCCACGTACCCCTCGGGATCGGTCAGCGAGCACCACACAACAGGCGGTAGACAGTTTTAGTGGCTCGTCACCCTGTTTCCTCTCCCGGGCTCTCGCCATAACCTCATTCTCGTTGAGCAGGCGCGGCCAGCGGCCCAGCTCTTCAAGGTCGTTCAGCAGGGAATATTCTTTCAGCCACCGACCGATTGCCGCTATCTGACTCGTATCAAGTGGCCATTGGGGAACCGGGAATCGCTCCACTGCAGCGGAATCGACGTCCGGATTCAATAGCGTGCGCAACAGAGGCAGGTTTGCGCGCACATCTGACGTGTCGACTTGCAGGAATGTGTCTTCGTCCCGGAGCAAGGTGGCCGGTGCGAAAATAAGCGGTGAGCAAATTTTCCGTTGCGCGGAAAAAACGCTATTGCCAGGCACGCTGCCCGTCACAACAAAAAGACCAAACAACAGTCGCCGCTCCCGGCGATAACTGTCAGCCAATTCGCACAGAGTGATCGCTGCATCATCTACCAGAGGTAAACGTGGCAACTGGCCACTCCCCAGCAAATCTTCACCATCAATAAAGTAGCGACGCGATTTTGGCAGTTTCTCGATATTTGAAATTGAAAGGTCGTAACTATCAGCCCTGTAACAGCGGCGAAAATACTCGATTAATGAACGAAACCTGTCTGACATGCTGGCAACTTATCCCTGGAGTGCCCGCCTATTGTATTCCTATCGATTGATCGCTAATAGTAATGAGGCCGGAAACCCGCGGAACAGCAAAAGTGGATCTCCAAAATTTGACCTGAGCCACCTCCAATCAGGTCAACGTTCTGGGGATCCGAAAGGCGATCGAAATCAATGGAATATCGCTACCCCTTCACACAAATGATCTGCCGCAACGTATGTACCACGTCGACCAGATCGCGCTGATTGGCCATTACCTGATCAATGTCCTTGTAGGCAGCAGGGATTTCGTCGATCACACCCTTATCCTTCCGGCACTGGACACCTTTGGTCTGCGCGGCAAGGTCTTCAATCGTAAAGCGCTTGCGCGCTGCCGTGCGGCTCATCCTGCGACCCGCGCCGTGAGCGCAGGAACAAAATGACTCGGGGTTCCCGCGCCCCCGCACGATATAGGATCGAGCACCCATGGATCCCGGAATAATACCCAGCTGATCCAGCCGCGCACTGATGGCGCCCTTGCGGGTGACGAAGACATCGCGCCCGAAATGCTGCTCCCTGACCACATAATTATGATGGCAATTGATAGCCTCAGATGTAAGGCTAAAAGGAGGCAGCTGCTCCTGAAGCGCGCCAACAACCAGCTTCATCATTTCCTGGCGATTTACCCGCGCATATTCCTGGGCCCAGTGAACCGCTTCAATGTACTCATCAAAATGTGTATTGCCCTCGCTAAAATAGGCCAGGTCTTTGTCCGGCAGGTTGTGGATATGCCCCTCCATGTCCCGCTTTGCCAACTGAATGAAGTGCTGCCCAATCGCATTGCCAATCCCGCGGCTACCAGAGTGCAGCATCACCCAGACGCGATTGGTTTCATCCAGGCAGATTTCAATAAAATGGTTGCCACCACCCAGAGTACCCAGCTGGGTTACCCAGGTATCACGGGGATCACGCATTTTTTTCAGCAGCGCCGGGTGCTTGGCAAACAGCAAGTCCGCGCCCGCCGCAAGCTCTTTCGCAGCCTCCTCGCGTGCATTGCGCCACTTATGCCGGGCAAAGCCTACGGGAACCCGGCTTTCTATTGCGTCACGCAGAGGTTTCAGATTGTCAGGGAGTTGATGGGCCTGAAGCGAAGTGCGCACCGCATTCATACCGCAGCCAATATCGACCCCTACTGCCGCGGGAATGACTGCACCAAGCGTTGGAATCACGGAACCGACGGTCGCACCGATTCCCATATGCACATCCGGCATAGCCGCAACATGCGAATGGATAATGGGCAGCTGAGCGATATTCTTCAGCTGTTGCAAGGCCGCCGCCTCTACATCGTCGGTATAAATTCGCACCGGGACAGTTCCCGGCGCGCCATTTTCATTGAGTACCACTTTTACAGGCATAACGGTCTCCCTGTTTCTGCCCCTATTTATAGATTGAAGCTACCTTGAAGGTAACTGCCATTGCCCGGTCTAGCTGTCGATTGATACGCAAACACTGACTATAATCAGGCACTTGTGCTTATTCGACGCTGCCCCATGAACCCGGAACTCCTCTACGAAGACCAGTACTTCATAGCCGCCTACAAACCGGAAGGCTGGTTAGTACATCGCTCAGACATTGACAAGCACGAACATCGCTTTTTGCTGCAATATTTGCGCGACCTCGTGGGCGCCCACTTGTATCCGATACACCGTCTCGACAAGCCGACCTCCGGTATCATTCTCTTTGCCAAAACACCTGAAATCGCTGCGGCCCTGCAGGAACAGCTGAGTAGCGACCGCTCCATAAAAAGCTATCTGGCTGTGTGCCGGGGCTACTGCCCGGAACAAGGCGTTATTAACCACCCACTAGCTCCTGTGAACGACTTCAAGCACCAGCGCAAGCGCCCGAAGGCCGATCTTCCACGACAGGAAGCCATCACCCGGTACCGGCGCCTCGCAACGATCGAATTGCCCATTTCCGTCGACCGCTACCCTAACAGCCGCTACTCGCTGGTTGAGGTGGAGCTGGTTACCGGTCGGCGGCACCAGATACGCCGTCATTTCAAGCATATTTCCCACCCCTTGATTGGCTGCCCAAAGTACGGAAAATCCCTACACAACCGTATGTTTGCCGAGCAATTTGGATGTGGCCGCCTGTTGCTTCATGCGTATTCACTGGAACTGGATCATCCAGTCACTGGCGAGCGATTGCATTTGAAAGCACCGCCCAAAGGCGAATTTCTCGAATTGTTACAGCGTTTTAGCTGGGCAATCCCAGGTGGGATAGGATGACAGCCGAAATTACACCCCATAGCGGCACTGGCTGACTTTTACCCCGTTTTCTTGTGCATCTTTCCCCGCACATAAGCCCGGCGCTGCTTTGTGACTTCGTACAGCACGATGCCCGTTGTTGTCGCAAGATTCAGGCTCTCGATGATTCCGCACATCGGGATATTGATACAAAACTTGCTGAGCGCAACAGCGAGGTCACTGATTCCGCGCTTTTCATTACCAAACCAGACAGCCAGCCGCTTTTGTGTGTAATCCCCTTCATGAAGCACCATGTTTTTATGCCCTTTCGCATGAGGGGAAGTAACCACCGAGTCGAACTGCTTATTCTCGAGGTACTCGAGGCAGGCTGAAGTACTGCGAAACGTTTTTACGAAACTCCAGCGAATTGCAGAGGCTGATATTTTCATCAGATTGCGTCGGTGCCGCATTTCCTCCCAGCTGCCGGGAAGCAGGCCCAGCGTATCCACCACGTAGACCTTTTCCACCCCCAACGCATTCACATTCCGGATTACAGACCCCACGTTTTTAATATTGCCCGGGCTCTCAAGCACCGCTATCAGATTCTTGCAACGGGCTTTTTTTATCCTATCTGCGCGGATGCGAAGGCTGCTTTTTTCTTCCTTAAGCTCCATGGTAAATCCCTGATAGTTCAATTCATCCGTAATACTGGTATCTGCCAGATATTTGGCTTCCCGTCCCAATCCCGATTCCGACTAAGCCCAGCCTTCAGGTAAGCCATCTGATCCGCCAGGATGGTGTGCGCCTGCAACAACACCGCTTCAAATCGATTGGGTACAAATGGCACCGCCAGCAGGGACATTCCCGCCTCTTCCGGCGTCTGGGCCCCTTTTGCCTGGTTGCAGCGCCTGCAAGCTGCGCAGGTGTTTTTCCAGGTGTCCAATCCCCCGCGGGATACAGGAACAATATGATCCCGGGTAAGCGCACTGCGGGGAAATTGCTCACCACAGTAGAGGCACAGGTACTGATCCCGGGCAAAAAGTTTTGCATTGGTCAGAGATGGCACTCTCACAGGGTTCCGGCTAACCCGGCAGCCCGCGATCACAGGTGCAATATCCAGAGAAGAACGCAGACCACTCCGGTTGTAACCACCATGCAGGGACTGGGGTGGTGAACCGAGCTCCCACAAAACCTGCTCTCTCGCGTACAGACAGGCCGCTGCTTCCAGCGAAATCCAGCGCAAGGGCATCCCCCCCGCATCCAGATACAGTACTCTCGCCATTGTTCCACCTCCTTTTGGAACGCCAGATGGCTGTAAATGAGTGGCACGCCCGGAGGGACTCGCCCCCCCACGCGGGAACTTAGAACGATCCTGCTCCGCCAATTGAGCTACGAGCGCCTTGTATTTTGACAAACGTTACCCGGTCATTGGTGTGGTAACCCCGCGCGATCAGGTACCGCATCGCCTGCCTCCGGTCCTCGGGTGATACCTGGTTCAATACCACCTGCGGGGGCAGTACATGCTTACCATTACACCAGGCGAGAAACCCAATCAGGCTCTCGCGACTCGATGTGGGCTGAATAATCTGCAACAGGCTTACGGGGTATTCCCGCATCAGCTGCTTAGCTCCCACATAGTTGCTCACATTCAGGCCCGCGCCGAACTCCCGGGCACCAATAATCAATCTCATAAGCACCCTCCTTTGGACTGCCAGGGTTTTAACTACCGTGTCTAACGTTTGGCCCGGCATAGTCTGACCATCGTTTACTGGCAATCACGGCCGGGCTAGAACCGACCACCTGCCGTATACAAAGTGACTGCTCTCGCCAACTGAGCTAAACCGCATCCGCGAATCGAAAAATTTTTAAACCGCGCACAGGCATCGCCCACGCACACTTTTTCCATGTAAAAGAAAACCCGGCTGGTGAAGATCACCAACCGGGTTCTTGCGTTTCATCGTCAAGCATCCGGTTGGCACGCAGCCGACCGGACAGGTCGCACTACGCCTTCATACGTTCACCAAAATTAATCTCGATTCCCAGTGGCATACTGCTTAATGGCTGCCAAACCAAGCTCCCGGGCAGCGCACAGGCATACAAATCCCGCCCCCAGCATGAGGAGTGATTTTGTATCGTCCTGTATTGATGCAAACCAAACATTGTCGCTACCCGATAAGTTGTGCCGCGCCGCGGCGGCTACCCAGGAAAATAGAAAACTCGGTGTTTAAAACACTTTTTAAAACTAACACGAAACCAGCCTTCCGCAACCCCAAAACACAAAAATTTTTTATATATTTTTCAATAACTTACAAAAATAAAGCCGAGTATAAACCTACCGTCGGTTCAGTATATAAATAGGGGCTTAAATGCCGGTGGGAGCGCCTTTCATACGCTCAGCTCAGACTCATTTTCAGCAATCTTCTCAACATACATTCCTTCCATTGGTAGTCCGTGGCGGATTTGAACCGCCTCCTCTCGCTTATGAAGCAAGTGCTCTTACCTGATGAGCTACCGGACCAGAAAACAAAAACCCCCCGCAGGCGAACCTACGGGGGGCTATGAATCCACACCGGAAGGCTCGCGCCTCCCGGATTTCAGGAGGACACTATTTCAGATTTTTCTCACTACGCACAATCGCACACCACAACCCTCGTGGTGCGGGTCGCGATATATGACGAAATCCTCTAAATAATGTACTCATGGCAATGTCCTGAAAAACCTGCGGAGAATATTAACGGTCTATCGAAATATAACAATAGCGTAACAAAAATAGATGTGCGTAATTCAACGTGAACCTGGTTACTGCGCAATGGAAAGAACCAAACGCGCCATATGGAAGCAACCATTAATAATGTCCAATCGGCGAAAGCCATCACATGCCATCTGGGGTTACCACTCGCTCCCGGTCGCAGACCTGGTCGTGGCGTTTTCGATTATCTCCGGATGGCCTGCGCCGCTTCCGGATCACAATCGGGGTGCGCCTTGCCAGCAGGTGTAATGCATTGATCGCGATCAGGAAAATTCCGCAGAGCTCCAGCAGCCAGTTGATTCGTACACCAGCCAGCTCATAGCCAATAAGGCGATCCATACCGTGAAACGATGAAGCGCGTACCGCTACGAAAGCCGCCAGCGCACACAAGCCGCAAATTGCCAGTACATGGAAACGGAGCAACCTCCTGTACTGGTATACCAACCAGGAGGACACCGCTACCCCAACAAGCAAGACGCCGAAGATAAATACCTCCTGGAACATGCGTCGACGGTCATAGAGGTCGAGCTCCCTGAACAGGGCCCGAAAGAAGTCTGTAAACAGCGTTTGAAGATCCAACTGTTTGTTCAGCCCAAGAAGCAGCATGGCGACGCTGATCAAAACCCACAACCGCCTCTGCTTGACCCGCCGCCCCTGAAACAGCCACCCGCTGCGCTTGATGACCAGGGCACCGAGGGCAAACGTGACAAAATAGGCCATTACGGTCAGCCAACCCATCACCGTGGGATCGCCGATACCCGGCCTCCAATCGATCTGTCCAAGAATGCTTTCCAAGGGGATCCTTCCGTTTGGCATCCGAAACTGGTCTGATTATAAGCGGGGAACGCGCTGGCATGCCCACAAGCTCCAAGCGAGGCCTACTAAAGTTGGCGCCAGATACCCCCCCCCGCCTGCGAACATATTGATTGGACACATCGCCGTCCAGAGGCCGCCAAAAATAGCTGCCAGCGTCCCTAACCTGCTGATTCTTATCATTTTTTAAAATTTTTACTTGACCAACCCCGGATCAATCCGTATCGTTCGCCACCTCAACGCGCTCGTAGCTCAGCTGGATAGAGTACCTGGCTACGAACCAGGCGGTCGGAGGTTCGAATCCTCCCGAGCGCGCCATACAAAAAAGGCCCGATCCAAATGGATCGGGCCTTTTTTGTATGGCAAGTTCGGGCGGTGGACGAACCTCCCAGGTTCGATTAACTCGCGACAGCGAGTTAAGACCGAGCACCGCGAGCCCGCAGGGGCAAAAAACACCCAAGTGTTTTTTGAGTCCATCCTCCCCCACCACCCCAAGATGACCAACCCCCAAAGGGATCAGGCCATTTTGTATCGCAAATTCAGGCGGTGGACGAACCTCCCAGGTTCGATTAACT
Source organism: Microbulbifer weihaiensis (assembly GCF_048323715.1). Lineage (NCBI taxonomy): Bacteria > Pseudomonadati > Pseudomonadota > Gammaproteobacteria > Cellvibrionales > Microbulbiferaceae > Microbulbifer > Microbulbifer weihaiensis. The sequence goes on from NZ_JBLWFL010000014.1 coordinate 139,979, forward strand.
CGCGACAGCGAGTTAAGACCGAGCACCACGAGCCCGCAGGGGCAAAAAACACCCAAGTGTTTTTTGAGTCCATCCTCCCCCACCACCCCAAGATGACCAACCCCCAAAG
>NZ_JBLWFL010000015.1:0-9102 GCF_048323715.1 Microbulbifer weihaiensis
CCAAAGGGTTCACCCCCCACCACAATTAACGCTATATTGACCCAACTTATAAAAAGCCCGCGTAATCAACCCAACACCATGCCCACCGTACCCTTTAGTTTTCGCTGGTCCACCTTTGACCAGCTCAGCGCCGCCGAGCTCTACGAAATCCTGCGTATTCGCCAGGAAGTCTTCGTCGTAGAGCAGGATTGCGCCTACCAGGACGCCGACGGCAAAGACCAGTGCGCGTGGCATCTGGCCTGCTGGGATTACACGACAGAGTCACCCACGCTACTGGCCTACCTGCGTGTGGTCTTCCCCGGGAAAAAGTACCCGGAACCTTCCATCGGTCGCGTGCTGACAACCCATTCTGCACGGGGCACAGGTCTCGGCAGGGAGCTGATGCGCACGGCCATTGAAAACACCCAGCGGGAATACCCCGAATCACCAATCCGTATCTCAGCACAGCTGTACCTTGAGAAATTCTATACAGACCTGGGCTTTGAGCAGGTTTCAGAGCCTTACGACGAAGACGGTATTCCGCATATAGAGATGGTGCTGCCCTGATACGGCACACCCCGCGAAATATTCGTAAACCGCCCGTTAAAGAAACTGGATCCAGTATTGCCAGAGTGACAACCGAATCTGCCTGGTCACTTCGACCAGATCATTGAGTCATGCGGAAAACTGCTTTGGCCATACCCACGAAGGAAGGAGGCTTTCACATGAAGCTAACGGATTCAGTAGGGAGTGGCGCTGAAAACAGATTTAATGATGTTGTCGTAGTCCAGACCCTGCTCAACCAGAATATTGCATCACTCACACCACACTTGCCGATCGATGTGGACGGAAAGTGCGGCCCGAACACCATCGAGCTGATCGCCGAGTTCCAGTGCTAGGTGGTGGGTTTAGTGCATCCCGACGGCCGCGTCGATCCCAACGGGCAAACGCACAGGGCGCTGCAGGAAAATGCAGCCGAAACCCTCGGCGCCGATATCGCCGCAGTGAAGGCCGTCGCTGCCGTTGAGAGTCAGGGCATCCGGATGGTCGAAATAGACCTAAAAACCAGTGAAATGAAGATTACCCCTTGATCTAGCGACGGATCACTCCGCGTACCAACACCACTAAGAACCACTCACCGATCCACGCCAGAAAGCTTGTTTGCTTGGTCCACGATTTCAATGCCAAAACGATACTCTAGCAGCAGGATATTGGCTCATGTATATCCTCGCTAAAACTAAGCGGAGGCTAGAGACAAAAATGCCAGCCCCTCAAGGGCTGGCCAATCAAAGCCTGCAATCCTTTGCAGGAAGGGGTGCCCGCGTTTAACACGCAGGCTTGGAAGAATTATTCACAATCCATTACTTTTACCCAAGATCCCCATTGGACATCCTGTGGTTTTGCATTAAAGCTCCACCAACTGGCTTGCCACTGGGCATTTTTGTAGATCACTTTGTCGCCGGTAACATATGCACGATCTGCTTGCCACGCATCGTGATAGCAGTGTTCCGCATTCAAGGCTTGCGGCTTCGCCATCCAATCAACCAGTTCTGCATGGCTTACCAACCGAACTTCCGGTTTTGCCAATGCGTAAGCCAAAAATGCTTCGATGGTTTCCCGACGTTCTGATGCCGTCGTAGTGGTCGCTGCCCAGCCGTCAAAAATATCCGCGTAGTAATCACTATGCGCCAAAAATGTTAGCGGAGCACGGTTACCCGACAGGCGCAGATCCAGGGTGTACTTAAGAATCGCAAGCACTTCCGCTTTATTCAGACCAAATTGATAAAACAGGTTGTAGTCACTGGATTCAATCTTTCCGGAGGCCACATCAAACCAAGGCACAATTTCAGCAAGCTTGCTGCGCAAAGAATAGTCGATCCCGAACTCTCCCAGCAGCTCGTCAGGTGGAACGATCATGGCATAGGTGGGCACTTCCCAAAGCCCGGGGTATTGTCCAATTTGTGGTTTTATACCCCAGCCTGCAAAGAGGTCTGCACCCGGGCTGCCACTGTCCAATGTATACGGCCAGTAAAAATTAGTACCATCGTGCTCCGGCTGGTACCCCTCAGCGATCGAGGCGTCATACTTAAACCCACTATTCAACAACACATCGAATAGATTCCCGTTGTATCTCAAGTACGGCGCCCTGAAACCAACAACTGAAGCGGCACCGATACCATTTTGATCTTCTGGTTCCGAGGTATCTTCATCCGGATTAAACGGATTAGTCATGAGCGCACTGCACGATTCAACCTGCTGCGTCCAGCCGACAGTATCCAGCTCACCACTTTCCTCCAGGTGACCCATTGTGTGGTTAGCCATTTCATGCCCAGCCAGCATGGCGCTGTGCCAACTTTGCTTTACGATACTCGCGTTCATCTTGTCGCTGGTGATATACGAGCACCAGTTGAAAAAAGTGGTATGAGGCGCCTGGCCATCGAAGTTGGCCAGGTTGCCATTGCCAGCGGGGTTTTTTAAGCGCGCCCACAAGTTCAGCACCCACGCCTGACCGCCCAGCGTGGGGAGTTTGGGAGTGCCATTATCAACCAATCCGTTATCATCAAAGGCTATCGCTACAAATAATGGGGCCTGATCCACCGCAACTCCGGCTGGAGGCAACTGACTGGGCGATACATCGGCCGCGAAAGCCGCCTGCATTAAAGTGAGCCCGGCCAATGCCGTACCTAGAGCGGTATTTTTCAGTGTGAATTTGCTCATGGAGATTCCAATATCTTGTCGTTGTTATCGATTTGGTCGAGTAGCGCGTACGGGATCTTCTTAGTTTGAAAAGGGAAAAGTGAATTGACATCACTTGCCGCCCCCAACGCCAGAGCCGAGTTTATGCAGACGCCTCTGTGCCACCACCCCCGCAAAGCCCGGTTTTTACCAACTGCTCCGGCGGTAAAAATTTTTCCCGCAATTTCAATAAGTTATGAAATATCTATGGAACCTCGATTCACCAACGAAACCGGAGAAGTATTCTTCTGGAAACAATTTGGCGCCAACAGCGAAGAACGAAACTCTATCCTTGTCACAAATTTCGCAAGGCGGCGCACTTCACGCTGTTTCACAGGAAGGAAAATACATACGATTGCCCGCGAGGATTAACCACTCGCCTATAAGGCCTGAACACAGTTCATCACTGGATTCGGTATTGGTTTATAGGAAGGACATCGAGTAGCAGGGAAAGCAGTGGCCGTTATCAGCAGTAAAAATTGGGCATCCCGCCCTTTTCTCTTTATTTTGATTCTATTGATTTACCCAATACCCAACCAGGCAACAGCGGATAACCAACCGCTGATCATTGGCTATTACCCCTACTGGTCGACCTTCAGGGATCCATCTACGCTGGCAGAAAGTCGTGTCGAACTCCTGACGCACCTGATCTATAGCAGTGTCAATGTGAATCAGGATGGAGCCCTGGTCTCATTCGACCAATTCGCGGACTACGGACAGGCTCAAATCAATGATAACGATCCTGGGAAAGGCAATTTTTCAGCGATCAGAACACTAAAAGAACGAAATCCCGAGCTAAAGATTCTCTTTTCCGTGGGGACTTGGTTTGGGTCATCACACTTTTCAAGCTTGTTTTCTGCTCCTGAAAAACGCGATCAGTTTTTAAGCAGCAGTCTGGCTTTGATACAACATTATGGTTTTGATGGCCTGGAGATTGACTGGCGGTATCCCATTATCGGCGGCCCGGAAGGGTCGGAAAAAAGCCCTGCAGATCTGGAGTATCTGCTGCAATTCGCTGAGCAGTTCAAAAAAGCCTGTAACAATTGCCCACTTTTCCTGACTGTTCCCGTATTGTCCCGTCAGCGCCCCAATTGGCCATTCCCCCGTTTAAACAGTTACATTGATGCCTACATTCCACTCACCAGTGACTACACCGGCCCGTGGAACTCAAAAACCGGTCACTCCAGCCCACTCTACGAAAGTCCAAACAGTCCTGCTCCAAGCATCGATGGAACTATAACCAAACTAATAGAGGAAGGCGCCCCGCCAGACAAGCTGGTGATGCGCGTATCGGCCACCGGTGCTGGCTGGAACAAAGTCGCCCCCTATAAAGAGGGCCTTTACCAGCCTGCCGAGGGCCCTATCTATACCATTTGGGATAATGAAACCACGGGCGCAACGGGCACAGTCCCCTACCTGAATCTAAAAACGCTTTTGGAGCGCGACCAGTTTGAGTCACACTGGGATGACGACACCAAGAGCTATTATGCTTGGCAGCCCGAGACCAGGCAGTTTATCAGCATTGAAGAGCCTCGCTCACTGGTCGAAAAGCTGCATTATGTATCCAAGCGCGATCTCGCCGGCATTGCTCTCTGGGATCTACCCAGTGACACAACCAATGAATCCAGCCTGCTGAAACAGGGTCATCGCTACTTTTATGCACAAGAGGCGTTCTGGTTTGAACTGGTCGATAGCTTGCGGGAGCATTGGGTGTGGCTCGTAAGCATGCTGATCGGAATGATCGGCAGCTATGGCTTTATTACGCTCAATAAAGCACGGCAAGCCAGGCAGCAGGAAATTCAATCTATTGTAGCCATCCAGAAATCTACCAGAATGTTGCCCTCTCATTTGGAGCAACTGATTTTCTTACTTCGCCATCCGCCCACTACGCTGCATCGAAAACTCCCAACGTCCAGCCAACAAGCACTGCACCAACTCCAAATTAGTAGCGCTCAACTTCAGTATCAAATGCTTCCCCTGTGGTCGGTCGCAAACGAAAACCCAGTACACCTGAAACCTTCGTCCTCCAGACCGACCCTTGGTAGGCCACAAATTAACAGGGTCAGTCCACTAAACGATATCGACTGCGAAGAAAAAACAACAGTATGTGAACTTCAATCACTAGCGCAATTTACGGGTATGGTTGGTCAACAAACCAGTTTGGAGAAAATGCTCGAGACCTTGTTTCACTTTCTAAATCAGGACTCCCGTATAGAATCCCTAGGCCTTTACCTGGACGATAGCCTGGTCAAAGGAGAAGACATTGGGGGGTTCAACATTGAAATCCAGGCCGACAGGCCGATTCAACTATCGGCCGACAGGCGCCATGGTGTTGTATGTAGCCCGGATCTTGCCGATCAAAAAATACACATACAGTTTGTTTCTCCACTATCCAACCAGGAAGAAGCTTACTTCCGCGCCCTATCACAGCAATTGATTTCCGCTCGCCAACAATTGCGAGAGTTAACCAGGCAACCGCAACTTCTCTCTGATATCTACCAGATCGCAAAGAGAAAAGATCATTTGCTATTTATTCGGGGAGAGAAAGGATATAGCGGTATCTACTGTAGTAATGAACGTGAACCCTGCTATGTCTATCTTCGCCTGCGCCATATCAGGCAGTATTTCCCTGACATACTACACCCTGTTCACCGCTCCTATCTGGTAAATCCCAGACAGGTCTTATCCGCCGAAAGGCAAAACAAGAAATGGATTCTCATGATGGCCGGGCACCAGGTTCCTGTCTCTAAAACCCGAATTAACGCACTGATGAATGAGTTTCCAGACTGGTTTTGAACCAGGGCCCAAAATCCGCTTGGGGCAAATGCCGGCATACACTTGATACCAATGATTTATACGCCAATATTCATCTGTACTGGCACCTAGCTCTATCGGTGGAGTAATCTGATAGCGAACGACATCGGCTTCTCACGATTTCCGTCAAGAGCCACAGCCCAGTGCCCGTAGCACTGTCGCGGTTTATAGCATTACTCGAGGATTGTATGTCCATTGATCTCGTCGACGCACAAGTATCACCAACAGGGCAGTTCGACATCCTGTCCAAATACGAAATCCATAAACTCACCGACGACAGCCGCGGCCCGCAGTACCAGACATTCCGCAATTGCTCCCTGGCAGTTCTCAACAGCGGGGGCTACATGGATGATGGCAAGGAACTGCTGGAAAAATTTGCCAACTTTGATATTTCCGTTCTTCCCACAGAACGCAGCGTTAAGCTGCAGGTGAAAAACGCTCCGCCGAGCGCCTTCGTTGATGGCAAGATGATTCGCGGTATCGCCGAGCACCTGTTTGCGGTGCTGCGGGACATCATTTATGTCAGCAGTGAGATCACCGGTGATCCGCGCTACGACCTGGTCTCCGCCCAGGGCGTGACCGACGCGGTATTTCATATCCTGCGCAACGCCGGCACCTTTGACCGCAACCGTATACCGCGGCTGGTGGTATGCTGGGGTGGGCACTCTATTTCCCAGGAAGAATACGATTACACCAAGAAGGTCGGTTACGAGCTGGCGCTGCGGCATCTGGATATCTGCACCGGTTGTGGCCCGGGGGCCATGAAGGGGCCGATGAAGGGCGCCACCATCGGCCATGCCAAGCAGCGCGAGCGCCACGGACAGTATCTCGGCATCACTGAGCCCGGGATCATTGCCGCGGAGGCGCCAAACCCGATCGTCAACCAGCTGGTCATCATGCCGGATATCGAAAAACGCCTGGAGGCGTTTGTGCGCACTGGCCACGGCATTGTGGTATTCCCGGGTGGTGCCGGCACTGCAGAGGAAATTCTCTACCTGCTGGGTATACTCCTGCACGAAGAGAACAAACAGCAGCCCTTCCCGGTGATTTTCACAGGGCCGGCCAGCGCCGCGGATTACTTTATCCGCATCGACCAGTTTATTGCGGCCACCCTCGGCGAAGCGGCCAGATCCCGCTACCAGATTATTATTGATGATCCGCAGGAAGTCGCCCGGCAGATGGCGGCAGGGATAGAAAAGGTACAGCAATACCGCAAGGATGCCGGCGATGCGTTTTACTTCAACTGGAAGCTGAAAGTGTCCACCGAGTTCCAGCGGCCCTTCACCCCAACCCACGAGAACATGCGCAAGCTTGCGCTGCACACCAATCAGGAACCCTACCTGCTCGCCGCCAACCTGCGCCGCGCGTTTTCCGGCATTGTTTCAGGCAATGTGAAAGACGAAGGCATTCGCAACGTGGAGAAAAACGGGCCATTTGAGCTCTGCGGTGACCCGGCCCTGATGCACAGCATGGATGGCCTACTGGAATCCTTTGTGAAGCAGCAGCGGATGAAGCTGCCGGGCAAGGCCTATATCCCGTGCTACCGGATCAGTCGCGAATGACCATAAGTGCAATGCGGATGTGGGCCCCCAACAGCTCCTTCTTCCTGAAGTATGTGGGCAACGCAATTTCATCGGTTACTACCGATGTAGCGTCTGCAGTTTCCATAAAGTCATCTCGGTTTGAGTCATTATTTTCAGGTGACCAAGTGACAAAAAACCATCTACTTGAACGGGTACAACACGCCCTTTACAACATCCTGTCACGAAGCATGTAAACCATTCTCCATGCGCACAACGTAAGCCTGAAGAGCGCCTGCGCAGCAACGTCACGAATGCCAACAGATTCCATCAACTCGCATGCCTGGAAGTGGATCCACCCTCTCAACGCCGTACTGGCTATTGGCCAAACATGGCTATGCGGTCTAAATACCATCAGCCCCCCGGAACTCAAACCGCGGGGGAGCTCCGCGCAATCCGCTTCCGGAAATTGGTGGGAAATTGGCCGGCTCTTACCTACAATGCCCCGTTTTTCCCCCGACCGAGCGCCATTGCGACCATGACCGACACTAATCATCCCCGCGACTTCCAATCCCTGCCCCTGCAGCCGTCACTCCTCAAGAACCTCGAGGATCTCGGCTACAAGCAGCTGACTGAGATCCAGGCAGCCGCCCTGCCGGCGATTGTGAGCGGCAAGGATGTGATCGGGCAGGCCAAAACCGGCTCGGGCAAGACCGTCGCCTTCGGCCTCGGGGTGCTGCACAAGCTCAAGGCTGAGCGGTTCCGGGTACAGTCCCTGGTGCTTTGCCCTACCCGCGAGCTCGCGGATCAGGTAGCGCGGGAGCTGCGCAAGCTGGCGCGCGCGATCCACAATATCAAGATCCTCACCCTGTGCGGCGGCATGCCATTCGGCCCCCAGATCGGCTCACTCAAGCACGGCGCGCATATTGTGGTCGGAACCCCCGGCCGTATCGAGGATCACCTGCGCAAGGGCAACCTCGACCTGAGCGAGGTACACACACTGGTACTCGACGAGGCCGACCGGATGCTGGACATGGGCTTCCAGGCGGTACTGGACCAGATCCTCGCTGAGCTTCCGCGGGAACGCCAGACCCTGCTGTTCTCCGCCACCTACCCAAAAACCATCGACGCGCTGGCCACCCGGGTTCTGCACGACCCGATCAAGGTGGAGGTGACCACCGCCCACACCGAAAGCACCATCGAGCAGAAATACTACCGGGTCGAGAACAACGAAGCGCGCCCCGCTGCACTGCACCAGTTACTCGCCAGCTACAGCCCGTCCTCCGCCGTGGTGTTCTGCAACACCAAGAAGGAAACCGACGAGGCTGCCCAGTCCCTGAAAAGCGCCGGCTTTGCTGCCCTCGCCCTGCACGGTGATATGGAACAGAAAGACCGCGACCGCACCCTGGCCCTGTTTGCCAATGGCAGCGCCTCGATACTGGTCGCCACCGATGTGGCCGCGCGCGGGCTGGATATTGAAGAGCTGCCCATGGTGGTGAACTACCATCTGTCGCGGGATCCGGAAGTGCATACCCACCGGGTCGGCCGTACCGGTCGCGCAGGCCAGAAAGGCATTGCCCTGACGCTGGTCAGCAAAAAGGAAATCTACAAGGTGGAGCGGCTGGAAGAGATGCTGCAGCAGCCGATTACATTGCAGGAAGTGCCGCCGCTGCCCAAGGGCTTTGCCCCGCCCCGCCCCACCATGTCGACCCTGCAGATCGACGGCGGCAAAAAACAGAAAGTGCGCGCGGGCGACGTGGTCGGCGCGCTGACCGGCGAAGGCGGCATTGACGGTAAACAGATCGGCAAGATCCAGGTGTTCGACTTTTCGACCTTTGTGGCCGTAGAACGCCCGGTGGCCAAAAAAGCACTGAACAAGCTTGGCAATGGCAAGATCAAAGGGCGGAGTTTCCGGGCGCGGATCGTGGGCGTTTGAACACCCGAAAAATCGCATCAAAAAAAGGGCCCCAAACGGGCACTGCTGTCCCATAGTTTGGGAAAACTGAAAAAGCCTGAAGCCCAAATGGTTACAATGTTAGCGCCAGCAAACATA
>NZ_JBLWFL010000016.1:0-119983 GCF_048323715.1 Microbulbifer weihaiensis
CCCATGTGAGAGTAGGTCATCGTCAGGTTTTATTCCAAAAGCCCTGATCGCTAACGCGGTCAGGGCTTTTTTCATTGCCTGCTGTATAGCAGCGTGCCCGATTGAATACATAGCTCTGTCCAAACAGCTAAACGCACAGACTGGTGTTCGATTAATTTACTTTCCTCAAAACTATCCACAGCCCGATCCGGCGAACAAACACCCAGGCGACTTACCCACAGATACGTGGACGCCTGTGATGGTCCGTTCGCTAGTAGCAGGCAGGCTCCGACAAAGCACTCAGCTTAAAGTCCATTTAACTCCACCCGGTTAATCCCGACGTAATATTCCGTGGCTAGAATATCAGCGACGCTTTTTTAGCCGCTTCTCTAAACCCAGTAACTACGCCAGCCAGAGCCAATATCCCGGACTTATCCCCAGCTCTGTCCAGAGTTTCTGTGAGTAAGCTACTTGTGAACAAGAGTAAATGTGCTACCCGATCGGCTTTTGACGCCTAAGTTACGGTAAAGGGATAGGCTAAGCGGTCTCTGTGGAAAAGTTCTGGTATAGCGGACGTGGTTTATCTGGTGTGCCGAATCTTTTCAACGGATGGTTGGCAGGCTTCTAATCGACATCTCGGGTAGACGGGTGGAACAGTATGGGTGGTGATTTTGGGCGAACCTCTAAAGCAGTTGCCGCGACTTAAGCCGCCATTAAACTGACTTCGCGGTAATCGTTTCTCGGAGGTTGGGGCAGTGTGCAAGGTTGGATTTAAGTGGTGTTCTCTTGGCGTTTTTTTATACATTTTTGCGACGCCAGTAACCACGCCACCCAGAGTCGATCAAGAGTGGTTATCCACAGATCTATCCAGTGATTCTGTGAGTAAAGCAGTTGTGCATAACCGTAAAAAATACAGCTAAATCAATCTGTAAAAACAGCAGGCAAAAAAATACCCCGCGGAGCGGGGTATTTACAGTCAGAACTTATTAACCGTGGGATTCTTAGCTGTGGGCTGGTTCGCCTGCGCCCAGTTTCTCTTTGAGGAGCAGGTAAAGGGAGGTAACGAGGATAAGTCCCTGGACTATGATCCCTTCCCAGGTGGGGTAGATACCCAGCCACTCGAAGCTGAAATTCACCGGCAGGTGATTCATGCTGATCAGTGCGGCTTCCTGCAGCGCCGCGATCGCTTTGCCGGCCAGGATGAACGACAGCGCCAGCATGATGAATGTCGTCGCGGAGAAGAACTTGCCAATGGGGAGGCGGGTAGAGAAACGCACCATGAACCAGCCAAACACCGCGAGTAATACAACGCCGGCCAGCAGGCCGCCCCACAGCGATCCAGTCTGTCCTTCTGCGGTCTGGCTGAGCAGGGACTGATAGAACAGGATGGTCTCGAAGATTTCGCGGTATACAGCGATGAATGACAGGCCTGCAATGCCCCACAGGGTTCCCGCGCCGAGGTGCTTGTTGATGTTGTCCTGAATATAGCGCTGCCACTCATGGGCCTGGGTTTTACTGTGCATCCAGAAGCCGACATAGAAGAGCACTGCGGCAGCGATCAGGGCTGCAACCCCCTCCATGACTTCGCGGCTGGCACCACTGATGGTTACCAGGTTTTGGGCGATGACCCAGGTTGCGAAACCGGCGATGAACGCTGCTATCCAGCCAAAATGCACGTACTTAATCGCGTCGTAACGCTGGGTCTTCACCAGGACTGTTGCCAGTGCGATTACCACCAAAAGGGCCTCAAGACCTTCGCGCAGGAGGATAATCAGGCTGGCGAGGAAAAGGGCACCGCTGGAAAGATTGGAACCTTCGATCAACGCCTTTGCCTCCCCGAGCTGGGCGAGCAGCTGATTGACGCTATTGGTGACATCTTCCGGGTTACTGCTTCCATTCAGCTGGGCCCGAAGTGCCAACAGGTCGCGCTCGATCGCAAGTCGCAGGGATCTGTCACGGGAGTCCAGGCTGCTCTCGGCGAGCTCAAAGCCATCGAGGTAGGCGCTGATCGCACGTGTACGGGCTGCGTCGTAGTTTCCTTCCTGAAATGCACTGAGAGCAGACTGGAGCTGTTTGCGTGCAGTATCAATTGCGGAGGAGTCATTTTCCGGGGCGCTGAACAGCGGAGCCGGGTTCGCCCGAAGCGCGGCAACCTGGGCTGCACTGATTTCTGGCTTGTTGCCCTGCAGTACATTCGGGCTGTACTGAACCAGATCATTCAGGGTGATTGCGCCCGCTTTCGCCGTAACACCGGCTTCGGCAAAAGCCTTGCCGCCAACGTAGAAAGCAAGAGACCAACGCTGCTGGTCATCCAGTGACTGGAACGCGGCCATGGCCGTGCCATCGATACCATTGCTGATCGCATCGTAAAGACCCAGCAGTGAGCGGTTGTTGGCCCGCTCGCGGTCGTGAAAGTCCGTTGGAGCGGGTTCCAGCTGCTTGGCAACTACGCCATCCCCTTTGCCTTCAACCCCGTGACAGGAAACACAATTCTGTTGGTAAAGGGCCGCGGTTTCCTCTACCGGAAGCAGTTGCGACGGCAGCGACAGCTGCGGTGAGATCTCCAACAGACTCTGGCGCAGCGCAGCGGTATGTTTCTGGACTTCGGCGAGCGTCGCTTTGTTGTCGATGGCCTGTTTCAGGGCCTGGGTTTGCTCTGCGATTGCAGCTGACTTCTCGGATGCTGGCAGCTGGGCGCCGCGCTCGAGCAGCAGCTGTGAAAACTCCTGCATCTCTGCATATTCGTCAGTGTTGATGACCTCTCCGGCTGCTACAGCTTCGGAGTAGTCGACACCGATATATTCCGCCATTTGCATCAGCTGGCGAAGCTCCTGCGGGTCAGCAGGAGCCGCCACGGTATTGGAGATCAGGCTGCCAGCCAGTAGCAGTGTCGACATTAACTGGAATAGGTAACGCATTGGGTGCTGTCCAAAAGACTCGATTTATTAAGTTGGGTAATATTATTGATAATGATTCTCACAATAAACCCCCGGTTGGGCGGAAACCGCGAATTAGCTCCATGAACTGAGGAATGCTTGCAATTTAGGTTGTGCGCAATATAGTTGTGCAAGCTTAAATTTAGGAGGAGCTGACCATGACTGACCTGTACGCCATTCCCTTTAAAACCAGCGACGGCAAAGAGACTTCCCTGGATGCCTATAAAGGCAAGGTTCTTTTAATCGTGAACACCGCCAGCAAGTGCGGGTTTACTCCGCAATATCAGGGGCTGGAAGCGCTGCATCAGAAGTACAAGGATCGTGGGCTCGTCATCCTCGGGTTTCCCTGCAACCAGTTCGGGCAACAGGAGCCTGGCAGCGACAGTGAAATTCAGGAATTTTGCGAGCTGAATTACGGGGTCAGCTTCCCGGTTCTCGCGAAACTGGATGTAAATGGTGACCAGGCGCATCCACTGTTTAATCACTTGAAAAAGGAAGCGCCGGGTATCCTGGGCACGCAGGCGATCAAATGGAACTTCACCAAGTTTCTGGTCAATCGGGACGGCGCCGTCGTCAATCGCTACGCGCCGAAAGACAAGCCCGAGTCTCTGGCCGCTGATATTGAGAAGCTGCTCTGATGGAAGATGACTTCAGTGCGGTAAGCATGGATCTGGATCGCCAGCTGTGCTTCGCCCTGTACGCGACTTCCCGGGCAATGATCCGGGCTTACCAACCCATGTTGCGTGAGTTTGGCATCACTTACCCCCAATACCTTGTCCTGCTGCTGCTGTGGCAGTGGGACAAGGAGGGCAAGCCCGCCCATGAGTGGACGGTCAGCGCTTTGGGCGAGCGGTTGATGCTGGATTCCGGCACCCTGACCCCATTGCTGAAGCGGATGGAAAAGCTTGGGCTGGTTTGCCGGCGGCGGGGTGAGCGGGATGAGCGGGTTACCCTGGTCTCGCTGGAAGAAAGTGGGCGCGCGCTGCAGGCGTCAATTGCGGCCTGGCGTAAACAGGCGATGACGGGCTTGGCGATAGCGCCGGATCGCCTGGCCAGCTTGCATCGGGAGCTGTGGGTACTGCTGGATGCGCTTCATCAACATGATTAATTTAGGATGAAGCTTCTAATTGGTGCATTTTGAAAGGTGTTATCTTGCAATTTGCCATTGAATTTTGCTTAAAAATAGGATGAATGTTGATTTCTGGTGGGGCGGCGGCGTATAGTCGCGTCATGCGATCGCGCGGTGCGCGTGTAAGCTATTCCGTCAACCCAAACTTGAAGCAGCAGCTATGTTTGCCTCCGTCCCCATAGTGCCAGCCCGAGACCCGGTTTCCGCCGGCCCGATAGTGGATTTTTCTGCGAGCTCACCACAGAGCTCCAAAGAGCCGTCGCGCTCCTCTTTTCCTGCTGCCTGCCTATCCGCGCACCCGCTACGACTACCGCACTGCGGCATATAATTTTATTCCCGCACTTTCCAACAGAATTCCACACTAAATTTGCGTTGTGCATAGACAGTGACGATGGCGCTGTTTAGCCTCGGGCCAGACTAGGAGATAAGTCCCGATGAATACCAATAAAGATAAATTAGTCATTTTTGATACGACCTTGCGCGATGGGGAGCAGAGCCCCGGCGCGTCCATGACCAAGGAAGAGAAGCTTCGCATTGCCAGCATGCTTGAGCGCATGCGGGTGGATGTAATCGAAGCCGGTTTTGCAATCGCCAGCCAGGGCGATTTTGAATCGGTGAAGGCGGTTGCGGAAAACATCAAGGATTCCCGCGTATGCAGCCTTGCACGCGCCGTAGGCCCCGATATCATCCGCGCGGGTGAAGCGCTGAAAAACGCCAATGCATCGCGTATTCACACCTTTATCGCCACTTCTCCAATTCACATGAAGTACAAGCTGCAGATGTCACCGGAAGATGTGCTGCGGCAGGCGGTCGAAGCGGTGAAAACCGCGCGCCAGTTCACCGACGATGTGGAGTTTTCTCTTGAAGACGGCAGCCGTTCCGAACCGGAATTCATGTACCGGATAATCGAAGCGGTGATCAAGGCCGGCGCCGGCACCATCAATATCCCGGACACCGTGGGTTATGGCGAGCCGAGTGAGTATGGCGCCATGTTCAAGCGGGTCATTGAAAACGTACCCAACTCCGACCTGGCGATTTTCTCAACCCACTGCCACAACGATCTCGGTCTCGCAGTCGCTAACTCCTTGTCTGCGGTCATGAATGGGGTGCGGCAGGTCGAGTGCACCATCAATGGCCTTGGGGAGCGCGCGGGCAATGCGTCACTGGAAGAAATTGTGATGGCGGTGCGCACCCGGCAGGATCTGTATCCGGTCGAAACCCGTATCGAGACGTCGCACATAGTGCCAACCTCGCGCCTGGTCTCGTCGATCACCGGTTTCCCGGTGCAGCCAAACAAGGCCATCGTCGGTGCCAATGCTTTCGCCCACGAGTCCGGCATCCACCAGGATGGTGTGCTGAAGCACCGCGAAACTTACGAAATCATGCGCGCGGAAGATGTTGGCTGGGGCCATAATCGTCTGGTTTTGGGTAAGCACTCCGGCCGTGCCGCGGTCAAGGCCCGCTACGAAGAGCTGGGAGTCACCTTTTCTGACCCGGCTGAATTCAACGTATTGTTCCAGAGATTCAAAGACCTGGCTGACAAGAAGCACGAGATTTTCGACGAGGATCTCCAGTCACTGATTTCCGGAGCGGCGGATCCGGTGGAGCACTACCAGCTGAAAGACCTGGAAGTACGCAGTAAGAGTGGCAGCAGTCCTTACGCGCAGCTGGAGCTTTCGATTGATGGAGAAAGTCTGGTCTGCAGTGCTGAGGGCAGCGGTCCGGTCGACGCGACGTTCAAGGCGATTGAGTCCGTAGTGAACAGCAATGCCGACCTGAAACTCTATTCCGTGAATGCGGTTACCCAGGGTACGGATTCCCAAGGTAGCGTGACTGTGCGGCTGGAGCGCGACGGGCGACTGGTCAATGGCGTGGGCGCGGATACAGATATTCTGGTCGCATCCGCAAAAGCGTATCTGGATGCTTTAAACTTGCTGGCCAGTAACGCTACCAAGCCGAAGGGCGTGTAACGCTCTTTGATCCAAACGGGGACAGATGTGAACGAACTGCAGCGGACGGAATACCTCACCGCATTGGGTGTGACCAGCTATATGCCCAGGTTTTGCCTGCCGCTGGCGCCTGAGCCTGTGCAGGCACCGCTGCCACCGGCCGTGGAGAATGTGCCTGAGCCCTCGGCTCCTGCGGCACTGATGGCTGCGGTTGGTGTGGACACAACTGTGCCCCCCGAAGCGCCCCGCGAAACGATCGTGGCCCCGCGCCCGGCGGAACCGTCGGGCGTCACACCCACGCCGGAAGTCAGTCGGGTTATCGGCAGCATCACCGCGGAGACGAAAGTTGCTCTGGCGCCGGCCAAGCCGGCTGTAGTCGCGGCTCCGGAAAAAACGGTGCCTCCGTTTGTGCTGAATTGCTGGTGGCTTGGGGAAGAACTCCTGGCAGTGGACAGCCGCGAACCGGGTACGGCTTTGCCGGTCGAGAGCCTGTTCGGCAATATTGTCCGCGCGCTGGGCTGGCAGCAGCTGGCGACTGAACGGGACAAGCTGAAATGGCCCCTCGCGGAGAACCCTTTCGCTGCCGCTGCAGGTGCCAGTGACGCGCGCGAGACCTGTAGCGCCTGGCTGGAAGCCGCTTGCGGGCGCAAGCCGGTAAAAGCCATTTGGCTGATGGGGCAGCAGGCCCAGGAGTTCTGCGCTCCGGTGCCTGTAGCGGAGACTGTGAACGACTGGCAGGGAATCCAGGTCGTTGCCATGCCCAGCCTTACCGAGTTGCTTACCGATCCCATGCGCAAGCGCCCGTTGTGGCAGCTGTTGCGCAAGCTTTACCCGGAACAGACCCGGCGTTGACCGTTGTCATCGATGGCATACACCGAACACGGACGTTGATCCTGTGACCACCTCTCTCCCGAATTCTCACTCGGTGGCTGATCTGAATTTCTGCAAAGCCTCGGATGCCGATTGCGCGGCGCTCGCCGAACTTGCGCGCAGTGCCCACACCCATCCCTGGAATGCGGGCCAGTATCGCGACAGTATGGCCTCCGGGCACGACTGCTGGCTGTTGCGGGCCGAGTCCGGGCGCATAGCCGCTTGCTGCGTGGCCAGCCGCCTGTTCGACGAGGTTGAAATCCTCGATGTTGCTGTCGCGCCCGAGTGGCGGCGCAAAGGGGTGGGTGAGGACTTGCTGCGCAAGATCATCGCGCAATTGCCGGAAGATACTGCGCGCGTAATGCTGGAAGTGCGGGCCTCCAACCGCGCGGCGCGCGGGCTTTACCACAAGCTCGGATTCTCCGAGGACGGGCGCCGCAAGAATTACTACCCCAAAGCCGACGGAACTCGTGAAGACGCGCTGTTGATGAGCCTGATACTTTAGGCCGCTTATTTAATTTCTTCTTTTCCACGGACAAGTATTTTTCCCTCAATGGCATCAAACCAAAAAACACCTTCATTGCTTGAAGGCTCTGTATCTGCCCATCTGCAGCGCCTCGCCCTGCCCATGGTCTGGGGCATACTCGCCACCATGTCGTTCAATGTGGTGGATACCTACTTTGTCGCCCAGCTTGGGGATGCGCCGCTGGCGGCCATGAGTTTTACCTTTCCTGTGGTGATGGTGATCAACGCACTGGCTATTGGACTGGGGGCTGGCACATCATCGGCCGTAGCGCGAGCCTATGGTGCGGGCGATTTGGCGCGGGTGAGGCGGCTGGTTACGGATGCGACCCTGCTTGCGCTGATTGTTGCGATTGTCGTGAGTATGGTGGGGCTGGCTACTATAGACCCCCTGTTCCGGATGCTGGGTGCGCAGGAGAGGCTGTTACCACTGATCCGCGATTACATGACGCCCTGGTACCTGGGGGCGGTTTTTGCGGTAATCCCCATGGTGGCCATGTCTGCGTTGCGGGCAATCGGCAACAGCGCGCTCACCGGGCGTATCATGATTGGCGTTGCGCTGCTGAACCTGATCATCGACCCGATTTTTATCTTTGGCCTGTTCGGGTTTCCGCGTCTGGAATTATTCGGCGCGGCACTGGCGACGGTCACCGCACGGGCGATCAGCTTCGGGGTGGCGTTTTACTACCTGGTGCGCAAGGAGCACATTCTGGCAGCACCCATATGGCAGTGGGCGGTAGTGCGGGATTCCTGGCGCAAACTGCTGGCCGTTGGGCTGCCGGCAATGGCGACGAACGTCATTATTCCCATGTCCGGCGGTGTGGTCGTCGCGTTGGTGGCCGTGCATGGCGCTGACGCGGTCGCGGGGCTGGGTGTGGCGATGCGCATCGAGCCGGTTGCCCTGATCGTGTTTTATGCGCTGTCTGCGGTGGTCGGTCCCTTCCTGGGACAAAATGCCGGCGCTGGCCGGCATGCGCGCCTGGCGGAAACGGTGGCCATTCTCGCCCGTTTCTGTGTGATGTTTGGGTTGGGGCTGGCGCTGGTGCTGTTCTTTGTCGGCGGCCCGGTGGCTTCGCTGTTCAGCAAGTCGCCGCAGGTTTTGGCGGTAGCAGTGGCTTACCTGAGCCTGGTGCCGTTCAGTTACGCCGGATATGGCTTCGTGATGTCGGCCAATGCGGCATTCAATGGGCTGGGCCATCCATTGCCGGGCACATTGATTTCGTTTCTGCGGGTGCTGGGGCTGTATTTGCCTCTGGCCTGGCTGGGCAATAGATTCTGGGGCATTCAGGGGCTGTTTGTGGCTACGGTGATCTCCAACCTGGTGTTGGGCGCCGTGGCTTATGCATGGCTGAAGAAATACATCGCTGCGGAAGCCGGCGGTGAAAATACGCTGTCACAGGGACAGGGGGCGTCTCGATGAAATCCATACTCGTATGCGCGCTGCGGCTTGTACTGGTGCTGTTTTGTTTACCCGCCATCGCGGAACCGGGCGAGCAAAGCCCGTTCGACCGCTATCCGATTCACTTTACCACCGTCAATGAAACGGCGATCGCCTACCAGGATATGGGCGTGAAGGACGCAGAGCCGGTGCTGCTGGTGATGGGGCTGGGCGCGCAGATGCTGCACTGGGGGGATACCCTGGTGAACGGGTTGCTCGACGCAGGCTACCGTGTAGTGCTGCTCGATAATCGCGATGCCGGTCTTTCACAGAAGTTTTATCAGTTGTCCGCACCGCCAGTGTGGTGGGCACTGGTGCGCAGCAAGGTCGGGCTGACTCCGGAACCGCCCTACACCCTGGGCGATATGGCGGCTGACGCTGTGGGTGTACTGGACGCTCTGGGTATAGAGCGTGCGCATGTCATTGGCGCGTCCATGGGCGGAATGATTGTGCAGGTAGTGGCTGCGGAGTATCCCGGGAGGGTGTTGAGCCTGACCTCGATCATGTCGAGCTCCGGGGCACCGGGGTTGCCTGAGGCTACCCCGGAAGCGGTGTCTGCGCTTGCCAGCGGGGCGAAAACCGGGGCCAGCCGGGATGAGAACATTGCGACCCGGGTGGCGATAGCCCGCACCATTGGCTCACCGGAATTTTTCAGCGAAGACTACGCGCGGCAGTTGGCGGGCCGGGTTATGAACCGCGGCGCCTATGGGCCGGGCGTGGTCAGGCAGTTCCAGGCCATCCTGGCCAGTGGTGACCGCTCGCCCCTGCTGCAGCGGATCGCGACGCCAACGCTGGTCGTTCACGGTACCGCTGACCCGTTGTTGCCCATCGAGCATGGACGGGACACAGCGGAAAAAATCCCCGGCGCTACCCTGGTAGCCATTCCGGGGATGGGGCATGCGCTGGAGCCTGAGGTCAGTGAGCGCTTACTGGGATATCTGCTGCCCTTCTTGCAGGCGCGCGAGCAGCTGGTTTCGCAATAACTGGACATTGCCATGTGCTCCCTACGGGGGCGCGTGGAGCACATGGCCGTGGAACCCGATTACTCGAGCGGACGGGTCGCGGATGCGAGCCAGGTTCTGGTCTTGTCGTCCACCAGCGGCGTCAGGGTCTCGCGCACTTTCTGGTGGTAATCGTCCAGCCATTGCCGTTCCGCAGGGCTCAGCAGCCCGGGCTCTATCAACTGGTGGTCGATCGGCGCCAGCGTCAGCTCTTCAAACTCGAGAAAGCCCGGATAGTTGGCGCTCTCCTTCACAAACACCAGATTTTCAATCCGAATCCCGTATTCACCGGTTAGGTAAAAGCCCGGTTCATTGGACAGGATCATGCCCGCTTCGATGGCGACGTTAGTGCTCGCTTTGCCTATGCGCTGCGGTCCCTCGTGCACACTGAGAAAACTGCCGACCCCGTGACCGGTGCCGTGGGCGTAATCCAGCCCGGCGTCCCAGAGCGACTTGCGTGCAAAGGCGTCGATCTGTTCGCCGCAGGTGCCGGCGGGGAAGCGCAGGGTGGCGATGGCGATGTGGCCTTTGAGCACCCGGGTGAAATGCTCTTTTGCCTGGGCCGGGAATTCCCCCAGTGCCACTGTGCGGGTGACGTCAGTGGTGCCGTCCGGGTACTGGCCACCGGAGTCGATCAGGTAGATGCCTTCGGCGTGCATGGGTTGACTCGAAGCGGGAGTGACCCGGTAATGCACAATGGCCCCGTTGCCCCGATAGCCTGAAATGGAGTCGAAGCTGTCGTCGGTAAAGCCTTCGCGCTGTTCCCGTTTGCTGCGCAGCAGGTGCACCGCTTCCAGCTCGCCAAAGTCTTCCCCCTGTACCGCATCCGGGAGCTCGGCGAGGAATTCGCACAGCGCCGCACCATCGCGCATGTGGGCGGCGCGGCTGCCTTCCAGCTCAACGCTGTTTTTGCGCGCCTTGGCACCGGTGATGGGGTCGCGCTCGTGCAGGATCTGAATGTCGCGATTTCTCAGCTCGCGCAGTGTCCAGCAATTGGTCAGTAGCGGATCGGCCCAGACTTTCTGCACGTGCTGGCGCTCGGCGGCACTGAACAGCGCCAGCTTGTCGCTCACCAGTTCTACCGCGCTGCCAAGATGCTGGCGCAGTGCGTCACTGGCGGCGTTCTCCGCCAGGTACAGGGCGGCGCTGCCATCTTTGTAGAGAAAGCCCATGCACAGCGCGACGGGGAGGTGCGGGATGTCGCTACCGCGAATATTGAACAGCCAGGCGCAGACTTCCGGATTGGCGAGCCACAGCGCATCCTGTTTCTTGTCTGCGATCAGTTTGGCGATCCGCTGGCGCTTGCTGGCGGACTCTTCGCCGGTAAACGTCATCGGGTGCGGGCGGGCGGCACCGCTGGGGGTGGCGGGGCGATCGCGCCAGATGCTGTCTATGGGGTTTTCGTCCAGCGCACGCAGCTGGATGCCGCACTCGTCCAGGCGCTTCTTGAGCGGTGCCAGTCCGGGCTCGGTGTGCAGGCGCGGGTCGTAGCCGAGCGTATCCCCTTCAGTCAAAGCCTCGCACAGCCAGTTTGCGATGTCTGTGGGGGCGAGACTCTGCTGCTCGATGGGCTGGGTGCCGATCTGTTGCTGGGCCTGCAGGGTATAGCGGCCATCCACAAACAGGGCCGTGCGGTTGCCCGCGAGGGCGGCGAGACCGGCGGAGCCGTCAAAACCGGTTAGCCAGGCGAGGCGCTCGTCGGCGGCGGGGACGTATTCGTTCTGGTACTCATCGCAGCGGGGTACCAGGAATCCCTGTACCTGAAGATTCGCGAGTGCTTGCTGGAGGGCTTCCAGGCGATCCTGACTCATTATTCACCTCTGGTCGAATTGCTTTGGCGGTTTTGCCGGCGGATTTGACTGCCGCGGCAAATTCAGCCGCAGTCTAGGCTCCCGAAATCGCCATTTCCAGCGATTCCCTTGGAGCAGACGTGTATAATGCGCGCCTGTTTTTTATCCAGCCGTATTTTTGCATTATGGGCCAATCCTCTTCTCTGGCGGGCATCAATGGCCGCCGTACTTTCGCCATCATTTCCCACCCGGACGCCGGTAAAACCACGGTGACCGAGAAGTTGCTGCTGTTCGGAAACCTGATTCAGCTGGCGGGTTCCGTGAAAGGCAAGAAAGGCCCCCACGCGCGCTCCGACTGGATGACCATGGAGCAGGAGCGGGGCATCTCCGTGACCTCGTCGGTCATGCAGTTCCCGTATAAGGAACGGGTGGTCAATCTGCTGGATACCCCGGGGCACGAAGACTTCTCGGAAGATACCTACCGGGTACTGACTGCGGTGGACTCCGCGTTGATGGTGATCGACGGCGCCAAGGGTGTGGAAGATCGCACCATCAAGCTGATGAATGTCTGTCGCCTGCGCACCACGCCGATCCTGTCGTTCATCAACAAACTCGACCGCGATATCCGCGACCCGATCGAAGTGATGGATGAAATCGAGGAAGTACTGAACATCAAGGCGGCGCCGATCAACTGGCCGCTGGGTTCCGGTCAGCATTTCAAGGGCGTGTACAACCTCTATACCGACACCATCCATGTGTTCAAACAGGGGCAGGGACACACCATTCCGGACGATATCCAGATCAAAGGGCTGGACTCGGATGAAGCCACTGCGCTGCTCGGTGACGAAGCTGACGATATTCGCGAAGAAATTGACCTGGTGCGCGGCGCGACCCACGAGTTTGACCTGGAGGAATACCGTGCGGGCCAGCTGACTCCGGTATTTTTCGGTACCGCACTCGGCAACTTCGGCGTGCGCGAGATGCTCGACGGTTTTGTCGAGTGGGCCCCGGGCCCGCTATCACGGGAAACCAACGAGCGCGTAGTATCGCCGAGCGAAGAAAAATTCAGCGGTTTTGTCTTCAAAATCCAGGCAAACATGGATCCGAAGCACCGCGACCGTATCGCCTTTATGCGCGTGTGTTCCGGTACCTATACCCGCGGCATGAAAATGAAGCACGTGCGGCTCGGCAAAGATGTGAAGATTGCCGACGCGGTGACATTTATGGCCGGCGATCGGACCCATGTGGAAGAAGCCATCGCCGGTGACATCATCGGTCTGCACAACCACGGTACCATCCAGATCGGCGATACCTTTACCGAGGGGGAAGCGCTGAAGTTCACGGGCATTCCCAACTTTGCGCCGGAACTGTTCCGCCGCATCCGCCTGAAAGATCCGCTGAAGCTGAAGCAGCTGCAGAAAGGCCTGCAGCAGCTCTCGGAAGAGGGGTCGACCCAGGTCTTTTTCCCGCTCGACAACAACGACATCATTGTCGGCGCCGTGGGGGTGCTGCAGTTCGAGGTGGTAGCCTACCGCCTGAAAGACGAGTACAAGGTAGAAGCGGTTTACGAAAACGTGAATGTGAATACCGCGCGCTGGGTCGACAGCGAGAGCACCAAGGAGCTGGAAAACTTCAAACGCAAGGCCAGTATCAACCTGGCCCTGGATGGCTCCGGGCACCTTACCTACCTGGCGCCGACCCGCGTTAACCTGCAGCTGGCAGAAGAGCGTTATCCGGATATCCGTTTCTACGCGACGCGGGAACACTGAAGCAGAATAAAAAAGTAGTAACCAACAGAAGAGATCGCCACTGTGACTGTTGCCAAGAAACCGACAATCCCTGCCCAATTACCGGAAGAAATGCCGCGGGTGGGTAACTGGTTCACCAAAAATTTCGGCCTGATGATCGTCAAACTGCTGGGTTGGCGTATTGAGGGAGAATTCCCGCCGGAAAAGAAACTGATGGTGGCCCTCGCGCCGCACACGTCCAACTGGGATTTTATCGTCGCCATGCCGTTTATCATGGCGCTGCGCCTGAAGGCCTCCTGGCTGATGAAGAAAGAGGCGTTCTTTTTTCCGTTCAAGGGACTTTTCATGTGGCTGGGTGGCATTCCCACGGATCGCGGCGCGGCCGGTGGTATGGCCAAGCAGGTCGCCAGCCAGTTCAGGCAGAATGAAAAAATGTGGGTGGCGATCACGCCGGAAGGGACGCGTAAAAAAACCGCGCGCTGGAAAAACGGCTTCCTGCGTATTGCCTATGCAGCGAACGTACCTGTGCTACTGATAGCCTGGGACTTCCCCTCGAAGTGCATCTGCGTGGATTCCGTGTACCGCCCCACCGGCGACCTGGAAACCGACATGCGTGAAATCCAGAGGCGTTTCCATAAGTATCAGGGCCGCAACCCGGGCAACCAGACGGATCTGAACGAAGCGGCCTGAAGCCATACAGGCTTAATGTGACGGAACTAGCGGGCGACCTGACACCGATCACCTATCTCGTGCTGACCGCCGTGGCGTTCGCCGCGGGGTTCATAAGCTCCATTGCCGGTGCCGGCGGTATGATTACGCTGCCGGCACTGCTGTGGGCAGGTATTGCCCCTCTGGATGCGCTCGGAACCAACAAGTTCCAGAGTGTATTCGGCACGCTTTCATCGGCGCTGAACTTCTTCCAAAAGGGGCACCTGAAGTTCGGATCCCTGTGGCCGGGGCTACTGGCGGCCGCACTCGGGGCGGGCCTCGGCACCTGGTCGGTCACCCTGCTGGGGGGCGAGCAGCTTCAGACACTGCTGCCGATTCTGCTGGTGGCCATTTCCCTCTACTTCGCCTTTTCACCCAGAATCTCCGACGTTGATAGCAAACCGCGGATGAGCAATGGCTGGTTCAACCTGCTGGTGGGTGGGGGGATTGGTTTTTACGGTGGCTTCTTTGGTCCGGGAATGGGATCCTTCTATGCGCTCGCTTTTGCCGCGCTGCTCGGGTACAACATGCGCAGCGCCACCGCGCATACCAAACCGCTGGTACTGGCGACGAACACCACATCCATGGTGATCTTCATGATCGCAGGGCACGTAATGATCGGGCTCGCGCTGTGCATGTCGGTGGCCCAGTTTATCGGCGCCCGGTTGGGTTCGAATCTTGTTATTGCCCGCGGCACCCGGCTGGTGAAACCGGTGATTATCATCGCTACCCTGCTGGTCGCGCTCAAATTACTACTGGAGGCATAAACGGTGACCATCGTCATTACCTTGTGCCTGTCGTTTGCCATGTTCGCCCTCATTTTCTGGGGCCTGATGCATATGCGCACGCCGCGCTTCCGGGTGGAGCGCGCGCAGTTCCTGCGGGGGCTGGAAGAGGTGATTACCGGCCAGGCTGACGACAACGAGTGGCGGGTCTTGATCGGGTACCCGATGCGCCATGACCCGCCCCTGGAGCGTCTGCGGCTGGAGTGCCTGCAGATCGAGGAAGACGAATACACCGGTGGTTCACCCTACCTGTTTACTGACAAAGGGCTGGCGCGCTTGCGCGAAGTCCGCGAACAACTCCTGGCGTTGCCGCCGGAAGACGAATCCGAATAATTCCAACACGCTGTACTTGGAGGAGAAAATGATAAAACCCCTGATAAACCTCACCGGCGGACTGGCTGCTGCACTGCTCGTTGCCAGTACCCATGCCGTGCCACTGAAACAGGAAGACCTGTCTGTAGCTGAGGTACTGCGCGATCGCGCCCTGGAATCTTCTGATGCCTACAGCCTGGTTGAATCGCTCACGGTAGAAGTCGGCCCCCGTCGCGCGGGTACCAAGGGCGACGAGCGCGCCGTCGCCTGGGCGCAGGAAAAAATGAAGTCACTTGGCTTTGACCGCGTGTATACCGAGCAGATTGATGTGATGCGCTGGGCGCGTGGCCACGCGCACGCGGAAGTGGTTGCGCCTTTCCCGCAGCCACTGGTAGTGAGCTCGCTTGGCTATGGGGCAGCAACGCCGGAAGGTGGTATCACGGCTGAGATTATCGAATTTGACGATGTTGAAGCGCTGCTGAAAGCGCCGGCGCGCAAGGTAAAGGGCAAGATCGCATTCATTAACAAGCGCATGGAGCGCGCCCGCACCGGCGAAGGTTACGGCCCGGCCGTGCAGGGCCGCAGCAAGGGCATGCGCGCCGCTGCGGAAAAAGGCGCGGCAGCTCTGCTGCTGCGTTCCGTGGGCACTGACTCCGACCGCTTCGCCCACACCGGTATGATGTCCCTCGATGGCGTGGAAAACCCGGTGCCGGCGCTGGCGCTGTCCGCACCCGATGCCAACCTGCTGGAAGCCATGCTCAAGCGCGGCAAGCCGGTGGAAGTAAAGCTGAATGTACATAACGAGCGCCTGGCGGATGGTCCCTCCTTCAACGTGATTGGTGAAGTGGTCGGCCGTGAAAAGCCGGAAGAGGTCGTGTTGATCGGCGCGCATCTGGACAGTTGGGATGAGGGCACCGGAGCTCTGGACGATGGTGCCGGCGTGGCCATCGTGATGGAAACCGCGCGCCTGATCGCCGAACTGCCGCAGCGCCCCCGCCGTACCCTGCGCGTGGTGCTGTTCGGCGCCGAAGAGATCGGCCTGGTCGGCGCCAAGCAATATGTGGAGGCTCATGCCAGCGACCTCGACAAGATCGTGATGGTATCGGAGTCCGATTTCGGCGCTGGCAAGATCTGGCGCTTTGACACCCGCATTCCGGAAGGCAAGTTCGCCATTGCTGACCAGATGATGCAGCTGCTGGCGCCACTGGGTATCGAGCGTGGCAACAACAAGTCTTCCGGCGGCCCGGATAGCAGCGTCTTTGTTGCCCGTGGTGTTCCGGCTATGGGCTTGTATCAGGATGGCACTGATTATTTCGATTATCACCACACCCCGAACGACACCCTGGATAAGGTTAAACCGGAAAACCTCAGACAGAATGTCGCCGCCTGGGTTGTGATGTCATTTCTGGCAACGGAGATGGAAGAGACTTTTGGGCGAGTGCCGGCTGAGCAGTAAGCGCTGGCTCGCGATAAAGACCCCGCTCATGCGGGGTTTTTTTGGCCTGAAATTTTTGCACCGCTACCGGGGTACGTGATCGATCGAACGGGCAAACAGTGTTCTGCCTGACCGGTTTAGTTTATTTGGTAAACCTATATAATCTGCAGCCAGACCAATTTTGTTGCCGCTGCCCGCTTGGTATTTGCACGGGCTGCCGGCGGTACGCCCGATCACTGCATCAGACGGAGATAACGAATGAAAATTGCACTGATGAATGAATTCAGCCAGGCGTCCAAGAATGCCATTGTGCTGAAAGAACTGCAGGAAGTGGCCGTGGAGCAGGGTCATGAAGTGTTCAACACCGGCATGTGTGACGACAACGACCACTACCTGACCTATATCCACCTCGGCATCATGGGCAGCCTGCTGCTGAATTCGAAAGCCGTAGACTTTGTGGTGAGTGGTTGCGGTACTGGCCAGGGCGCCCTGATGTCGTTGAACGCCTACCCGGGCGTATTCTGCGGCTATTGCATAGATCCCGCCGACGCTTACCTTTTTGCCCAGATCAATAATGGCAATGCGCTCGCGATTCCGTTCGCCAAGGGCTTTGGCTGGGGGGCGGAATTGAATATCCGCTACATGTTCGAGAAAGCCTTTACCGGCGTGAAAGGGCAGGGCTATCCGCCCGAGCGCAAGGAGTCCCAGGTGCGCAATGCGGGTATCCTTACCCAGGTGAAAGACGCGGTGGCCAAGGATTATCTGGAAGCGCTGAAAGCGCTGGATCCAGAACTGGTAAAAACTGCGGTATCCGGCGAGCGCTTCCAGGCGTGCTTCTTCGAGTATTGCCAGGTACCGGAGCTTGCGGAGTTTGTACGCGGCGTACTGGACGCGTAACGATCTGTACTGTGAGAAGGCCCTGCGGGGCCTTTTTTATTGTCTGTTGGCCACCGCAATAGCCTATGGTTGGTTACCTGTGGGTTCATTGACTTTCCCTGACCCCGTCGGCATTCTGCTTAAACTTTAAACACGCAATCATAAGGATGACACCATGGCCAACATCACTTTGAAAGGAAATCCGATTACTACCGTTGGTGATCTGCCGGCAGTGGGCAGTGCGGCGCCGGCATTTACCCTGGTGCAGGGCGATCTGTCAGAGTTGACCCTGTCGGATCTGGCGGGCAAACGCGTGGTACTGAATATTTTCCCTTCCGTGGATACCGGGACGTGTGCAATGTCGGTGCGCGCATTCAATGAGAAAGCCGCGTCACTGGATAATGCTGTCGTCGTCTGTGTCTCTGCGGACCTGCCTTTCGCCATGAGTCGTTTTTGCGGTGCCGAGGGCATCGACAATGTAAAAATGGGCTCAACTTTTCGTGCCAGTTTTGGCGAGGACTATGGGGTAGCTTTTGCTACCGGCCCGCTCACGGGGCTGCTGTCCCGGTCGGTGGTGGTGATTGATGAAGATGGCAAGGTGATTTATACCCAGCAGGTCGCGGAAACCACCGAAGAACCGGATTATGAAAGCGCCCTGGCGGTACTGTCATAGCCGCTAATTTTACTCACAGACTTTGCGTTTAAGCGAAAAATCTGCGGTCGTGAGTGACCGCAGATTTCACTTTTCACGTTTTGATAAATCCCTAGCGCCGTTCGCCGCGCAATCCCAACACTGTATCCTGCAGGTTCTCCGCTTTTACCGTGGTCGCTTCCATTGGCTGCCCGGCAACCACACACACCTTTGACCAGAAGCGCTTCGGCAGTGTGCTGAATGCGTGTCCGTCCTTGTGGCTGAAAAAGCTGCCCCAGAGTCCACGCAATGCCATCGGAATTACCGGAACCGGCGTGCGTTGCAGGATTCTCTCGATTCCCGCTTTGAACGGTTGCAACTCACCGTCTTTAGTCAGTTGTCCTTCCGGGAAAATGCACAGCAAATCGCCGTCTTTCAGACCCTGTTCGATTTCCTGGAATGCGCGGGCATAGCCTTCGGGGTCTTTTTGTTTCGAACAGATGGGAATGGCGCGGCCGGTTTTGAAAATGAAGTGCAGTACCGGAATTTCGTAGATGGGTTTGTACATGATGAAACGGATGGGGCGGCGCACGGCACCCGCCAGCAGCAGCGCGTCCACGTAGCTTACATGGTTGCAGGCGATGATGGCCGGCCCTTCGTCGGGCACCTGTTCGAGGCCCTGGTGTTTGACCCGGTACATCGTGTGGGAAAGCAGCCAGATCAGCAGACGCATGGCGAATTCCGGCACCTTGCTGAAAACGAATACCGCCACTGCCGCATTCATCAGCGCAATGATCAGGAAGAACTGCGGAATGGTGGCCTGCAGTTTGTTCAGGAAAATAATGCCCATTACGGCGGCAACGACCATAAATAGCGCATTGAGTACATTGTTCACCGCGATGATCCGCGCGCGAATTTCCGGCGCCGAGCGTTCCTGCATCATGGAATAGAGCGGGACAATATAAAAGCCACCGAAAATGCCGATGAGTGTCAGGTTGATCAGTATCGGGAAGGCGCCGGCGCTATTCCAGAAGGCGGTAATGGTCACTTCGGCCGGAGGCGTGAAGTTGCCGGTGGCGTTTGCCAGTAGCACACCGGATACCGTCAGTCCGGCCGCGCCAATGGGTACCAGCCCCAGTTCGACGCGGCCACCGGACAGGCGCCCGCAGAGCAGCGAGCCGATGGCGACACCGATGGTGAAACAGCACAGTAACAGCGTAACCAGTGACTCGCTGCCACCGAGTACGTTGCGGGTCAGGCTGGGTATCTGAGTGAGGTAGGCGGCGCCCAGTAGCCAGAACCAGGAAATGCCAATAATCGCGTAAAACACCGCAGGTGTTTTCGCCGCTTCCCGCAGAATTCTGCTGGTCTGGGAAAAGGGGTTGTAGTTGATTTTCAGTGCCGGTGCGGGTGCCTGCGCTTTGGGAATGGCGCGGGCGGCCAGATACCCCATGCTGGCGGTGGTCATGATGATGGCAGAGATCCACCACAGTCCGGCTTCGCCGTCACCGGTCTTGCCCGCCAGCAGGCCGCCGACGATGGTGCCGAGCAGGATAGAGACAAAGGTGCCCATTTCCACCAGCGCGTTGCCGCTCACCAGCTCAGTCTTATGTAAATGCTGCGGCAGGATCGCGTATTTGACGGGACCGAAAAACGCCGATTGCACGCCGAGCAAGAAAAGCACAAATAAACAGAGATAGTTATTGCCGCTGAACAGGGCCACGGCGCCGCAAGCGGCGATGCCTATCTCGGCCAGTTTGATCCGGCGGATCAGAATGCTCTTGTCGGTCTTGTCTGCCACCTGTCCGGCAGTGGCGGAGAACAGGAAAAACGGCAGGATAAACAGGCCGGCGGCCAGGTTGATCAGGAAGTTGGCCTCGCTGGCGGCGAGACGAAAGGCGATCATCACGATCAGAGCGTTCTTGAACACATTGTCGTTGAAGGCGCCGAGAAACTGTGTGCAGAAGAAGGGCAGAAAACGACGGCTCCGCAGCAGGTGAACCTGGCTGTTTGCGTCCATGGGGAAGCTCCTTTGGCTGAATCCTGCTCAATAGTACTAGGGATTGCGCGCGGAGGAACAGCCTGTGGAGAAATGAAAAAGCCCTGCCGATGGTTTCGCATCGACAGGGCTTGATCGCAGGAAGTACCCAGAGTCGGGCTCTGGGTTACGGGCTTACCAGATGGCTACGCGCTCTTCCTTCGGCAGGTACATACCATCGCCTTCTTTTACATCAAATGCGCTGTAGAACGCATCGATGTTGGGTACCACGCCTTTCACGCGGTATTCGGCCGGGGAGTGCGGATCCGTCTTCAGGCGCTCGCTGAGCGCTTCGTCGCGGGTCTTGCTGCGCCATACCTGCGCCCAGCCCAGGAATACGCGCTGGTCGCCGGTGAACCCATCAATGACGGGTGCTTCTTTGCCGTTCAGGGACATCTGGTACGCCTTGTGGGCAATTCCCAGGCCGGACAGGTCACCGATATTTTCACCCAGCGTCAGCTCACCGTTTACGTACTCGCCTTCAATGGGTTCAAAGGCGTTGTACTGGGCGACCAGCTTGCCGGTAAGGCCTTCAAAGTTTTTCAGGTCGGACTCGGTCCACCAGTTGTTCAGGTAGCCCTTGCCGTCGTATTTGCTGCCCTTGTCGTCGAAACCGTGGCCAATCTCGTGACCGATCACGCCACCGATACCGCCGTAGTTCACCGCATCTTCCGCGTTCATGTTGAAGAACGGCGGTTGCAGGATCGCCGCCGGGAATACGATCTCGTTCATTGCCGGGTTGTAGTAGGCGTTAACGGTCTGCGGGCTCATGCCCCACTCGCCACGATCCAGCGATTTGCCGAGCTTGTCGCGCTCGTGCAGGGTTTCGAACAGGGTAGCGGCAATCGCGTTGCCCACCAGGTCGTCCGCGCTGACTTTCAGCTCGCTGTAATCGCGCCACTTGTCCGGGTAGCCGATCTTGGTGGTGAAGTTGGCCAGCTTGGTCAGCGCTTCCTGTTTGGTTTCATCGCTCATCCAGGTGAGAGACTCGATGGATTCACGGTAGGCAGCTTTGAGGTTGTTGACCAGCGCCACCATGCGCTCCTTGGCTTCCGGCGGGAAGTACTTTTCCACGTACCGCTGGCCCACCAGCTCGCCGACAGAACCATTGACGAACTGTACGGCGCGCTTCCAGCGCGGCTCCATCTGTTCAACGCCGCGGATGGTGGTGCCGTAAAAGTCGAAATTGATCTGCGCAATTTCGCTGTGCAGGTAAGGGGCTGCATCAGACAGGATCTTGACCTTGAGATAGCGCTTCCAGGTATCCAGGTCGGTATCGGCGATGATCTGGTTGGCGGCTTCCAGGTATTCGGGCTGGCCGACAATAAATTCTTCCGCTTTTTCCAGGTGTGCCTTCTGCAGGTAGCTGTCCCAGTCGATGGCGGGCATCAGCGCCTTCAGCTCGGCAGTGGACATTTTGTTGTAGAACTTCTCGGGATCGCGGTTCTCGACCCGGGTACGGTGATGTTCGGCCAGGCTCTTTTCCAGGCTGTAGATGGTGTCGGCATACTGCTCGGCATTCTCCAGGCCGGCAACCTGCTGAAGCTTGATCAGGAAGTCTTTGTACGCCTGCTGAAGCTTCTGGCCTTTTTCGGAGTCGTCGAAGTAATAGTCGCGGTCGGGAAGGCCGAGGCCTGACTGCCACAGGAAGGTGATGTAGTTTTCGACCTGCTTCAGATCCTGGTAGATGCTGCCGCCGAAGGGCACGTCATAACCAACAGTATCCGCGTAGGCGAAAAAGTCGGAGAGATCTTTGCGGGACTGGATAGCGTCTACCTTGGCAATCTCGCCGGCAATCGCGCTCAGGCCTTTTTTCTCAATCAGCTCTTCATTCATGAAACTGTTGTACAGGTCGCCGATCTGCTTGGATGCGGCGCTGTCAGCGCTCTGGCCGGCTTCCATGATCAGTGCTTTTACTTCTTCAGTGGCCTTGTCGCGCAGGATGCTGAAACCACCCCAGCGGGATTTGTCCGCGGGAATCTCAGTGTTCTTCATCCAGGTGCCATTCACGTAACCGTAAAAGTCATCCTGGGGGCGGATGCTGGTGTCCATCGCGGTCAGGTCGATACCGGAGCCGAGTTCCACCACCTGATTCGCGCTGACCTCAGCGGCTACCGTAGAGGATTCCGCAGATGCGGCAGATTTCGGGTTTTCGGACTGGGAGCAACCGGCAATGGCGCCGGCGATAGCCAAAGGTAAAAGCAGCTTTTTCATTCTGGGCCTTTTGGGCTTGTTATTCGGAATTGGGTAAATGGATACAAGGTTCAATAAACCGTGTCCGGATAGTATGCATCCCCCGGATTCCGGGCAAGTGACATTGCGGTTAGCTGTAGCCAGTCTTCGATAGACTGGTTCGCTGGAAGACTGATAAGTGAGCTGGAGAGAGCGCGGGATGAGACGAAGTTGGGAATTATTTCCCACAAAAGCTAGCTTATAAAAGAAAAGCCCCGCACAAGCGGGGCTTTTCTCTGAGTCGGGTTCTGTGCTCAGTCCGGCAGGCGGAATGTGATTGGCAGGGAGAACTGGTACTCCTTCTTGCCCAACTGCGCCGGGGTTGCCGGGTAGGGCTCGGAGCGGTTGACCGCGTCCACCGCTTCACGGTTGAGACTGGCATAGCGTGACTCTTGCACGGTGGTCACGTCCTTGAGTTTGCCGTTGGCATCAATCGTCACGTTCAGGGTGACACTACCTTCCTGACCGCGATCCTGGGCACGCTTGGGATAGCGGATGTTCTTGAAGGTATGGCGTATCAGCATGGAGTGATAGATCTGGCGTGCCAGAATCATATCTGCAGTCAGCGGCGCTTCATCTTCTTCCTCAAGCTCGTCTTCAGGTTCCGGCTTGCGGGTGGTGGTGGGCTTGAGCGGCTGAGGCTTGGACGCGGCCACCTGCTGTGCAGCCGGCTTTGTTACCGGCGCAGGCATGGCCGGTGCTGGCGTATTGAGGGCCGCCAGTGTGGGGGCTGGGATATCGGCTTTCAGGTCCGGTTTCGGCTTCGCGGCGGCAGCAACCTGTGCCGGCTCCGGCGTTGCCACATCGGCCGCACTTTCTTCCGTGGCCGATTGCTGCTCCACCATCTGCTCGACCTGGGCAATGCGGTCACTGGCCGGGGCCAGGCTCTCGTAGGTCGCGAGAATACCGGACTCTACCTGGCCTGCGCGAAGCAGGTTGTCGCGGTAATCGGAGGATGGTGGAACCGCACCCACCCATGCACGCAGCAGGGTGTTAAAGAATTCACGGTCTGCGATTTCGCCGAGCTTTACGCCGTTCAGCGATACCGAGGTAGCGCCACTGCTAGCCGCATAGTCGATGCGCAACTGGTCACCAGCCACAAAGCGGCCTTTGAACAGGTTGGCGAAGGTCACCATGTTTTGCGCCTGGCTTGACAGCGTATTGCCCGGGTTGTTGATGGCAATACCTTCGAGCCACTGGTTGCGGAAGCGGCGGGCAGACAAATGATCTGCAATCACCCGGACTTCAAGGCGGCGAGGTGTGCCGTTATCCAGCAGGTCGCCAACATTGTCCGACAACCGTTCAGAATACACAGCTGCGATATACCGGTCTTTATTAAATTGCTGTTCCAGAGCCAGTCCATTGAGTAGCGGGACCGCATTTGCAGTCAGGGCCGTAGCGAACAGCAGCAGGGCAATGACAAGATTGGTCGTTTTCATTTTTGATTTGGTATCTTCTGGAAGCCGGATGGGAAGAAACCGGCAGTTAAAGCGGTGAAAAATGAATCAAATACCCCAGAAAATTTTTCACGCACTTCGGGAACACCCTCCCCCCGAAAGGTGTATGTCCGACGATTTCCCTGTTGACCTGTTAGGATTAAAATTTGTTCAGGCCAGTGGCGAAACTGATCAGGACTGACCACAACTCTACTGCAACTGCAACGGAGTTCAACCCTGAAATGGGTAAAATGTCTCGTTTTTTTAAATTCTCAGGATACCGGGGGAGACAGCTATCACTTTAGGCCTAGAATGCACCCTTTATTTGAGCATTCAATTGTGCCCGGCACCGTTAATATGCGATGGTGCGTAAATTTCCCGGCCGAAGTTACTACTCAGTTTTTCATGGATTACAAACTACTAAGTGATTACCCACGAGATGGGGTAGATCGCCTTTTGAACGTCATACATCTGTTTCGTGATATTCGTGCAACCAGCGAGTGGCAGTACGATGTATTGCTGAAGCGTTCGCGCCTGGTTTCCCTGTCCGCGGGGGAACCTCTGCTGCATGTTGGCGATGTTGATCAGTGGGTCTACTTTTTATTGCGCGGTGAGTTACAGGTACATGTAGATGATGCGGCGGCTGCCAGCGGTGATCGTCCGCTGGCGGTGATCCGGCCAGGAGAGGTATTTGGCGATTTGTCGATGTTGCTGGCCGAGCCGCGCAGCGCAACGATTGTTGCTTCTCCCGGCGGTCAGGAGATTCAGGTGTTGGCAGTGGACTGCACACTGTTTGGCGATCTCGAGGATTTTTCCCTGTTGCACCTGCCGACCAAGCTGGTCTTCTATCGCAATATGACACATTCCCTGCGATGGAAGCTGGAAGTGTACCGCTCGAAATACCCGAACCATGAGCTGGCCAATAGTCACCGGCGGTTGAAGCTCTACACGGGGCCCAAGAACAGCAAGGAAGAATTACTGGCCCTGGCGGATCAGGCCAGGGCACTGGCGCGTATTCTGCTCGATTGGAACGCCGAGTTTGGCAGCGGGCACTTGGCCACGGAAGAGGCTGACATGTCGGACTTTCTGGAGTCCATTCTCTCTTGATCCCAATGCGCTGAACGTTGGCAGGTCACTCGCGGGTGACCTGTCGGGTATTGGGTCGATTCTGTCTCCGTGTTATCCCTTCCTTATATAGCTGTGCCTTGACCCGTCCCCGGGGACAGGCATTTTCATCGTATATCTGATCCGACGGCATGTGGATTTCGTAATCAGACAGGTTTAGCCGCTGAGCCGTAATCCATTTGTGCCAAAATGCGCGCGATTATCTCCAATTAACACCTGGCTCTTTCAATATCTGTAATCTGGTTTAGGTCTGTTGGTATGAACTTTCTGGTGAATCTCTGGCGGCAGCGTAATTACCGTGTGGCCCTGATCGTAACCCTTGTTTCATTGCTGTGGCTGCTGAGTGGCTTGGTTGGACGCGATGTTGAGAATGACGAGGCTGTATCGCGGGTGAGTGCGACCGCGGTTGCGGAGCCTATGCGGGTAAAGGCCCGGCGCCTGCAAGCGCAGCCTTATACCACCCGGGTGCTGGTTAACAGCCGTACCGAGGCGAACCGCAGTGTGAAGTTGCGGGCTGAGCTTGATGGTGCGATTGCATCGCTGCCGGCCAAAGAAGGTGATTGGGTACGCGCCGGCGATGTTATCTGTGAGATCGCGGCTGAGGATAGGCCGGAACGCCTGGCCAGGGCGCGCGCAGCGTTGCGCAAAGCCGAGCTGGATTTCTCCGGAGCAGAGAAGCTCAAAGGCCGGGGGTTGCAGTCTGAAACGGCAATGGCGCAGCAGGAGGTAAATCTGGCGAGCGCGCGTGCGGATTTCCGGCGGGCACAGGTCGATGTGGCGAGCCTGCAGATTCGCGCGCCGTTTGACGGCGTGGTCAACAGTCGGGCAGTCGAGCTTGGTGATTTCATTCGCCGTGGCGAAGAGTGCGCAACCCTGTTGGATATGAACCCGATGTTATTGGTGGGAGAGGTATCCGAGTCCCAGGTGGCCAAACTGCAAACCGGCAGCGTCGCCAGCGCCAAACTGCAACAGGGGCAGCTGGTTGAGGGAGAGCTGCGCTATATCAGTCAGGAGGCGCACCCCGTTACCCGGGGCTACCGGGTGGAGGTGGCACTGGACAATGCCAGCAAGCAGTTACGCAGCGGGATCAGTGCACGGATGGCGCTTCCCAGCGGCGAAGTGATGGCCCACCGGGTCAATGCTTCGCTGTTGACGCTCGATGACAACGGTGACCTGGGGCTGCGCATACTGGATGAGGAGCGGCGTGTACAGCTGGTGAATGTGCAGATGGTCAGTGATGAACACGACGGCGTCTGGGTCACTGGCCTGCCGGCCCAGCCAACCATTATTACGGTTGGTCAGGAGTATGTGACCCGGGGGGAAACTGTGTTGGTGGAGTTTGAAGATGCGCACGGCGATCTGCCTGCCCCGCAGCGTAATGTCTCTTCGTATTCAGAGCCCGAAACCGACGATCTTCTGGATCTTCGCGGAGAGGAGCAGAAGCAATGAGCTTGCTGGATGGTGCGGTTGATCGATTTCGCAGCAGCATCAGCTTGATGCTGCTCATCATCATCATGGGAATCGCTGCGCGAGCAGCCATGACGGTTGAATCCAGCCCTCAGGTAAACCCACCGATTGTCATCGTGCAGGTTCGGCATGAGGGTATTTCACCGGAAGACGGTGTGCGCCTGCTGATCCGTCCCATTGAGCAAGAGGTACGTGCGCTTGAGGGGGTCGAGGAGGTGACGGCAACGGCGCGGGAGTCACTGGTATATCTGGTGATTGAGTTTGATGCTGCCGTTGATATTGATGACGCGGTTGATGAAGTTCGCAATGCCGTGGATCGCGCCAAAGCGGAGCTGCCACGGGATGCTGACGAGCCTGTGGTTGAAGAGGCATCAGCACAGCCATTTCCCGCCATTGTGGTAACGCTGGCTGGCGATGGGCTGGGTGAGCGGGAACTGTTGCGCAGCGCCCAGCAGCTCAAGCGCAAGATAGAAAACATCTCGGAAGTGCTGTCGGCAGAAATCACCGGCAACCGCGAAGAAGTTGTGGAAGCCACCATCGACCCTGTGCGTCTTGAGCACTACCAGGTTACCAACAGCGAGCTGATCAATGCGGTGGTCGGCAATAACCTGTTGATTCCGGCTGGCGAAATGGATGTGAGCAAGGGGCGCTTCTCGGTGAATGTCCCGGGCCTGATTGAAAGCGCCGAAGATGTTTACCAGATTCCCCTAAAGCAATCGGAACTTGGTGTGGTCAGCCTCGGGCAGGTTGCGGATATTCGCCGCACTTTCAAGGATGCCGCCACTTACACCAGCGTCAATGGCCGTCCGGGGATGGCTATTAATGTCGAGAAGCGTGCAGATGCTAGCGCAGTTGACCTGGCGGATGCGGTGCGCGCGGCTGTCAATGCGGAAAAGCCATATTTACCCAAAGGGGTCGATGTGGATTTTGTGTTTGACATGTCTATGTTCGCGCGGGATATGGTCAGTGAGATGGAGGGCAATATCCTGACCGCCATGCTATTGGTCATGATTATCGTGGTGGCGGCGCTGGGATTTCGTTCGGGGCTCCTGGTGGGCTTGGGGATTCCGTTTTCTTTATTGTTCGGTTCAATCATTACCTGGTACCTCGGCTATTCCTTTAACTTCATGGTGATGTTTGGAATGCTGCTGGCGCTGGGGATGCTGATTGATGGCTCTATCGTCATTACCGAATACGCCGACCGGAAGATGGCTGAAGGGTTGTCGGCCCGGGTCGCATACGCGATTGCTGTGCGGAGGATGTTCTGGCCGGTACTCGCATCCACCGGTACTACCCTTGCGGCTTTCCTGCCGATCATTTTCTGGCCCGGTGTAGTGGGTGACTTCATGCGCTACCTGCCGGTTACGGTGTTCGCCGTGCTGGCGGGTTCTCTGGTGTACGCCTTGTTTTTCGCACCGGTGCTGGGGTCTGTAATCGGCAAGAGCGCCATAGACCTCAAAACCCAGCACTATTTGAAGGCGCTGGAGTCTGGTGATGCGGCAACCCTCTCGGGAATCACCGGTGCCTATGCAAGAGTGCTGGGCCCGATCGTTCGCTATCCCCTGAGCTCGTTTGCGGTCACTGTTGGTGTACTGGTCGGGATCTTTTTTGCCTTTTTACACTTTAATCCGGGTGTGGAGTTCTTTACCGAAACCGAAGAACAGTACGGCAATGTCGAAGTCCGAGCCCAAGGTAATCTTTCCCTGGAAGAAAAAGTCGCATTGGCCAGGCAGGTTGAGCTTGCGGTATTGAAAGTACCGGAAGTCCGCATTGTGTATACGGCGGTAGGCGGAGGCGGTATTTCTGGAAACCGCGAAAAGGCACCGGATCAGATTGCCAACCTGCTCGTTGAGCTGGTGCCGTCCATGGAGCGTCAGCGCAAAAGTCGCGAGATTTTCGCGGATATCCGCGAACAGACGGCGGGCTTTTCCGGAATCAAGACCAGCGCCAACGAATATGAAGGTGGACCTCCTGTGGGCAGGGACATTGTGCTGGAGCTGCGTGGCAGGGATTACGATGTACTGCTGGCGGAAACCCTGCGCCTGAAAAGGGCGCTGGTCAATGACTTTGACGGCCTGCGCGACATCGTGAGCACGGCCCCGTTACCGGGAATTCAGTGGGAAGTAAAAGTGGATCGCGCCAAGGCTGCTCTTTACGGTGCGGATCTCACAGGGGTGGGGCGCGCGGTACAGCTGGTGACAAATGGCGTGCTGATGGCGGAGTACCGCCCCGACGACTCTGACGAAGAAGTGGATATCCGTATTCGCTACCCGGACTACGCTCGAGGCATTAGCGCGCTGGATGACCTCCGGATCAATACACCGCAGGGTGCGGTACCTGTAAGCAGCTTTGTGACCACGGAAGCGCGCCCCAAGGTGGACAAGATCGAGCGGGTTGATGGTGTTACCCGGATGCAATTGAAAGCCGATGTGGAGGACGGTGTACTGGCCGATAACAAGGTGAAGGAAATCCGCCAGTGGTTGGAATCGCACCCGGTAGACAGTTCAGTGGAGCTCATATTCCGCGGCGCCGACGAAGAACAGAATGAGACATTGGTGTTCCTGCAGGTGGCGTTTTCGCTGTCATTGTTCCTGATGTTTATTCTGCTGGTGACCCAATTCAACAGTTTCTACCAGTCCGCACTTATTCTGTCGTCTGTCATTATGTCGACGCTAGGGGTGATGCTGGGCCTGACGATCACGCAGAGCACCTTCAGTGTGATCATGACGGGGGTCGGAATTGTTGCCCTGGCGGGTATCGTGGTGAACAACAATATCGTGCTTATTGATACCTATAACTATGTTCGCAAGGCTGAGCCCGAGCTGAGCTCCGGGGAGGCGGCGGTCAAGGCTGCCGCACAGCGCTTGCGCCCGGTATTCCTGACGACGGCTACAACCATTTTGGGGTTGCTGCCTCTGGCCCTTGGTGCAAGTGTGGATATGGTGGGGCGTACGGTGGTCGTCAATGGTGTGATTGCTTCCTTCTGGGTGAAGCTGGCGAGCGCCATTGTATATGGGCTGAGCTTTTCCACACTGCTCACTCTCCTGGTTACTCCAGTCATGTTGGCGATGCCGGCTCGGCTCAAAGAGTTGCTGGCTAGATGTATGCCGCGGGGGAGAATACGATTGCCGGGGCGGGAAGAGCATTAGCCTTCCCCCGCCTTACAGACATAAAAAACCCCGGAGAACCGGGGTTTTTTTATACTGACAGAAAGTCAGGTGATCAGGCTTTTGCTTTCGGCGGACGACCGCGACGACCTGCAGCCTTTTTGGCCGGGGCGGCGCCAGCAGCTTTCTTGGCTGGGCGGCCTGGCTTCTTCTTGGCAGTAGCAGCTTTAGCCGGGCGGCCTGGCTTCTTCGCTTCTGCGTCAGCAGCTTTCTTGGCTGGACGGCCAGGCTTCTTCTTGGCAGCAGCCTTGGCTTTAGCGGCAGCCTTTTTAGCCTTCTCGGCTGCCTTCTTCTTGGCGGCAGCGGCTTTCTTCTTCTCTGCAGCAGCCTTCTTCTTGGCAGCTTCTGCTGCTTTTTTCTTGGCAGCAGCGGCTTTTTTCTTGTCTGCAGCCGCTTTTTTCTTGGCAGCGGCGGCTGCTTTTTTCTTCTCTGCAGCGGCCTTCTTCTTGGCGGCAGCGTCAGCTTTCTTCTTCTCTGCGGCGGCTTTCTTCTTCTCCGCGGCAGTCAGTTTCTTGATGATTGCTGCTTCTTCTTTAGCGACAGCCTTGGCAATTTTGGTTGCCAGCGCGTTTTCGGCAGCGATGCCAGCCAGAGCGGCTTTGGCGTCGGTAGCGGCAGCTTTGGCAGCAGTGGCAGCTTTCTTGGCAGTAGCGGCGGCGGCCTGGGCAGCCTTCAGCTGCTTCTGCTGAGCGGCAGTTTTCTTCTTGCCCTTTATAGCTTTTACTTTGTCCTGGGCTGAAGTCGCTTTCTTCGCTGCGGCATCAGCGTCTTTGGCAAGTTTGTCAGCTGCTTTTTTGGCGTCTGCTTCCTGTGAGCTGCGGGCTTTGTCCAGTTGGGCTTTAAGAGCGGCAAGTTCCGCTTCCAGCTTGGCAACCGGGCTCACAGCAGAGGGAGCCTTCTTTTTTTGCTTGCTAGCGGCCATAAATTTTCCCTGTGTCTGATCTTGATTTAAGAGTTATTTTGGATGAGTGGAATTCATCGCGCTAATTGCAGCTTATTTATATACTTGAATGCAAGTGTTTTAAGGGTGTTTTTGCTCCACGATGATTAAATTTAAGGTTTTTTTTACATTTTTAGCGATTATCTGGCTCTGTCTGTGTGGTGCCGGAAGTATTTACGCTTTTTTTGCGACCGGAAACGTCGCGTGGATGGGGGTGGCGGTGAATGCACTTGCTCTTCCAATCTGGCTTCTCGCCCGGCAAATTCGCTCGACTGAAATTGCTCCTGATTTGCGAGAATCACCGGCCTTTGCCGGGGTATTGATCGGGTTGGGCGTGGCTCTCCTGCTGGATACAAAAAAAGGGATGGCTGTTTATTTGGCTATCTATAACCTTTTTGTTTTCCTGCTTTACCTGTATCACCTGAGTGCCATCCGCCATCCTTCAATGGTTGCAGTGAACTCGCGCTTTCCGCAGCTGCAGCTGGCAGATAGTCAGGCATGGGACGCCGCAGATAATGAGGGCGATTGTGGTGGTTTTCTGCTGTTGTTTCTCCGCGGAAGTTTTTGCGCCGAAAGTCGCTGGCAATTGTGGCAACTACTGGCAGCGCACGAGAAACTGAGCCGGAGCAGCGTCAGGCCTGTTCTGATCAGCATGGAGTCCCGGGCTCAATGGCTTGAATATTTCAGGCGAACTCAGTCGGCGGATATTCCGGATAGCTGGCTTTTCCTGGAATTGAATGGCTCGGCGGAATCCAACGAGCTATTTATCGCTAATAGCGGTGCGCCACTGCTGTGCTGGCATCAAAAGAAGGCTGCGGTACGTCCCAGTGCCTGGCTGCTGGATACAGAAGGGTACGTTGTCTGGCGACACCTGCCAGCAAATTACCGTGATCCGGGGAGTATTACGCTGATTGCGGATCAGCTCTACCGGTTAGAAGAGTAAAACCCTCCCAGTCTGTAAAGTGATACTGGTTAGTGGCGGCGGGGAAAAGAAGGAATAGGATCCGGAGTGGGAGGCCCCCAGCCGGAGGGGGAGGGAGCCGATAGCCTGCAAATCGTAAATTCAGAGTGGGCCGTAGGGGAGGTAGCGATTATCCGAGTGTTGACGGATCCACAGGAGCTGCTCCCGGGTCAGTGGGGATTTTCGCTGGCGCAATGACTTCGCCAGAGGAATTACCGGTGATTCAGCCCCGCCCTGCCAGTCAGGCAATTGCATCTCGGCCAGGGTGAAGAAACGGATCAGGGCCCAGATTTGCTCACCATCCATTACTGCTGATTCTTCCAGCCACTGCTGGGCAGGTAGCCCTGCGAGCCAGTTGGCCTCCTTGAGCTCGTCGTCAAGGGTGGTCAAAGATTCGGTGTCTGTGCCCATAGCAGTGAGCAATTTTTCCAGCAAGGCCTTATCGAGCTCCTGCCGTGAAGACGTGTTACTTTCCTGATTCTCTGGTTCCCAGGCGCCCACGCTCATAAATACCCCTAATCTTGACGATACGTTAATGGATGAAACTGCGGCGTGATTATAGCGCCGTCACCCGGGAGCGTGGATAGCATGCGGGGAATTCTGCATAATTCGTTTTCCATAAATAAATGACCCGAGGATCTCGTGGAATACATCGATCAGCCGATAGCGGCGCAGAAACGGGTGGCTCTGGTGGCACACGATAACCGCAAGGCGAGCCTGATTGAGTGGTGCCAGAAGCACCGCGCTGTTCTGGAACAGCACCAGCTGCTCGGAACCGGCACCACGGGTAGCAAGATCGAGGCGGCGACCGGGTTAGCGGTTGAAAAGCTGTTCAGCGGTCCGATGGGGGGCGACCAGCAGTTGGGGGCGAAAATCTGCCAGGGTGAGGTGGATATTCTGATTTTCTTCTGGGATCCCTTTGAGCCTATGCCCCACGACCCCGATGTGAAGGCGCTGTTGCGCATCGCTGCGGTGTGGAATATTCCCGTGGCGTGTAACGGCAGCAGCGCGGATATGATGATCCATTCTGCGCTGATGGAGCGCAGCTTTTCCCGCCTGGTACCTGACTATCAGGGCTATCTGGACTCCAGAAAGGCGGAAACAGCTGTATAAAAGATGATCTTAAATTGGGCGGCTGTTGCATAACCCTTTGATTTTAAAGGATTATGTTTTTGCCCGGCAGCTGGCGCTTGCATTGCTGGTCATTTCCCGGCACTCTTGCCCACCTGATTAGACCGGTATAACCGGCGTAATTCGAATTTATAAACAGTACGGTGTTATATGAGTAGACGACGCGGTAAGGCCGTAGAAGAAGAAAAGGCCGATATCGACCTGACCCCCATGCTGGACGTCGTGTTCATCATGTTGATCTT
This sequence comes from Microbulbifer weihaiensis, assembly GCF_048323715.1. Classification (NCBI taxonomy): domain Bacteria; kingdom Pseudomonadati; phylum Pseudomonadota; class Gammaproteobacteria; order Cellvibrionales; family Microbulbiferaceae; genus Microbulbifer; species Microbulbifer weihaiensis. Next base: position 32,849 of record NZ_JBLWFL010000016.1, read on the forward strand.
CTTCATCGTGACGGCATCCTTCGTAAAAGAGAAGGCGTTGGATGTAAACGTGCCAGATCCAGATCAGCAGGTTGAGACCCCTCCGAATGAGGACAAGCAGAATATTCTGCTGACCGTGAACTCTGCGGATGAGATCTGGATGGGCCCCAGCCGTATTGACAGTCGCGCAGTACGTGCACGTATTGCTCAGCTTTACGCAGAAAACCCGCAGGCGATTGTTATCGTTCGTGCGCACAACAAGTCCAGTGCAGACACTTACGTTTCCATTGCCGACGCAGCCAAGGCGGTCAATCCGAACATCCAGGTATCACTGGTACCGTTCGACGACTCCAAGAAGCGCTAAGTTATACCCTCCGCGGAGGGGCTCCTCTCACAGGAGCGAAAAAAGCCAGCAATGCTGGCTTTTTTTGTGCCTGGTATTTGCGGTAACTGAAATCTCACCCGCAAGCCAAGGCTCGCCTGATCGGCCCCAAGTACCCCGGGGCCGTGGCAATTTTCACCTTAGAATTCTGAACGAATTGCCCAGAGATCCGGAAATACCGGCTGGAACAGGGTACTTTGCAGGTAGCCGACACCGCTCGAGCCGCCGGTGCCCATTTTACTGCCGATCGTTCGCTCCACCATTTTCACATGTCGATAGCGCCACTGTTGCAGTGACGTGTCGATGTCCACCAGCGCTTCGCAAATCTGGCTGACCAAGGGGTCGTTACGGTATACGTCTATCAGCACGCGCTGAACCGCGGCGGAAGGCTCAGCCTTCAGGCTGAAATCGCGCTCTAGTACCGCGCGGGGAATGTCATGCCCTTCGATAGCCAGGAACTTCAGGAAAGCATCCCAAAGTGTTGGTGCTTCCAGGCGTTTTTGCAGGCGCAGGTAATGATCTGAGTCGGGTTCGTAATTGCCCAGTTTCGATGCATCTTTAGCACCGTACAGGAACTCCAGCTCGCGAAACTGGAAAGACTGGAAGCCACTGGCTGTGGACAGGCGGTCGCGGAACGAATTGAATTCCAGCGGTGTCAGTGTTTCCAGGATGTCGACTTGCTGGATCAGGGTGCGATAAATCGCATCGACGCGCTTGAGTGTATGCAGGGCGCGGTTGCGCTCTCCGTTATTGAACAGGCGCACCAGGAAGTCCAGTTCATGCAGCAATTGCTTGAACCAGAGCTCGTAGCTCTGGTGGATAACAATGAACAGGAGTTCGTCGTGCTCCGGCCCCTCGGATAGTGGCTGTTGGCATTGGAGAAGCTCGTCCACTTTCAGGTAGGAGCTGTAAGTTACGGTCATATGTAGGAATCTCTGCTGGTAAACCACTGCTTGTGGAAAAATATTTCGCGTTTTTGGTTTTTTATGCAAATTATATTGCAGGAAACCGGGAAACTTGGCGGTATTATAATGAGTTGTCGGCGGATGTTAAAAAGCCAGTTAGTGAGTCCTGTTGCCGACATGGCTGCTGATTGGTACAGCATTCTGATTGAATTGAACCTCGTGTTGCGTCCAGCAATGGCTACCATTAGGCAGCGTAACGAGAGTTAGGAAGGTTGGCTGTGGTCATTGGCGAAGTACGCATCCTGAACGCGTTCACCCCAAGCCTCCTTCATTAAAGTCAGAGACATCAACAGGCGAGTACAGGCGAAAACCCATGCAGAGTTCATGTGCAGAAATTCAGGTCAGTCAGAACGAACGGATCCTGGAAATATCCATTCACCGTCCCGAGCGAAAAAATGCGCTGACCATGGCCATGTATTCTGCGATGGCAGAACTGTTGCAGGATGCGGCGGAAAACCCAGAGGTGCGTGTAGTTATTTTGACCGGTACCAAGGGGGTTTTCACCAGCGGAAATGACCTTACGGACTTTCTCGGCGGATCGGCATCGGGTGAGGAGTCGCCGGTTTTCCAGTTCATGCGGGCACTGTATGAATTTCCCAAGCCAGTCATTGCCGCAGTCAGTGGTTACGCAGTAGGGATAGGCACCACCATGCTGTTGCATTGTGACCTGTCGATTGCCGACGACGATGCGGTATTCCAGATGCCGTTCGTCAATCTTGGCCTATGTCCTGAATACGCATCCAGCTACCTGTTGCCGCGGATAATGGGCCATGCCAAGGCCTCTGAGCTCTTGTTGCTGGGCAAGAAGTTTGATGCGCAGACCGCAGCAAGTGTAAATATTTGTAACGAAGTTGTTTTCGCGGGTGAAGCTCTGGAACGCGCCCGTGAGTACGCGCGAGAAGTGGCTGCAAAGGCTCCGGAAGCAGTGCGGCTGACGAAACAGCTGCTCCGAAAGGGCACTTATGCCAGCGGGATGGCGTTTATCCGTGAGGAGGCTGGGCACTTCCAGGCGCGGCTACAGTCCGAAGAATTCCGCGAGGCGGCAACGGCATTTATGGAAAAACGCCCTGCGGATTTTTCCCGGTTTAGCTAAACTGCCTTCGCGCGTTTTAAGAAGACCGCCCTCAGGGCGGTCTTTTTTATTTGCGAGAAAAACACTCGCACAGCCCTGTCATTTTTGTTCGGAAAGACTGTTTAGGGGGTTATTTTCAATACTGAGGAGCGCTTCCAGTCGCAAATGGGACATGCTTCTCAATTCAGGAGTCGGTAAACTCGGACAATTACCGACACGGATGTCTTACTGCCGGTATTTTAAGTGAATCGTGACGTGCGCAGTATTGGGGCATAAATTCAGGCAGCGGCCCGCTGCATCTCCACAACAAAAACTAGATTCAACGATGACCACCTGCTCTCGTCTTCTCAAGCAATGTATCCAGAACCTGTTCATCCTGGCCAGTGTCTTTATGGCTGTTGGCGCCACTGCCGAAGCGAGAACGGATGCCCGGCCCCTTATCGTGGGGCCGGCGGAGCAGGGGGATCTCAGAACGGGCCAGAGGGAAATCTGGCACGACGTTAGCGGTGAGGCTGGTCTGGATGCGGCCTATACCGCGTATCTGTCCGGCGATTTCTCCGCGCTCACATCTGCCGGCTCCACCGGGCTGCAACAGGGCTCTTTTTGGAGTCACTTTGTTCTAGCCAATCCGGCGGCGACACCAGTCACGCTGAATATTGAGTACGTTGATCACCAGTTGATCGGCCTTACCGCATATGCCAAGCCGGCAGAGGGCGGGATCGCGGACTTTACTGTGCTTGCGCAGCTGGATATGGGCGAGCCGTTTGATCGCCGGCCGGTGTTCCATAACCGCTTTGTATTTCCCGTAACGCTGGGGGCCGGAGAGTCCCTTGAGTTGATGGTACGCTTCGACTCCCATGAAGCCGGCTATGTTTTCCCCAGTATGCGTATCTGGAGCCCGGAGAACCTGAGTAAGTACCACACCATGGAAACTGCCCTGCTGGCGTTTCTGTTCGGCGGTATTTTTCTGATCGCGATTTTTTCCTTAACCGTTGGGATCACGGTGCGTGAAAGCAGCTTCTTCGCGTACGCCGTGTATGGCATATCCAAAATGGTGGCCTGGGGCACGATTCTTGGTTTTACCCAGCAGTACGTATTGCGTGACAACTTTCACTGGTCATACATGTCCATGGCTGGCGCGGTAAGCATCCTGTGTGGTGTATGGTTTGACCGGCTGTTCCTGCAGACCCGTAAGTACACTCCCCGCTGGGACTACGTGTTGGTATTGATGATGGTCAATGCGAGCATGTTGTTGGTGAGTGCGATCTTCCAGCTCAAGACCCTGGCGCTCATCACCATCACACTGGCGCTGCTGCTGTACCCGATTTCAACGGTGATTGCACTGGTTCGCTGGCGGCAGGGCTCGAGCGAGGCAGCTGTATTTGCCATAGGCTGGACATTGCTGCTGATCGGGCTCTTTTACCAGGCGCTGCGGGATCTCGGTTATGTGGAGCACAATCTGGTGAATTATTATTTGCCGCCGCTGAGCACATTTATTGAAATGATTACCATCATGGCGGCAATGGGGATGAAATTGCGCCGTCTGCGCCAGCAGAGTATGGAATCCGAGCGGCAGTACCGCCGCCATCTGGAGCAGTCGAAGGTGGAGCTGGAGGCGCTGGTGCAGGAGCGCACGGAGGAACTGGAGACAGCAAAACAGCAGGCGGAACTCGAAGCGCGCACGGATCCACTTACAGGTATTCGCAATCGGCGCAGCTTCCTGTCTGATGCGGATATCTGTATCAAGCAGGCACAGCGCAAGTCGCTGCCGGTGAGCCTGTTGATGTTCGATATCGACCATTTCAAGTCGATCAATGACAATCACGGCCACGGAATTGGTGATGAGGCTCTGCGCCGGTTCAGCGAGACGATCCTGAAGAAAATTCGCGAAACGGATGTTTTCGGCCGGCTTGGTGGTGAGGAGTTTGCCCTGCTGATCGTAGAAACGCCGGAAGATGCGTTGCGCACCGCGGAGCGACTGCGGGCCTGCATTGCCGATATTCGCCTGGAGTGCGGTGCCAACCTGGTGCAGTTCACCTCCAGTATCGGCATTGCACACCAGGCTGGTGATGCAGCGGTGGAGCAACTGCTCAAACAGGCGGATCGCGCCTTGTACCGTGCAAAAGAGAGCGGCCGTAATGTCGTGCGCGAATATTCTCCCCACCCGGTGCCCAAACCCGCCCTGGAGGGCGCTTCGGAGCCGGCGTAACTCGGCCGCCTAAGGCGAGTGGGAACCTGTAGGGTACTTGGACTTTTCCCGCTCCTGTAAAAACGCGCGAACTTTGTCGGGGTGGTCAGTAAACAGGCCATCAACCGCCACCTGATCGACGAAAAGCGCCAGCAGCTCACTGAAATCTGTAATACCGGCAGGCAGTGGGCCGCTATCGGCCCTGAAGGTATAAGGGTGCACGGCCAGGCCCAGCGAGTGCGCATTTCCGGTGAGGTCGTTTACGGCAACGGAGCCCCCGGAGATGTCCAGCAGCATGGGATACCAGGGCCCGATACCACTGGCGTATTGCGCTATACGCTTGAGTCCATCGCCTGTACGCATCCATGCATAATCGTAGTTAACCCAGGCTCCACTCTGTTCAACCTTTTTTTCTCCCCAATGGCTTTCGGCGATCAGCTGTATCAGCGGTAAGTCCATGTCGAGTTCAGGCATCAGCCTGCTGTGAATGCGTTGAAGCTCTTCAGCGTCAAAGCATTGCAGGAATACCTTTTGCTGCCCGTTGATATAGCCGTATTGCTTCAGTACCTCAAGCACCTTGCGCGCAATATCGCGACCTTCGCGGCGGTGGAACGCGGGTTTTTTAATCTCCGGATAAATCCCGGTGTCATAGCCCAGGGAATGATTCAGGCCCTGGATCAATTCGAGCTCTTCTTCGAATGTGGCCAGCTGGAAACTGGATTTCCACAGGGGGAATCGCCTTGGGTGTTTAGGTGCCTGAAGACCGAGATGGGATACAAATGCTTCCGTTACCCGCAGCCGCTTAAGTTCCTCGAGGGTGAAGTCTATGGCATAGAAGTGGCCGTCTTCCCGGGCCCGCCCAGGAAAGCGGCTGGCGACATCCGTTACCCCGTCGAGGTAAATATCGTGCATCACGATCAGGTGATTGTCTTTGCTCAGCACCAGATCCTGCTCGATGAAATCGGCCCGCATGCCGTAGGCCAAGGCTTTTGCCTCAAGAGTGTGCTCCGGCAAGTAGCCTGAAGCGCCACGATGAGCGATGACCAGCGGCTCTGCCCGGACTCTGCGATCGGCGAGGCTAGGAAGTGATACGAACAGTGCTATCGAGAGGAGAGTGCAACAGGCACCGGTGAACCTGGTTTTGTGTTGGTCGGTGTTATGCATTGGGAGAGCGCCAGCGGTTGCCTTGTGATTTTCTTCGACAGCAACATTACCGGGTAAATTTGACAATAAAAACCGCAGTTACGTGTGGCGGGCGCGGCCCACGAGGGCGGGCCGCGAGTTTTGCTAGTGGTGGGGGGGTTACTGGACTATCTTTATCCATTCTCCAGGCTTGGGTTCTCCGCGGGGGTAGTAGCCGTTCAGTAAACGCAGTTGCTCTTCTGCATAGTCGCCGATTTCCATATGTCGGGCCAACGAGGAAAAGGTCGTCTTGTCGTTGGCTTTGACATACCGCACCCGCTTGATATCCGGCTTTACAATATCTGTTTTACGCAGCGGGCGAAAACTGCGGATACTGGTCAGAAACAGGTCGTCGTATTCGCCAGCGGTTTCCTTAGCGCTTTTCTTGCTGTCTGGCGCTGCCAGTACTTTTCCCTCGAGAATGTACTGGCGACTGCCGTAAAACAGGATGGCAACGCGATCCGGCTGTTCGGCCCGGCCGATTGGCAGCTTTCCGGTATGTCCTTCCAGGCGATATTGACTGAGCGCTTCGTCTTGCTCAAGGTTGCGAACATCGTAGACACCACGCAGGGCCATGTCTGCCGGCTGGTTGCCATCCCGCTTGTCGACTTTGATGGTAAGGGTCGCAGAGTTATCGGGTGCAGTGCCCACGATTGCCGAGCGCTGGTTTTCGACCTTCCAGCCCTCCGGGAACAGCAGGGAGAAACCCAGGCTCTTGTGGTTGAACCGGTTTTTCTCACTTTCCTGGGCATTGGTGCCGTAGACAATACCTTCGGTTTTTTCCCGGTAGTACTCGGATTTCACCACTTTCTTGTCTTCCGGCAGTTTTCCCGCGGCTTCCACCACTTCCCGCAGGCGAACGTCGTTACGCGGGTGGGAGGAAAACACCCCGTGGTAGGTCTGCTGTTTGCTGCCCTCAATGCGGGCGCGTCTGCGGGCGAAGGTTTCCTGATCCTTCAGCAGGGCGATGACATTGATCATGGCCTGCGGATCGTAACCCGCGTTGTACATGTATTGCGCACCAAAACGGTCCGCTTCCAGTTCCATGTCGCGGCCATAGCCCTTGACTGCAGCGGTACTCCACAGATTGGCGACGTCGCCGACAACGCCGCTGCCGGTAACCAGCACCGACAGCACCGAAGCAACGCCGGCGCCGGTCGCTGCAGTTTTCTGGCGCACCGCGTGGCGCGCGGTAATATGGCCCACTTCATGGGCCAGCACCGCTGCCATTTCGGCCTCTGACTGCAGATAAGTGAGCAAGCCGCGGTTGATATACACGTAGCCGCCGGGGAGGGCGAATGCGTTGATGTCCTGGCTGTCGATGATGGTGAAATGGTAGGTCAGGTCGGGACGGTCACTGGATTTTGCGATTTTCTGCCCCACATGCTCAACGTAGGCAGTGAGGATAGGGTCGTTGTAAATCGGCGTACTGGCGACCAGTTTTTCATGCATCTCCCGACCGATCTTGATCTCTTTTTCCTGCGACATCAGCACCAGATCCGGCCGGTTGGTGGCCGGGTTGAATGCACATCCGGTGGTTGCTGCCAGCAGAATACCAAGCAGAATTTTATTCAGCGCGTGCATAGCGTGTCTCCTGTCGTTGTCCGGAAAAGGGCAGGCTGCTCCGGGAAGATTATTGTTTTACCGCAGGGTGTCAGCGGCTGGCGGATTGCGGCGGCAGCAAGAATTCCTGAAGCTGCGCAGCCATGCCTTTACAGGCATTGTTTTGCACCCTTGCAATCAGCGGAATCGGAACCACGATTGCTGGCATATATGAGGTGCCCTGGGCATCGGCACTGATCTTTCCGGAAAGCTCCTGGTCGCGGAAATCCCAGACAGAGGCCTCGTAATCCGACTCCTTGTCCCAGGTGCCAAAGCCAAAACAGCCGGCGCCGGCGGTGCCGATCGAGCAGCCAATGGAGCCGGCGCTCGAGGTGGTTTCCGTTGAGCCATCAATCCACACAATGTACTTAACCCCATATTTCTCCATGCGGTCACGGACTTCCGGGACATCCATCAGCTTATCCAGGGATTTGATGTGCATGGGGGCAGTACGGGGCTCGAACCAGGGGTAGAGCGCGTTGACGAACTGCTCTTCGGGAATGATATTGATCCCGGCCTTGGGGTTGTGCAGTGTTTTGCCAACACAGTCGATAAGGTCTGGCTCAGTTTCATATTCACTGGAGTGGCGTCGGCCCAGGATGACGACGGAATCTCCCAGGGCCAGCTCACCACTGCTGCGGCGATATTCATCAATGACTACGGTGGTACACCCGCTGGCAAGAACTGCCAGGGATAGAATGATCAGGCTTTTCACCGGTACAACCTCCATGTCTACACGTTGTGATAGCAATCGCCAGAGGCTGGAAGCTACTCACTGGTTTCGGTTTGCTTCATTGTCAGGGCGCGTTGCTTGTTGGCGATGAGCGCCTGCAGTTCGGGAACGCGTTCGAACCCGGTATATAACGTGGCTCCGGCATCGCGGAGCGCAATATTGATTGCCTGGGCAAGTGCGGCCTCCTGGGATTTAAGGAATGCCGTCGGGGTTTTGCCGTAGGCAGTAATCACCCAGTTGGCGACAGCCTCTCCCTGCGGGTTATAGGCGTGCATGTCGTACTTGATCCAGACTTCGAATATGTTCACCCGGGTTTCCCGTGGCATGGTGAACTGTAACTCGCGTACTTCCGGCACGATCACCAGGTCGACCCCGCTGGGGAGGTCGGTCGGGTACTGGTTCAGATTGATGGTTTCCTTGAACATCGAACCGAGCACGGTTTCAAACAGGTTTTTCTGTGCACGGCCGGTATTGATGTTCCATTCTTCACTGTCGTCGCGGTTTTCCTGGTAGGTGAATTTCTGGAAGTCATCACTCAGGTACACGCCAACTGTCAGCGGATGCGCTTCACCGATGGGTTGGGGGAACTCGCCGTCGACGCGCACGGTATGCGAGCAGGCGGCAACAAGCACGGTCAGAATGACCGGAAGAAACCGCCCGAGTGAAATCCTTATATTTAGCACGCCTTTCATCCTTGGCTCCTGCCCGTTGTGCGGGCTATCTGAAATCATTCAATCCGACAAAGGTACCGCCATTACGGTAAGTCAGTTCGCGCATCAGAGCGGCAAACCGCAGCCCCGTCGTCTGCAGGTGCAGTGGTCGCGAGAACTGAATGGGAAAACCGATTGCATGGATACGTACCATGCGCTGGTCTTCCCCGCGCTGGGCATTCACCCGGTCAACCGCCAGCATCACATTGCGAATGGACTTGCCGGTAAACTCGTCTCCCAAAACATAAATACTGATTTTTTTATTGGGATCGTAGAATGTGCGTACCGCTTTCTGAATGCCTTCCACCGGGCTGGAATTACTGAACGGGTTCCAGGAACGCAGTCGATCAATCACCACCTGGCGGCGTCCCGGTGTATCGGGAATCCACTTGCTGCGATAGTTGGAAAACATGTAATCGCCCATGTCATTCATCACCTGGATGCCTTTGACATTGGGGTAGAGATTGAGGGTATTTACCATTTCCTCGATCATGCGATCCCAACCGTAATTGAACATACTGCCGGAGGTATCGATGATGAACAGGATGTATTCACTGTCGACGGGGATGCCTCCGATGACATTGTTCTTGCGCTGGTAGTTTTCACCGAGCAGGCGGCGCATTTCATCGGTCATGGTCTGCAGGGCGATGGTGAGTTCGCCTTTCAGCTTGCCCTCTTCGCTTTCGCCTTCCGTCTTGCGCGCATACATCGCCTGTAACGTTTCCAGCTCGCCCTTGAGCTTGGCAATGCGCTTGGTTTCTATATCCAGCTGTTCTTTTTTGGCATTGAGGTCACGGTTGAGGATTGTGGTTTCCCCGCGGATTTCCGCCAGCTGCTCCTGCAACAGCTCCACCTGTCCATCGAGATCTATCTCGGCCTCTTCCAGTACCACGGGCTGCACGGTTTTGGCGATCATCAGGAGCAGGACGATGGCCCCAAAACCACAGCAGATCACGTCGAGAAAAGAAATGCTGAACTCTTCCTGTTGGCGTTTCTTGCGCGTACTCATTACGGCCAGTCCTTTGATGGTGCGAGGAAAGACCCCTGGGTTTCCATGGCCAGCTTCCAGAATTCACTGGCCGCAAAAGGATCACCTTCCATCGGCGCCAGAATCACATTCACGGGAATGCTTTTTGGCAGTGCGTCCACCGCATCGCGGAAAAGCTTCAGCCGCTCCTTCCCGGAAATGGTATTGCCTCTGGGCTTTTTCATGCCCTGCGTTGGCAGGCCATCGGTGATAAGAATGATGTTGTCCGGAAGGGGGGACATATTGTTCACAGCCTGGAAGATACGCTCCAGGCTGGTGCCATCATTGGGCACGATGTCATCCAGTTCCTTGATTGCCTTGTCGAGTTGATCCCGGTCATCCACATTCAACCAGCGGTCTTCCGTACCGACGAGCGCTGCACGGAAACCGGTATTGAAGGTGTAGATCTGGTACTGGCTTTCCTGGGGAAACTGGGAAACTAGCCAGGACACGGTCTGCTTGGCACGGCGCCATTTTTCCGTATTGCGTTTCACCGAGTCGGACATGTTGCGTGTGCGGATGACCTTGATCAGCTCGTCGCCGAGCATGCTGGCGGAGGAATCCAGGAGTACCAGGATGCGGTCACCGCCGAGGCGCAGACCCGTGAGGTACTGGCGATCCCCATCGCCGACAAACTTGCGCACATTGTTGCCAAGTTTTTTATTCTCGGCTTCCAGCTCTTTCTTGGCCTGCTCCAGTTTCTTGAGCTTTTCCTGCAGGCGAGCGATGTCCATTTCGTCTGAACTGCTGTCTACTTCGGCGATGTTTCCCTTCACTTCCTGGATCTGCTCCAGAATCCTGCGTGCCAGGCCCTGGGCTTCGGCCAGTTCATCACTGGTTGTGTCGAGCGTATTACGGGCCAGCACCAGGTGCTCGCGACCAAATTGAACCTCCTCCTGCAGCAGGTTTACTTCTGCAGACAGATCCAGATGTTCGGCCTCGATGTCGTGGTCGGAGCCGTGTTTGATGATCAGAAAGATCAGGGCCACCGCGCCGAAGCCGCAGGACATGATGTCCAGAAACGACAGGCTGAAAGTGGTAAAACGCCGATTCTTACGCGCCATAGTGCTCTACGCTGATTGCAGTGATGACATCTTCAATATTGGCTGCGCCAATCCGGTCGCCCGCGGTGAGATTGACCGGCGCGGAAATTTGCTCGCCGTTCAGCATCAACTCGGCACCGGCATCCACCCGTAATGCCAGGCGCCCGGCGTGATTGGTCACGGTCGCTGCCGGATGGCTGGGTGGTGTGGGGGTAAGTTCAAGGCGACCCTCCTGCCAGCTCACGAACAGGGGCTGCTGGGCCGCCAGTGCCCGATGCCCGAAGAGAAGGTGGGTGGCGGCGGCCTCGGCAGCGGCGTTGACCTGAATGGCTACTTCATTGGCAGGGGCGGAGCTGAGCGCGGTAATCAGGCGCAGGTTGCCATGGTCATTGTGCATTTCCTGCCAGCGCTGCTCGGACGCCTGGGCAACGGCGTTGTGGGGCAACAGGTGAATGCGTTCTGCGAGCTGCGCGCCGCCCGGGATATCGGCCCAGCGATGGGATACAAAAGAAATGCTGGTGGCATCGCCGAGGTTTTCGATCATCGCACGCACCCGGGACAGTATCGGGGTGCTGGCGTCCTGCAGCTGGCGCAGGCTGACTTTTGCAGTGCGGTCGTCGAGCTCGGCCATGACCTCCCCCTGACGCATGGCTTTCGCAATCCACTGCGGCATCAGGTCGTACAGTTGCTGTTCCGCGTCCGCCGAGTGCAGCGGGTCAAAGCGGCACTGCATGATGAAGGCATCTGTAAATACTCTGGCCCACGCATCCTGGAAATGCTGTAGTCCGGCGTCGTTCACTGTTTCGGCAATATCCAGTACCGCCTGCTCGTGCACTGCAATCCGACTGACCAGGGTCTGGTGGCGCTGCAGCTCGATGTGGAGGTGTGTCCCCCTCGGCGCACAGCTGCTGATACACGCTGTCGCCGCATCGACAAGCGCCACCACATTGAATGGACTCTCCTTGATGACGCCCAGCAACAGCGCGAGTTGCTCGCGGGTAAAGTTGCCGGGAACGGCCAGCGCAAATTCATCGGCGAGATCACAAAGGCCGGCGATTTCCCGAAGATGGAAAAAAGCCAGGTCGGCATGGTGTCGGCAACCCGGGTTTTCAGACTTTACCGACTCGAGGCTCAGCCTGCGCCAGAACTGGTGATTGACCTGGGTGGGGTGACTGCGTGCGCGCATCAAGGCGTGCGTGCCGGTTACTATTTCCCGGTTGTTGACGATGGCCACGCCGGGGCTTTCCAGTACTTCGTCGGTGCCGGTAAATACGCGCAGGCCACAGTCATTGATTTCCAGTACGCCTTTGCTCATGGGAGCTCCTGTTCTTAAATCGGGTGTTCGTTCCGTTGAACATCCAAGGTGTTATTCCGTAAAGAATCAGCTTACTTTCAGGAACCGCAGCAGTTTGTTGTCGCAGTAATTCTGGGTGTCGAGTACCAGGCGCTCCTGCATCAATTGCAACTGATGGGTAAAAAACATGATCACGATGCTGATGACCAGCGCGACGAATGTGGAGTTGAAGGCGACACCAAGGCTGACGGTGACCCCGGCAATGTCGCCTTCTACGGCGCGGTGGGCCTGGGCGAGCGCCTCACCAATGCCGCGCACGGTACCGATAAACCCGATCGATGGAATGGCCCAGGTGATGTAGCGCACCATCGCGAGCTCGCTATCGAGACGGTCGCCTTCTGTGTCGCATACTTCTTTAACCGAGTTGGATACCGCCGCGACGTTGCGTGTGGATCCGAAGCGTTGCAGTGCTGTCAGCAGCGCCCGCGGCAGCAGGAAATTTCGCTCTTCCTCCGGTAATGCCTGTATCGGTCGCGACAGGTCGCGCGCGTCTTCCGGCAGTATCGGCGTGCCTTCACTGACGTTGAGCAGGGCCTGGTCGAGGAGCCGACGCTCGCGGATACTGCGCCGGGCCTTCAGGCCCATAATCGCCATGGCCCAAAGCATGAGGACAAAGCAGGCTTCCTGCTCGTAGTCGCGCATCACGATGTACAGTGATCGCTGCTGGATATAGGTCTCGCCCGCGGCCTCCCGCGCCATCTGTTCCTCGATCAGCGCATCGGCGTTAGGCCGGATGATCGCCACATAAATGGCATGAACCAGAATGATGGCGCCGAGCAGCGCAAACAATTGGAAGACGAAGTCTGAAGATTTGAATTTCATGGGCATTCCCGCCTGTTTTTGGCCGCTGTTCGCGGCCACTACCTGTTCCCTGTGGTCATAGCATTTCGTCTATGGCCGGCTTCGGTTACGCACGTGTTCGTTTAAATATCCACTGGGTAGGAAACCGAGAGATCTTCTGAGATTTCCTCGCTGGCTTCATAGCTGTCCGCACTATCAGCGCTTTGCGCCTTGATGGTCTGGGTTGGCTTCTTTGTTTGCTGGACCTGTTGTTGTGTCTGTTGCGCACTTCCCACAGCGACAGGTTGCGCTGTCACTGAATCTTCCGCCGCATTCTCGCCAGCGCTATTGTCTTCACCGTTGTTGGTCTCCTGCGCGGCTACAGCACCGGGCAGCGCAAGTGCGGCGATAATGATTGCCCGCTTGAGTATTCCGGGGCGGATATGTCTGAAAAGATCCATAACCTGGTTATCCCTGTTCATCAGTTCACCCAGCGGGCTACGCGAAAGCCCACATCATTGCGCGGCTCTGCGCCGTAATCCCGATAGGACAGCCGCAGCTCGGTCAATCCTGCATGACGCCAGCTTGAACCACGAATAACGTGGTAATCGCCTTCTGCTGGCCCAACGGGATTTTCTTCACGCTTCATGGATAGCCCGGTGCCAATGGTGTACAGGTCGTGGATCCACTCGGAAACATTACCGCCGAGGTCATACAGTCCCATGGTGTTGGGCGAAAAACTGGCGACTGGCGCGGTTGCCGCGTAGCGGTCGCTATAGGTTCTCAGTACTGCGGGTACTATGTTGGCTGCGCTGCTATCGGCGTAATTGCCAGAGTTTTTACCCACGGGCAGCTTGTTGCCCCAGGGAAATTTACGCATGTTGCCGCTGTCGTAACGTGCTGCCCACGCCCATTCCGCTTCAGTGGGCAAGCGGTAGCCATTGGCGCTTGCATCAAAGCCAATCACGCGCCCGCGTTCGGTACGGTATACCTCCTTGAAACCGTCGCGAGCGCTCAGCCAGTTGCAGAACAGTGCAGCATCATTCCAGCTCACGTTCACGACCGGGAGCTGATCGTTGTCCAGACTGACGCCGTTGGCATGACTGGAACTGTGCATCCGCTGGTAGCGACGGAACTCGCGGTTGGTCACTTCCGTTGTGCCGATGTAGAAGGGGCGGGTAAGAGAAATCTGGCGCAGGACTTCATTGGCGCGCCGCCCCTGCTCGCGGCGGGAGGATCCCATGGTGAATTGCGCATTCGGGCGCATCAGCAGCATCTTGCCGCCCGCGCCGTGCTCAATTTCAGCCGGCACGCCACTCCAGCGCGCTTGCTCGCCGGTGAGTAACACCGCGCGCACAGTCTGCTGTAGCTTTGCACTGGGAACGATCGTTGTGCGGTAATCCTCGTACCCTGGCTTCCGTACGACGATTTCATGGCTGCGCGTAGGCAGGGTAAATGTCTGTCCTGCAATACCGGCGAGCTTTCCGTCAATAAATACCTGGGCGTCCTCAGGGCTACTGCTGATGGAAACCTTGCCAAACACCGCGACCAGATTGACGGTCATTTCGCGCTGCTCGCCGGCCCGCACGTCGATGCTGCGCTCCACAGTTCCGAACCCGTCCTTGAAGAAGCGCAACTCGTGGCGGCTATTGGAGGCGAGGTCGAGGTCGATCGGCGTCTGTCCCCGGAACTCCCCATCGACGGTAACACTGGCCCCCTCGGGAATGCTGACGACTCTCAGCAGGCCGTCGGCCGCACCTAGCTCGACGGTGTCGAGCTTCTGGTCAACCCCCGCAGTGACGGGGATCTGAATTTCTGCTGTTTTGTATTCCGGTAGCGAGATATTTACGACGCGGTCACCCTGAATCAGTTCTGCGGTCAACGGTGTTGTCCCCAGGACTTCGCCCTCGACGCTGACAGTTGCACCGGGCGGATTGCTGGTGATATTCACATTGGCCCAGGCAGGACGGAGGCTGGCTTCCAGAGTCTGGGTATTGTCCAGTCCCTCAATTTCAACTTCCTTACTGAATGGAAGGTAGCGGTCGGTCAGTACGGTAATGCGCACGCGGCCAGCCGGGATAGATTTGGCTAATCCCTGCTGACTTTCGATCTCGGTACCGTTTACCAGGATCCGCACTGGCACGGCGGGATTGGTAACAACCTGCAGATGTCCGGGCAGGCGTTCCAGCTTGACGGCATGTCGGCTGTTGCTGTCGCTACTTACTTCCACTTCCCCGCTCTGGGAGATGTAGCCGGTAGCGCTGATGGTGTAGCTGTAGTGTCCGGGCAATACCAGGTGGCCATCGCCCAGTGGCAGCGCCATGCCGCTGACGGAAACCCGGGCATCTGCCGGTTGGGTTTCGAAAATCAGTGAGCGCGCGACCAGCAGGTAGATCAGCATCAGTGCGCCGATTAGCAGGCAGGCAACGATGCCAATGGATTTGGGGGATAGCAGCAGCTTTTTGCTGCCCGAAGAAATCGGCGCAGGAGTAAAGCCTATTGGCTGGATGATGGACGCATCTTCACTGGATGGTTCGCGCTCGCGAACGGCTACCGCTTCCTTCGCTGTCATTTATGATTTCCTGTTACTGCGCACTTATTGATATTTCGCGTGGCGGCTCGCGGTTGCCCGGGCGGCTTTGGTGCCGCTACTGGTCGAATCCTGTGACCAGCCTGAAAGATCGGGAGCCGCGCATTTCAGCTTAGCTGGCTCTCGCGAAAGCAACCTGAATCGACGTGCTTTTGGCAGTAGAAACTTTGTTTGCCAAGCACCGGTTGGTCGCTTCCGTCCACTTCTTTCTCGGTGTTAAGGGGCGTTTCCCCGATCCGGGCTTTTCACACAAGCCGGATCGGGGAGGCAGGGGCTACACACGAAATCGTGTGTAATTTGATCAGGTGGGGCGGGGGAGGTTCAGTGGGTCAACTGTTATTGGCACCGTTTATTTTTTCTGCGCACTGGATAGTGACAACGGGTGCCTCGCTGCTGGGATCGACAACGATTTCGTGGCGTACATCGCGATAACCACTGCGCGTGCCGACGATCGTATAGCGCCCGGGTTTGAGGGCAATTTCCCGTTCAGAGAAATTTCCCAGCTTGCCCACGTGGTAGATGGTCACGTCGGTACTGGTATCCGATTGCAGGCGTACGGTAATGGGGATCAATGACTGGGTAAGTGCGCTTTCAAGTTGCTCTATTTGCCTGCTCAGTCGCGGTGTGTCGGCTTTCAGCGCCCGGGCATCCGCCAGCACCTTGCGTGCATACTGACTGCGCTTGCTTTGGCCCAGTGTTAGCGGATCCTGTAAGAGTTCCTGCAGCTGGTCATCGAGCTTGGCCCGAGCCTCCGCCCGGGCTTTACCGGTGAGCGCCTGAACCAGGCTGCTGTCTTCCGCGATCAGTTTGCGGTAATCCGCTGCCGCCTTGTGCCACTGCTCTTTCTGTTCCTGTTGTGCAGCGCGGGCGAACAGCTGGTCGATACGCGACTGTGCTATCCCGTTTTCCGCCTGCGCCATGCCGATTCCAGGATCAGAAGCATCGGGTTTCAAATTGCGAGCACGGACAAAGTGTTGTTTTGCCAGTTCGAACTTCCCCTCGGCAATTGCTGCGTAACCCTCGGACATCGCCTGGCTGTAATCCCGCTCAAGAATTGCAGCCTCGACCTTGGGCAGCAGCTCTTTGGCGGGTACGGTTTCAGCATCCTTGGCGAGGGCCTGTTCGAGGGCCGACTTGGCGGTGTCGAGGTCGCTGGCGGCAAACGCGTCGCGGCCTGTGACAACGTGTTGCCACACTTCCGGGAGTATTGCTGCCCGCGCCTTGCCACTCAGTCCACGGGGGTGGTCTTCGGATATCGTCAGCACCAGGTCAAACGCCTTTTGTGCAACCGCCGCATCGCCGCTGTCCAGAGCTGCATTGCCTTCCGCGATGTGCTGCTCGATGCGCGCGGGAATGCTGTCGCGTATTTGCTGTAATCCAGCGAGCGCTTGTCGGTATTGCTCCAGCGCCTGATGGAATTTGCGTTGTCGATATATTCCATCCGCGTCTTCGGCGAGGGTACGTGCAGCGAAGTATTCTTCCGCCGCCCAGGTTTCTACCTTGCGCTCGATGAGCTCTTCCTGCAGTTGCAGTATTTCCTGCAGTACTTTTTGTACCTCGCGCCGCTGCTGGGTAATCTCTGCTTCTGTAAAAGGCGATTCCTGGATTGCCGGTGCCTTAGCCGCAGGATCCTTTGTGCTCGCGGTAGGTGGCGCAATGGTAGCCACGCGCGGCTTGTCTACGGTTTTGGGCAATATCCAGAATACGCCCACGAGAGCCAGCATCAGGGCCGAAGCTATGACTCCGTGTACCAGGCGTTGACGATCCGGCGCGGTCGATTTTCCTTGAGACTTTTCCGCGTTTTTTTCATTTTCGCCGGCATTGCTTTCATGCCCGAAGGTGAAATCCGCGGGTTGAATGTAGTTCTGATCATCTGAAGAGGAATCGCGGTGTTGCATAGTGACTCCGCACTGCTCGCTGTTATTTTATGACTGCCGGAGATAATCCCGGCAGCCCTTGCATTCGAATGAAGCCGTCAGATTTCTGTCGCCTGACCGGTTTCTGCCTGGTAGATTTCTTTTAAAATTTCACGCCATTGGCGGTACTGGTTTTCCACTGAGCCAGACAGGGTTACCGTGCGGTCTTCCAGTTCGACGATGCGTGGTTCCACTTCCGCTTCCATTGAATCGCCGAGCTCCTGGAGTGCCTCGATATGCATCTTGGCTTCAGAGCGCCGGTCGAAACCGCTTTTAACCAGATAGCCACCGCCGGCGACGGCTACGTTGCCCGCTTGCCGTGCAGCGCCGCCACCGGCGCCTGCGGCTGCAATCCCGCCGACGATCGCGGCAACCCCCATGATGGTGTTATTACGCGCTTTGCGTTTCAGCTCGCGCATTTCCTTGACCTCTTCGTAACTCATGGCCCGCCACTCCTGGTAGGGGGTCTCCATGGATTTCACAAAGGTGTCGTAGTAGCCCTGGAGGGTGTCGACGAACAGATAATCGCGCTCGCGGATGCGGCGCACCCGCATCAGCATGGGATCGCTTTCCGCGGGCAGCGCCGTCAACTGGTAGATGCCGTCGTTGTCCTGGATCAGGTAGCGGTCAAATGCGTTGGGAGAAAAGCTGCGTGCGAATTTGATCTCAGAAATTGTGCGCAATTCGGCGATGTACTGGTCTGACAGGCCCTGGCGATAAACGAGCATGTCATTGGCTACGCGGTTGTAGATCCCCTGGAAAGCATCACCTTCCGTGGGATGCTTGCGATCATAAGCGTAGTGGGAGGCCTGCTCCGTATATTGCTTGGTAAACCAGACCTGGCCACGAGAGTCCGTCACTGTTACTTCGATGGTCAGGGTTTCCCCGTCTGACTGGATGATCGAGCCGTTTACTGTCACGTCGATATTGGTGCGCTCACTGGGTATTACCCGCACGGCACCCCAGCCATTGCTCGTCTGGACGGCGTCGGCCAGGGTCACCGCAATATATCGGGATTCTGCGCGGCGCAATTCCGGGAACACCAGCTCGTCTTCCTCGACCTCTTCCTGCTGATCGAGTCCAGTATTGAACTGAACTATGCCGACATCCAGCAGGCGGTTTTCCGAGATGGCGGTGTCCTCCACAGTGAGCGGTGTATAGGCCGTGGTGCGGACTTCCGTTGTGGTACAGCCAGTGATCACCAGCAGGCTGAAGATCAATGTGCAACAGGTCGTACGCAGGTACTCCGATGAAGTCACTCTGCGATGAAACTTCGACAACATACTGCAACCCTCCGTTGTTACTTCTGCGATTTTTTATATTTACGGTATTCCTCCCAAAGCCGCTCCTGCAGCTCTGGATCCTTCTCGCGCATGGCGGCTTCACGGATCTGTCGCGCCACTACATCGTCGTCGTCACCGCTGGGCACATTTTCCGGTACTACCGCTGCAGTATTGGCGTGGTCATATTCACCAATACGTCCCTTGGTTGGCAGGCCGGGACCCGTGGCCTGGCCACTGGAATTACTCTGCTCCGGCCCGCTGCCGCCTTCACCACCACCCGCCGGCGGCGCGGGCAGCTCGGCTTCGGCGGACTCAATGAGGTCTTCAAGGGACTCCCCGGGTGGCACTTCGTCTTCTGCCGTTTCTTCCTCAGCAGAGGCTGGGCGATTGCGCACATAGTCGCGCTCGCGCAGGATCATTCCGTCGTAGCTGGCCATGGTGGAATCGAACTCACCTTCGAGTTCGGCGACGCGCTCCGCAGAAGTCATTGGCGCTTCGTTGGGTGCACCGCTGCCACTCGGCGGGGCACCGGCAGCACTGCTCGAGCCAGACGCCGCAGCCGGCGAACCACTGGCGGGCGAGCCGCTGCTGGCCTGGGACGCGCTGGCTGAGGAAGGTGAACTACTGGCCGGCGAACTGCTGGAGGCGCTGCTCGGGGCGCTGCTGGACGACGATGCGCTGGCGCTGCTAGAGGAGGCGCTGCTCGAGGAGGCGCTGCTACTGGAAGCAGAAGCACTGGAAGCGCTTGAACTTGAGCTGGATGAGCTGCTTGCGCTTTGCTGTTCCTCGGAAAAGTCGATTTCGTCTGGCGGCTCGGAATTACTCTTATTCGACGACGGATCCGGCGGAGTACGTGAGTCTTCTGGCCGCTGATCCGAGTCGGTATAAACCGGTGTTGCGCGGCTATCGGTGCTGGCTGTCGGGTCTTCCGCACTGCTTGTTGAGCGCGAACGGCGGCTGGATTCCTCGCCGCTATCAGACGCTGTACTTGCCTGCTTACTCGAGCGATCTGCAGACTCGATGCTTGGCGTCGCGGTGTTTGGTTGCGCGCGACTGCTGGCGGTAGACATGCTCGGGCTGCGACTGCTGGGTGAGCTCTGAGATGGCATGCTGCTGGCCGTCGACGGACTCGATTTTGAGGGACTGGAAGATTGGGACTGGGATTGCGGCTTCGGCTGGGACTGCGAAGGCGAGCTCGCGGAACTTGAGGATGGCTGGGGCTTTGCCGGTGGTTGCTGTTGGGTCTGCTGATTTTTACAGCCCGCGACGGCCGCAGCGAGCACCAGCGCTGAGACCATGGTGCGCCAGCGCAGCACTTCTGGTTTTGTGCCGTCGCGACGGTTGGCACCGCTGCGGGAAAGGTCAAACCGTTGTGCGAATTTCCGTAGTGTCATTAGCTTCTCCTGATGCGCTCACAGGCCGCGGCGAGATCGCGGCGGCCTGTTTCAACGCGTGGTGTAAGTTCGACAGTTCGCTCCCCGGCTTGTTGTTGTGGCAGCTTCTTTTAAACGCCAGTTTTTCGGGGTGAACCAACTTTGCTACATCAGTCGAACACGAATCTCTGCACGATACCGGTCGTGTCCACCGGTTCGCCGTTTTCAAAACGCGGGCGAAACTTGGCTCGCTTCAATACGTCGCGTACCCGCGACCGGATACTGACTTGATCGTTCGGCTCAGCATTCAGAATGCGCACGTTGCGCGCCTTGCCGAAAGCGGTGACATCGTAGGAAACGGTAACGTACGAATTAGCCAGCGCTTCGCGATCCTCATCCAGTAATGGCAGTGCAGGCAGGGCGGCGGGGCGACCAAAAATTTCCTCGATTTCCTGATTGGTCGCACCGTTATCCCATAGCGCCTGATAGGCCTCGCCGTAGGTTTCCCGGGCCGAATGCCACTTGTTAAACATCATGTACCAGTCGCCCAGCTCAACCTTCGCCTTGGCGGACGCGGCCGGGGGCGACTTCGGGTTTTTCTGGTACACGTCCATGATGCGCGTGATGGCAGTTTTTCCCGAACTGAAACTGTTCATGCGGTAGTGATCCAGCTGAGCACGACGCTCAGGACTCATATCGGATCCACCAAAATTCGTATTGATCACCACGGCTTCCTGAGGTTCGCCGGTATAAGTTGCCAGGTAGTAATTAGTCGCCTTCAGGCCGCGCAAGGCATCGACCAGGCGCAGGTCATTCGCGCCAAAATTCTGCGAAATAATATCGATGGCAAGCGCGTACAGGTTGGTCGCATTGATCAGGTGCTCGAATAGCGTCGCACCCTTCTCATCGATATACGCCTGCAAGTGCCAGCTGCTCAACTCATTGATCACCGGCAGCATTCTGGGGTCATTTTCGCCGTAGTTTTTTGCATGCAGCCAGAACAGGTACTCGTGGTTGTCGTTCGCATCTTCCCACTCGTTGAGTGCAATCTGGCTTTCAATCATGCGCTCAATCATCGGAACCTGGTTGAGGGAGTAGAGTCCCTCGTTGACGCGGTTAATCAGCATCGCACGCCGGAACTGGGAAATCGCTTCCTCGTGATTGCCGGCGCGTTGCAGGGCGGTTCCGAGCCCGATTAGCTGTTCATCGAGACCGGCGCCGTAGGCACCATGTTCGGCTTCCATTTCTTCGATGCGCTGACGGTATTCTTCCGCAGCCCGCGAGGGCCTCAGTATTCGCTTCGGTTTTTCCAGTGGTTTTGACGCTGCTTCGATATACGCAGCAGGCGGTGCCGCGCCTTCGTCGCTTGCAGGTAATTCCTGCGCCGATACAGAGCCACACAGCAGAGCTGAGGCTGTAAACATCAAGCCGATCGCTATCGCATTGCTGATTTCAGTCTGTGTCACGGTAGAACCACTTCCATTCCATGTTGTGTTGACTTGCCCCGACCCCAGTTAGGGGGTGTGGGTAAGCTCGAGTTCCGGCGGCCAGAAAAAAGTCGCGCGGTTTTTCTCTCCCTGAAGTGTGGCTCGTTCAATTTCCTGCCGGGTTACCGGTGTGTTTGTTCGTAGTCCGGACTTTGGTGACGCTGGAATTTCTGTAGCCTTGTAATTGGCACTGGATTCCCTTGCATTTAGCGGGCACCGTCCGTGTATTTTTGAGTATAGCCAACGAATTTTTCCGTCCTTGCGTATTGGAGATGGCTATGGCGCCTGAAGAAAACCGCGGTGATTTTTCGTCGAAGTCACAGTGTGGCAGGCCGCTTCATTGGGGGGAGGCGGGAGCTGAGAAGCCTGCGTACTTCGGTGCCAGTAATTGATCGACGGCCCGGGATGGATCCTTTGGGTGCCTTGATAACGTCAATGGCAATGCACATCAGGAAAGCAGGCCGAAAGGCCGCGAACTAACTTGATCAGTGTAGGTGCCATGGAGTCTCCCGAGCTGCGGTACCCGGGGCTGGTGAGTGGTCTCGTCTCATCGTCGGCACTTATATGGCCAGGCGCGCAATGTTTGTCCTAAGTAGCGGGTTGTGGGCTGAGGGTATTGCGGAAACAACTTTGAGATTGGTAGGCTGATTTGGATTAAGCGCGGATAAGCGCCATAATTCGCAGGTTTCAGAATTCCTGTGCACTGTTAATGGGAGAGCTTTGTGAGCATAAAAATACAACCGGAAGCCATCGCCAGTCTGCGCGGGTTTGAGCTGCCAGAACGGCTGGGGTTCGGCACGGTTATGGCCCCGGTAATGTTTCGCGCCCGATTTCAGGATGGCCGTTGGAGCGACGGCGAGCTGATACCTTATGGCCCATTGGCCCTGGATCCGGCGGCCAAGGTTCTGCATTACGCGCAGACCTGTTTTGAGGGTATGAAGGCCTACCGCAACGGATCCCGGGTGCGCCTGTTCCGTCCTGAGCGCAACGCTGCGCGCATGGCGCACTCTGCCAGACGCCTGTGCATGCCTCCGGTGACCGAGTCACTCTTTCTTGACGGTGTGCGCACCATGGCTGCTTATTGCGCCAACCTGATACCGGCGAGCAGTGGTGAGTCACTCTATATCCGCCCGTTCCTGATCGGTACCCAGCCAGACCTCTCGGTGACGGCTAGCCGGGCCTACGAGTTTTATGTGATTGCCAGCCCTTCAGAGGCTTACCATGCGGGCAATATGCGCCTGTGGATCGAGCGTGAGGACTCCCGCGCTGCGGTGGGGGGAACTGGCGATGCCAAGGTTGGCGGCAATTACGCGGCCTCCCTGCTGAGCGTGTCGCGCCTCAAAGAGCGCGGCTACGATCAATCCCTGTGGCTGAACCCTGGCAATCGCCATACGGTCGACGAACTCTCGGGGATGAACTTCTTTGCCGTGATGGACGGGGCCCTGCATACCCCGGCGCTGAATGGATCCATTCTTGAAGGCATCACCCGCGATTCCATTCTCACCCTGGCCAGGGAGCTTGGGTTGGAGGTGCACGAGCGGGATATCGATATCGATGATTTGCTCAAGCTGGTGGAATCGGGTACCTGCAGTGAGGCATTTGCCTGCGGCACCGCGGCCATCGTCAGCCCGATCAGCGAGCTGGGTGACGACGAGCGCCGCTACCGCCTGAAGCAGGCGCCAGGGCCTGTCGCAGAGCGCCTGCGCGCAGCCTTACTGGATATTCAGGAGGGGCGGGCTGATGACCGTTTTGGCTGGATGCAAGCGGTTGATGTTGCAGAGAATTGATAGCTTGCCCACGGCTTGCACAGGCTGTCGTCACGGGATTTCAATGTGCTGATTGGTTTCGAGTGAAATCGTAGCACTTAGCAAAAAGCGGCTGTTTCCCCCGGAAACGGCCGTTTTTTTATTCGCGCCAATTTTTAGGATTCCGTTGACTTGGGTGACTGAGGTGTTACAACTTGTAGTGCGAATAATAAGAAACTGGAACTTTGGGAAATGCCTTTGGCGGTATCCCTCACTTTGACAAGTCGTATCCAGCTCAATTTGAGAGTTAAAATTAGGCTCTCCCTCTCACCCGCGAATTCGCACGGTTGAGAAGTTCCTCTGAGTGAGGAGAACGGGAATGCTGAATCATCTCTTTGGTTTGATGGTGCAACCTCGCAGGCAGTGGCAACAGATTGCCGGTCTGTCTGAAAAGGGGCTCAACCGTCAGATTCCTTACGTTATCGTCTTGGCACTTCTGCCAGCAATGGCCTGGTATTTCGGCACTACCGAAATCGGCTGGAGTATCGGCAATAGCGGCCAGGTTCGAACCCTTACCAGCCAGAGCGCATTATCCCTGGTTGCGGTGTTTTACGTCACCATGATCCTGGCGGTAGTGGCAATCGGCTTTTTCATTCACTGGATGGCAAAAACCTACGGCGCCAAGACGCACCCGATGAAAGGTATGGTGATTGCGGGATTTACCGCAACACCGATTTTCATTGCCGGAGCTGCAGGGCTTTATCCGGTGCTGTGGTTCGATATTCTGCTGGCGACCCTGGCTGTGGCCTATGCGGTGTACCTGCTTTATATCGGAATTCCGATTGTGCTGAATATTTCGGAAGAGCGGGGCTTCCTATTCGCCAGCGCCGTAGTGACGGTCTGTCTGGTGATGGCAGTTGTAGTCATGGTGGCAACCGTTCTGTTCTGGAGCTATGTCGCTGCACCGGTCTTCCAGCACTGACCCGCTGACTTAGGCCGCCGCCGAAAAAAACAGGCAACAAAAAGCCCGTGTGTGCGCAAGCACTCGCGGGCTTTTTTGTGCATTTTGGCTGGTATATTAACGCGCAGCCGAGGGATAGTCAGGGCTCGTAGTCCAGTGCGAGCTGAAAGCCATTGTCGAGATGAACTTCATCGGTGAAGGGCTTGCCACGTTGTATTTCTATCTCTGTTATCGCGTTAACGACCATTTTCGGGGCCAGATCCTGGCAGTGCACTTTCATGGCCTGAATAGTGCGATCTTCACTCAATACCCGGTGTTCAAGAATGCGCAGGAGCAGCTTGTCGCCGCTGGTTTGCAAGATGAAACCGGGGCCGCTGGGTAGCGCCACCTGGTATTTCATCGCCCCCCAGGGCCCATCGCAGCGGATGGCATCATAGGTTCTGGTGACACTACCGGCCCTGCCTGTGAGCGCCCCGGATTCGAAATATTCAAACTCGGAACCCAGCGGCTGTGTCGCCTGGTACTCGTGGCCATCAACACGGACTTCCAGCGTCAGCTGTTCCCCGTGGACGGCAGAGGTGGCGGAGAAAAGTGCGGCGTAACCAAGAAACGCCAGGTATCTGCGCAAGCGGCGGTTACTCGTTGTGGCGTTTCGTTGGTTGCAGGCCCGTCTGGTGGCTTCCATTCCTCAGTATCCGCGGCTGTGGGATCGGGGGTGACTGGAAAGTACCGCGAGGAATTCGGTGGGGCAAGCCATTGGCGGTGATTGGCGTCAGAAAAGACTGGTTGGTCAGGGCTGTTCTTGGTTAAAAAGAGACATAGTTCCTAATGGCTTGTTGCCGGCGCCTAGTGGGATTGGATACTATCCGAGCATTCATAGCCCAGATTTTGCGCGCCCTCTAACTGGTACAATCGTACCACTTTGGGTGATGCTGGTGGGGAGTTTGGCCGCTGTCCTAAAACGACCGGTTGGAATCCTGATACTTTGCTTGCGGGTTGTGGAACGTATAAAAACCAAAATGAATAACCTGTTTGGATTGGGAGACTCCATGAAAACTACCGCTAAACTCGGCGTAGTTCTGCTGACGGCCCTGGCTGTAGCCTGTTCGCAGGAAGGCAACAGTGGCAAAGCTGCAGAGAGCTCCGCGGCGACTGCGTCCGCGGATTTCCAAAAACAACTGTTGAAGCAGCTGATTCAGGCCCAGCCCGGTGATGTGATTGAAATTCCGGCTGGCAAGTACAGCCTGAACCGCAGTCTTTCCCTGAACGTCGATGGCGTGACCATCCGCGGTGCGGGCATGGACAAGACCATCCTTTCATTCAAAGACCAGATTCAGGGGGCTGAGGGCCTGCTGGTGAATGCCAGCGACTTCACCATTGAAGGACTCGCGATCGAGGACACCATTGGCGACGCGCTAAAGGTCAACGAAGGCAAGAACATCATCATTCGCAATATTCGTGTTGAGTGGACCAATGGCCCATCCACGGATAACGGCGCCTATGGTATTTACCCGGTACAGACTGAAAACACCCTGGTGGAAGGTACTGTTGCGATCGGCGCATCTGACGCTGGTATTTACGTTGGGCAGTCGCGCAATGTGATCGTGCGCAACAACCGCGCGGAATTTAACGTGGCAGGTATCGAAATCGAAAATACGATTGGTGCCGACGTTTATGACAATGTGGCAACCAACAATACCGGCGGCATTCTGGTATTCAACATGCCGAACCTGCCGCAGCCGGGCCATAGCACCCGGGTTTACAACAACCGCGTATTCAAGAACAACACTGACAACTTTGGCCATGAGGGCACACCAGTTGCCGCGGTACCTGCGGGTTCCGGCGTCGTGATCAATTCCAATGACTATGTTGAGATTTTCAATAACGACATCGCTGACAACGATACCGCTAACGTGATCGTAAGCAGCTACTTCGCCGCGGGCTATTACACCGACAAGTCGACCCAGGAAAACTTCGACCCGTATCCAGAAGGTATCTACATCTACGACAACCAGTTTACTGGTGGTGGCTCCTCTCCGGATCACATGGAGCTGAAGGCACTCAAGATTGCAAAGTTTGGTTTGACTGGCAGCATGCCGGACATCCTGTGGGATGGCGCCATCGACCAAAACAAATTTGTCGACGGCAAGCTGCCTGAGAACCTGAAGCTGTGTATCGACAATGAAGGTGTGGATATCATCAATGTCGATGTTCAGGGCAACTATAAAAACATTACTACGGATATTTCCGCGCATCAGTGCAGCCTGAAAAAACTGCCGCAGATCGTACTGGATTTCGATAAGCCTCAGGACGAGCAGAGTGCACAGACAGAGGTGGCCGATGCGTAAATTGTATTGGGGCGCTGTCCTGGCCCTGATGCTGACGGGGTGCGATGCACCCCGTGAACAGGTCACGTTGTACGGCCGTGATGCCGTGCCCGAGAATTTGAGTGCATGGCACGTAGTGGAGGCGATTGATGGTGAGCTGGCGCTCAATGATCGCGTAGTGCCCTACGACCTGAACACTGCACTTTTCACAGACTATGCCCACAAGCTGCGCACCGTATGGATGCCGGAAGGCGCCAGTGCCGCTTATGGTGAAGACGATTTCGAATACCCCGTCGGCACGATTATCAGCAAGACGTTCTATTACCCTCGAGGTGAAGATGGCAGTGTTTTGCGCACAGACGACTACAGTAACGATTTTGCCGGTGCCGGCTTGAACCTGCGCAACGTGAGGCTGTTGGAAACACGCGTGCTGGTGAAGCGTGAGGACGGTTGGCAGGCTCTGCCGTACGTCTGGAATGAGCAACAGACTGACGCAGTGTTGGAAATCGCCGGCGATGCCCAGCGCCTGCAGCTGGTGAGCGCGGACGGCAGTGCGGAGCAGTTTGCCTACGTGGTACCGGACGCTAACCAGTGCGCCGGTTGTCACGCTGATAACCACACCCGGAAGGCGATTCGCCCGATTGGTCCCCGCGCCCGTCATTTGAACAAGGACTATGCCTATCAGGAAGGCAGTGAAAACCAGCTGCTGTACTGGCAGCAGGTTGGCTACCTGAGCGGGCTGCCGGAACTCGCTTCCGTACCGCACAACGCGGACTACAAGGACGCGTCAGTTGCATTGGAGGAGCGCGCGCGTTCGTACCTGGACATCAACTGTGGCCACTGTCATAACCCAAGTGGTGCGGCGGATACTTCTGGACTGATGTTGCATCACGGGGAAGCGGACATGCGCCGCCTGGGAATTTGTAAGCCGCCGGTTGCCGCGGGCACAGGGTCCGGCAATCGCCTGTTTGCCATTGTTCCGGGCAGCCCGGAAAAGTCGATCCTGAACTTCCGTGTGGAGTCTACCGACCCTGGCGCCATGATGCCGGAGTTGGGGCGCAGCCTGGTACATGACGAAGGTGTCGAACTGTTGAGTGAATGGATTGCCTCCATTCCCGGCAACTGTTCCTGATTCTTCACCATCCGGCACCCTCCAGGAAGTAGTTCGCAGTTAACCTGTTGGACTCATTCCTGGAGGGCGGCCAACTCCCGTGAGACTGGGGGAGATAGAAGGCGCCGGCAAACAGCTCTGGTGCCTGCTCGATCAGGCTCTGCTCTTCGTCTTTCTGGCGGCGCTCGTAATCTTCCAGTAAGGCGACATAAGTGCGGAAGCGGGCCTGGATTTTACGCACATAGTCGTAGGGCTCCTGACCCCGCGCATAGCCGTAGCGGGCCCTGGTATAGTATTCCTTCTCTGAAAGCAGCAGCATCGCATTTTCGACATTGTTGAACCAGACCTTGCGATCCCAGCCTTTTTCTTCCGCCAGATCCTGTGCATCGTACACATGGCCGAGCCCGGCATTGTACGCAGCAAGAGTGAACCACATCATGTTCTCGGGGGTGATGCCCTTATCCTCAAACTTGCGGTGTAGCCATTCCAGGTATTTGATCCCGGCGCGGACGCTGGTCTCGGGGTCGAACAGGTTCTTCTCGCCGACCTGTTTGCCGGTGTCCGGCATTACCTGCATCAGCCCGCGTGCACCGACCCAGGATTTGGCTTTCGGGTTGAAGGTGCTCTCCTGGAACATCTGAGCGACAACCAGTCGCCAGTCGAAGTCGTATTCCTGTGAGTATTTCTGGACGTATTCATCAAACGGCGAAATTGTACCGTCTTCATTAAGGCGATTGATTTCCTCGCGACTGCGCTTGGGTGCAGCGAAGTATTTGGTGTACAGCGTTTTCAGGTGCTTCTTGGTATTGGCGCCATTGAAAAACTTGTTAACGGCTTCGAGCAGCTGTGGATTGTTGTCGCGTAGCATCCATGCATAGACGTTGTCTTCAATATGTAAATCGAGCGCAGTGTGGATATCTGTACGCCAGGCGTGTTCCAGTTTTACCGACACATTATCGGCAATGGCCAGGTCGTATTCCTTTTCGGCTACCTTATCGATGATCTGCTGGATGTTCAGTGCCTCGGGAGCCAGTTCTATTTTCAAATCCGGCACTTTCTTCTGCAGCTCAAGTGCCACGTCATAGTGATTGCTCGATTTGCGCACGTACACTGTGCGCCCAGCCAGCTCGCTGGGATCGTTAAAACTCTCGTTCTCGCGCGCCACGATCACCACTTTTTCTTCCATGTAGGGTGGGCCAAACGCCATGTGTGCATGTTTACGTCGTTCGGTGATCGAGAGCAGGCTGGCGGCGATGTCCGCCTTGCCTTCCTGCAGCATGGTCATCAAGTCTTCATGGCGTGGTGCTACCAGGATTTCCAGGCGGAGCTTGTGTATCTTCGCGAATGCCTGGGCGAGTTCGAACTCGTAGCCCATGATCCGGCCTTTCCACATGTAGTAGCTGCCCGGGTGATTGCGGGTGACGACGCGGATTACACCGCGCTTTTTAATGTCATCAAAGTCGCCGATAAAGCGTTTGGTGGAGCGGGTCAGCTGGCTCTCACGTACAAAGGCATTGACCGCAGCCAGGAGCTCCGGAGAATCCTTGCGTATTGCCCAGGACATCTGGCGCTCTTCGGGAAAGACATAGTTCTTTTCCAGATTATCCTTGAACTGAGTGACGAGGTCGTAGATCTGCTCTTCGACGATGGTGAAATCAATCAGCTTTTCGGAGACATCAATAACCAGTTCGACATAGTTTTTTTCCACCTCCTTCAGTTCCAGGCCGGGGTGCTGGCTGGCGAGTTTTCTGGCAGCATCCACGTACGCCGTGCCTTTGGTAACAAACAGCGTTTTGCCTTTCAGATCCGTTTTTTCCGTCACCTTTTCTTCGTCACTTCTCGATACCAGAATCAGGTGGGTATTTGCGGTGGGAATGGAAAAATCCACATGTTCCTTGCGTGCTTCGGTGATGACGACATTGTTGGCAACGATATCGCCCTTCCCCTGAACCAGATTGGGGCCCAGTTCGGCAAAATTGTTGGTATACAGAACGACGGGCTCCAGGCCGAGGGCGTCTGCCAGACGCCTGGCTTCCTCAAGCTCAATATCCTGCTGGGTTGCCGAACGATGCAGGGAGTCGGTATTGGATATGTCGACCAGAATGCGCAGTTTTCCGTGCTTTTTGATCGCCTCCAGGTCACCGGTTTCCACATAGTTGTTATAGGCGTTGATCGGGTACTCGCTACTGGTTTCCTGTGCCCACGCGGCCTCGGGACGGAGGTCATCTTTTTCCGCCATGTGCATGGTTTTGTCGTCGCCACGGATCTTCTTGAGTATTGAGGGCTTCTTCGCGGGTTGTTCGCTTGGGGCGGTGGGCTGCTGCGTGGAAGTGGGTGGGGTGTCGTTCGATGTCGCAGGCTTCTCCGCATCACGATCACAGCCTGTCAGGACAATCGACAACAGCAACAGGCAGGCCAGTAATGGGCGGAATCCTAGCGACATGGTAGATACGGCTTTTGGTACATCTAGCTAAAGTCTAGCCGCGCCTGCCGTTGGAGAAAGGCGGGGGGCGATGAATGCTGCGCCGACCGTGTCCTCGGCTCAGGTACCGGGCGGGATGGTGCCTGGCCGTCAAATGTCGCGTGGTGTTTGCGGGAGAGTATAGGGAGGGGAGTGACATCCGATGGGCTGTGCCCACTGGATGTCTCAGGACGGGGGTCAGGTCAGTTCAGGCTGTGTCGTGGTGCTCGTAGTCAATGGCTCGATGCGACTTGGGATCAGCGTGCGAACCATCAGGGTCACGGTTCTTTCCAGTAGCGGAGATTCCATATCGATAGCGCCGTTGAGAACCTGGTATTCCAGGTTGAGGATGGTGCCATGGACGATCTGTGCAGCGGCTTGCGGGTCACTGAATTGCAGCATCTCGAAGAACTCGATAATCAGGCTCTCGTTGGCCTGGTTCGCCATGCGCATGGCGCGGGTGAGTTGCTCGTTGCGCAATGCCTCGTGGCGGAATGCAAGTTCAACCAGTCGGTTGTCGCGGTTGCTGGCCTGGTTGCGAATGTGGGAAAGCACAAAGCGGGTGAGTTGCTGGGTCAGCTGCCTGCGCCCGGCCCCGGAGGCCATCTGCTCTGGCGTCAGCTGGCCGGCGACGGCGACGCTGTCGGCCTGCAGCTGTCGGGTATGCTCGATATTCTGCTCAACAAAATAGGTGAACGAATCACTGATCAGGTCGTTGAGGTCTTTGAAATAATAGGTGGTCGCGGCGAGGGGAACGGATGCTTCGCGAGCCACGGCACGGTGCCGAATCCCGCGAATACCTTCTTTGACGATCAGGCGCAAAGTCGCTTCAAGGATTGCTTTGCGGCGTTGCCGGCTGTCGGCCCGTTGGGCGCGGCGGCCCTGATAGACCAGTTCAGACTTTCCACTGTCTAAAGTCATGGTGACAGATGTTCCTGTGGTTTTTAAAGTGACGCAATAAATAATCAGTGATTCCTAATCTGATTAGGAGTTGCGATATTTATCTGCCCTAAGGGCTCTCCATAGTTTTTTATTTTGCTTATCCCGCCTTCGGTATGTCTCTGCATATGTGGCGGGGCGTTGAAGGGTGTGGAGGTAATAAACCGCGGACTTTGGAAGGGGAAGCCTCCCCGAATCATAATTAATTACCGGATACTCGCGAGTCACAAGCTATTCCGGAGAGAGGGTCTGGGTTTACCTAAAACTTTTCAACGGCGCGGGCTATTCTATCGATATGTACCAGCTGTGCTACACCGGAATTGGGGTTTGTGAATCAAATCCCATTACATTCCATTACACCGCTTATTTATTTGAATAAATATTCAATAAATACCGGGGGAATTTACCGAGTGGAATAAATTAATTAGGGAAGGGAATTGCGGCCGAATATTCGGCCGCTAGTCATTACTGGATTTTGCCGGTGGTACGTACACGCTTGCTGCCACTGACTATTTTTATTTCTGCGCTGCGGCGGCGCTCGAGATATGCATCAATGGCATTTTTCGCAGCGATCAGCAGCCCGGCAACCAGGAAGGCGCCCGGAGGCAATACGGCTACCAGAAAACCGCTGTAATCCTGACCGAGAACCGGCAGCGTCCAGTTGGCAGCCACTGGGCCAAGCAGCAAATCCATGTCGGCAAACAATGTCCCGCGGCCGATCACTTCACGCACAGCGCCAATCACGATCAGTACTGCAGTAAAGCCGGCGCCCATCATAAACCCGTCCAGTAGCGAGGGCAGTACCGGGTTTTTACTGGCAAAGGCATCGGCGCGGCCGAGGATGGCACAGTTGGTGACGATCAGCGGGATAAAGATGCCGAGCACCAGGTACAGCTCATAGGTAAAAGCCTTCATCAGCAGTTCGGCACAGGTCACGAAAGTGGCGATGATCATGACAGACGCGGGCAGGCGTACGGTTTCCGGCATCTGCCTGCGCACCAGTGAAACCGCCAGGTTGGAGCAGGTCAGTACGGCGGTAGTGGCCAGGCCAAGACCGATGGCGTTAACCACCGAGCCGGTTACTGCCAGCAGCGGGCACAAACCCAGTAGCTGTACCAGTGCGGGGTTGTTCTTCCACAGGCCATTGTGGGTAATTTCGGCGTAGCTCGGGGTTGCCATCAATTGTTCTCCGAACCCGGTTTGGGGTTGTTGCTCTCTGGCTGCTGGTGAACTTCCACCGCGCGCTCGGACACCGGGGCGGTAAAGATCTTTTCACGGTTCTCTGCCACGAAATCCAGCACTTTGCGCACCTGGTGAACCACGGCCCTGGGGGTGATGGTGGCACCGGTGAACTGGTCGAAGGCGCCACCGTCTTTCTGAACCTTCCACTGGTCCCGCGCCGGGTCTTGCAGGGACTTGCCATTGAACGAGAGAACCCAGTCACTTTTCTTGACCTCGACCTTGTCACCCAGCCCCGGAGTTTCCGCGTGGTTGGTTACCCGCACTCCGGCGATCGTGCCATCGCGGTTGACGCCCACGAGGAGACGAATCGGGCCTGAGTAGCCGTCTGGTGCAACCGCCGGGATAATCGCAGCCGTAATGGTGCCATCCTCTTCACGGGCCAGGTTGATGTTCGCTTCCTGCTTCAGGCCGAGCAGGGCCCAGTACTGGCGCGGGATCGGGTAGGTGTCTACCAGCAGGTCATTGCTGTGCCGATCCAGGGGGATGATTTCCAGCAGCGCCTTGGCAGAGGCTTCGCGAATGGCGCGTTCGATCGGCTCGCGGGTGGTGATCTGGGTCACCGCCAGGGTGCCGGCGGTAGCGATCGCGAACAGGGTCAGAATCGCGGCATTGGTACCGATGGAGCGTCTCAGCATTATTGCTCCTCCAGGTCGGTGGCCTTGCGTGGGGCCTTGTGGCCGTAGGTGCGCGGCAGGGTGTAATTGTCGATAAACGGCGCAGCAAAATTCATCAGCAGTACCGCAAAGGCAACCGCATCGGGATAGTTGCCCCAGGCCCGAATCACAAACAGGATCAGGCCCACACCGGCGCCGAATACCAGGCGCCCCCTGTTGCTGGTACAGCCGCTGACCGGGTCGGTAATGATGAAGAAGGCTCCCAGCATGGTGGCACCAGAGAACAGGTGCAGCAGTGGTGAGCCCTCACTAAGGGAGCTGCCGCCGTCATAGAAAATGATTGAGAGCAGGGCCAGTGTGCCGAGCATGGCAGCCGGTGCATGCCAGGTGATGAGGCGGCGGAACAGCAGGAACAGGCCGCCGATCAGGAAACCCGCATTGGCCATTTCCCACCCGATTCCGGCGATGCTGCCTTTGTTGAACACCGGCTCCATGGCATAGAGCTGGGACAGAATCGTAGACTGATTATGGCGTACGATTTCCAGCGGTGTGGCGCGGGTGAATCCGTCCACGTTCATATTGCCGAATACCAGCGAGAAGGCTTCACCAATACCCGGGGTGCCGTTAATCAGTTCACCCGCGCCAACCCAGCGGGTCATTTCCACCGGGAAGCTGATCAGCAACACAACGTAGCCGACCATGGCGGGGTTGAACGGGTTGTAGCCCATACCGCCGTACAGTTGTTTCGCCAGCACGATGGCGGTAATGCTGCCGACCACCGGCAGCCACCAGGCGCAGTATGGCGGCAGGGCAATACCGAGCAGCAGGGCGGTGACCAGTGCACTGTAGTCTTTCAGGTAGAACAGCACTGGGCGGCCGCGCAGCTTCATAACGGCGGCTTCGCTCGCCAGTGCGGTCAGGGTGCACAGGAAGATATTGATCAGCACGCCCACGCCGAAGTAAATCACCAGGGCCAGTACGCCGGGAATGGTCGCGACTGCTACCTGCAGCATGACCTTGGCGGTACTCTGGCCGGAGTGGGCGTGGGGAGAGGTTATTCGCATCAGGGACATGGTCGTTCTCTAATCCTGCCCGTTATTCCTGTTGTCCGCCGGATTGCTCCGCGCGCTTGGCATCGAGCTTTTCCTGCATTTTGCCGAGCGCGGTCTCGAACGCGGCGGTATTGGGGTCGTCGTCGGCACGGGCCTTGTCCAGGCGTGCTTGCGCCTTTTGCACCCGCTTTTCCAGGGCTTCGATCTCTGTGGCCAGCTTTTCCGCCGGATCCATATTGGCGCGCGCGGCGGCTGCGGCCTTGGCTTTCTCGATCGCGGCATTGGCGGCTGAGGAAGAGGCACCGGCTACCGATAGCCGGGCTTCGCGCTCCTCGGCTTTTTCAGCGGGGCTCGATTCCGCCGGTTGCGGGGCGGCCGCAGCGAGCTTTTCCGCTTCGGCCAGCTTATTGCGGGCGTCCTGCAGTTTCAGCTCGGCTTCTTTCAATTGTGCGGCCAGTTGCGCCTGCTGGGCCTCATCGGCCTCGGCCAGCTTGGTACGCATCCGCTCCACGCGATGTTCGGCGCTGGTCAGGGTGCGCTGGGCGCGCGCCAGTTGCTGTTCGGGGGAGGCCTGCTTGGCCTTGACCCGCGCCAGGGCGGCGGCGACCACGTCGGCCTCCTGTTTGGCGGCCTGTGCCGCAGGGCTGTCAGTGTTGGTCTCGCGCTGTTTGCGGGCTTCCTCTGCAGCTTTCTTGCGCGCCAGTCGCTTGGCTTCTTTTTCCTGCTCGGCCTTTTCCATACGCAGTTTGCGGAATTCGAAGCGCTCGCGGGCGCGATCCGCCTTTTCCTTCTCGGCGCGGGCCTCGCGGATATCGCCCTTGGCTGCGCGGTAATACTGCACCAGGGGGATGCTGGAAGGGCAAACGTAGGAGCAGGCGCCGCACTCGATGCAGTCGAACAGGTTGTAGGCCTGGAGCTTCTCGCGGTCTTCGGCGCGGGCATACCAGTACAACTGCTGCGGCAGCAGCGACGCCGGGCAGGCTTCAGCGCAGAGGCCGCAGCGGATACAGGCCTGGGCCGGCGGCGGCGGTGGCAGCTCTTTATAGGTGGGTGCAAGAATACAGTTGGTGGTTTTTACCACCGGCGCACTTTCATCCTCGATGGTGTAGCCCATCATCGGGCCACCAATAATGATCCGTTGCAGTTGTTTGCGGTCGATTCCGTGGCAATCGAGGATATGGCGGATGGGGGTGCCGAGGGGCACCTCGATATTGCGGCTGCGCGCCAGGGATTCACCCACCACTGTGGTGACGCGGCTGACCAGGGGCTCGCCCAGGGTAATCGCGCGATACACGGCGCGGGCGGTGCCCACGTTCTGGCACACGATACCCACGTTGGCGGGCAACCCCTCGTTGGGCACTTCGCGCCCGGTGAGGATTTCGATCAGCTGTTTCTCGCCGCCGGACGGGTACTTGGTGGGAAACACCACCACATGAAAGCGGGTGCCCTCGGCCGCCTGGCGCATGGCGGCGATGGCTTCCGGTTTGTTGTCCTCAATACCGATCAGCACGCGCTCCGGCTCGTCCAGCAGGTGAGCGAGTATTTGCACACCGCCGATGATCTCATCGGCGCGCTCGCGCATCAGCATATCGTCGGCGGTGATATAGGGTTCACACTCGGTGCCGTTGATGATCAATGTGTCGATCTCGGCGCCGCCGCGCGGGTTCAGTTTGACCGCTGTGGGGAAGCCCGCACCGCCCATGCCGGCGATGCCGCATTCGCGGATCTTCTCCAGCAGCTCATCGGCATCGCGGCTGCGGAAATCTTCCACCGGCGCGAGCGTGCACCACTGGTCTCGGCCATCGGCGCGAATCTGGATGCAGTCGGCCAGAATCCCGGATGGGTGCGGCACGGCCATGGGTTCAATGGCGACCACTTTGCCGGACGTTGGCGCATGCACCGGGCAGCTGACCGGGCCATCCGCCTCGGCGATTTTCTGGCCCTTGAGGACGTCGTCGCCGAGTTTCACCAGTGGAATGGCGGTGGCGCCGATGTGCTGGTTGAGTGGAACGATGAAATCTTCCGCCAGCGGAATCGTGCCGATGGGCTCGCCGGTGGACTGGTGCTTGTTTTCCGGCGGGTGCACGCCACCGTGGAAGTCGTTCGGTTTCAGTTCGCGGGCTTGCTCGCGGGCAATCAGGCGGGCTTCCCGAGCCTGGCGGCGCTCGCTGGCGCTCAGTCGCTCCTGGGGGTGGGTCATGCGGCACTCCGGTCACTGGTGTGCAGCTCGGGTCTGTCACTGGCGATCAATTGAATTCCGTCTTTCGGTTTTTTCGGGTGCCACTGCTGGAGGCCGGTTTCCAGCGGCACCATATCGATACAGTCCACGGGGCAGGGCTCCACACACAGGTCGCAGCCGGTGCACTCGTCGACGATCACGGTATGCATCTGCTTGGCGGCACCGACGATGGCGTCTACCGGGCAGGCCTGGATGCACTTGGTGCAACCGATGCACTCCGCCTCGCGGATAAAGGCCACCTTTTTCACGTCTTCCACACCGTGCTCGGCGTCGAGAGGTATTGCCTCCACATCCAACAGGTTGGCCAGGTCGTTGATGGTCGCCTGTCCGCCGGGGGGGCACTTGTTGATGGCCTCGCCGTTGGCAATGGCCTCGGCATAGGGGCGGCAGCCCGGGTGGCCACACTGACCACACTGGGTTTGCGGGAGCAGGGCGTCAATCTGGTCCACAATCGGGTCGCCTTCCACCTTGAAGCGCACCGCGGCAAATCCCAGCAGGGCGCCGAACACCAGGGCCATGCCGCCGAGGATCAGCAGGGGCGTGGATACTTCTGATAACCAGTCCATGTGTTCGATCGCCTCCTACCTATACCAACCCGCTGAAGCCCATAAAGGCCAGCGACATCAACCCCGCCGTCATCATGCCGATGGCGGCCCCCTTGAATGGCTTGGGTACGTCCGCCATGGTCAGGCGCTCGCGCATGGCGGCAAACAGGATAAGCACCAGGGAAAAACCCACGGCGGCGCCGAAGCCATACAACGTGGATTGGACAAAGTTGTTCGCCTTCAGGGTGTTCTGTAGCGCCACACCCAGCACCGCACAGTTGGTGGTGATCAGTGGCAGGAACACCCCGAGTACCCGGTACAGCAGCGGGCTGGTCTTCTCGATAAACATGCGCGCGAACTGCACCACTACGGCAATCACCAGAATGAAGGAAATGGTGCGCAGGTACTCCATGCCGAAGGGTTCCAGCAGGTAGGTATTCACCAGATAGGAGCAGATGGCCGCGAGGGTAAGCACGAAGGTAGTGGCACCAGCCATGCCAATGGCGGTTTCCAGTTTGTTGGAAACGCCCATAAAGGGACACAGGCCGAGGAATTGCACCAGCACATAGTTGTTGACCAGTATGGTGCTGAGCAGGATGACGGCGAATTCGGTCATGTTTCTCCGCGGGTGTCAGTTAAGGTCGGGTTATTTTCGCAAAGCCTGGCGCTGGCGCAAATACCCCTGCATCGTTGCGAGATAGAAAGACAGGTTTGTCGATCTGCGCGCCAATGTCGGCCGTTTGGTGTGCGCCGCTGGTGACGCCTGGCAATTGGTAGGGAGAAAGGTGCTACGCAAGGGCGCTATTATGGGGAACCATAATAGCGCCTTCAACTCGACAGTACACCGTTATGGGGCGCGAGCATACTGCGCGCAGGGAAATCAGCCGGTCGTCCAGCTGGATACCACGGGCAAACCCAGTCCGCGTGTTGGACAGTCAGCGCGGCGTCCTTGCCTGACTGCGGCAGGAAATCACATGGTAAGAGAGGTTTATCCTGTTTTATGCGGCCACAGCGAGTGAGGTTTCGCGCTTGTCCTGCCGCCGCTGGATGGAGGTCTCCGCGGCGTCTGGCATTGAGTCTGCAACTGTGTCCTCGTTTGCTTCACTAATCTGGAAACGCGCGATCAGCGCTTGCAGCTGGTGAGCCTGTTCCTCCATGGACTGGGCCGCGGCACTGGATTCCTGTACCAGCAGAGCGTTCTGCTGGGTGGCCGCGTCAATCTGTGAAATGGCTGCGGTCACCTGGCTGATGCCACTGATCTGCTCTCCGGTAGCGATGGACACTTCCTGCATCAGTGTGGCCAGATCGTTGATCGCGGAGACCGTTTGACTGATGGTCTCGCCACTGCGCTGGGATTGGGTGGCACAACGACTGATCATGGCCTGGGTTTCCTCCAGCATAGAGCGGATCTGTGCGGAGGACTCTGCGGCGCGGCCGGCGAGACTGCGCACTTCCTCTGCCACCACCGCAAAACCGCGCCCGTGCTCCCCGGCCCTGGCCGCTTCCACTGAAGCATTGAGGGCGAGGATATTGGTCTGGAAGGCGATGCCATCGATCGCTTCGATGATGCCATTCATTTCCTTGGAGCGCTGGGCGATCTCCTGCATCAGCGACAGGTTGGTTTTCACTTCCTCGCCACCGGTACGCGCGTATTCCGAGGCGCTGTTGGCGAGATCACTGGCCTTTTGTGTGGTCTGGGTGTTCTGCTGGGCTGTGGCGGAAAATTCTTCCATGCTGGCGGCGGTTTCCTGTAGTGCGGCGGCTTGCTGTTCGGTGCGTGTTGCGAGCTCTTCCGCCCCCACGGTCATTTCGTTGGCGCCGGTATTTACGGAATCGCTGGCGCCCTGCAGGCTGGAGACCAGCTCGGTGAGGGAATGACTCATTTCACCCATCGCCGACAGCAACATTGCGGTTTCGTCGCGGCCGCGAGCGGTGATCTGCTGGCGAAGGTCGCCTTTGCTGATCTGCCGGGCAGCTTCCACTGCCCGCTGCAGTGGGCCGGTAATACTGCGGGTTATGGCGACGGCGAGCAAAATCGCCACGGCGAGTGCCGACAGCGCAACCGCGAGCAGCCAGTTGCTCGCACGCTGAAATGCCTTTGTCATGGTGGGTACAACGGCGGCCATATCCGCCGCAGCCAGCTCATTGATGGCCTTGGCTTCGGCTTCGAGCTGGTAAATGTTGGCCTTGTACTCGGAAAACGCTTCATTGGCCGCAGCTGTGCTCCTCAGCTTCCTGCTGACAATGCGTTCGTGAACACTGATGAAGTCGTCCCTGTATGCCGCCAGTGCCAGTTGTGCCAGAGCGTAATGTTCAAGCAGCGCTGCCTCAGTGGTCAGTGTCTGTCCCCGCTGCAGTGCGGCGTCCAGGCGCGCACCAGTGTCCTGCCAGCGCTCAAAGTAGGACTGTACTTTCTCAGGCTTGCTGATATTGATAAAAACGTCTTTCTCGAAGCGGCGCTCCTCCAGGGCGAGGATCTGTATCTCTTGCGCGTTCAGTGCCACCGCGGCATTGACGGAAAGAGCCTCTTCGGCGGTGTTCTTGAAACTGGACAGCGAAAACAGTCCTACGCCGGTAGCGACGGCCAACAGGGCGGATATAAGTGCAAATGCCAGGGCCAGACGCGCTCCGATCTTTATTCTGCTCAACATAAATTCCTGCTCGTTCGGATATTGCTAACAGTGATATCTTCGGCTGCACAGGGTGAAACTTGAGTATCCTGCTATGTTGGGGCCAAACAGGGCAGGGGGTGCTGCTCGGGCGTGTCGAAGCCAGATTGCGGGCGAGGCATTGTCACAGCAAAATGATCTGTTGCGAGCGCCGGCTGCGTATAACGGGCAACTGCCGTGCCATTGAGAAGCCGTGAGGATGACAATGATCCACGGCGTGCGACTTCCCATTGCGGGAAAGAGAACTCGAGAAGCGGGACTCCTCAATAACCCAAGGTAACCACCGGGGGCAGCATGCCGTTAAGTAGCTGGTTAAAAAGCCAAAAGCGTTATCGCTTTTCATTGAGTTGGGGTGTGCTCGGTTGCCTGCTGCTGGTACTGGTGGCGATCATGATCGGCCCCTACAGTGATCACATACAGTTCCTGCCAGACGAGAGTACAGGCTGGTATTACTGGCAGTTACCCGAGCCTTCCACCTGGGCATTTATCACTGCCTGGGCGGGCTATGCAGCCCACCAGTTGTTTCACTGGTGGATCATATTCCGCGCGAGGCAGCTGCGTGAGACCGGGGGGGTGGGTTATATCAGTGGCCTGCACCCCATCAACGTACTCGCGCTGGTCGGCAATGGTTTTTTCATTGGCCTGCACATACTGCAGACCAAGCTGTTCTACGATGGCCTGGCACAGACCGTTTCGGTGTGGTCTTCGCAGTTTGCTGTCATTTTCCTGCTGGTGATCGTCCTCATCATGGAAAACCCGCGCCGGGGGTTGTTCTTTGGCAAGCGGGTTCCGATCGGGCAAACCGTAGTTACCTGTCTCAAGCGCTATCACGGGTACTACTTTTCCTGGGCGATCCTCTACACCTTCTGGTATCACCCGATTGAGCTCACCATGGGGCACCTGCTCGGGTTCTTTTACCTGTTTGCACTATTGCTGCAGGGCAGTCTGATGTTCACCCGCAGCCATCGCAATCGTTACTGGACCTTCTTCCTGGAAAGCTTTGTCCTGATTCACGGCGTGGTCGTCGCGTACCTGTCACCGTCGCAGGGCTGGTCGGCTGTGGCGATGTTTTTCACCGGGTTCCTGAGCATGCTGGTGGTAACCCAGATCCATGGCCTGGGGTTGTCGCAAAGGGCGGTTGGTAGCATCATCTCTGGATATGTACTGATATTGCTGGGGCTGATCGGCAGCGGAGTCATGAGTTGGCAGCTGCCACTGCGGATTCCTTTCGGAGAATACAGCCTGGTGCTGATCGTCAGTCTGGTGTTGTGGGCCATCCTGGCACTTGTTGCGCGTGGGCGTTCTCATCTGCGTTCTGAAATGGGCTAAGTACAGCTCGGGGGAGCGTTTCTGGAACCGTGGTTCGCGGTCTCCTACGCTCCTATGACCCCTGCGCCCCCGCGCCCATCAGCATGATGGCGTAGATAAATAATATTTGAATTTAGCGATTGGTGAGTTGTTAACACTGGTGTGCCTTTAGTGGGAAGTACAATGTTGAACATCAAAGTTGATGACCTGACCAGTAACGAAATTGCGGCATTTCTGCAGGCGCATATTGACGATATGCGCGCCATGTCACCGCCGGAAAGCAAGCACGCCCTGGATCTCGATGGCCTGCGCCAGCCGGATATCACTTTCTGGTCGGCCTGCCTCGGCGGAGAACTCGTCGGCTGCGGCGCGCTCAAGCAGCTGACGCCGACGCACGGCGAAATCAAATCCATGCGCACCGGAGTCCGCGCCCGCGGCAATGGTGTTGGCTCTGCGATGCTGCAACACATCCTTGCGGAAGCCAGGAAGCGCAACTACTCACGCTTGAGCCTGGAGACCGGCTCGATGGATTTTTTCAAGCCCGCCCACCGTTTATATGAGCGGCACGGCTTTGAATTCTGCGGCCCGTTTGCGAATTACCGGGAAGATCCAAACAGCCTATTCATGACGCTCGCACTGTGAGCAAAAACGGAAGTAGAACCTGGAGAAAATAATGTCCGACACCACCTATACCCCACCCAAAATCTGGACATGGGATCAAGCAAGTGGCGGCCAGTTTGCCAGTATCAATCGCCCCATAGCCGGTGCCACGCATGAAAAGGCGCTTCCGGTGGGGGAGCACCCGTTGCAGCTGTACTCCCTCGGCACGCCCAATGGGGTCAAAGTGACCATCATGCTGGAGGAGCTCCTGGCTTTGGGGCATCAAGCGGCCGAGTACGATGCACACCTGATCCGGATTACCGAAGGTGACCAGTTCAGCAGTGGCTTTGTGGAAATCAATCCCAACTCGAAAATTCCCGCGCTGGTGGATCACAGCACGACACCGCCGATCCGGGTGTTTGAATCCGGCTCTATTCTGGTTTACCTGGCGGAAAAGTTCGGCGCGTTTTTGCCGCATACGCCGGAGCAGCGCACAGAAACACTAAACTGGTTGTTCTGGCAGATGGGCGCGGCGCCCTTTTTGGGAGGCGGTTTTGGCCACTTCTACGCCTATGCACCGGAAAAGTACGAGTACCCCATCAACCGCTACGCGATGGAGGTCAAACGCCAGCTTGATGTGCTTGACCGCCAGCTGGCGGAACACCCCTATATTGCCGGCAAGGAATACACCATCGCGGATATGGCGATCTGGCCCTGGTACGGCGCGGTGGTGAACAATGAAGCCTATGACGCCGCAGAGTTTTTGCAGGCGCACACTTACAAAAACGTTGTGCGCTGGGTGGATGAAATCGGCGCACGGCCGGCGGTGAAGCGCGGCCGTATGGTCAATCGCACCTGGGGGGATCCATCGCAGCAGTTGCACGAACGGCACCAGGCCAGTGATTTTGAGCATAAAACCCAGGACAAACTGCAAGACCCGGAAGACGGCTGACGCCACCATTCGTCATGGTGTCCACCATGCAGCTCTAGCCGGCTGTGTTGCGGGAGGCGGGCGTGGTAAATACCTTTCGTTGAGGGAGTGTGGGTGAATTTCCTGATCATAGGCATCGCATTACTCCTTGCAGCTTATCTGGCGTTCTCTCCGCGCCTCGCCAGTTCCTCCGGCTGGAAAGCCACCCTGACGCCGCTCGCATCCATCATGGGCAGCGGTTTTCTCGTCAGTGCGCCCCTGTTGGGGGGCATCGTGGGAAACCGTGCGCTTCTGTGCATGGCGGTGCTACTGCTGATTGCCTACGCCGTGGGCGGTGCCATTCGTTTCAATATCCGCCATTTCGAGCCTGTGGAGCATGAGCGAGGGGAGGCACAAAAACTCGCGCTGGCTTCCCGGGTGGTGCTGGCCGCGGCCTATTTTATTTCCGTGACCTATTACCTGCAGTTGCTGGCGGAATTCCTGCTGCATGCGCTCGGCATGAAAAGTGAATTACTGGCAAACAGCATTACCAGCGCACTGCTGGTCACCATTTGCGGCGTGGGTATCTGGCGCGGCCTGAGTGAGCTGGAGGCGCTGGAAAAGTACGCGGTCAGCCTGAATCTTGGCATGATCGGCGCGCTACTGGTGGCGCTGTCAGTGCATAACCTGCAACTTTTCCTGCGCGGCGACTGGGCACTGCCGGATGTGGATTCCGGTATCGACCTCCACGACATGCGCGTGCTGCTTGGTCTCCTGATTGTGGTGCAGGGGTTTGAAACCTCCAGGTACCTCGGCGCTGAGCATTCCGCGGAACAGCGGATTGCCACCATGCGCATGGCCCAGTTGCTATCCGCTGCGATTTACCTGGTTTTCATTTCCCTGGCGACGGTGCTGTTCCACAAAAAACTCGGTGCCGATGTGACGGCCATAATCGGAATGACCGCGCCAATTGCCGCGGTATTGCCATTGCTGATTTCAATCGCAGCGATTGGCAGCCAGTTCAGTGCTTCGGTTGCGGACTCGGCGGGAGCCGGGGGGCTGATCGAGGATATTTCCCGGCAGAAATTGCCCGAGCGCTATGCCTATGTGTTGATCATGGTGGTAACCCTTTGCCTTACCTGGGTGACCAGTGTTCAGGAAATTATCGCCTACGCGTCGCGCGCGTTCGCGCTGTTTTATGCCTTCCAGTGCGCGGTGGCTGTACTGGTTGCCCGGCAACAGCGCGATTTGCCGCGGCGGCGCTGGAAAACCCTGCGTTTTGCCGCGACCGGCCTGATCTGTCTCGCGGTATTTGTACTCGGCTTGCCGGCGGAATAATCGCCAGGGATTTAACCAAGTCAGGGCGGGTTACAGCTGTCGCAACACCGCGGCCAGGGTATCGCCGATGTGGGCATTCAACTTGAGGTCGATCAGGTCGTCGGCGCGGGTGCGCCCAAGGTTCAGAGAGGCCAGTGGTTTGTTCCACTCTTTTGCATAGCGGCAAAAGCGGAAGCCGGAGTAGACCATCAGGGACGAACCGATGACCAGCAGTGCGTTGCTGTGGCGCAGCGCATCCAGTGACTGCACGACCCGTGTCTTTGGCACATTGTCGCCGAAGAAGACCACGTCCGGCTTCAGGATACCCGCGCAATCCGGGCAGTCCGCAACGCGGAAATCACTGAAATCCACTTCCAGGTCTGCATCGCCATCGGGGGCGGTTTCAGCCCGATAGTGGCGGAAGGCCGGGTTCAGGTCGAAATTGAGGTCGTGAATGGCCTGGCGATCGGCACGAAACGCACAATTCATGCACTGGATCTCGTCGGCACGGCCATGCAGGTCGATGACCTTTTCGCTGCCGGCGCGCTGGTGCAGGCGATCCACATTCTGTGTTACCAGCAGCTCCACATGCCCGCGCTTTCCCAGCTCTGCCAGATGGAAGTGGGCCGGGTTCGGCTGTGAATTGCGGATCACCGGCCAGCCGATTAAGGCGCGGCCCCAGTAGCGCTGGCGGGTGCGCTCGCAGCGCATGAAATCCCGGTGGTCCACCGGCGGCTTGCGCTTCCAGTCGCCATTTCTGTCCCGGTAGTCCGGGATGCCCGAATCGGTACTGACGCCTGCGCCGGTGAGAATCATCAGGCGCGGATGACGCTGGATAAAATCCACCAGCAGGGACGCCGACTCGCCCGTGCTATGGGACGACGCCTTCGCCGAAGGTGTGCTCTCATCGATTGGCTTTGGGGAAGTCGTGGGAGTGATACTGCTCAATCTCAATGTACCGGGTCGGCTGCGTGATCGGCTATTGTAATGCAGTTTGCAGGTCGTCTTATCGGTCAGCGCGACTCCGGAAATTCTTCGGCAATTGAAGTTGGCCGGGTCGGTGACTTACTCACAGTAGGAAATACTGGAGAAAATTCTGGTCACAAGGCGGGGCAAAATGGTTGATCACCACCAAGGTGAAGGCGGGCCCGCGCCGCATGGCGAAATCAAAAGGCCCTTGCGGCCATATACCAGCGCAGCAGCGTGGCCGGCGCAGGCGTCGCAAAAAAACGTTCAGCGACAAAACCTCCGGCAAAGGCGAGGCCGATGGCC
The DNA here is from genome assembly GCF_048323715.1 of Microbulbifer weihaiensis. NCBI lineage: Bacteria > Pseudomonadati > Pseudomonadota > Gammaproteobacteria > Cellvibrionales > Microbulbiferaceae > Microbulbifer > Microbulbifer weihaiensis. Next base: position 77,827 of record NZ_JBLWFL010000016.1, read on the forward strand.
AACGGCAGCGGAACCTGACGCGCGCGCTTGAGCGCTTGTTGTTTTTGTTCCGCCAACAGGTACAGCGCGCCGTGACGCTGGCGTTCCATTTCCTCGCTGCAATGGCGTATCTGGCTACTTAAAGAGTTCAGCGACATCATTCACCGCCTCGCGGGTTTGCCGTTTCGTTTCCTCGAAACCGAGCAGTTTGCGCAGTTGGTTGATGTAAAACAGAATGCCACCGAGCAGGGTAACCTGAGCGAAGAAAAATACCGCAAAACCTACGTATACGGAGTGCGAGAAGTAGTAGCCGAGTAACCCGAGCCCGCCGCAGAAGCTGACCAGTAATACAAAGGCCAGTGGCACCAGTACTATCGACAGGGCGAGGATACGCGTACCGGCGCTCAAGGTGCGTTGAAGCTCGAGCTGGGCCAGTGTCGAGAGGTTGTTGAACCAGGCTCCCGTGAGTGAAAGGGCCGCTTGGGCGCGGCTCATTGCGTTTTCCGCCTCCTCAGCAAAAGAGTGAGAGGCATCGCCAGTGGCATCAGCGGCATGGTGTGCTTCGGTATCAGGCCGAGTGGCCGCGTGCGCGTCACTCGGCTCGTTTGGTTGGGCCATAGATCAACCTGTGGCAGCAATGAAGCTTTATGTGAAAATCGTTAGCGCAATGTTTTTGGCAGCGACGATGATCACCGCTGCAATCACATCAACAGCGGGATATGCCGGGGCCAGTCAGGCTGCGTTATTTCATCAGTTTGGCAATCACCCATCCCACCGCAAAGGCACAACCAACGGCCATTAGCGGGTGTTCCTTGATTCGGGACTCAGCGCGCTCAGTGACGTCCTGAGCGCGCTGGCGGTTGCGCTCAACCGAGTCTTTGGCCCGGGCTTTCAGGTGATCTGCAGTCTCATGTGCCCGGTTCTTGACATGGTGGGCGGCATCTTGGGCCGCTTCCCCCGCAAGATTGTAGGCTTCATGCAACTTTTCCCGGCTTGAATTCGTGTGTGGCTTGGCGCTAGCCATAGCGAGCTCCTTCATTCTAGAGAGGTCGTTCCTGAATCCTATAGTCGACCCGTCCGGTTACCACGGAAATTCAATCGCCCGAGATATCCCGGTCATATGGCCAGGCGGTCAGTAACTTATGCGGCGGATGTGCTGGGTATAGGGAATGGGGGAAGAGGGGAGGCTGGGACAGAAAAGACAGTCGCGGTGAGCGACTGTCTCTCCGTTAACGGTCAGGCAGACGTGGCCAGCTGTGCAGCGGGGTTCAAGGCCTGGCGAATAATGAACTGGATGTGCTCCTTATGGGCCCGCGATGCGGGTTCATTGCCGCGGAAATCCAGTTGCCGCTCGATCTGCTTGAGCGAATAGCGGGCCAGCGCCTGCGCCTGTTGCTGGCGTGCACCGTCATTCTTCGGGTTGGCGAGAGCGATCAGCCGGTCAACGTATTCCCGCTGCAGGTTCTGGCGGAAGCTGCTGACGTTGCTGGTCGCGTCCACACCGAAAATGGCGAGGTTGAGGTCGGCATACAGGTCGGTCATGGAATACTCGTTGCCATAGAGCGCTGAATCTTCCAGCCGTTTCAGCACGACGGGATTCAGCAGGTGGTCGAGTACAGACTTCTGCATTTGCAGCACTACATCGTGTACCTTGGGGTCTTCGGTTTTGCCGTAGAAGAAGTAGGCGCGACGCTGCTGCTGCAGTTGCTGGATCAGCTCTGGCGAAAGGTGCAGCGCGTCCGGGGCAAAAACATATTCCTCGAGTACTTCCATTGCGCGCTTCTGCTCGGCCGTCGTCATCGGGCGGAAAGGTGCCTCGCCGCCTTCCTGGCCGACCATGGAGCGATCAATCCGCACACCGCCCACGTAACGGGAAACGGTCTGTGCGGCACGCGCGTAGTAGCCCAGGGCGAGGTTGGCCCCATAGACCAGTTCCTGGCGCGACTCCCCTTGTTTCAGCAGGCGATCCGCCATGGTGTCCAGCATTAACTGGCTGCGCTCGAACTGGTTCTGGGCATAGCCGATCGCATCCTGGCTCATGTCGCCGATCATGATGCGGGGGTCAATGCCGGCGCCGGGCGCCCGCATATCATCGGCATCGTTGCCAAAGGCCAGCGCCGGGTCAGTAGAGCGGGCGAGAATATTGCTCAGGCGCTGCTCTTCTTCCGCCGGATCCGGCACTGCAGTGGAGTAACCGTATTCGATCGCCCAGCGGTCGTATGCGCCGGGTTCCACGATATAGAACTGCCCTTGTTCCATACCGGCGGGTGCCAGGTTTGGCGCCGGGTAATCCATCACCGAAGCGAGCAAGCCCTGTTTGCGTGTGGTTTCTGCGTTGTAGATGGATTCGATCGGCGTTTGCTGGCTGGCAATGAAGTTATGGTTGAGGCCGAGGGTGTGGCCAACTTCATGTAACACCAGGAAGTAGAGGAACTCTTCGGCAAAGCGGTTGCTGGTTGTTTCCTCGGCTCCCATTGCATTCAACGCCGCGGCACCGAAAGCCCCACCCTCGTATATCGGTGCGTGGCTCAGGCGCATCGGGTTAAAACGGCCGGTGGTTTGCGTACTGGAAGCCGCAGGCACATCAAACATGCCGGGCATTCGGGACATATTCTGCATGGCCACCAGCTCGAGCATGATATCTGCGCCGAGAATTTCCCCGGTGAGCGGGTTGGCGACCGATGGCCCGTAGCCCCCGAAGAGCGGCCTGGGGGAAGCGGTCCAGCGCAGCACGTTGTAACGCAGGTCGCCGGCGTCCCACTCCGCATCATCCGGCTGGACTTTCACCTGGATGGCGTTCTTGAACCCGGCCTGCTCAAACGCCTTGTTCCAGGCCAGTGTTGCATTGCGAATGGTGTCCCGGTACTCCAGCGGGGTAGTGTTTTCGATCCACCAGACAATGGGTTTGACTGGCTCGGAGATCTTGGCCAGGGGATTTTTCTTGACCAGGTGCCAGCGGTTGATGAAATCGCCATAAGGGGCGACTTTATCTGACGTCATCACCTGTTTGAGACTGGTGAAATAGCCAAGCCGCGGATCGTCGCGGCGGGGCACAAAGTCGTTTTCCGGTGCCTGGATCAGGATGTGGCGGATACTGAATGTCAGGCTGCGCTCGTCGCCAAGTGCATAGTCCACGATGTCTGCGCCAAAATTCTTGGGCAGTACCGGTTCCGGGTTTTCGTAAACGTACTCCACTTCCACATCCGTATTCTGTGGATAGTTATGCAGTTTCACATAACTGGTTTTGTCCTCGTTCAACTTGCCAATAGGCAATCCATCGCCCGGTTTTGCCTCCGGATTCGGGGATGCCTTTAGCTGGCGCAGCGACTCGTTCAAAAACAGCTTGTCCACATTGACGAATATGGCGCCGCTATCTTTTTCTTCCGCTTCGATCTTGAGTGCTGCCAGCATCGGCCGGTTGAGGTTGGCCTGGCTTGCACGGCTGATCGGGTTTTTTGGGTCGAACGTGAAGACGGTATTTTCCTGGCGCACATGCACCTTGTCGAAATGACGCTCGAAGCGCAAAACCTGGGCACCAAAATAACCGCCGGTAACATGCTGGAAATCGCCACTTGGTGTGCCGCGACTGACCTGCATGTGATGCAATATGTCCTTGTCGAGCTGCTCTGGCTTGATTTTCAGGTAAACACTGCCGGTTTTCTGGTTTTGGTACAGGTCGAACAGTCCGGCAAAGAGTTCGCTGTCGTTGGTGATTTCCGAAACAGGCTTGAGGTCGCTTTTCGTTGTTTCGGTGTTTGATGAGGTGGTGTCATCGCCGCAAGCAGATATAAACAACGATAACGCCGCCGCGGAAATGACTTTCGCCGCACGCGCAAAAATGGCCATGATTAAATCCTTTTTATTTGAATGGGCTGTCATGACAGGTATTCAAACAGCCTTACTCTATCCTGTTGACAGATCGAGTTAACCAAATGTGTCCCGCTGAAGTCCAGAATTTCGGCCGCTTTTTATCAATGCATGGCAAGTCAGAAAGGCTTTATGGCAAGAATGTCAGTATCGGGAAGTTGGGTGTAGAACAAGCTTGCAGCCAGATTGCGTATGGACTGCAATATCATTGATATTAAGCTCGAAATTAGTCAGTTGTTGGTTATTGTCGTTATTGAAATGTTTTGTGGGGCAGGAGCCATATATGGGATGCAAAAGTAATATTTTCGCGTTTTTCATTCTTGGGGTGTTGGCATTGGTGGCGTTGGTGCCGAGGGTTGCCATGGGAACCGAAGCCCTTGTGCCCGGAAGCGCGGAGCGGCGTATCGAAGCCGATGTTCGCTATTTGGCAGACGATTTGCTCGAAGGGCGAGAAGCGGGAACCCGAGGTTATGAGCTGGCTGCGTTATATGTGGCTGAACGCTTCCGGTCAATCGGGCTAAAACCGGGCGCTGATGAAAGCTTTCTTCAGTCGGTGCCTATTCTTGAGTATGGGTTAGCTGATGAGACGCAAGGTAGCTTGAGTATTATGCGAGATGGCCTTGCACTCGAGCTTCTGCCTGATCTCGATTACGTGGTTTTCCCAACGGTGGTGAGTCAGGATATTGATGTCGAGGCAGAGCTGGTTTTCGTCGGGCATGGTATTGAATCATCATTTTTCGGACGTGATGATTATGCAGGTATTGATCTGAATGGAAAAATAGCGGTTTTTCTCGTCAGTACCGATCCTACGCTGCCATCGGAGGAGGCAGCACACTTTCGGAGCATGAAGTCTGCTTATGCGTCCGAGCGCGGTGCAGTGGCCTCTATCATGCTGTACACACCGGAGTTTCAAAAAAATTTCCCATTCGAAAAGCTGGCAAAATCTTTGAAGGCCAGTACTCGCATGGCCTGGTTGCGTGAAAATGGAGAGCCGCATTCACAGTCACCCAACATTCGTGGATGGGCAGTGCTGCGGGAGTCAGCGGCGAGAAAGCTGTTTCCCTATGGTGAGCTGGGCTGGGATTCCGTGTTGAATAGAGTAGCGACAGGCGACGTGCCTAGTTTTTCGATGGGGCTTACCGGCAGGATCCAGATGGCGGCGAAACAGCAAAAGCTTTCAAGTCAGAATGTGGTTGGGGTACTACCTGGTGTCGACCCGAAGCTTAAGCATGAATATGTTCTCGTGACAGGCCATCTTGACCATATAGGCGTTAAGCCCGGGCACTCAACAGGAACAGACAAACTCTATAACGGTGCCATGGACAACGCTGTAGGTGTCGCCACGATGTTAGAGGTGGCAAGGCAACTTACCATGCAACCACCCAAACGTTCAGTGATATTTCTTGCCGTAACCGGCGAAGAAAAGGGACTGATCGGGTCGGATTACTTTGCCCACAACCCTACGGTGGATAAACAGAATATTGTTGCGAATATCAATATAGATATGCCGATTCTGACTTATGACTTTGAAGACTTGGTGGCTTTTGGTGCTGCCCATTCTTCCCTAAAGCAATTGGTGCAGGACAGTGTCGTTCATCTAGGTGTTCGTCTGCGGCCGGATCCCATGCCGCAACAAGCACGTTTCGTTGGCTCTGATCAATACAGCTTTGTAAAGCAGGGTATTCCGGCGATCTTCGTAGCTACCGGGCCCGGTGGTGAAGGTTTGGAGTCCCATAGAAAGTTTCGCAAAGAGAACTACCATGAGCCCTCCGATGAGTGGTCGTTGATCCAATACTCTGTAGCTGCAAAGTTTGCTGCGGTAAATCAGCAGATTACAGCGGCTGTGGCCAATGCCAGGGAGCGGCCACAATGGAATGAAGGGGATTATTTTGGAGTCACCTTCGCTGGCAATAAGCTCGACGAAAAATAGTCGGGAGACCTCGCTTTAGGTGCGTTCAGCCCGGGGTTGACGCGATAAGCGTCAATCCCTTTCCTGCGCTTTCCAGTCGATAATATTGCGCACTACCCCATTCAAAAGCCGTTGCCGGCTCTCTCGGCTGATCCACGCGTTGTGCGGAGTGATAATCAGGTTGGGGATATTGGCTGCCAGCAGGGGGTGGTCGGCGGGTGGAGGCTCCACACCCAGTACGTCCAGTGCTGCGCCGGCAATCTCACCCTTATGCAACGCGTCTGCGAGTGCCGGCTCATCCACGAGGCCACCGCGGGCAGTATTGATGAGGAACGCGGAGTTTTTCATGCTGGCGAGGAAACTGTGATTTACCAGCTTGTCGGTATGCTCCGTAAGCGGGCAGTGCAGGCTGACCACGTCGGACTCTGCAAGTAACTTTGCCAGGGGTACGCGGCCGGGTTTCTGCTCGCCGCTAAAGGAGTCCGCAACGAGGATACGCATACCCAGCGCTTCCCCGAGCTTGGCCACTTTCTGTCCGAGGTCGCCGTAGCCAATGATACCGAGGGTTTTCCCGGCGAGTTCCAGTACCGGGTAATCCAGGCGGCAGAAAATTTTGGACTCGCTCCAGCGCCCGGCTTTCACGTCGGCGTCGTACTGATGCCAGCGGGTGGCGAGGGCAAGGATCAGGGCGAGGGTGTGCTGTGCCAGTGAACTGCCGGTATAACCGCTGACATTCAATACCGGAATATTTTTTTCGGCGGCTGCACCGAGATCGACATTGTTGGTGCCGGTGGCACACACACAGATGAGCCTGAGGTTGGGGGCATCTTCGATGAGTGCGCGGTCGAGTACCACTTTGTTGGTGATCACCACCTCTGCGTCGGCAATGCGCTGTGCGGTTTCCCCTGGTGCCGTGGTCTCGAAAAACGCCCAATGATCGAGAGATTTTTCCAGGGCGGAGGTATCCAGCTCCTCCAGCTTCATGGTTGAAGTATCAAGAAAAACGCCGCGCACAAAAAACTCCCTGTAATTACGTAGAACCACTCACAGAAATAAAAATTTAGAAATCAGAAGCGAAGGCCCTCAGGGGTGGCCTTCTGCGGAACGATTGCCGACGAGGTTGTGGAGCAGGAGGCCACTCCTGAGGGGCACCCCACAACTCCACTAGGAGCGCACCTTTTAAAGTACGCGCATACCCGGCTGCGCCCCCGCGTGAGGCTCTAGAATCCACAGGTCTTTTCCACCCGGGCCAGCCGCCAGCACCATGCCTTCACTCACGCCAAAACGCATTTTACGCGGCGCCAGGTTGGCAACCATCACCGTAAGTTTGCCTTCCAGATCTTCCGGCTTGTAAGCGCTCTTGATGCCGGAGAATACCTGGCGGGTTTCACCGCCCAGATCGAGGGTCAGTTTCAGCAGCTTGCCCGCACCTTCGACATGTTCGGCCTTGGCGATCAGCGCCACGCGCAGATCCACCTTGGCGAAATCGTCGAACTGGATTTCTTCCGCGATCGGGTCGTCCGCCAGCGGGCCGGTGGCTGCGGGCTTGGTTTCCGCCTGCAGTTGCGCCAGGGATTCCTGCGCAGCTTCAACTACTGCATCTACCTGGGTTTTTTCCACACGCTGCATCAGTGGCTTGAACTTGTTGATGGTGTGACCCGCCAGCGGTGTGGTGGCCGCGTGCCAGTCCAGGGAAACACCGAGGAACTCTTCCGCTTTCTTCGCGGTTTCCGGCAGAACCGGCGCCAGCCAGGTGATCAGGGCGCGGAACATGTTCACGCCCTGGGAGCTGATCGCCAGGACTTCCGCTTCCTTGCCTTCTTCCTTGGCCAGGGACCAGGGCGCCTTGTCGGCAATCCAGGCATTGGCGGCGTCCGCCAGGGCCATGATCTCGCGGGTCGCGCGGCTGTACTCGCGGGCTTCGAAAAACTCGGTGATACGCGGCGCGGCGTCTACAAACTGCTGCCACAGGGCGGCGTCGGCCAGTTCAGCGGACAGGGCGCCACCGGACTTGCTGACAAACTTGGCGGTACGGGAAGCGATATTCACCACTTTGCCCACCAGGTCGGAATTCACTTTGGCGACGAAGTCCTCCAGGTTCAGGTCGAGGTCGTCGACACCGGCGGTCAGCTTGGCGGCGAAGTAGTAGCGCAGGTACTCGGGATCCAGGTGGTCGAGGTAGTTGCGCGCATTGATGAAGGTGCCGCGGGACTTGGACATCTTCTTGCCGTTCACGGTCAGGAAGCCGTGTACGCACACTTTGGTCGGGGTGCGGAACTCGGAGGAGTCCAGCATGGCCGGCCAGAACAGGGCGTGGAAGTTGACGATGTCCTTGCCGATAAAGTGGTACACCTCGGCCGTGCTGTCTTTTTTCCAGTACTCCAGCCAGTCGCTACCGTTTTTGTCGCAGTAGTTCTTCAGGCTGGCCATGTAGCCAATCGGTGCATCCAGCCACACATAGAAGAACTTGCCCGGTGCGTCGGGGATCTCGAAGCCGAAGTAGGGTGCGTCGCGGGAGATATCCCATTCCTGCAGGCCTTCGTCCAGCCACTCGGCCAGTTTGTTGGCCACTTCGCCCTGCAGGGTGCCGGAGCGGGTCCAGGTCTTCAGGAAGTCGGTGAAGGCCGGCAGGGTGAAGAAGAAGTGCTCGGACTCCTTTTCGACCGGGGTGGCGCCAGAAATGGCGGAGACCGGGTTGATCAGCTCGGTGGGGCTGTAGGTCGCACCGCAGGCTTCACAGTTGTCTCCGTACTGGTCTTCGGTTTTACAGCGCGGGCAGGTGCCCTTGATATAGCGATCGGCCAGGAACAGTTCTTTTTCCGGGTCGAAGGCCTGGGTAATGGTGCGGGAGGCAATATGACCATTCTCGCGCAGGCGCTTGTAAATCATCGCCGACAGTTCGCGGTTTTCTTCGGAGTGGGTGGAGTGATAGTTGTCCACACCAATCAGGAAGCCGGCGAAATCGCGCTCGTGCTCAGCCTGCATGTTGGCGATGTGCTGCTCTGGTGTCAGGCCCAGCTGTTCCGCCTTCAGCATGATCGCCGTGCCATGGGCGTCGTCGGCACACATATACAGGCACTGATTGCCCTGGGCGCGCTGGAAACGGGCCCAGATATCGGTCTGGATGTACTCGAGGATATGGCCCAGGTGCAATGAACCGTTGGCGTACGGAAGTGCACTGGTGACTAGAATATTGCGGGGCTGCGACATCATTGATTCCAAAGGCTGCGAGGCAGATGACTGTTTGTGGCCGGGGCAGTGGCCGAAGCTGACTCTATGCGCTATGTGCGTTCGCCCGAGATAACGGCAACCGCGTGGCAGTCTCGTGGTTCGGGGGTCAGCCTGGCAGTGCGCCCGGTGGCTAAAAGAGCGCGGAATATAGCAGAAATGGGCCCTGCAAGGCACCCGGGTCGCAAGCCTCTGCCCTTGTCAGGCGCGTGCCGCTTAAACCACAATGCCGCCCACTTACCCCATCAGACGGCGACTCTGACAGCAACGCTGATGGCAACACCGACAGCAACAAGGAAATGCCTGTGAGCGACCACCACGATCACGACCACCATCACGACCACGATGACCTCCCGGCCGGTATCCAGGCGGCACTTGAGCAGCTGGCGGAAGCCATCGGCCAGCTGGAAGATCCCGCGACCGGGCTGAAGCTGGATGAGCTGGAGTCGGATATCGAGGTCGGCTACGACGACGGTACCGTGTTTGCCGGTATCACCCTTGGCTATCCCTGTGCCAGCCAGCAGGAGGCGTGGGCGGCGCGCGTGCGCGCGGTCGCTGAACCGCTACTGGCTAGCGGCGAACTGGCCGGGGCAAAGCTCCAGGCCGAGCTGTTCTTCGACATTCCCGCCACTTTTCCCGGTGATGTGCCGGAACCCCTCAAGGCGGTGAAGAACATTATTGCCGTGGCCTCGGGCAAGGGTGGCGTGGGCAAGTCGACCACGGCGGTGAACCTGGCCCTGGCGCTGGCGGCGGAAGGGGCATCCGTGGGCCTGCTCGATGCGGATATCTACGGCCCGAGCCTGCCCACCATGCTCGGCACCGAGGGCGTGCGGCCGGAAGTGAAGGGCGGCAAATCTTTTGTGCCGGTAATGGCCCATGGGCTCAAGACCATGTCGCTCGGCTACCTGCTGACGGAAGATACGCCCGCGGTCTGGCGCGGCCCAATGGCCAGCGGCGCGCTGAACCAGATCCTGACCCAGACCCTGTGGGCCGAGGATGGTGACGAACTGGATTACCTGATTGTGGACATGCCCCCCGGCACCGGTGATATCCAGCTGACATTGGCGCAGAAAGCGGCGCTGGCCGGCGCGGTGATTGTGACCACTCCCCAGGATCTGGCCCTTGTCGACGCGATCAAGGGGGTGGAAATGTTCCGCAAGGTGTCAGTGCCGGTGCTCGGCATTGTCGAGAACATGGCCCTGCACACCTGCTCAAGTTGCGGCCACCAGGAGCCGATATTCGGCGCAGGCGGCGGCGCGCGTATCGCCGCCGACTACGATACCAGTGTCCTCGGGCAGCTCCCCCTGGCCATGTCCATTCGCGAAGGTACCGACTGCGGTCGCCCCAGCGTCGTGGCCGACCCGCAAGGCGAAGTTGCACTCTGTTATCGCGAGATTGCGCGCCGTGCGGCGGCGTCCCTGTGGTTGCTTGGTGACGGTGACGAATTGCCGGATATCGAGATAGCCGAGTGAGCCACAGGGAGGCTTTCGCGCCTTTTTTTAACGATTGCAGATCCAGCTTTTATCGAGCTGCGTAACAAGCCTACATTCAGCAGTTCTGGATCTGGCAGGGATGGCCTTTTTCCGAGAATGGGCAAAGCCGGTGAGAACACGGCAGCTTGTGACGCCGCAGTCGGCATGGATGCTGGGCGAGGTCGTGTTAACACCGGAGCTTTGCGGTCTTTTGGCACGGATAGACCGGACAGAACCCAATTTGGGTTCTAGTGCATCAGGACGAGAGGCCGCAGCTAGCGGCCTCTTTTTCATTCTGGCGATGGCAATTGCATAGTCAGGTCGGATTGCATGTGCGCATGGTTGTTGGCGAGTGAAAGTGGGCCAGAAATTGACCCGGGATGATCCTTTCTCCGTCAAAGTGGAACTATCGTGCGGATACCCTGATCTTGTTGAGAGAAGGATACGTGCACTCGAACGAGATACAGGTTGTGGATAGGGGGGATTCAGCGTTGCGGCTGGTTTACCAAGTTTCCCCGCTAGCGGAGTAAAGAACTTGAGCTTTCAAATACGTTTTGACCCGAGCACGCGCATTGTGCGGGCGACTTTTTTCGATGATGTCTATCTGGCAGATAAAGTGGCTTCCGCGCGGCAGATCGCGGAAAAATATGGCCATTTACACCCCTTGCGGCTGCTGGTGGATGTGCGCAGGGCCGTGTTGCATTTATCCGCCAGTGAGCGTGCGCAATTTGGTACTTACGCGGCGCAACTGGAAGGGTTGAAGCACGCGCGTGCGGCTGTTCTCCACGCGACTGATCACAATGCCAATCTGATTATTGACCACGCTGCACAAGCTCACGGGATGGTGGTGGGTGAATTTATTACTGAGGCCGCCGCGCTTGACTGGTTAGGGGCTGAAGTCGTTATTTGAACTCATCGATTTGACTATCAGCTCGATAGCCAGAATTTCGGATGCCGGCGTCCCAAGCCTTTCCCTTTTGTCTATTTTCCCAAAGGCCTCTATTTTTCTCCGGGCATTTTTCCTGGGGTTGAGGTGACTCTGTCGTTGAATATTTTTCCACCTGGTACTTTGGTGCAGTATTTTTTCCGCCTTTTGAGCGCTGAAAGTTGAACATTTTTCCCATTTTTCAAAAAAAACTGAACATCGGCTTCTAAAGATAAATATTCTTGTCACACTCTGCGATGGTGGTTTAAAGCGCCAACGGGATTCACATTTTCAGCCTCGCGCGGGCTGGGAATGTGCCGAGGAACGATGGCCTGGACAAAATGGAGTTGTAGTAGCCGCGCACTGAATGCGCGGTTGAATGGAGTAATCGCAGTAATGAGTTTTCGGATTCGGTTTGACAGCCACAACAGGGTGGCGCGCATGTTGTTCTACGGCGAGGCGACCTACGACAATCGTGTGGAAGCGGTACGTCAACTGATTGCCAAGTACGGACATTTGCAACCGCTGCGAGTATTTGCGGATGTCAGGCAGGTGCGGAAAATGTCGATGACGGCAGAAGAGCAGGCACGCTTTGGAAGCTTCGTTGCCTGCGCTCTGGTAACGCGCGGTGCACGCATCGCCATTCTTAACGGCAACCAACTGGACACTACCGCGGTGATTCGCAACAAGGCGCGAGAGGGTGGCCTGGAGTTTTTTTCATTCCTGACTGAGGCGGAAGCGCTGAGCTGGCTGACCAGCTCAGCGGAAGTACCTGGCTGAGATCCAGTTACGTGTCTGCGACTCAGCCAGCCTGCTGCTGTTTTTTCGCCGCTTCCATTTGCTTGCGGCGCAACGCCTGCTTTTCCTGGCGGCGGGAAAGCGTGGTGGTTCTGGCATCGTGGCCAATATGGGTTTCGCCGCGCTGCTTGGCCAGTTGAATCTGCTTTTCACGCTCGCGGAAACGGGCTTTGTCCGATTCCGAAACCTTGTCGTAGCAGTGGGGGCAGCTGACACCCTGCTCGAACAGTTCGGATTCCATTTCTTCGAGGGTGACCGGCATACGGCAGGCGTTGCACTGTTCATAGCTGCCTTTTTCCAGGTCGTGGTTCACGGTAACGCGCTCGTCAAAAACGAAACACTCGCCGCGCCAGAGGGTTTCTTCCTTGGGAACTTCTTCCAGGTATTTGAGAATACCGCCGTGCAGGTGGTAGACCTCATCGAAACCCTGCTCTTTCAGGTAGGCGGTCGATTTTTCACAACGGATACCGCCGGTGCAGAACATCGCGACCTTCTTGTGCTTCTGCGGATCCAGGTGCTCTTTCACATAATCCGGGAATTCGCGGAAAGCGGTGGTCTTCGGGTTCACCGCGTGCTCGAAGGTACCAACCTGGACTTCGTAGTCGTTGCGAGTATCAATCAGCAGCACTTCCGGGTCAGAAATCAGTGCATTCCAGTCTGCGGGCTTCACATAGGTGCCCACGGTGCGGCGGGGATCGATCCCCTCGACACCCATGGTCACGATTTCCCGCTTCAGTTTTACCTTGCTGCGAAGGAAGGGCATTGCCTCGGTGTAAGACTCTTTGTAGTCGAGCTCGGCCAGGCGCGGGTCGGACTTCAGGTAGGCCAGCAGCGCGTCGATACCCGCGCGGCTGCCCGCGACAGTGCCATTGATGCCTTCTTTGGCCAGCAGCAGGGTACCGCGTACCTCGTGTTTCAGCAGGGTATTGAGCAGGGGCTCGCGAAGGGATTCAAAGTTGTCCAGAGTGACGAACTTATACAGCGCGCAGACGACGACGTTCATGGTGATACCTTTCTTGCTGTCCGGAGCGTAATTCCGGGGCATGGAACCCGGGCGAAAGAAACAATCCTGCGTCCCGGGGGTGAAAATAGCCGCGCATTTTAACGGAATTCTTCCGTGGGTGTCGTACACTTTTTCGACAGCGCCAGGATGCGGTTGACCGAATGTTCACTGTCGGTCCGGATCTCTGCTACGCTGCCATCCCTTTTTTCCCCAAATCCGAGGCTGCCAGCGAGGTTGTGCCATGGGCGACGAACAAACCACTTCCAAAGAATCCCCTCTGTGCCGGACATTCAGCGACGGCGACCGCAGTGTCGACATCGATATCTATGAAGATGGCGACGGTGGTTGGCTGCTGGAGATCGTGGATGAAAACAACAACACCACCGTCTGGGAGGATGTGTTCGATACCGATGAGGAAGCGCTCACGGAGGCGCTGGATGCGTTGAAAGAGGAGGGGATTGGCGCATTTATCGGGCCCGCGGAAGCGAGCGACTGGGAAGCCCCCTGAGCAGACACAACGGCCTCTTAATCTGCGTGACCCGTATCAACCAGTCCGTTTGCGAATAAATGCCCGGGTGACCAGCAGGATTTCGCATGGCTGCTATGGTTATACATAGAAGGGAATCGCGACAGTGTAACAGCACACCCAATCAAGGCGTCGCCTGAGGGCTGCAAGGAATGTTGCCCCGGCGGCGCCGGCTGTTGCCGGCGGCGATGCCGCACTTCGCACCGGCAATCTGCAGGCGTAAGAATTGTGGTTGCTCTGCATGAAGTATTTCTTTCCTTTCCTTTCCCTCTCCTTTATCTGCTCCGTGAACGCCATGCCGGCATTCTCCGGTATTGAGCTCGAGTTATCGGATACACGCACCATTGACGTAAACCTGGCGGAAGCGCGCCTGGTGGGCGAGTTGCAAGGTTATGCCATCATCGCGGGACGCAGCTGTGTGGACTGTGATGAAAACACGGCTATCTACTTTGAAAAAATCGACGACGGTACCGGCTGGAGTCATCCTCCCGCGGAAAGTGACAATGGAAGTGACGGGGGAGCGGATGCACTTGGGCTGCTGGACTCTCCGTCAGGAGAATCCGTGGGCGATGATCCGGTTTCAGACAGCGGCTCGAGCAGGCTGGCCGAGGAAGACCGGCCCCAGGCGGAAGCCGGTGTGATTGCCGACGACCTGGATGGCGAGCGTTTTACCTACCCGGGTAAATATCGCGACTATGAAACCAGCAAGCTGGTGGAGAAGACCCGGATGTTTTACGGCAATTGCTATGAAAACTCCCCGGCAGTGCTCTGGCTCAGCGAATACCTGACGGAAAAAGGCTGGGTGAAGACGGAGTACCTGATCGTGTTTCGTGAGGGCGGTGTAGAGCATCGCTATAACGAAGATCGCCAGCCCAGTATTTACTACATTGAGAACGCCGCCTGTCATGAAGTGCCCGGGATTGCCGCCACCACAGAGCCCTAGTCTCCGGAGTCTCTTAAGCCCGGTATATGACCAGCCATAAATGACAAAACCCCGCAGTGATGCGGGGTTTTGGGTTCTGGGGGTGAGAATCCCAGCGCGCCTTCCGGCGGTTATTTCTTATCGTGATCCCAGATGATCTTCAGCTTCTTTTTGCCCCACAGGCGGGCCTTCTTGATGTCTTTTTCCATCCACACATCGATGCGGTTGGTAAAGCGCTTGTTCATCCGGTCGCGCACGGTGTAGGTGCCGGGCAGGCCTTCAATTCGCACCTTGGTGCCGTTGGTCAGGCCGTGCTTTTCGAGGTCGCGGGATACGGCAATGATCTTGTCGCCGGGACGCAGCTTGTTGTTCCAGGCTGCCATCCAGGGGTCGTCATCGGTCTGGCCTTTCACTGAGTTGTAGGCGGTGGCCGTGACGGTCAGGGACTTCTTTTTCTTGCCCGCTGGTTCCTTGATTGCGGCAAAGGCATCTCCGCCGGCCAGTGCCGCAAGAGAAGCAGTCAGTACAAGCACGTATTTTTTCAGACTCTGTCGCATAAGGATCTTACCTCCGAAAGCTTTTCGGTCGCAGACTGGGTTTGCCTGCTCAGCCTCCAAGTTGATTTCGTAATAAGTGATCAATGTTTGATCAGGAAGGGCCATATTAGAGATCGGTGGAGGGGAATCAATCTTTTCTGCTTCGCGGATAAATTACCGCACAGATTGTCGTGTTGTTTTCTAAGAATGGAACCTGAGACTTCGATTTGTGGTTTTGGTGAAATAAACGAACTAGAGGTTACGCTTTGATGACAGCGATGGTCGCTCCTAAATCTTTTCTATGGGAATCTGGTTGCTGATCGCAAATCTGCTATGACAACGATGTCATGCTTCTGCTGTGGAAAAAATGACCAGCTTCAGGGGGGAGACCAGAGATTCCGTGGAACATAATTTTTTTATATTTATTTGAGACTATCAGGTCAGACCGGCTGGATTTTCCGAATACGGGGAGTAATCGACCTTGTAACCGGGCAATTTGGGGGCGATTTGGGCATGGCGAAGGGTATAAAAGGGATGGATTTAGGATATACATCTCGCGAATAGCGGGGCTCCGGTAGCAAGCTTTCTCAGTACGCTTTGCTCGCTACCGTGCGCTCAGGGTGCTATTGGCACTGTTCAGATGGGGGTGTTGTCTACGGGGCGAGTTGGAATGACCATTTCCCGAAGGGCAGTCAGGTAAGCCTGATCTTCTTCCAGGTCGTCAAAGCCGTGGTGACGATCCAGGGTCACCGCCTGCTCCAGCCACTCGATCGCTTCTTCCAGATTGCCCTGCCACTCGCATACCTGCCCAATGTTGAAGTAAGTGATCGCCAGGTTTTGCCAGTCCTCTTCCTTCTCCAGCTCGTCCAGGGCTGTGCGATACAGCTGGTAGGCATTGCGCAACAGCTGCGCCCGCTGCTGCGGGTTATCCACAGTCGCGGATTGCTGGTGATAGGTGTGCGCCAGGGCAGAGCGCACCCGGGCTGCGGAGTGCTCGAAGGGCAGCCCCGGTGCCGACTGAATGTAGGACAGCACCGCCTGGAACTGGCTGCGCGCGAGCGGGTAGAGATCCGGGCGCTGTCCGCCCAGGGCATTGAGGATGATGCCGTAGCGGTAGCGCAGGCGATGCTGCTGTGGCTGATCATCGGTGAGGCTGGCAATGGCCCGCTCGTAAAGTGGCAGGGCCGCATCGTAATCGCCGCCGAGCGCGTACTGCTCCGCGTCGCCGATCAGCTCGGCGACCGGCGCCTCTGATTCATTGGGCTCGCTGTTGGCCGGCAATGCCAGCCACAGGTTCAGGGCGAGGGCCGGGAGCAAGGTAGGCAGCAGGCGGGCCTGGTACATCGGGGAGCGCCTCCAGTGGCGGCTTGTTAGTGGTTACTGACAGTAAACCCCGAATCTTCGATCTGCGCCAGTAGCGCCTGCAGCGGATGGCGCAATTCTTTTTGGGCAAAGCGCTTGCTCTGGCAGCGACAGGAATAACCGGTGGCCAGGATCGCCGCGGTGTCGCCCTGGAGCTTCGGCGCCCAGGATTGCTGGAAGATCACCTTGGAGGTCTCCTTGTTGGCGGTTTCGTGGCCGTAGGTGCCGGCCATGCCACAGCAGCCTGCGGCCTCTGTTGCCAGCTCCATGCCCAGCGCGCTGAACACCTGCTGCCACTGGCGGCTGGATCCGGCGGCATTGGATTGCTCTGTGCAGTGGGGCAGCAGGGTGAAGCTGCGCTGTTGCAGGCGGTTTTTGTTGGTGGCGAGGTGTTCAGTGTGTTCCGCCAGCCATTCCTGCAGCAGCAGTACCTGCGGCGCCTTGTCACCCAGCAGCTTTTTGTACTCGGAGCGATAGGTCAGTGTCATGGAGGGGTCGATACCCACCAGAGGAATGCCACTTTCCGCGAGACCGTTCAGCATTGCGCTGTTGCCTGCGGCGACCTGTGCGAACTGGCGCATGAAGCCATGTACATGCAGGGGCTTGCCGTTGGCGCGAAACGGCGCCACCAGTGGGTTGAAGTCCAGCAGCTTCAACAGGCGCAGGGTGTCGGCCACCACGTCGGCATCGAAATAACTGGTAAAGGCATCCTGCACGATGACCACCGCCTTTTGCCGTTGCGCGGGCCCCATGGCCCGGAGGCTCGCGCTGGTGGCGTAAGGTACACCCAGCTCGCGCATCGCCTGGTCGAGGCGGGTAGCGGACAGTGCCGGAGAGTCCGCAAGCCCGAGACCGCGCTCCAGCAGCCAGCGCACCGGCCTCAGGCGCAAAGGGAAATTGTACAGCTGCGGCACCCGCGCAAGCTGCGGCATGACGAACTCCAGGCTGCCGACGAAATAGTCCTTGAGCGGGCGCAGGTAACGGCTGTAATAGAGTTCGAGGAATTTGGCGCGGAAGGTGGGCACGTCCACCTTGATCGGGCACTGGCCGGCGCAGGACTTGCACGCGAGGCAGCCCTGCATGGCTTCGTTCACTTCGTGGTTAAAGTCGTACTCGCCGCGGGCCTTTGCCAGCGAGTTTTTGATCCGTCCGGGCAGCCCGATGATAAAGGACTGCTCGCGCTGCTTGCGCGCAACCACTTCGGGGTCCACCGCGCGATCGGCGAGCAGGCGCAGCCACTCGCGCATCAGCGACGCGCGGCCTTTCGGCGAGTGGATGCGATTGCGCGTGGCCTTGTAGGACGGGCACATGGCATCGTCCGGGTTCCAGTTGAAGCAGGCCCCGTTGCCGTTGCAGTAGACACCCTCGGAGTAGCCTTCCCACACCTGGGCGGGAATCTGCCGGTCGTGTTCGCCGCGCGTCGGTACCTGGTCGATTTTGAGCAGGCCGGAGGCGACGCTGGGGGTGGCGATCTTGCCGGGGTTCAGCTGGTTGCGGGGATCGAAGGCGGCCTTGATCCGCTGCAGCTCGGGGTAGAGCTCGCCGAAAAATTCCGGGGCAAACTCGGAGCGCACACCTTTACCGTGTTCACCCCACAGCAGGCCGTTGTATTTCTTTGCCAGTGCGACGACCTGCTCGGTGATGGCGCGAATCTGTTTGGCCTGCTCCGGGTCTTTCATGTCGATCGCGGGGCGCACGTGCAGTACGCCGGCATCCACGTGACCAAACATGCCGTAGGCGAAACCGGCCTCGTCCAGTGCCGCACGGAATTCAGCAATGAAATCCGCGAGGTTTTCCGGCGGCACCGCACAGTCTTCCACAAACGGGATTGGGCGCTGCTCGCCCTGGGCGTTGCCGAGCAGGCCCACGGCCCGCTTGCGCATGCCCCAGATCTTGTTTACCTGCTGGTGGCCGCGGGCGATGGTGTAGCCGAAGCTCTTGCCGGGCTGACCGACCAGGCTGTCGATGTGGTCGGTGAAGGCCTTGAGTGCGGCGTCCAGTTCTTCCTCGGAATCCGCCGTGTACTCCACCAGGTTGATGCCGTTCACCGGGCGCTGCTGGCCGTCGTCGGAGGACTGCGGGAAGAATTCGCTCACGCTGTCCCACACGATATCGCCCATCGCCAGCTGCAGTACCTTGCTGTCCACCGTCTCAATCGAGGTGGGGCCGGCCTTCATCAGGTCGGGTGCGTCCCTGAGCGCATCCTGGAAGTGGTCGTAATTGAGGTTGACCAGTGCCGCGCACTTGGGAATCTGCAGCAGGTTCAGCTTGGCCTCGGCAATAAAGCCCAGGGTGCCTTCGGAGCCACACAGGATATTGTTGAGGTTGAAACGGCCGTCTTTTTCCCGGTCGCGGATATGCGCCAGATCGTAGCCGGTCAGGCAGCGGTTCAGCTTCGGGAACTTGGCCTCAATCAGCGCGCGCTTGTCGCGGTCGATGGTGTCGCAGAGCTGGTGCACCCGCGCGGCGCGGCTGTCGGCGCCAGTGATCTCGGTCAGGGTGTCTTCGTCGATGGCGTGGGAGTGCCACAACTCGCCGCCCATCAGCACGGTTTGCAGTTCCAGGACATGGTCGCGGGTCTTGCCGTAGACACAGGATCCCTGGCCCGAGGCATCGGTGTTGATCATGCCGCCAATGGTGGCGCGGTTGCTGGTGGACAGTTCCGGGGCGAAGAACAGGCCGTGGGGCTTGAGCGCGGCGTTCAGCTGGTCCTTGACCACGCCGGTCTGCACCCGTACCCAGCGCTCCGCCACATTGATCTCGAGGATCCGGTTCATGTGCCGGGAGATATCCACCACGATACCGTCTGTCAGGGACTGGCCGTTGGTGCCAGTGCCGCCGCCGCGGGGCGACAGCACCACTTTGTGGAATTCCTCGTTGTCGGCGAGCGTCATCAGCAGCTGCAGGTCGTGCTCGTCGCGCGGGTATACCACGGCCTGGGGCAGAACCTGATAGATCGAGTTATCCGTCGCCAGCACGGTGCGGCTGGCGTAGCTTGGGCTGATGTCGCCGTGGAAGTCTGCCTGTTTCAGTGCACTGAGGAACTGCAGGTAGAGCGCCTGTACTTCGTTGATTTCGCGCAGTGCTGGAATCATTCCGGGCCCCGGGGTGCTAACTATTGGTGTCTGTGGGTATCTGAGCGGATCTGCCGCTTCGCAGGTAGATATAAGAAGGTCTGGCATTGTAGCGACGGTGGCGGCCCGCGCAACAATTAGCGGAAACGGCGCTGCTCAGAGCTTGGAAATTGCGCAGACGTGAACCGGCACCGGAAAAACCAGCCGCCGGTCATCCACCCCGGCGGGAACTGCGTACAGTACACTGAGTACATGCACAGTCTGTGAGCACCAATCCAGTAGGGCCCAATGAAAATACTACCCCGCCAGACCCGCATTCCCGTCGGTATCAGCCAGTGCGCGATGGGCGACCCGGTGCGATACAACGGTGGCCACAAGCACAGCAAGGTGTGCACCGAGCTGCTCGCCCGCTGTTTTGAGTATGTGCCGCTTTGCCCGGAAGTGGCCATCGGCCTGGGGGTGCCGCGCAAGCCCATTCACCTGCTTGTGGATAAAGCCAGCGCCGATGTGGATGCCGTGCGCGTGGTGGGAGTGGATGACCCCAGTGTGGATGTGACTGACCAGTTGCGGGACTACGCCGATTCGGAAGTGCCGCAGCTGGAGAAGATCCGCGGCTACATCTTTATGCAGAACTCCCCCAGTTGCGGGCTGCGCGGCGTGCGTCGCTACCTGGACAACGGCCATGGCATCGACAGCGAAGGCGTCGGTGTGTTCGCGCGCCGAATCCAGCAGCACTTTCCGCACCTGCCGATGGAAGAGGTCGGACGGCTGAATAACAACGAATTGCGGGAAAACTTCCTCACCCGGGTGTTTGCCTACGATGCCTGGTTCCGCTACGTCGAAGGGGAAGGGGAAGGGGAAGGGAAAGAGGTAGCGGAGGCCGAATCGGAACCGGTGGCGGAAAAGCGCCCCTCGCGCATTGCCCGCATCATCGAGTTCTACACCGCTTACAAATACCTGCTGATGGCGCACAACCAGGATGCCACCCGTGCGCTTGGGCGCCTGCTGGCGGATTCCAAGGCCATGCCGGAAGACGAACTGGCATTCGCGGTACGCGGTCGCATCATGCAAATCCTGTCCCGGCCCGCGAGTCGCAAAGACAGAACCAATGCGCTGATGCATAGCCAGGGGCACCTCAAGGAATACCTCAACAAGGAAGAAAAGGCGGAGTTACAGCAGCTGATCGAGGAGTACCGCGTCGGACACAAGCCCCTGTCTGCGGTGCTGACCATGCTGCGTCACTACCTGCCACGCAGTCCCCACGCATTTATCCACAGCCAGGTATTGCTGGCCGCTGAGCCCGCGGAGCTGGGGCTGTGTGACTTCCACTGACAACGATACGAAGTAGTGATGGTTGATAAAAACTCGCGCGGCAGCCGCGCGCCCTTCCGTCGCGGCCTGGTATGGCTGCGCAATGACCTGCGCTGTGCCGACAACACCGCCCTGTATCGCGCCGACAAAGGCAGTGATGCGCTGGCAGCTGTGTTCATCGCCTGTCCGGAGACCTGGCGCAGCCACGGCGATGGCGACAACGTGGTGGCGTTCCGCCTGCGTTCGCTGCAGCATTTGCAGCAGGATCTGGCCGCGCGCAATATCCCGTTGTACTTCCTCGAACTGTCGACTTTTGCTCAGGTGCCTGCCGCGCTGGCGCAGCTTGCCCACAAGCTGCACGTCGACGCGGTGTTCGCAAATGCCGAGTATCCGCTGAATGAACGGAAGCGGGACGAGGCGGTGCGGGAATCGCTGAGAGAGGTTGGCGTGCCTGTGGAGTACTGCACCGACCGCACCCTGATTCCGCCGGGCAGCCTGACCACCAATAGTGGTGACGGCTTCAAGGTGTTCACTCCCTTCAAGCGCGCATTCATCGCCCGCCACGGCGATGAAGCGATGGATCCACTGCCCGCACCCCGCGCGCGTTCAGGTGACCATTTGCAGCTTTGGCCGGAGTGGCAGGCGCTGGAAGCCGAGAACAACCTGGTGCGCACAATCCCGAAAACCGTGGGCGATTACGGTGTGCCTGCGGGCGGCGCCGAGCGGGTGCTCGATTGGCCGGTGGGGGAGGCCGCGGGGCTTGCGCATCTCGAGACATTCTCGGAAAAGGTGGACGACTATCTCAAGCTGCGGGACTTTCCCGGCGTCGAAGGCACCTCGCGTTTGTCGCCGTACCTGAACTGCGGTGCGGTTTCCATTCGCCAGTGCGTAAAGATGGCGCTGGCGGAGAACGGTGGGCACTGGGTCGGGAAGAGTGAGGGGGCCAGCACCTGGCTGAGCGAACTACTGTGGCGGGAGTTTTACCAGCATCTTGTGGTGAATTTCCCGCGCGTGTGCCGCAACCAGCCATTCAAGCCTGAAACCGAGCAGGTTCCCTGGTCGCGGAGCAAGCACGACTTTGAGCGCTGGTGTGCCGGTGAAACCGGTGTGCCGATCGTGGATGCGGCCATGCGCCAGCTCAACCGCACCGGCTGGATGCACAACCGCTTGCGTATGGTGGTGGCCTCGTTTCTGACCAAAAACCTGCTGATCGACTGGCGCCGCGGCGAACACTATTTCATGCAGCAACTGGTGGACGCGGATTTCGCGGCGAACAATGGCGGCTGGCAGTGGGCAGCTTCGACGGGAACTGACGCTGTACCCTATTTCCGTGTCTTCAACCCCTACAGCCAGTCGAAGAAATTTGATGCGGAGGGCGACTTCATTCGGGTGTTTGTGCCGGAGCTTGCCCGGTTGTCCGCCAGGGATATTCACTGCCCACCGCCAGTGGACGGCTATCCGCCGCCAATGTGCAATGTGACGGACTCCCGCAAACACGCGATCGAAGTCTTTGCTAACTTGAAGTCTTGAGGAACCTCTGATTTATTCGGGGGGCGTGCGGGTTTTCAGGCACAACGGCACCCGGCATCCGCTGTACAGAAACGGTTCTGATAATTGAGTCGCCAATGAATCATAAAAAGCTGGTGAATTTCAGTCTCTTTGTTGCCGGGTGGTGGGTAGCCCTGCTTTACGGGAACGCAATGGCGCTCATAGCCCTGTTTCTGGTGCTTATGCTGCACTTCGTGATGTGGCGGGATATGCGGGATATCTTCCTGATTCTCGGTTTCATTTTCTGCGGGTTCGGCGTCGAGTGGGCATTTATGGCCAATGGCGTACAGGATTACCGATCCAACCTGCCCCCCGCCTGGTCAATCTGCATCTGGGCGATGCTCGCCACCACTATGCGCTACTCCCTGGGTTTCCTTATGCGTCGCCCATTGCACGCCGCGTTGACCAGCGTTATTGCCGCTCCTCTGTTTTATTTCAACAGTGTCCACTTCGGGCCGGCGGGCTGGGGGCGGCCAGTGTGGCAGTGCCTTGTGGCCATAGCCCTGGTCTGGGGGCTGCTGGCGGCATTTATCAGCGGCGTACTGGTGCCGCTGATCGAGCAGGGCGACAGCGCCTCCGAACAGCAGGTCCAGTAATCGGGCGATTCCGTTTCCGGCCATCGTCGCGGCAAAACTTCCCCAACGGCACTGGCCTATACTTGCCACGAAAATTTCCGTGGCAAGGAGGCCGCAGTGACTTTAACCGGGACAATACCCACTTCCGGAACCAGAGCAATGAGGGCGTTGGCCCTGTCCGCTGCCATCTGCGCCGTGTCCACCTCTGCCGCCGCCGAAGACGCAAGCCTTGGCCTTTACCGTTCACTCACTGCATTCGGCGACAGCCTTTCGGATGACGGCAACGCAGGGGTGTTTACCAACGCCGATCTTTTGGGGATTTATCCACGCCAGCCGGCGGTTTCCTATTTGGCGGACCGCCTTGGCCTGGGTACTGCCAATTCCTGTTTCGGCCTGGGCCCCGAATTCGGTGGCGCCATTCCCTGTGCACCGGCGGCGGGCTCACCGCAGCAGCAGTTTGAGCAGGTGGCGCAATCGGTGCTGCGCAATGGCGGTAATTGGGCTGTGGGGGGCAACCGCACAGCGGATGTGCTGTTGGATGTAGTCGGGTCGCAGCGGTTCCGGGCGCTGTTCCCGGACACCACGGTAGCGGATCACAATGTCCTCACCACCATACTGCCGGATGCCGGCCGCTGTGGCGAGGATGGCGTCTGTGACCCGGCGGCGGGGGAGAGCCCCTATTTGAGCGCGCAGGATACCCTGGCGGCCATCGCGGCGTTCGGCAATCCCGCGGCTCTGCAGGCACTGGTCGATGATCCCGACAATGACATCACACTGGGGGGCGTGCCCTTCGCCACTGGCCAGGGCTATTTAGCGCAGAATACCCCGGATCCGGACGGGCTCTATTTTTTACTGGGTGGTGGCAACAATATTCTTGACGGTGTGCGCCGCGGTGACCTGTCGGAGGATTCCATGGCGCGCGCGGCGACCTTTCTGTCCACCGCTGGTAGCGAGTTGAACCGGGCAGGCGCCGGTTATGTGGTGATGGCCAATGCGCCGCGTATCGGTCGTACCCCCGCGGTTTACGCCGAAGGCGCGGCCGCGGTCGCCTACGCCAACCTGGGGTCGGAATGGTTCAATGACGCCCTGCGCCGCCAGGTCAATGCGATCGGAGATATCCTGCTGCTGGATCTGCAGGGCATTATCGAACTCGCGGTAACAATGCCGGCGGCGTTTGGGTTTGCCAATATCGACCAGAGTGCCACCTGCTACACCAATTGCGCCAATCCGCACCCGGTGTACGGAGAAAATGGCAGCAACCCCAATCCGGACATGCTGGTGTTTTACGACGGTATCCACCCCTCACTGGCGGCGCAGAGGGTGCTGGCGGATTATTACTATGAAATCCTCATGGCACCGGTCGCTTTTGCGGTGCTGCCGGATCTGGGTTACCAGAACACCCGCCAGCACAAAATCAACATTGATCACCACCTGATCTCCCAGCGTTATCGCGACCCGGTTACCACCGTTTTCTTCGGTGCCAGTGTTGAGCATGCCGAGCTGGGCACTGGGTTGGCAATCAACGATGAGTTCCCGGCCTGGGACGGATTCCTCGGGATGAGTTTTGCCGGTTTTGAGCACCTCGAGTGGGGGCTCGGCATGTCCTACGGTGGCAGTGAATACGAGCCCCCGGATATCTTCCTCAAAGGCCGCAACTTCAACCTCTCGGCATTTGCGCGCTGGGACAACGGCTTTTACTTTGTCGACGGTGGGATTGGCTGGTCCGATATTGATTACGACGATATCGAGCGCACCATCCATCTCGGCAATAGCTTTTCCCATCGCCTGGATGCCGATACCAGTGGTGATGGCTTTAACCTCGCACTGCGCGCTGGCTATGACGCCAGTCGCAACCTCGACAGTCACATGGGGCCATTTGTGTCCGTAGATTGGACACAGATACGGGTGGATAGCTTCAGTGAGGACACCATTCCCGCCTATACCTATGAAGGCAATTATGGGGTGCGCCAGGATCCGCTTGGGCTCTGGGTACGGGGCCAGGAACGGGACTACCGCCGCTGCCGCGCCGGCTTCTTCTACAACAGCGCGAAATCGGCGGAGCGGCAGTGGTTTGGTGAATTCTGGCTCGAACACAACGCCGGCGACGACGAGCAGGATGTTCGAATTGGCGTCAATTCAATCCGCAATAACTGGGCGTATATGGCCGGCTATCGCAGCAAGAATGCCGGTTTCTTCCAGAATGGCGTGGGCGCCATGGTGGGGGTGAACGTCAACGACAACTTCCGTATCGCCGCGGATTTTCTGGTACGCCCGGATGACACCATTGGCGGGTTGAGTATCAATTATCGGTTTTAGATCGCGTTAACTGGATGGTGCGCTTTCCAGCAGTTTTACTTTTCCCGTGGCGCCGTATTCCATTTTCAGCGTATTTTCGTCGAACAGGGATATCTCAGCGCGGAATCGCAGCTGACGCTGTATTTTTTCTTCGATGCGCTGTTTAAGGCTGGTGCGGATCGCACTATCCGGCTGGCCAACACATTCCACTTTTACGCGTAACGGAGGTTGCACTACCGGGGATTCAGACTCTTTAAGAATGCGTACATTGCCTGTTACCTCGCCTTCGAAACTCATTACCAGGTCGCGCACGGCGGTGGGGAATACATTTACCCCCTTCACCAGCAACATGTCGTCAACGCGGCCGAGAATTTCAAAACGCATGCCCGGTAGGCCGCACTTGCATGGCGTCATGTGCACGCGCATCTTATCACCGTCCATAAACCGGATGAGCGGCCCGCACTCGCGATCTAGGCCCGTGTAGACAAACTCCCCCTCTGCGCCGTCTTCCCAGGGCAGCACAGTATTTGTTTCGCGATCGTACAGCTCGATGTAAGCACTGTCCGGCGCGATAAAGTGCATGCCGGCGTGCTCCCTGCACTGGCTGAAAATCGGGTTCAGGCAGCCGGTGCCGCCGCTCATATCGAAAATCGACGCGCCGCCGAAGCCCTCCGACAGCTCCCTGACAATTTCCGGTACGCTGCCACCGGGCTCGCCGTATACCACCAGGCTCTCTACACCCTGAATACTGAGGTCCACACCCAGTTCAGTGCGGGATTTCTTAAGCATCTGGCGTGCGAATGAGGGGGTGCACACGATAACCTGCGGGCGTGTAAGCTGGATCATTTCCACCACTTTCGCAGTGCCCACAAGACCGCCGATGGGAATTACATTGGCACCGAAAGAAAGCAGTGCATCGACCGTGGGTATACCGGCGACCCACATGCTCATCACACCAGCCATCATCACCTTGTCACCGCGCTTGAGACCGCACATCTCTGCCATGCGCGCGAAATTGCGCGAGATGATCTCCCGGTCTCTGGCGGTGTGTCCCTGAAAGCTCGGCGTCCCGGTGGTGCCAGATGACGCGCTCATGCGGTTGACCTCGCGGATATCGCAGGTCAGATGCATGCCCAGCGGATGATTGTGCTCCCTGAGCGACTGGGCCTGGCTCTCGCGCTCTTCATACTTGTCAAAGGTCGGATAGTCTTTGTATTGCTCGATGGAACTGAACTCGTGCGGGTTGACGCCGGCGCGATCAAATTTCTCGCGGTAATACGGAGATTCCTCGTAAACACGAATCAGCTGTTGTCTGAGCTTTTCGAACTGTAGCTGTTGCAACTCCGGGTGGTTCAGATCCAGGCGCTCGGCAGCTTTCCAATTGTCTTGCATTGCTGGGGGCTCACTAATATTGAGTTTGGAAACAGGCTCAGGCGCCAATAAATTTCGCTGCGCGCTTTTCCATAAACGCACGGCGCCCTTCCTGCACGTCGTGGCTGCGCATCAGCTGGTCGCGCTTGGCTGCACCGATAGCGGCGTTCTCATTAAAGCCACGGGTCTGCCCCAGTACTGCCATCTCTTTGGTGATCCGGTTGGCCAGCGGGCTCAAGGACGCTATTTTCTGTGCCCATTCCATTGCGGTCTCGAGCAGTTTGTCTTCCGCCACAACCAGGTTCACGAGACCGGTGCGGTAGGCCCAGGCCGCATCGCGGGCTTCGCCCAAAAGCAGCAGCTCCAGTGCGTTGGAAACCCCCATAATGCGTGCGCCATGCATGGCGGCGTTGATGGTGGGGATGCCGAGCTTGCTTTCCGGCAGCAGGAACTGGGCATTCTCGGTGCAGATACGCAGGTCGCAACCGAGTGCCATGCTCAGGCCTTCGCCCACGCAGTATCCCTGGATGGCGGCGATAATCGGCTTGTCACAGAAGTACTCGCCCTCAAGCTCCACGTCGAACACCTCTTTTGCCGCGTCGAGGTCACTTTCGTTGGCGAACTGGTCGAGCGCCTTGATGTCGACTCCCGCGGAAAAAGCGCGCTCTCCGGCAGCGGCGATTACCGCCACCCATGCGTCCTTGTCATCGCGAAAGCGGGCCGTGGCGGCATTGAATTCCCGGTACATATCCGGATTGAAGGTATTCATAGCCTCAGGTCGATTGAGGGTGATCAGCGCTACGTGCTCTTTTAATTCGTAGGTAACGACAGACATGCGAACTCCCGCTCTGGCGGCATGTGGCCACTCTTGTTATGAAAATTTTTATGTGTCAAAGACGGGATTATGTTGGCGGGTAGCGCGTCGGGCCATGACTTGCCAAGTCTGGCGGGAGAGGGTCGCGGACTAAAAGAATGTCGGCATATCTGGCGGTGCTATTCAGTGTACTGCTAATAGAACAGCTGACGGTGAGAAGGCGGTGGATCAAGGAGGTTATTGAGGTCCAGTGATTCGTCCTCCGGGCAAAATGTCATTACCAGGAGGTCGGGAATTGCAGAAAAGGCCAGGGGGCCAAGCAAGTTCTCAATATAGCTGTGCACCCGGAAACTCTGCACGCCGTTGCCGAGACTCAGGTTGACTCTGAACTCTTTACCCGCGAGGCGCGATGCAGCCTGCTGCTGCCAGTTTTCACCTACATAGGGGGAGTTCTGCAGACGTGCCAATAATTTGGCGATCTTGTGGTTCTCGTCGTCGCAAAAAAACAGCCATTGCTGAAGCGCCAACATCAATACGGTGAGGGTGCCGCCCCAGTCCTGTGGCACTTGGCTGGCATCGGCCCAGCTGAACAAAAAATCGAAAAGGTTGCTGTCGTCCAGCTCTCCCCTGGGGTCCAGCCTGTGTTGCAGGCCTGCCCAGGCTCGATTGACCATTAATATGTCGCCGGTCATATCCACCACTACTGCGGGGTTGGGGTCCAGAGCCTTGAGGCCGAGAATGACTTCTTCACGGCGATGGGCAAATTCTGGAGAGTGGAAGTCCATCTCATAGGACAGTTCGGTATAGCCCGCGAAGAGCATCAGGTTGATGGTGTCGCGCTGCCCCAGGTTGAGGGCCTGTGCGATCCGCAACACCATTTCTTTACTCGGCTGCGCATCCCCTTTTTCCAGGCGACTGATATGGCGGCTGGCTGAGTCGATACGGTGCGCCAGCTCCTCCTGGCTCAACTGGTACACTCCGCGCCAAAACCGGAGGACGCGGCCAAACGGCACGCTGCGGCTTTCACTGGGGGGGTGTTTTTTTGAGCTCAAAGCGTTACTCCCGGGGCGTCAATCTAATGCACGATGGATTCTGCCCGGGACCGTGGGGTTGTCAACCGGACTTGTAAAGTCGTGTTCCTCCCCAGGGGGCAGAAAGATAATTCGAGAACCCTTGAACAGGTGCCTTTCGGTCGTAGACCCAGTCAAAGGTTATGGCACTTGCACAAACATAATAAGAATCAGGAGATCGGCGATGTCCAAATCCCAAGAGTATGGCGGCTCAACCGCCAAGCGCCTCGCCCCTGCGATGGCAATTTCCCTGCTGGCCGCTGCAGTGCACAATGCTGCGGTGGCCCAGGACGCAAGCGAAAGCTGGGGTATCGAAGAGGTTACCGTCACTGCCCAGAAGCGGAACCAGGGCAGCCAGGATGTGGGTATCGCAGTCGCCGCACTCTCTGGTGACAGCCTTCGTGAACAGCGAATCACCAAGCCTGAAGATCTCGCCAACGTAATCCCGAATGTCAGCAGCCTGAATATTTCCGGTGGTGGTATGCCGATCATCGTGGTGCGGGGTGTTGGCCTGCAAAACTTCCGCGTCAATGACAGCCCAACCACCGCCTTCTATGTCGACGAGGTCTATCAGACTTCCATTGTGTCGGCAGACTTTACCATGTTCGACCTGGAGCGGGTCGAAATGCTGAAAGGCCCGCAGGGCGGCCTTTACGGACGCAACACGATCTCGGGCGCCATGCAGTTGATTTCCAGAAAGCCCGAGGTGGATGAGGCAGCTGGTGGCTATCTCAACGCTGAGTACGGCAGCTATAACCGTCGCCAGTTCGAGGGTGCTATTTCTGCGCCGCTCGGTGAAACGGTCGCGGTGCGTTTCAGTGGCCGCATGGAGCAGAGTGACGACCGCGATTACAACAGCGTTAGCAACGATTTTGAGCACGGAGAGACAGATCGCTGGGCTGGCCGCGCACTGTTGCGTGCCACGCCGAACGAAAATACCGACCTGCTGTTCAAGATCCACGGTGGTGCCGACCAATCTGAGCTGCCGCTGCTGCAACCGGTAGCCACCTTTGCCGACCTGGGCACGGTGGGGCCTGTGCCGCCATACTCCAACGTGGGCGTGGGCTCGGCCTTGGGCATGCTGTGTGACTCTTTAGCGTCCGGCAATGGGGTAGGCGAGAACTGTGCCTACAACACCGGCAACAGCGCCGCAGACTACGGCATTACCGGTGACTACGATTCCGCTGCGGATCTGGGCGGCTTCCTGGATAACAGCTGGCAAGGCGCGAGCGCGCACGCGGCATTTACTTTTGGCGACTACGTACTCAGCTCGATCAGCGCCTACGACAGCATCACGTATCGCCGGGTCGCCGACCTGGATGGCCTGCCGGTCGAGCACGCCCACAGCGACTACAACACCGAGATCGAAGCCTGGTCGCAGGAGTTCCGCCTGGCCTATGAGGGCAGCGACACCATCAATTGGGTGGTTGGCGTCAACTATGCGGCAGATGACCTCAGTGAAGCCACTTTCTTGCTGGGCAAAGACGGACTGCTGCCGGTCGCCTACAACGGTGCAGAGTACCTGTTCCAGACTTACGAGCAGGGCACTGAGGCGAGTTCCATATACGGCCACGCTGAGTGGCGTTTTAGCGAGGATTGGAACCTGGTCGGCGAGCTGCGCTACACCGACGAGGACAAAACGTTCGATGGCGAGGAACGCTTGTACATTCCTGCGGCGGGCGGAGAGGTGCCATTTCTCGCCTATGAAGGCAAGGCGTCATTCAGCGACCCCAGTGGCAAGCTCGCCCTCGAGTGGACTCCCGACGAAGATATGCTGATCTATGCCAGCGTCTCCAGAGGGTTCAAGACCGGCGGCTTTTTCGGCGGCCTGGCCACCAGCATCAACCAGTTCGAACCCTATCAGTCGGAAACGATGACCGCCTATGAAGCGGGCTTTAAAAGCGACTGGGTGGATAGCAAGCTGCGCCTGAATGGCTCTGTGTTCTTCTACGACCGCAGCGATGTGCAGCAGAGCGCTACGGATACCAGCGGTATCACCCAGGTCACGCGGCTCACCAACGTCGGTGATGTGGACGCCAAGGGTGTGGAAATTGACCTGATCTTCCAGGCCACTCGCAACCTGAACCTGCAATTGGGGCTCGGTTATACCGACTCGGAGATTGTCGACAGCGACCTCGTCAGCGCCACCATTCCGGGTATGCCCGAGAGTTCAATTGAGGGTACCAATACCCCGAATTACTCCAAATTGAGTGCGAACTTCCTCGGCAAGTACGAGCGCGAACTCTCCAGCGCTTTGTATGGCCGCGTACAGCTGGAGGTGTCGCACCGCTCGGAGCGCGACCTGAACCTGGTGACCAACCCGCAGGAGTCAGTACTGCTCACCGAGCCCGGGTACACCCTGACCAACCTGCGCGCGGAACTCGGTTCCAGTGCGGGCGTCTGGGCGCTCGGCCTGTTCGGGGAAAACCTCACCGATGAGCGCTACCGCACCCTGATGCGTGACAACGGCCTGCGCGGTATGCACACTCTGTACGGCAACCCACGGACATGGGGCATGTCACTGACTTACAACTGGTAAGTCTATTTTCCACGCACGGATAGGCGGCGGCACTGTTGTCGTCGCCCGCAGAACTTCCCGATCCCAGGCCGAATCACCCCGACGGCGATTCGGCGCTCTCAAGTGCCCAGGGTGTGCCGGGCAAGAGTAGTACCATGCAAAACAAGAATAGCGAAGACAC
Source organism: Microbulbifer weihaiensis (assembly GCF_048323715.1). NCBI lineage: Bacteria > Pseudomonadati > Pseudomonadota > Gammaproteobacteria > Cellvibrionales > Microbulbiferaceae > Microbulbifer > Microbulbifer weihaiensis. Next base: position 109,111 of record NZ_JBLWFL010000016.1, read on the forward strand.
CCGCGACGCCTTTTACCTGACCCGCTGGTTTGCCTGCCTACCGCTACTGGTCATGGTAGTCCCGGCAATTGCGCTCAGCCTGCGGGGTGTGCTTTCCGCCGATGTGATGATTGCCGGCGGTGTGGCCGGTCTGATGCTCGGCTCCCTGTTCGCTCGCCGCAAGAAGGAGTACTGGGGGCATGTGACGAGATCCCTGGGGGACTCTACCGGGTTGCTGGTGTTTGCCCTGTTCCTGCTGGTGGGAATCTACGGCAAGCTGCTGGGCGAGGCCCGGTTGGCCGAGGGGCTGATCTGGCTGTCCGGGCATTTGCAGGTGGGGCCGGCTCTGTTCGCACTCTTTATTTATGTTGCCTGCTCTGTGCTGGGCACCGCCATGGGTACATCTGTCGGCATTGTGCTGATTATGACCCCGGTCATTTACCCCGCTGCGGTGGCACTGGGGGTGCACCCGGTAATCGCCGCCGGCGCCATTCTGAGCGGCGCGGCCACCGGCGACCACTTCGCGCCGGTATCCGACACCACCATCATTTCCAGTAGTACCCAGCATTACAAATTCCAGAAGCGCTGCGCCGAAGTAGGCGAAGTGGTACGCGCGCGTATGATCTACGTGATCCCCGCGTTCCTGATCAGCTGTGCGCTGTATTTTCTGGCGGGCAGCTTTAGCGCCCGGCCGGCATTGGAAACGGGCAGCGCGCTGATTTCTGGCGCCAGCCCTCGCGGGCTGATCATGCTGCTGCCGATGGTCGTGGTGATCTGCACCGCACTCAGCGGGCGCAGTGTCTTTGAAGCGCTGACCTACGGGTGCCTCAGTGCTATCGCGCTGGGTGTGGGCTCTGGCCTGCTCAGCTGGGAGCAGCTGTTTTACATAGACGGGCGCGAGTTAAAGGGCGTTATCACTGAAGGCGCGGTACAGAACCTTCCCACCATCGTGCTGATCGTATTGATGATGGGCGCCTACGGGGTGATGCGCGTCCATGGTGTACTCGACAGCCTGGTGAATGGTATCAAACGGTATACCGGTGACAGCGCGCGTTCCACGGAGCTGAGCATGGTGGGTATCGCTACTCTGTTGAACTTTCTGCTGGTGGGGCTGGTGGCGCGGGTTACCGTGGTGGCCGGCCCGATTTTCAATCAACTGGGGCAGGCGCAGAACCTGCATCCGAACCGCCGTGCCAATTTGCTCGACGGCATGGCCAACAGCTTCAGCTTTGTTATCCCCTGGCACGTCTGGCCGATGCTGATGCTGGTGACCATCGGACCGCTGCTGGAACAGTACGCCTTCCTGAGCGCGCCGGCACCTCTGGATTTTCTTTACAGCACCTTCTACCCGCTCGCTATCTGGGGCGTCATGCTGGTTGCCGCTGTCACCGGCTTCGGCCGCACCTATGAGTCCGCCGACTCTGCGCAACCGGTTTGCGAGCCCGCGCTTGTGACCCAGAGCGCCTTTTCAGACCCTGATATGCGTAATGCCGCAGTTTCTGCGGCCAACTCCCCCAAAAGATCGGGCTAATGCGAATTTAACCGTCCTGAAACGCCGTGAATTACCTCGCCGGTTGCTAACGTAGAAATATCGATAACAACCGAGACAGATGGAATTCTGAAGATGTATAGCCCCCGTTTCAGCAAGCAGAGCCAGGCCCTCCATTCCGCTGACGCCGATGTCTGGGCCGTCAGCGATCGCGCCCATGCCCTGGCCAACAAAGGCGAAGACGTCATCTTCCTTTGTGTCGGCGATCCCAATTTCGACACCCCGGAGCCTATCCTCGACTTCGCCCGCGCGCGCCTTGGTGTTGGCCGGACCCACTACTCACCGGCGGCGGGCGAGGCAATGCTGCGCCGTGCCATTGCCGATATCGAGAGCAAGGTCAGCCCGCACCCGTGCAGCCCGGACGACGTGGTGGTCTTTCCCGGCGGTACCAATGCCATCTTTGCAGTGCTTTCCTGTCTGCTCAATCCGGGAGAGCAGATCGTCATCCCCGAGCCCATGTACATCGGCTATGTGCCGATCACAGATGCGCTGCAGCTCGATGTGCGGAAAGTGGCGTGCCGGCCGGAAAAGGGCTTCGAGTTCGATGTCGAATCCATCAAACAGGCCATCAGTGATGATACCCGCGTGGTGATGATCAATACCCCGGTCAACCCCACCGGTGTCATGGCCACTCCGGAGCAATTGCGTGAGCTGGCCGCCTACTGTCGCGAGCGGGATGTCTGGCTCATTTCCGACGAAATGTATTCCATGATCACCTTTGCCCGCCGCCATACCTCCCTGCGCACCGCCGCCGAGCATCTGGACAATGTGATCGTGATTGATGGCCTATCCAAGTCGCATGCCATGAGCGGTTGGCGCCTGGGGTGGGCCGTTGCGCAGGGGCCACTGGTCGAGCGTCTGATCGAATTTGCCGGTGCGACCATTTTCGGTGTCCCGCAGTTTATTCAGGAAGCCGCGGCCTTTGCCCTGGAATTCGATACCTACTTCGTCAAGCAAATGCGCGAGGCCTATGAAAGACGCCGCGACCTGATTGTGGCGCGTATCCAGCAGATTCCTGGCCTGAGCTGCGAATCGCCGGATGCCGGTATGTTTGTGATGGTAGACGTCTCCGCGGTGGCGGAGAGCGGTGAGGCATTTGCCGAGGCACTGCTGGATGCCGAGCTGGTATCGGTGTTGCCGGGTAAGCCGTTTGGCCCCAGTGCGGTCAACCACATACGGTTGACGCTGGCGGCGGATGAGGCCGAACTTTCCCGGGCGCTGGATCGAATTGAGCGTTTTGTCATGAGTGGACGTCGCAAAGCTGGCTAAGCCTGAGAAATTCCATATCATGCGTGCCGGAGCCAAATGGTTTCGGCGGCAGGGGATTGCCGCTATCCTTCCCCTGAATTCCTATTCGTTGACAGAACAATACTGTGAAAATCGATCGGCACAATCTTCGTATCCTTGAAATCCTGCAGACCAATGCCCGCATCAGCAACCTGAATCTGGCGGAGGAGATAGGTCTCTCTGAAAGCGCTTGTTTGGCCCGGGTTAAAAAGCTCACCAATGAGAAATTTATTCGTGAGTTTCAGGCGGAGGTGAATCTCGACAAAGTCCGGCATGCGGAGTTTTATGTGAATGTGGCGCTCAAGCGCCAGGATGCCCGCACCAGCGAAAGCTTCCGCCGTGCGATCAACAAGATCGAGCAGATTGTGTCCTGTGTGAAAATGTCTGGCGAGTTTGACTACATGCTGCGCTTTGTATGCCCTGACGCGGGAGACTTTAACCGTGTTTCCGAGCAGCTGCTGGCGGATGAAGATGCGGCGATTACGCGCATGACCTCCCATCTGGTCATCGAAAAAACCAAGCCGTTTACCGGGTATCCGCTGGAGCTGTTGTTTCAGGATTGATACCCAGAGCATGGATCCGGTGCGCGCAGGCCACCGGATACACTTTACCCCCGATCGCTGAGCGAGGCTCATGCGATCAAGGAAAGCGTCCTGTCAATCAGCCACCAGGCTGCAAGTCCTCCCACCAGATAAGCGACCGGCAGGGCACTGGCTACCGCCGCGGTGTGTCCGGTACGCACTTCCCACTGCTGTACGGCAGGGAGTTGCCGGAATATCAGCATCAGGCCGCTAACCGCCAGAATAAACAGCAGCTGGCCGGCCTCCACTCCGATATTGAACAGCGCCAACGAGAGTGGGATCGCGTGCTGCGGCACGCCAATATCCGTCAGCGCACCGGCGAAACCGAGCCCGTGCAGCAAACCAAAGCCAAACGCCATTACCCAGGGCTTGCGAATTGCCAGGGTACTGCGCCCCTCAAGCTTGTGCAGAATCTCCGTCGCCACAAAAACAATGCTCAGGGCAATCACTGCCTCAACCGGGCCTTGGGGTAGTGCGACAACGCCGAGCACCGCGGTGGCAAGCGTTATACTGTGTGCCAGGGTAAATGCGGTGATGGTAACTGCCAGCTGTTTCCACCCGCTGACCAGCACCACCAGTGCCAGCACAAACAGCAAGTGGTCTATTCCCAGCAGAATGTGTTCGACTCCCAAGAAGAAATACATGCTCGCAACCTCCCTGTTGCCCGCTTTTTCCTCTACGCGTATTTGTGGCTGATCCGGTAACAGGCGTGCAACCTGTTCGCGGCCATCGAGCCAGGAAATACGTATCAGCACATCGGTCATGGTATTTTCCAGGCCGTCGATTTTTATATCGCTGCCCAGAAGGTCATCCGGATGATTTATCTGCCAGCGCTCCACATAAAATCCACTGGCGATCTGCGCCGTAGGCAGTTCAACCTGCCTGGTTTTGTCATCAAATACCGGGTAGAGCGCCAGGCGCATATCGCCACGAGCTGGTACGCGCCAGATTACATCGAAGGTACCCGGCGCGCTCTGCATCACGCTTAATGCGGCGGGCCGTAATTCATGGGTTTGGCCCAGTGCCGGTAGCAGAACAGCGAAAAACAGCATCAAGAGCTTTTTCATTGTCTGGCTACCTCTGTGGCGGGCGAGGCAATTTCAATCTGGTATTTTGCGCGCAGGGTTTCATATTGCGTTTGCAGTATTTTTTTCTGTTCTTCAATCTGCCAGTCCCGCAACACATCGGCACGAATTTCTGCGAGTTCAGGAACCTGCTGCGGTTGGTAATACGTAATGCGAACCAGATGCTCGCCGTAGGCGGAGGTGAGCGGGCCAGCCCACTGGTCCGGTTGCAGCTCCGCAAGCTGCAGGGAAAAACTGCCGCCAAATACGCGATCGATCCGCTCGCTGCTGAGTTTGGAAAAGCTGTGTTGCAGCAGGTTGTTGTCACCGAGCTCGCGGTAGTCCGCGCCGGCGACCAACTGGGTGAGCGCTATGCGGGCGTCTTCCGCCACTTGCGGACGTTTGTCGCTGTCGAGAAATATCTGCTCAAAGCTGTACTCGGCGGGTTGGGTGTAGTGATCAATGCGCTGCTGATAGTAGTCCTGAAGAATGGCGTCGCTGGGCTCAATGGCCTCAACCAGGTCTTTGGCAAGGAACTCCATCTTCATGCGCAGGCGCCGGCGTATCACGGTGTCGTTTTTATCCAGCCCCTGGCGGATGGCTTCCCGGTACAGCACTTCCTCACGCACGTAGTCGTCGATCAGCCCCTGTAGTTCCTGAGGCTCTGGAGGACGCTGCCAGCCCCGTTCAAACAGGGCGGCCAGATGATCGATTCGACTCTCGGAAATAACGATGCTTTCCGTGTCTATCGAATCCGAGCTGGAAAACAAACTGTTGATTCCGAAAAGTGCGGCGCCAATCAGTGCGAAGTGCAGGCTGGGATCCCTGCTCCAGTGAGATTTCATGCACTAGCTCCAGATTATTGGATTTATCGAAATGCGGCGAAAGCTGGAAATCCGGCGTCTTTTAAGATAGTTCATAGATACAAATTCGGTGGGAAAGCCGGGTGCCATCGGTGCACGCCGGGGGGGCGCAACTGTGGGGGTTCGGTATGCACGTGGATCTCACTACACTGATGGACGTGGCGCCACCAGCGACGGTGGTCGTGTGGCAGAACCACAGGTCACACAATTTGGTGAGCACCGCACTACAGACGAGGGTGAAGCAAATGAAGCAATGGGTCTTGGCCGCCGGTATGGCGCTGTTTGTCGCGGGAGTCGTGCAGGCGGATCCGGTGGAAGAGAAATATGAGAAAGCCTGCAAGGTGTGTCATGTCGCTGGTGTCGCCAATGCGCCCAAGGTGCACGACATCGAAGCCTGGAAACCGCGGCTGGATAAAGGCATGGACGCATTGCTCGCTTCGGTCAAAAACGGCCTCAATGCGATGCCGCCCGGCGGCATGTGCAGCGACTGCTCCGATGAGGACTACAAGGCTTTGATCAAGTTTATGTCGTCGCCTGAGCAATAACCCTCTTTGCAGCCCGTTGCACGGTTGTTATTTGCGGGCGTCGGCGTTAGGCTCGCGGGCACTCCAGTTACATCGGAAACTACCGTTAACGGGCTGCAGTAGTGACTAAAAACTGCTTGCTGTTCACTGCGGTCGGTTGAGCCGTTTAACCTGTTTTTGAATTTGCGTACCGGCGCTGTTGCCGGCGCCGCAGTACCCTGACGACGCTGTAATGACCAACGAAGATAAACGCCCCCTTTATATTCCCCACGCCGGCCCTTCATTGCTGGAATTGCCACTGCTGAACAAGGGCAGTGCGTTTTCCCTCAAAGAGCGCATCGAGTTCAACCTCATCGGCCTGTTGCCGAACAATGTTGAGAGTATCGATGAGCAGGTTCGCAGGGCTTACCACCAGTACCAGCAGTGCAAGAGTGATCTGGATCGCCATATCTTCCTGCGCGCGATCCAGGACGATAACGAAACCCTGTTCTTCCGCCTGATCGTCGAGCATATCGAAGAGATGTTGCCGATCATCTATACCCCGACGGTGGGGCAGGCGTGCGAAGAGTTTTCCAATATCTACCGCAATCACCGCGGCCTGTTTGTCTCCTATGCCGACCGTGAGTACATGGACGACATCCTGCGCAGTGCGACCAAGGATAACGTGAAGGTGATTGTGGTCACCGACGGCGAGCGTATCCTGGGTCTCGGAGACCAGGGCATCGGTGGCATGGGGATTCCCATTGGCAAGCTGTCCCTGTACACCGCCTGTGGCCGTATCAGTCCGGCCTATACCCTGCCGGTAATGCTGGATGTGGGTACCAATAACCGCACGCTGTTGAACGACCCCATGTACATGGGCTGGCGCCACGAACGCATCTCCCAGGAAGAATATGACGAGTTCATCGCTGACTTCATGGCAGCAGTAAAGCGCCGCTGGCCGAAAGTACTGGTGCAGTTTGAAGATTTTGCCCAGACCAATGCGATGCCGTTGCTTGAGCGCTACCGGGACGAAATCTGCTGCTTTAACGACGACATCCAGGGCACGGCCTCGGTTTGCCTGGGCACGGTGTTGGCGGCCAGCAAGGCCAAGCAGGAAAAGCTCGGCGAACAGCGGGTGCTGGTGGTTGGTGCCGGCTCCGCCGGCTGCGGCATCGCAGAACAGATCGTCAAGGCGATGGTAGAAGAGGGCATGGCGGAAGACGCGGCCCGCAAGCAGCTGTTTATGTTCGACCGCTACGGGCTGGTCACCAGTGATATGAAAAACCTGCTCGACTTCCAGGCGCGACTGGCCCGGCCAGCCGACGAGTTCCCGGAAGCCGGTGACTGGGATCTCCAGCAGCTGATTGAACAGGTTCGCCCCACGATCATGATTGGCGTATCCGGGCAGGGTGGCCTGTTTACCCAGCCGGTGGTCGAGGCCATGCACAAGGGCTGCCCGCGCCCGCTGATCATGCCGCTGTCCAACCCCACTTCCCGAGCCGAAGCGACACCGCTGGAGATCCTGACCTGGACGCGCGGCGAGGCTATGGTGGCCACCGGTAGTCCGTTTGAACCGGTGGAAATCGACGGCGTGCGCCACACCATTGCCCAGTGCAACAATGTGTATATCTTCCCGGGGGTGGGGCTGGGCGTGATCGCAGCCGGCGCACGCCGGGTGACCGACAACATGCTGATGGCGGCTTCCAACGCCCTGGCGGAGCACGCGCCAGTGGTGAAAAGCGCCGAAGGTGCGTTACTGCCGCCGCTGGCAGAAATTCGCGATATCACACTCTATATCGCCCGCGCTGTCGGCCTGCAGGCGCAGGAGGATGGCGTGGCGCCGAAAGTGAGCGAGGAGCGGCTGGAGGCGTCAATCGAACGCAACTCGTGGTCCCCGGGCTATCGCAAGTACCGCCGCCGCTCGATCTGAGCCTGAGCGCCGGAACCAGCCAAAGCGCCTCATCAGAGGCGCTTTTTTTTGCCGATAAAAAAAGCGGCCGGAGGGGCCGCGTAAGAATGCGGTTATCTGCCGATCAGCCGCAAGAACACCGTGTACTGGTAAACCGGCAGCTTTAGCCCCGGCTTACCGCATAAACTGGATTTGCAGGAGCTGCCCTGAGGACGGGTTGGTGACTGGGCTAAGTGTCCACAGAACAGCCCTGCCTAGAAAGTCTGGCCCAGTCCTGTCGGTTTGGCTTATGGAATCTGAAAAAACATTGACGGATTTTTTCTCCAGCGCTAAATCTTGCTGAAATCGCCGTTTTCCAATCGGTTCCCGTCCGCTTGTCGGCTGAACTCCCCATCGACAGCCTGGCGGAATACGTCTTTGTAATCCTTGAATTCGGTTCCCATCCAGCGATCCCACCAGGTGAAATAGAACCCATAATTGCCCCGAAACCGCTGGTGGTGGAGGTCGTGGTGGGTGGTGGTTGTCATGAAGTCCAGGGGCCCATCGACCCAGCCCTTGGGGTGAAACTCGCATCCGGCATGCAGCATCGTATTGCGGAAGATCATGATGAAAACGAATGCCAGCCATACCAGCACATGCAGTGGCATGAGCATCAGCACCAGAGGTGAGAAAATCGCCATCAGCACACCTTCGCCAACCGAGAAACTGTAGGCTGCCCACGGGGTTGGCGTGCGTGACAGGTGGTGCACGCGATGAAAGTGCCTGAAGAGCCTGGGGTGATGCATCCCCCGGTGGGCCCAGTAGAAGTAGGCGTCATGCAGCAGGAGCACAGCAGGCAGGCTGAGCAGATTCCACCACAGCGGGTAGTCGCTCCACTGCCAGTACAGGTGTATCAGCCCCCAGCTGCGCAGGATACTGGTAATCACGCCCACGGTCGCAAAGATGGCGATGGTCAGCATGGAGTAACTGACTTCGCGGCGAATATCTTTCCAGTTGGCGCGGCGTTTCTGCAGACGCCGGCGGTTCATCCAGCGGCGAAACAGTAAGCTTACGGCCAGGCTGAGTACGGTCGCTGCGAGTAAATAGCGGAAAAGATCGCGCTGGAAGCTCTCGCTCCAGATACTTGCCAGATCCAGCAGAAATTCCATAGGCCCACCGTTTTATTGTTTTTTGGCTTCCCTCTAGCGACGGGCAAATGGGGCCCGTTGCTAGCCGATGGTGGGAGTTTGGTGGATCCCCGGATGTTGTGCTTACGGAAAAGCAAAAACTGCTGACGGATTTTGAAATAACCGGATTTATTCTGGGAGTCGCTCGCGGCGGTATTCCGTTGGCGTACATTCGTGGCGCCGTTTGAACGCAGCGTTAAACGGGCTCAATGAGCGATAGCCGATGTCCAGGACGATCGTCAGTATGGGCAGGTGCGCCTCATCGGGATCCGCAAGGCGGCGACTGGCCTCATCGATGCGGAACTGGTTGAGGTACTCGTTGAAGTTGCGGTAACCGAGATGGCGGTTGATCAGCACCCGCAATACGTGTTCGCGGGCGTCCAGCTGTGCAGCCAGTTCGCGAATGGTCAGTCCGGTATGCCGGTATCCCCCGTTATTCATGTGTGCCTGCAGTTTTTCCAGCAGCAGGCGCTGGGGCTGATCCAGTTTCGCCGGTTCTTCCGTCTCTTGCGCGGTTTCTGCTGCCGCTTCGCCGGTGGGCGGGAGGGATTCTTCCAGTGCCCGCGGCGAAAGTGCCAGTAACCACAGGCTGGCGGCGAATGTGAGCATGGATACGAGTACAACGTGAAGCATGGGCACGCCGCGCGGCACCTTGTGATAGCTGAACGCAAACTCGGCGAATACCACGATCAACATATAACCGCCAATGGCAATCAGCAGGGCAATCCGCAACTGGCGTCGCTCGGCCACCAGGTCTGAGTGCAGCTGCTGTAGCAGGGTGGAGAGCCCGGCGCCGATAAGGACCAGCTTCAGCGGTTGGGCGAGTACGTAAAAAGCGGGATGCAGGTTGAGGTGGCTGGCGAGATCGATGGTGATGTCGGCGGCAATGAGCCACCAGCCCCAGTGCGGGAAATCCTGGCTTTCACTGCACAGTGCATGAGTGAACAGCCAGAATGCGGCCGGCGTGACCATCACCGGCAGGGCGAGCAGCAGGTCGAGGGCGGGGTGAGTGACATTGAGCAGTGGCCGCAGCAGGTAAAACATGGCGCCACAGACAAGCACCAGTAGCCAGGTGCTGCCGCTATGGCGGTTGCGGCTGATGCCAATTCTCGCTGCGGCTAACAGCAACAGGCTGCAGGAGGCACCGGTAAAAAACTCGTAACTCACAGCCTACCTCTATCGATCGTTTCTATTGTTAAGTTCAGCGCCAGCGGTCTGCCCAGGCGTCGAGGACTTTGCTGCTGTACGTGTGGCGGCCATAGCTGCCGTTATAGTACGCGAGGGCGTTGGCCAAATTGCCTTTGGCCTTGCCGATATAGTGCTTGAGAATGGTGCAGCCGTAACGGAGGTTGGTGTCCATGTCGATCAGGTTGTCGTCAGGGCGGCCGATTTCGTTTTTCCAGAACGGCATCACCTGCATCATGCCCTGCGCACCCACCCGGGATACGGCGTAGGGATCGAATGCGCTTTCGATCTGAATTACGGCGAGGACGATCTCGGGCTGCAGGCCCGCCCGGGTTGCTTCCCGGTGAATGGCTTTCAACACCCGCATGCGCTCCTCTGGCGCCTTGATATAGCGGGCCAGGGGCTGCGATTTCGACATCAGCCAAACTTCGGCATCGAAGCGGTCGGCAAAGGAGTCCGCTTCAGTTACTGCGCCTTTCAATGCGAGCAGCAGCTCCGGATCCACCTTTTTAACTTGGGCGGATACGCTGGCGCTGAGCAGGCATAGCAGCAGTGAGGCGAGGGCTGTTCTTATCATGGGTTGGGATTTTACGGGAAGGGCGGGGCTTTCGGAACTGCACCTTGCAGGCTTTGATGCTGGTTTGGTGGCGGCCCTGCTACCGGGTGCACATTTGCGGGACACGCCATAATACCCATCCCTGGGGGCTCGTCTGCGGCCGTCCCGCTGGAGAGGCTCGCACGGGAAAAGCAGGTGAGTGGCTACGGGCTGGAAATTGACCCGGAC
>NZ_JBLWFL010000017.1:0-113783 GCF_048323715.1 Microbulbifer weihaiensis
TCCAGCCCGGAGAAGGTCAGCCCGCCGGCTTGCACTTCATTGGCAGCCGCCAGTACGAAGTTATCCACACCGGTTGTACCGAGCAGCGTCACGCCACTGGCATCCACATTGAGCGGGCCGGAAAAATCGATATTGCTGTTGCTCGCACCACCGCCGCCCAGCAGTGTCCAGTTGCCCAGCCCGGTGACCGTGTTATCGCCGTCACCCCGCGCCTGTTCCACACCGCTGAACGTGGCGCTACCAGCGTCGATGGCATTACTGCCGGTAACCCTGAGGTTCACATCTATCTGGCTGAAATCCAGGTTGCTCGCCACCACCTCATTCAGGCCGAGAAATTCCGGGCCATTGACATTGCCTACGGCCACACGGCGGGCATCCGGGCTGATAATAAACAGAAAGTCATCACCAAGATTCAGCGCTTCCAATACGCCGTTATCGGTATTAAACGATTCAATGCCCGAAAAGGTGATCAGTTGGTTCGCATCGTCGCCATTGACTACATCCTGCCCGATCACTTCCCATACCGTACCACCGGAGACGGAATCCGTACCCGCGCTGCCATTTACCAGGTCAACACCGGTGAACTCAACCGATCTCGCCGTTATGGTATTTCCATCGAGACTAAAATCGCTACCTGCGACATGCGCATTGAGCGTGGACGTAGTAACCGCTTCAATATCGGAGAACGCAATGCCCGCGGCGCTTACCGAATTATTGCCCGCACCCAGTGCCACACCAGCCACATAGTCAGATGCCAGTAACACATCGCGGCCGTTGCGGCCGTTTTGCTCACCACTTGCATCGACAGCCGCGAGGTCGGTAAATACCAGGCCGCCGGCAGCCAGGCTGCCGTCAGCATTTAACGTAAAACTGTCATTGCCCGCTGTACCTCGGAGGCTCGCCTGCCCGGCGAGAACAAGCAGGTTACCGGAGAAATTGATCAGGTTACTGGCGGCGCCGCCGGCTTCGAGAAGCGACCAGTTGCCCAGGCCCGTGACAACATCCCCGTTGTCGCCGATCACATCGTCGACGGAAGCGAAGGAAACGGCGGCATTTCCTGCACCCGCCTGGATGGAATTATTCCCTGAGATTTCCACACTGGCGTCTACCAGTGTCAGGTCAAGGCGATTCGCCAAGACGTTGTCCATCCCGATAAAGCGAATTCCACCGCTGCTTTGTGTAGCAAGATCACTTCCGTCGCCATTTCGGAAGAACAGCGACGCATCACCGAGACTGAGTGCGTCAAGACGATCATCGCCTGCCGCACCGTTGACCAGCGAAACTCCGGAAAATTCGATGGACTCGGCGGTAATGGAGTTGTCGCCATTCAAGGTGAAGCGGGTGCCACCGGAATGGGCGTTCAGGGTTGCTGCAGTGACGGAATGTATATTGGAAAAGTCGATACCCGCTGACTGTACCGCATAATCGGTTGCGCCAAGGCTCACCGCCATCCCGGAGCTGTCGAGCGTATCGTTGCCGCCGACACCATTGATGGTGCTCAGCCCGGAAAAAGTCAGCCCGGAAACGATGACACTGTTTGCACCATTGACTACGAAATTATCGACCTGACCAGTGCCATTGAGCGTCCCCTGAACAGTCTCCACCAGCAGGTTACCGGTAAACCGGATACCACTATTGGAAGCGCCACCGGTCTCGGCCAGCGTCCAGTCACCCAGTCCAGTTACAGTATCGTCGCCATCGCCGGTCACCAGGGTGACAGCATCAAACGCGATACTCGCACCTCCGGCCTGGACCGTTACATTATTTGTACCCCCTACAGCCAGTTCGGATTCGAGCAGACCCACATCTAGGGTGTCACTCGCTGCGACGGAAATGGCCTCGAATCCAGACAAGGCCGCAACCTCATTGCCGGCAGTTTCAACACTAACGGTAAGGTCGCTCGCCGCCGCCTCGACGAACAGGGTCGAACTTGCGGTAAACCCATCAAGATCCAGCGCATCCGTACCGCTACCACCGGCCACGGTCACTGAGCCTGTGGCGGTGACAGCACCCAATTTGCTGGCTGAACCAGTACCCGCCGCGCCTACGGAAAGCGCAAAATCGCCAGCATTAATAGCACCATCATTCTGGAAATCGTGGCCGGCGGTTACCTGAACAGCCGCTGCGCCCGCGTCAATGGTCGGTGTCCCCTGACCGGTACTCGCTATCTGGATTGAGCCAGTGGATTCCAGCTGAAGCGCAGCCCCTGAAGACCACTGAACCGCGTCAGTGATCGCAATATTTCCTGAATTGTCACCCGGGTCACTGCCCGGAACACCGGTTGTCTCTACCGTCACCGCCGCATTGTCTTCCAGAGCGCGGGACAGATCCGCGCCGCTGATACAGTTATCGCCACAGTCAGCAACTTCCAGCCGATCCGCCTCAAGCGTCCAGCTTCCGCTTGCGGCTCCACTGTCGCTTCTGGTGACCACCACAGCATTGCCGTCCGCTGTATCATCAACGTACTCAAAAACTTCCCCTGCGGCGGTAATCACCGTACCACCGGTGTTACCCGCACCCGCGCCCTTGGCTGAAATACTGCCGGACAGGCTCAAGCGACGTTCGGCGCGAAGCGTGACTTCGCCCCCACTAGCATCAGCAAGTGCATCCGCTGAAATCTGTCCGGACTGAGTGATGTCTCTGCCGGTAATCTGCACGGACCCCGCGATCACACCCGAAGTATCGAGGCTGCCGGTATTGATTGCGGCGATCGTCTCGTCGCCCTGCCCGCCGACCGGTGCCACATTCCCCGTCAAGCGAATGGTTCCGCCCACCTGCTGGATGCCCGTGGCCTGAATGCCTCCGCTGTTATTCACCGCATTGGTGAACAACTTGTCAGCCACCGAGGCTTCAAGCACCACCGAAGCCGCCTTCAAGCTTCCGTCATTCAGGATTGCATTGACTTCATCACTTCCGGATTCAAATTCCTTACTCAGAACTTCATTTGTGACCTCGACGCCAATAAGACTACCGGCGTCGAAGCTCAGAACAGCGCTATTACCAGCGAGCATCCTGATTTCACCGAATTGCGCTTCGATGTTACCGGTAGCAATGTTCCTGACACTCTGCCCGATGAGGGTTACATTGCCAGACTCGGCAACAATGCTGCCTGCGTTGACGATTTCGCCGATATCGCCATTCTGGTTCAGGGAAAAATCAACACCCTTGTCATCAACACTGGTCAGCCCGCCCTCTAGCGTGGACACGGTCAGGGCCGCCACGTTTACCGAAGAGCCTTCAGAAAAAAAGACACCGCGCGGATTGAGTAGCACGACATGCCCGTTTGAGGTGATGGTCCCCTGAATATTCGAAGCGTTCCCGGCTACATGGTTTACAACCAGACCCGTAGTGCCATCAGGCAAGGTAGTAAACTCGAAATTTGCCGTATCCTGTGCATCCAGATCAAATGATTCCCAGCTGATATCGGCGAAATTCGTGCTTATCGCGACTTCCGTCGAGGTATAGCTACCAGAACCGTCGTCACTGGTCGTAGTGGTTATATCTACCGTGCCGGTATTGACATTGGCAGTACCGGGCGAGGCCTGCGCCACAGAAGCCAGGGAAAAGACAGAACCAAAACAGGCCATATGAGCAAGCTTTATTGCTGCAGAAATCGGTTTTTTTCTGTGAAACATGTTGGCTATCATTTCGCTATCGGCTCTATAAAAATAATCGTAAAGTCCGGAGGGAGGGCGGCCCTGAATACTCAGTGCAGGAAGTAGGAAAAATCCGCATAGAAAGTCGGATCATCAAAATCGTCATCGAATTTTTGATCCGAAAATTTTGACATGGTTGGCCATGCTGCGGAGACCTGCGCGGACCAGCTGTCTTTCCAGCTGAACCTCAACAACACGCCTGCTCCCGATATTGCACCCCAGTCATCAGGCGACTCGCCATCGTAGTAGTTGACAACCCCGTAAGCGGCATCGGCGATCACGGCAAACTGAAACAGCTCACTCAAACGTCGATCAAACACCTTGGGGTTGAGGTGGCCGGAAAACGCCGGATACCACTCTGCAGAAACGAGGGCCGCCTGATCCGAAGAAAAATCCCGCACATCGAACGCGCGAACTCCGTTAGCACCACCAAGTGAAAACTGCTCAAACGCCGGCAAAGGCTGATCACTGTACTGCCAACGGCTTTTCAGAATCAGGCGAGATTTGTCATTGGAAAATGGCATGGGGAGGAACAGCAGGGAATTGGTATCTGCGGCAAATTTCTCGAATTCTTCGTCCCGGCCACCCTGCCGCTGCTCGTCCGTAAGACTCTTTAAATCGCCATACTGGAGTTTTACGTTGACCATATTGAGCATGGGAATGGCGCCACTGGACAACTTGTCGAAATACAGGCCAAGCTCGCCACCAACAACATGATCGCCATTCAACTCATAATTTGCCGAAAGCTCGGTTATTTTCTCGGTCGCACTGATTGACCCAGTAACATTGAATTCCCGGGAGCGCCTGAACTTGTGATCCAGGGTCATCGCATAGCTTTCGTTTACACCACTGATTTCCAGCAAATTGATGTAGTTATCCGGATCCTCGACATCCCGGATATCAAACTCGTTGTAATCTGCGGAAACTTGAAATCTGGTTCTGGGGCCGAGTACCGGCAGACTGTATTTAAACTGGCCCAATGTGGATCCGAAATCTGAACTCCAGTCACCACTGCCAGCCGATCGCAGAATCCCCACAGTCAGGGAATCGCCAATTCCAGCCGGGTTAAACCAGTCCACCGCCGTGTAAATACGGCTGTCGCCAGTAAAAGTGGATCCATGGTTATCAAGGCGCGACACAACCTGCCAGCTGCTCTCATCCCGCACTTTCAGGTTCAGCCTGGTCTCCCCTGGATTGTCGCCAGGACTGAAATACCCGGTCACATTTGAGCTGGGCAGGTCATTCAGTAAATACAGCGATTCCTCGATGTCCGCGCGGTTTACCAGTTTTCCCTTTTGGTCATCAAATGCCGAGGCCAGTTGTTCCGCACTGTAGACCTGATTGTCGTGCACAGCGACCTGCCCAAGAATGCCCTCCTGGATCGTAAAGGTCACAACACCATCTTTTACCTCCTGCGCCGGAATCTGCACCTGCGCAAGAAACAGTCCTTGTTTTCGGTAAAAGCGGGTCAACTGCGCGGCGATGTCCTCGAGATCCGCATAGGTTAAACCCCGTTGCGCATTTTGCCGCTCTATGACATTGACCAGCTTGCGCAGCTGTTGCGGGCCGAGCTTGTCAGCACTGTATCGGGCGCCCATGCCGTCGAGCAGCAGCGCGAGCTCTTTAAGGTTCTCGACGGTATAACCAGCCGCGAGCTCCTTATCTTCCTGCATGTATTTGGCCCGCAGCGACTCCGCGAGCGCCTCAACCTGTTCACGCCCGATACCGTATTCCGGATACTCTTCCAATCGGTGAAACTGAATCTTCTTTACAGAAATTCGCGGGCCCAGTTCACGGCCAGTAACCTCTGGGATATCTGCGTCCAGATTTGGATCCCTGGCTTCCCGGGTACGGCGCTCGAACTCGCCATTTAACGCATCGTCATCAACCGTGGGAAGATCCTGCTCAAACGCGGCCCGCACCCGACTCCTGAAACTCGAAGTATCCTCCTGGGCTTGCGCGGCGTTGCCTGCAATGACCAGCCCAAGGATGGAGATCGACAACAGTCCCTTGTATTTTGAGTCCACCTTTCCCCCTTCAGAAAGATTCGATGTACGTTGTACGGAATAAGCCGACAACGTCAGCCAGGCCAATGTTCTTGGCTCTGATTACTGTATATTGGATGGAATTGTCAGCGCGTCAGGCTGCGGACGACCCGGAACCCGGTCACTTCGTCGGCTGCGCCGTCGTGCATGATCTTCGACGTTGTCAGACAGCGGCTCATGGCATCCAGATGGTTTCCACCTGCGGCCAGGAGATCTCCATCAGAGCCGAGCACCCATTCCTGCACATTCCCGACGGCATTGACGATGCCGTACTGGTTGGCGGCACCCGAAGTAGAAGGCACCAGTTCCGCACCTTTCTCAATACCGCCGTAATTCAGGTAACAGTTTCTATCGGCAATTTCCGGCTGTCCGCCGGCACTGGCTGCGGCAAACCACTCGCGCTCAGACGGCAGCCTGTAGGTGCGCCCGGTTTGCTCGGACAGCCAGGCCAGGTAGCCCTGTGCCTGCGCGATTTCGATATTGTTGACGGGAAGATCATTGACGCCCTGCGGCAGATCGCCACAGGCACCGGTTGCAAGGCAGTACTCGCGAAACTCGCCATTACTGACCTCATATTTACCCACAGCAACAGGCCGCCCACCGTCGCCTTTCACAACCACAAGCTCTGGACCACTGGCACCATCCAGCATCGGGTCGGCACAGCTGTAGCGCTCGCCCTTTCCACCGGAGCCGGGACTCAGGTGACCACAGTAATCCAGATCGAACTCCGCGAGCACCCGCTGCTCAGGCAACATAGCTCTGGCATCGGTCAATAACGCGTCGGTGCGCACCGGGCTTCGGTTTGCCAGCTTGGTAAAGCAACCGGCGAACTCATCGGCCACCACCGGTCGAATTTTTTGCGCTTTGGTTTCGTCAATGCCTGCCAGGCGAGTCAGGGAAGTCGCCACATCACCAACGCGCATACTGAAGCTGCAAGTCAGTGCCTGCTCCATCTCGTCAAGCTCGGCATCCAGTTCACGCTGCTTCTTGAGCGCCTGCAAACGCCGCTGTTCCTGCAGCGCCTGCAGCCTGATACGCTCGGCTTCGCGCTCTTCGGCAAGCCGCTCTGCCTCCAACTTCCGCTGGAGCTCGTCGCGTTCTTCCTGGATCTGCTGGCGAATCTGGTCGGCGCCATACACCAGCGTGTTCCAGGCAGCTGCACGCGCAAGCATTTCATCCGCTGGCTCTAGGTTGCCAAGAGTTAACTGGCCGGTGGCCGCCGAAACAAAAAGATCCGAGATCTGCTGGCGGATGCGTTCAGGGTATTCGCTGTCGGAGGGGTTCAGGGATTCATATTCGCCGAGCTCGATGCGCAAATCCCGCTCCCAGGATGGAGTGAGGACAGTGAGCGCAACAAGCCGGTCTATCGCTTCGCGCTTGCCGGAAATCCGGTCCTCGAGCAGCTTTCTCTGGTGCTCCCGCTCGAGCTGCTCGGCGACGCGCTTCTGCTCTGCAGCATTTTTCTTTTCCAGGTAGGAATAGCCGAATCCAACGCCGACGAGAACCGCGAGGAAAAGGCTTCCGAGCGCCCACTTCCAACCACTATTGGTGAAAAATCGGTGTACGAATCGCTCCACGGTCGGCGTGCGATCTGCACGATGGAATGCCAGTGCGGCCTCCAGCGCGCGCCACTGCCGGCGACTCAATGATTTGATGCGCTTCGGCTTGAGCTTCTTCTCAAACGCCTTGTCCGCCGGCAGCTTGTCGAAAGGATGTCGACCGGAAAACAGCTCATAAGCGACGCAGCCAAGGGCGTATACGTCGTCACTGGGCTGTGGCTCGCCGCCTTGCAGCATTTCCAGGCTGGCGTAAGCGGGCGTCAATGCACCCAGGGTGCCCGCATCGAAAATAGTCTGCTCGCCCGCCTTGCTCGCGATTCCACCTTCAGACACCGCACGGGCGATACCAAAATCGATAACCTTGGCGCCGTTGCGATTAGTGACAAAGATATTTCCGGGCTTGAAATCCGAGTGGACAATTCGATGGGAATGCGCGTATATCAGGGCCTGCGCAACATCGCGAAAAATCGCTACCGCTTTCTCTTTGCCTACGCCGACCCCGGAATTCTCACGCAGAAGTTTGTCCAATGGAGAACCTTCCAGGAACTCCATCGTCATGAACACTCGATCGCCTTCCCGGTCGAAGTCGAAAACCGTTACGATGTTTGGATGGGCTAGGGTTTGGGACTTGCGCGCTTCACGCTGCAGGGAGACAAAGGCATCCGGGTGCTTCTGGAAATCCTCATTGAGGAGCTTTATCGCCACATATGGGTTGCTGTCATTGGCTTCGAGCTTGCGGCGATCCAGCGCTTTGAAAACGGCACCCATGCCGCCGACACCCAGTAACTTGTCAAGCTCGAAACGCCCCTTGATTACCGTCTTCGTTACGGCGCCTTCGCGTGCGCTGGAGGGTTCAAAATGCACCGCCGCGCGTGGTGCGGGCAACGCGGGCCCAGTTGATGGCGCCTGGCGCGGGGCTGGCGAGGAATCTACGATAACCGTCGCGTCTGATGCGGCCATGGCGACCGGGTTCGCTTCAAGGCCGGGATTACGGGATACCGGTGGATGATCATTTGCGCCCGTATTTTCGTTGCCAACAAACACCGTGATATCGGAGTCGGTACACGCCGACAACGATTCTCCAGCCGATTTGACGATGCGGGTCTTCTCGTTCACAACCATCTCCCTGGTGTAAATCGTTCGCGCTTCCAGTCGCGAGCCATTCTCAGACTACCAGCCCCGGAACCGCCACGACGGGATGAATAACCGTTAAACCGGATACTGACACTGAGGGCGCGAAGTATAACGAACCGCTAACTACGCAACAATTAATCCAGCCTCACAATCTGCCCTAAATACATTACAACTGCTTACATCAGACGGATATCACACGAAACCAAAACGAATGTACCAAATATATGCGAAACGAAAGTACCACTTCTATTAGAGGATTTCTCGAAACAAATGGTGTCAGAGTCAATTTTCAAATTTTCCAGAGCAAAAAAATATTCGTGAAATTCGTACCAGAGTAGGAATCCTGTAAACCATGAACACAGCCAATTCGATATTTAACGGACAAAAAATCGGTACCAGAGTCGAAATTTAAGTTAAATCAAACGGTTTTTTTTTGCTTCGCGGTCTGCTTAAATCTCTCCCGCTTGCCCAGTAGGCAATACCTGAACTACTGCAATCGCGGTGGCAAAGGATTAACCACCAAGTTATTCGGCCCATACCAATTTGAGGGATTTAAAATGGCTATTTACATGAACTTCAACAGCAAGGCGCCCGCCGGTAACGTAACCGCTAAAGGTTATGAAGACTGGATTGAAGTTGACAGCTTCAATTTCGGCGTAGGCCGCGGTATCTCCATGGAAGCGGGTGCGATGGCAAACCGTGAAGCGACCCGCCCAAGCCTGAGCGAAATCACCCTGACCAAGCGTATCGACGCCTCCTCCGGCGGCCTGTTCAAATCTTCTGTATCAGGCGACGAAGGCGTGAAAGTGGAGATCCACGTGGTTCAGACTGGCGCGAGCTCAGTGGAAAAATACGCGGTTTACTCACTTGAAGATGCAATCATCTCTTCATACAGCATCAGCGCATCTGCCGGCGGCCCCCCCATGGAATCCATTTCCCTGAGCTTTGCCAAAATTGAAGCTGACCTAAACCACGCAGACAAAACAAACAAAAACCCGAAAAACATGCGTGTTGGATACGACCTCACCACCGCGACCGTACTGTAATTTCAGAGTCGGATTCGCGAAGGGCCGGGGCCCACAGTCTACGGCTGTGGCCGCCGGCCTTTTTGGCTTTTAGCACGATACTTCTGATACAGAAATCTCTGTATTATTCGATAACAGTTTTCTGATCATCTGGCACCTACAAGGAATTGGGGCTGATATGTCTTCCATCAATCAAGATAAACGTATGATCCGTATCAAATCCCCACTGGGAAATGATGCATTCATTGCCACCGCCATCCACGGCGAGGAACATATCTCCAAACCATTCCGGTACCAGGTTTCCCTTCTTTCCGATCAGCACGATATATCGCAGGATAAAATCGTCGGCAAAGCGGTTACCGCGAGCATTCACTATGCCGGCAAGGTACGCCATTTAAATGGCTATGTAACCAATTTCTCGATGCACGACGTGAATGCAGAAGGCATGCGCCAGTACGAAGCCGTAATACAACCTGGCCTATGGTTTACAAAACTATCCGCCAAGAACCGAATCTTCGAAAAAAAGACCGCCAAAGACGTAGTAAATGAGATCTTGTCGGAATATAGCCGGGTAATCCAGTTCTCGGAAAAACTATCCAGGAACCTGGTATCCAGAGAGTACTGCGTGCAATTCGGCGAATCTGATTTCCAGATTATTGAGCGACTTCTGTCTGAAGAAGGAATAGCGTACTACTTCAAGCACTCCGAAAACGCTCATGAACTGGTGCTATGCGATTCGCTCGACGGATTCCATGAGTGCTCAGGTGACAGTATCGAGTACGATGGTGGCGGCAGCTTGCCAACAAAGAATTCAGTCAGCAGCTGGCGGCGGGATTACAACTATCACACTGGCGGCTTTGAATTCAAGGACTACAACGAATACACGGCGACAAAAGACAACAAACAAGTTGTAAAAACAAAAAACAAGTTAAATGACGTTTCGAACTACGTACACAATGTATACGGTCTAAACCATTTCTTTGCTGACCAGGAAACCCAGCACGCATTCAAGGATGACTACCACAAATCGCTCGCAGACTGTGCTATCGAAGCCGCCGAGTGTCGGTTTGACATCGCTTATGGCAGCGGCGATTGCCCGGAGTTTTGTGCTGGCGGCCAGTTTTCACTGAGTCACACACTGAAGTCGGAAAAAGGCAAGTACCTGCTAACGTCCGTAAGAATTGCAGCAACCGATAGCAACAGCGAAGAAACCAGCTTTAATAGCAGTTTCCGCTGCATACCAGACGCAGTAATGCCAAGGCCAGACCCCTTTCTGGGTACACGGCGGGAAGTCCCTCCGCAAATTGCTGAAGTCACAGAAGTGCAAGCCACACTGTCTGACAATTCACGAGACAAATTCACCCAGGTGAAGGTCAAGTTTCCATGGAACTCCGCACAAAGTAGTTGCTGGGTACGCGTAATGCAGTCTTTCGCTGGCAAAAACTGGGGCGCAAATTTTGTACCCCGGATTGGCCAGGAAGTCGTTATTACTTACATAAATGGCGATCCGGATCGGCCATTGGTCACTGGCGCGGTCTATAACGGGGACAACCAGGGACCAAACTTCAATGCCAGTCAGAGTGGCTGGAAAACACAGCTTGACGGCAGTAAATTTAACGAACTCAAATTTGACGATAAAAAGGGTGAAGAAGAAATCTACATGGAGGCTGGCAAAGACCACAACTTTGTCATTCATCATGACCAGTCAGGAAAGATAGAAAACAATCAATCCCTTGAGGTGAAAAAAGACCGAAGTATTGTCGTAACTGAGGGCAATGAATCCACTGTCATCAACAAGGGCAATCACTCTCTTAAAATCGATAGTGGCAAACAGACGACAGATGCAAAGGGAGCCATAACGATTACCTCGCAGACGTCTATTGAGCTGAAGGTTGCCGGCAACAGCATCAAGATCACCAATTCAGGGATCACGATCAAGGGCACCATGCTGTCCTGCAAGGGCGATTCTATGGCTGAAGTTAAGGCTGGCGGTATTTTGACGCTCAAGGGCGGCGTGACCAAGATTAATTGATGGAGCTGGGCAATGACTGACCTGGTAAAAGTGCAAGCCGCAACGGCAGCAGAGCTGCTCGTGAATATCGATCTTAGCGATGAAGCTTCGGCCCATATAGTCGCGGATACTGCGCCGGAAATCAGTATTGTCCGACTGATGGATGCCGGGTTGTACGCCGACGCGGTCAAACTGTTATCACACGGTTTGCCGAAGCGGGAGGCGGTTTGGTGGGCCTGCTTGTGTACACGTGATGTACATAACCCCCAAACAGACGAGAACAATAGCAAAGCGCTTCATGCAGCAGAAAGCTGGGTAAAGAATCCGACAGAGGAGCGGCGTCAAATCTGCAAGCGCATGGGGCAACTGACCAAGCACCAGACCCCGGCCAGTTGGGCGGCTACCGCCGCAAGCTGGTGCCACGGCAGCCTGTCTGAGCCCGGCGAACCGGTAATCGAACCGCCTCAGCACCTTTACGCGCACGCGGTATCGGGAAGCGTCACCCTTGCCGCGGTGCTATCGGATCCAGTGGATCCGACGAGCGCCTTTAAAAAATATCTCGCACAGGGGCTCGACCTCGCCCGAGGCGGCAACGGAAAAGTGGAGTAATAAGCTATGGGAAAACCTGCATCCCGAGTCACTGACATGCATGTCTGCCCGATGGTTACCGGTACGGTTCCACACGTTGGCGGCCCCATTGTAAGTCCGGGTGGGCCCACAGTGATTATTGGCGGCATTCCGTCTGCCACCCTGGGCAGTGCATGCACCTGCGTCGGTCCGCCTGACACCATCGCCTCCGGCAGTACCACGGTGTTGATCCAAGGGAAACCCGCGGCGCGTATGGGCGATTCAACGGTGCATGGAGGCAAGATCGTGGTCGGATACCCAACAGTACTCATCGGCGGTTAGTCGCCGGATCCCGACAAAAAAGGTCCTTGTTTGCAGGACCTTTTTTGTTACTGTGATTTACAAGGTAATAATCACGGTTTACGCGACTTTATACTGAAAGTCACCTTCTTCGGTCGCACCGATATGAATGGATGAAACCTGCTCGCCCTTGGCCATTTTGCCCAGGCATTCACTGGCCAACGAGGGTAGCAGGGTTTTGTTCAGGATCGCCTCAATATTCCGGGCGCCGGTATCGGACTCCTGACAGCGTGCCACGATATTAATCAGAACATCGTCGTCATAACTGAATGACGCACCGTAGTGCTCCTGTACCCGCTTTGCCACCCGCTTCATATTGATCTTGCAGATTTCCACCAGGTTTTCGTCATCCAGTGGGTAGTAGGCTATCACGGTGGCTCGCCCCAGGAATGCCGGCTTAAAGCTGCGCAATAAGTGAGGACGTATGTTCTCCAGAAGGACATCTGGCTCGGGCTTTTCTTCGACCTGGTTGAAAATCGCCCTGATCGCATCCTCGCCGGCATTGGAAGTCATTATGATCACGGTGTTCTTGAAATCAATATCGCGACCTTCACCGTCTTTGATCGTGCCCTTATCAAATAGATTATAGAAAATGTCCTGTACACCAGGATGCGCCTTTTCCATTTCATCGAGCAAGATCACGGAGTAGGGTTTGCGGCGCGCAGCTTCCGTCAATACACCACCCTCACCATAACCGACATATCCGGGAGGAGACCCAAGTAACATGGAAACCTTGTGCTCCTCCTTGAATTCAGCCATGTTGATAGTCGTGATACTTTGCTCACCGCCGAACAGTTCATCGGCGAGTGCCAGCGCCGTTTCCGTTTTACCAACACCACTGGTGCCGCAAAACATAAACACACCCACAGGCTTTCTGGGATCGGTGAGACCGGCCCGGGAGGTCCTGATCGCCTGTGCAATGGCTTCAGTGGCATGGCCCTGACCGATTACACGGCGGTTTAACCTGTCCGCAAGGCTTTGCACCGCCGCGATTTCGTCATTGACCATCTTCCCGACCGGAATTCCCGTCCAGTTGGCGATAACTTCAGCGATCGCCTGCTCATCCACCGCCGGCTGCATCAGCGGAGTCTCCCCCTGGATGTCATGGAGCTCCTGCAGCAATGAAGATAACTGCTGTTTCAGATCTGCCATCTGCGAAGGATCAACCTCCTTACCATCAGTCATGTCATCAAAACTGGTGTCGATCTGGGTGCGCAAATCCTTGATCTGCTCGATTAACTCTGCTTCCTGCATCAATTGACTACGTAGCTGCACCAGCCGTTGCTCTGCAGCCAGCTTTTGCTCACCGAGTTCGCTGAGCTGTTCTTCATGGATACCCGACGCGGCATTCTCGCGGGACAACTTGTCAATCGTACGTGCGGCATTGGCGATAATCCTTTCTGCATGTTCGATCGCAACCGGTGTTGCAGACTGGCTCAATGCCACGCGCGCACAGGCTGTATCCAGTAGACTCACCGATTTGTCTGGCAGCTGTCTTCCCGGTATATACCTGTGAGATAACTTTACTGAAGCGACAATCGCCTCATCGAGGATGCGAACTTTGTGGTGCGATTCCAGGCTCTCCGCGATACCCCGCATCATATCGATCGCCGCAACCTCATCCGGCTCGTTAACTTTTACGACTTGAAAACGGCGCGTCAACGCAGGATCACGCTCAAAGTACTTCTTATATTCGGCCCAGGTGGTCGCTGCAATAGTGCGCAGTTCACCCCTTGCCAACGCTGGCTTGAGCAGGTTCGCCGCATCACCCTGCCCCTCCTTACCCCCGGCACCAATCATTGTGTGCGCTTCGTCGATAAATAAGATAATCGGCGTCGCGGACGCTCTGACTTCCTCGATAACCGACTTCAGGCGGTTTTCAAACTCGCCTTTCACGCTGGCACCGGCCTGTAAGAGACCAAGATCAAGGGTTCGGACGCACACATCACGTAAGGGTTCAGGTACATCACCGCTTACGATTCTCTGCGCGAACCCTTCAACAACAGCCGTTTTACCGACACCAGCTTCACCAGTCAGAATCGGGTTGTTCTGTCGACGTCTGGTGAGGATATCGATACATTGCCGAATCTCGTCATCGCGCCCAAGAACCGCGTCTATTTCCCCACGGCGTGCACGTTCGGTGAGGTTGACTGTGTACTTGTCGAGTGACGGTGTCTTAGTCGCTGCTACCTCTGCTTTTGCACGCTCACCATCACCGAAAGACGCATTAGCGATCTGCGCTGTTTCCCATGTTCGCCCATACATGGCGCGCGCTGTCTCCCGAATGGACTCAGGAGCGACATTTTTCAGCTCGGGGCAAGATTCCACCAGCTGTCGGCGCGACGCCTCGTCCAGCAACAAAGCTGCAAGAAGATGTCCAGACGAGAGTGCTTGATGCCCATAATCGATGGAAGCAAGCATCCAGCTATTTTTTGCTGCATCCACGATGGTCGGGGACAGTGCCGCAGGCCTGCTGCTTCCCGATTTGAATTTGGATATTGTGTTGGCCAGCTGCTTCGCCAAATGTGATAAATTTACTTCATGCTTTTCAAGTAAATGCTGTAGATCTGTATCTGGCCGGTCCAGAAGCTTCAAAAACCAGTGTTCCAATTCAACATTGTACTGGTTATGCGCCAAACACAAGCCCGCGGCACCCTCAAGCGATTCCCGCATATATGGTGTCATCGTTTCTACTAGGCGCTTCAAATCCACGTTTATCATAATCAGTATCCCTTCCCTAAAATTCCTTAACTAATTTTTTATATGTGCTATGCCGGTAATTGGCCTTCCAGTTGCAGAGCCCTCATGCATGCGGCAGGGCCTCGTCCGGTGAGTGCTGGTCTGAACTCAATGTTATTGTCAGGATTTCATTGCCATGGTTTTCCCTGAGCATCTGGGAATTCCAGCCTAAAAGTGCGCCTTCCACTGACGGCGACCCAAGCTGCAGTGGAGCCACCTGCGCCGCAGGGATTTCTACAGAAATGTCAAAATCCAGTTCTATACCGGCATTAAGCTGGATGAACGACTTCAGGGCTTCCAGCTTTTCACTGCCAGGGGCAATATCCATATATGAATCGTAATCAACTGGAGCCAATACCACTCGAAACTTGTTTTGCACCTGAAAGCAATGTGTACCGAGCACAGAATTTTTCCCGAGACAGTTATTGACCCCCTTTGGATGGCTTTCCGAGGGCAGTCGTGTGAGCACATCGGAACCCATCTCGTTCCACTGGCCGTGGAATTGTTCTATTTTCACATCTAAATCGAAATGCTGACGGATCATACTCCGCAACGCGGCGGCGGAGCACTGCTGCCGGCCCAAATGTCCTGCGACTCCCAACAGTGCCTCATCCGGGACGGCCATCCTGTAGCGCAACTCACTGGTTCCGATTCCAGCTATCGACGCGAGCGCATGGCTAAATAAATCCGGATCTCTTGTGCCCTGTCGTCTGGCCCTTTCGTAATTTACCGGCAACTGATATTTGTGCCATGCCCGGTAAAGCAACGAAATATTTCGGTGATTGAAGATGTCGAGAAAGTCCCTCAGCGCAGTGCTCTTGCCTTTTACTTCCTTTTGCACAAGCTCAGTGAGGAAATAAGGCATTACACCCTGGCTGCCGATCAGTCCGGCGAAACCGACCTCCATCTGCCACTGCTTCTTTTGTCCTTCTCGGGACTCCGTGCTGTCCTTACCCCGCGAAGAAAGCCTAAGTACGTCCGCTGACACGAACGACAGCGAGGTTTGCCCGCAAAAGCGAACGACTTCCTGCGTCGGTGGGGAAGAGCCAGCGACAGGCTTATCCGCGTACTCTCCGTTGGAATACCAGACGGCATTTTCCAGTAACCTTACTGATTGGAAAAATTCAAATTTATACGGTTCCGCCTTTAGGCGATCGATCACACTAGTGCTTTGTCGCCGGCGCGAGGGGGCCATCGCTTCAACTCTCCATCTCGACCACTCAGCGTGGCGATCAATTTTGTGAACGAATTGATTGAGCAGTACAGTCCAAAAAATCGCTCGAGCACACTTGCAAACATAAGGGCACTGGTTCCCCCAAGCATCATCGAATCAAGCTCAAGAGTAATTTCAGTCCCCCTGCATAGCACGACACTTTCGTCGATCTGGATTGGCGCAGTTGTGGCTCTTGTTTCAACTTTAACTACGGCTTCAATCATATTCCTGGTGCTGGGAGAGTTCCTGAAATCATATAAACGCAGAATTTCTTTTAGCGCTTCACAGCCACCACTGCCGCTGAGTGACAGGTGATTGAGATTCAGGTGGGAGATGAGTCGCCAATAGGCCCGTTCCCTGTGCGGCGGTCGGATTGTCGCGGTTGGTGAGATGACACAACTGATCCGGCGGGCGGGGGCATCACCATCAACAACGCTCAGGTAGGGCTGCGAGGATCCCGTCGGCAGTTTTTTGGGCAGGTTTCGATTACAGCACGTTAACTTCAGGCTGAGTGTTTCATTGCTTGCCTTATATGGATTAAAGTCGAGATCAACAAGACTGATATCGACTTCTGTTGCCTGTTCATTGCGATGCTCTCCTTCCGTCACGTCGCGGCGGCGCAAGAACCAGAATGCAGACCGACGATTCTGGTTCTGACTGTGTTGCAGCCCGTAAAACGGCCGGTATCCAGTAGAGTTTCCACTTGCGTCTGTAGCGGTCACTTCGTCGACGGAATACACCTCCAGACCTTCACTGCGCCTTACATCGGGCACGATATGGTAGCTGTATTCAGTATGCGATAGCGGTATCGGATCCGCCGAGTAGGTAAACAGATTGACCATCGGGGTACAATTTAGTGCAAACATATTCGCACCAATCTGCTTCTCCAGCTCTTCATTCGATTCCGACAGGTAAAAGTACAGGTTCAAGGTGTCGCCATAAGCTGAATCGATCAAATCCTCCAGCCCGCAGACATCAAAAAACTGGAATTTTTCAGGGAATGTAAAGTATTCCGTAAGTAATCGATAACCAATAAACGCCGTATCCGGATAGGGAAACAGGCCTTCCTCCGGCTCAAAACCCACTTGACGGATTGAGCTCGCATCAATGTGAACCGGGTGAGGATCGCCCTCAGAATGGGCAACGACAACTTTTACGCATTTGCTTATCAGAATGTCATAAAGCTGGTAGACATGGCTCGGCATGCCCTTGAGAAAGAAGCGCAGTTTGGATAAGCCGAGATCCGCGAAGCGGATGTCTCCGCTTAATGTTTTCAGGGAAATTTTCAGTACCGCGTTACTACCCTGGATCTCATTACAACCTGGCGCAATGAATGGCCTCGCCATCAGGCTCGCAGAGTCGACCTCGAATGGACATATGTCCACTGGATAGCATGTCTGGAATCGACACGACTGGCCCTGGAAAGTCTCACTTTCGAGCAGGGTCTCGGCCTCTACCGGGACAATGGAATCGAGATCGCTATCGGGCTCAAACTGGACGATACCGCAGGACGGAATCGGGCGCAGATAATGCGGATAAAGCGTATCCAGCATCGCATCGGTCAGCTCGGGGAAATCGTCATTGAGTTTTTGCTGAACCCGGGCATTCATATACGCAACCCCGGAAAGGAGTCGACCGACGAGAGGATCATCTACCGTTTCAGCATCCAACTGCAGCCGGGATGCTGCCGCAGGATGCATACGCGCAAAATCCGCAGCGGTTTGCTGTATGAACGCCAACTCTCGCTCGTACAGGTCTATCAACTTTTCACTCATTACATTATCTCTGAAACATCTACCAGCTGGGTGACCGGATTCAGGGCGGAATCAAATACAATCACTTCCTGAGACGGATTGACGTGCAGTACGGCCTCCACACGAAACCGAATACTCGGATCTTCAACATCAACATTCTTTTGAGTAGTCACCTTGACGGAACGGATCCTCGGCTCGAAATCGGTAATAGTCCTCTCCAGATCACGACAAAATTTCTTGCGGCTTTCCGGGGATGAAAAATTGATCGTCGAAAGATCCGGGAGCCCGAAGTTGATGTTGGATGTCTCCAGGCTTTCATGCTCGGGGGGAGCCGACACACAACGAAAGCGGGTATTGAACAAAAACTCAAGATCCCTGCGCACACCTTCCCTCAGCTGCCGCAACACCTGGTGCGGCCGGGTGACATCGTGGTTACCCGACGATTCGAGCAGGCGATCGAGCACAGGCGCTAACAGGCGCTTTTCTTTTGGCATCAGGTCAAACTCCCCTGACTACCCCACGCAATCGATCCATGAATTACCTCTGTCATGCGAGCGTTCCCACACCAATTTGTGCAAGTGCTGTTGTCAGCTTCAGCTCTGAAACCAGATGATCGACGGTATAATGGCTTTTCAGGTGAATCACGCTTTGATAGCTACCCGCCCGGCCCGGCTCGTCCACAACCTTCACTTTCGCCTCCCTGAGTGGGTAACGTGCGAGCATCTCCCAAGAAAGATCTTCACGCCCAGTGGTATAGCGATCCAGCCAGTGCTGTAGCTGGCGCTCGCAATCTGCAGCATTGATATAAGCGCCGACTTTGTCCCGAATCATGACCTTGATGTAATGTGCAAAGCGCGAAGCGCAGAGTATCTGTTGCAACATACCGCTGATCCGCGCATTGGCAGTTGCTGACTTTGAAGTATATTTCCGCGTTTTCTGGATCGATGGCACGCTGTTGAAAGCCGCATAGGGCGTATCGTAGCAATGACTCAGGCAAATAAATCCGAGCTCACTGAGCTCACGTTCAGCAAAGTCGGTGATCAGTATCGAGGTTGCCATATGCATGACCTGGGCCTGCGTATCCACCCGGTAGGGCATAGCAGGTAGCTGCGTTACCAGGCCACCACCGAGGTGGTCACGGGCCACACCCCGGATATGGGAAAACCAGCCAACCTCGTCGAACTCCCTGATCAATACACATGCCAGCGCAAATGCAGCATTACCCCACAGGTATTTACTGCTGTCTTCTTCCAATACGTCCTCGCAGAAACGAAGACCACGATAGTTGGAGAACTTCACATTGTATGGCGGCCTTAACAGTATGTTTGGCAGGGTTATACCAAGAAAACGGCTATCTTCCAGCGCCCTGAGGCTTGACCATCGCACATACTGTTTCTGCCGAAAAACCTCCTGGAAATCTATCGGCTTGGCAAGATCATCGAATCCATCGGCGCCAAATAGTTGCGGCGCGGCGCCGCAGATAAATGGCGCAAAGGCTGCAGCGGCTGTGTGCGCAAGGCCCTGCAAGGTAAATACGTCATCAAATGAATGACCTTCGAATGGTCGGTGGGACACGTAGTAGTCACCCACAAGCAGACCGAACGGCTCACCGCCTGGAGTACCAAATTCTTCGTTGTACACCAGATGAAATATGCCGGACTGGTCATAGTCCGGAGCGCGCTCGATGTCTCTGCTGAGATCCTTCCAGCTGGCATCTAGAAGTTTCACCTTGATATTACTGTTGCCTGGAGCGCCGTTCACCAACATCGCCAATCCTCGCCAACTGGCTTCAAGCCGTTGAAACTTGGGATCATGCAATATGCTGTTTATTTGCTCACAGATCAGCTCGTCCAGCTCAAGAATAATGCGGTTCAGCAGGCTCGTGACAGAGAAGCTTTTAGGATCCGGACAGGGACATACCTCGAGCAACCAATACTCGAACGCATACAGATCATCCGGCTCCTGGAGAAATTTTTTTAGCGCACCAGCTGAATCCAGGCACATTTTGTTAGAGAGCACACAATCGCCGTCTGATTCAGCAGCAATTTCAGCGATCAAATCAATATCTCCCGTTTCGGGAAGAGAATCTAATCATGCGGGGATGCAATCCTGAAGAAGAGCTGGCCTCAAAAAATTGAGGCCAGCTATCAGTTATCCCGCGGTAGGGATGTTGGCCACCATGCGCATGGAGGTCGTCAGTTCCTCCATTTGCAGCCAAGGCTTGAGATACGCTACTGCACTGTAGCAACCCGGCTGACCGGGTATTTCTTTAACTTCTACACGAGCCTCGGCCAGCGGATACTTTGCCTTCATTTCAGCACTGGCGTCAGGATTTGAATTGGTATACTGGGAGATCCACTTATTCAGCCAGCGCTCGCAGTCACTTGCTTCCATGAATGACCCGACCTTATCGCGCGCCATTACTTTCAGGTAATGGGCAATCCTGGACGTGGCCATGAGATACGGCAAGCGGGCCGAAATCGCGGCATTTGCCGTAGCGTCTGGATCATCATACATTTTGGCTTTCTGGGCGCTCTGGGAACCGAAGAATACCGAGTAGTCCGTATTCTTGTAATGACACAGAGGCAGGAAGCCCTGGGAACTGAGCTCTGCTTCGCGGCGATCCGTGATACCGATTTCAGTCGGACACTTCTGGTCAAGGTCGCCGTCATCGCTCTTGAACAAATGAGTCGGCAGCCCTTCAACCTTACCACCGCCCTCCGCACCCCGAATCGCGGTACACCAGGAGTTTTCCGCAAAAGCCTGGGTCATGGTGGTACCCATTACATAAGCCGCATTCATCCAGCAGTACTGGTCATGCGCAGCGGGCTTGGACATGCCCGATTCATCAACTTCAAATTCTTCGAAATTGAAGGATTCAACCGGCTTGGTATTTGCCCCGTAAGGCGTACGCGCAAGTGTACGCGGCATCACGAGAGTGACAAAACGGGAGTCATCACTGTCGCGGAAACTACGCCACTTGATGTATTCACCGGATTCGAAGATACCACCAAGATCCCTGGGCTTGGAAAGCTCGGTAAAATCGTTGAATCCAAACATCCCGGCTCCAGCAGCGGAAATGAAAGGACAGAAGCCTGCTGCAGCAACGTTGGACATTTTGCTGAGCAATTCGATGTCTTCAGGGTGATTGGTAAATTCGAAATCACCGATCATACAACCAAATGGCTCACCACCAGCGGTACCGAACTCTTCCTCATAGATTTTTTTGAAGGTCTGGCTCTGGTCGAATTCAACGGCCTTATCCAGATCACGGAAAAGTTCACGCTTATTGATGTTCATCATTCGGATCTTGAGCGTTGCTCCCGTCTCGCTGTTCATAACGAGATGGTTCAAACCACGCCAGGAACCTTCAAGCTTCTGGAACTTTTCTTCATGCAGGATCGCTGAGAGCTGCTTGGACATTGCAGCATCAATGGCCTGCACAGCCTTATTGATGGTCTGGGTGAGGTTTCTGTCCCAAGTAACAGTGCCTTTAAGCACTTGCTGGGTAAGGTTGGCGATCAGATCCTGTGCTTCGTCAGGCTGTGTCTGCTTCGTGGCAGAGATGGCCTGTTCCAGAAGGCTGACGGATTGTTCTTCTGTTTCGAGTTCTGCGACGTTCTCGACTTCGGTGCTCATTACGCATCCTCTCCCTTGTCTTCACCAAGTCCCAACTGATCTGAAATAGCAGCCACGTTTTCGGTGCTCTTCAAAATGTCTTCCAGGACCTTTTCAAGCTCTTCCGACCGATCGGCCTTGCTGAGCAAGTCGCGAAGCTTGCTGCGAGCTTCGAGTAATTGCTTCAAAGGCTCAACCTGCTCGACGATCTGCTCCGGCGAGAAATCATCCATATGGTTGAAGTCAAGATTTACCGCCATTTTGCTACCGTCGCCGGCGAGCGTATTCTCTACCTGGAGCTCAAGTTTCGGGTTTATCTTCGACAGCACATCATTAAAATTATCGCGATCAATCTGAACGAACTTACGCTCTTTAAGCGACTTGCGATTTTCCGTGTTATCACCGGAGTAATCCCCCATCACCCCGGTAACAAAAGGCAATTCCTTCTTAACTTCTGCGCCATTTGTTTCAACATCATATGTAATGTGTACACGCGGCTTGCGCACGCGCTTCAGTTTATTGTGAATACTTTCGGACATTTCGGGTCTCCTTTCCTCGGTTCGGAAATACTAATATTTATCAGAAGTTACCAACTTGGCTCGGCTTCCACTTTCTTTTCTGGTTGATCCCAGCGACCTTCCCGTGCGTCATCAGCAGAACTGTCACCACCATCGCCCGCATTCGCCACAACGGAGGCTGGCTTAACGGATGGCGGAGCTACGTAACGCTGGCTGTCACTACCATCCAGCTTCACACCGGTTAGCTGGGAATATATCGATCTGGACTGGTCGTCCGGCAACAATTCGGCCATCAGTTCAGCAACAGTCATGCGGCCCCAGCCAACCAGCCTTTCCAAACCCGGCGCCAGGGGTGTATGAGGCTCATAGGTACGGAAATACTTCGCAGCCTTTTCAAGCAGCTTCAAGGCATCTTCGCGGGATGTGATCTCGCCCGTCGGCACTGACAGCACCCTTGTTTTTTCCGCAGGCACGCCACTGGCATGAACCTCCCCGCCATCGGGATCGGACGACTGACCTTGTTCGTCATCACTGGCGACGGCCAGAGACTCCAATTTTTCCTTGTAAATAAACCGCGCAGTACGCAGCAATTCATCCAGTAGGCTGCTGATGCTGGAAGAAGGCGGCGCATCCTGCCCGCATTTCTCACGCAGCAGCTGATTGATATTCCGGTAACTATCGGCGGTTTCCTCCAGGGTAGCGACCAGACTTTCAGCCCACTGCGGATCCGCACCGTTTATACAATTTTCTACATCCGGCATTCCGTAACCGAGCGTTTCTATCCTTGCAGCCCTGGCGTCTTCGTCAGCAATTTTTTCAGCGTCCCGCGCCTGCTGGTACTGGAAGTAAGAAAAACCACCGTAATCGCCTTCCGGTGTAATCTCGGCATTACGGATCGGCATCAGCAAAGTGCCATCTGCGCCGTCGCCATTGAGTCCGGCTAGCGGCGCCACCTTGGTCTCTATACCATCCTCGTCCGGTTCGGGGTATAAGCCGTCCCAGTGGTCGGTAATCAGGCGTTCGATCAGCGAGAATCCATCGCGCAAGCCAGCCACGCCGTGCAAACGTATCAATGCCTCTGTATACCAGCTCGCGACTTCGAGATCTTTGCTCGTTTGCGCAAGGATTTTCTCGGCATTCTTCGCAACGCTTCGCCAGGGTGCGAGTAAATCGGCATCACTCTCATCAAAAAGTGCTGAACGCTCGGCAGCCCGCGCGCTGTTCCTGGCATCTTTTATCGTGTAGTAATCGGAGGTTGGTGAACGGTCACTACGGATATCCTTTCCCTGCGGATTTTCACCGGGTATCGCCACAGCGAGTGCTTCTATATCGATTAAATTGGCGAATGCCATTGCTTATCCCTTATGAAATTTTGCACTCCCGATCATTCTGCGTAGATTCTGGAAGTGGTCTGCTATCCTTGTTCTCTGACTTTATCTATGTGGCCAGCTCTTCTGAGGTATGTGTTTCAGGCGAGGATTGATCAGCACTGTTCGATCCTGAAGGCCTTGGTGGCTCCACAGTAAATCCATGCGCTATATTCCAGAAGTCGGTTCTTACCGCTTCAAAGTCCTTGCGTTCACACCAAAGAAACATCGTATAAATTGTGTCTCCGAATTTCACACAAGCTATCAGGTACTGAACGGCAATTCCGGCCACCTCAGCAGAAACTTCGCCAAAGGCGCCCATGCAATCCTCTCGATCCAACGGCGTTGCTCTCACAAGGATCTCCGCCGCAGACACCCTATTGGCACATTGTGCAATCTGAGCCGCGCAGTAGTCTTCAACGCCATTGGCAACAGCAATATCCGAGGCATTCTGCTTCAACACGACCAGATACTGGTTTAAGGCAAGGTCTCCCGCCTGCAATACCGCACTGCGGTTCAGGTCCTGCAGTACTGACCAGCTTTGGGGTACAACCACCGAGCAATCTTCCCCTGCTAATGTCGTATTCCGGGGTTGCTCCGCCTCGACCGAGGTTTCAGCCCCCTGCCCAGCGTGCACAGTTAATGCGGCATCTTCCGGCCAGCTCGCTGTGGTCAGGATCACTTCCTGATCATTACGAATTTCACTATGCCAGCCGGCATTCCAAAGCTTTGTGACCAGCTTGTCCGCCATATGGCGGTCATCCACCTTCTTTATTACCGATTTCCCACTCGCCAAAAGCTTGTTTATTTGCTGGAAACTCAACTTAAACTTTTCGGACAAGTGCTTTATGCCCTCGCGACGATCAAAATCGTCCCGTGCGCAGCCGGTAAAAACGACCTGAAAAGGCATCACTAACTTCCCTGTTATTCGGCTGGGCACCTGACCCATAAGGGTCTTCCATGTGCCTCAACGACTTACCTGATTCTCTCGGGGCTGACTGTAAACTTATGCTCTCCAACAAACAGTCAGCGCGGGCAATAAAGCGAATTCCGGGTACGCCTGTACCGATTAGGGAATACGCAAGCCACTTATTCTATCGAAATAAAAATACCAGTGAACACCGAACTGCATCGCAAAACCACAGATCCTGAAAATCATTTTGGTACGCATTTACCAGTTAGTAGATTTAGCGAGCAAGTCGCTGATTTCTTTATGTGCTATTTCTATTTCAAGTTGTTTTGGCAAGATTCGAGCGCAGAAATTTACAAATTTATTTCTCAGGGCATTTACCGCTCACCACTGCAACCGCGGTGCGCCAAGCATCGAGCAGTAATTTACTGGATCCGGCATGCCAGGACTGAGCATAGTGGTGGCGGCAAGATGCTGTGATCCCGCACACCACCACAAGCTATAACTAGAACTGTTTCTTCGATAAAAATTGTCCAGTAATGTTGGGAAACTTGCAGAAATCGTCCCCTTGGCCGTACAACTCATCAGACCATCTTCCTGTTCGGCAGCAAACCCCTGAGGCAGAACCACGGGGAACTCGGGGAATCGATCGACCAATTGATCCACCAGCAGAGCATGCTGCAATGCCTCTACCGCCAATTCGGAAAGGAGCTTGTACCACTGCTCCGCGGCAACCTGGATTTCGAATGGATTACTACCGGTGGCAACCGGCACTGCCATAGTGACCGGAAAATAGCGGCCGACACTGTCTACGCTGGGCACCAGAATTCCAGCCCATGTTTGTTCATTCAGCACGCCGGGTGAAAGCGCAAAACGCCAGATCGGACTGGTCAGGTAATAGTCCAGCCATCGCTCACCAACCAGCTCTCTGGATCCATGTACGGCACGTTGCAACCATCCGTCCCACGGGTTGATAAAGCTCGTAGGCAGATCTCGCTGGACAAAGTCGCCGTGCCCCGGCAGCTTTCCGAAAATCCCTTTCTTTGTCATAACAGTACCAATTACAGTGTTTCTGGGCAGCGATAGCCGCTCAGGAGACTCTGGTCAAAGGGATTGTGGATACCAGTCGCCGCGAGGCGATACTGTGCCTGACGGCCAGATTCCTGAAATGTGACAAATAACTCAGTGTTGTTGGCACCTTGTTCCAGCCTGGAATCCTGAAGCAACCGGTACCAAGCCCAATCACCCTCGAAGTGTTTGCGGTGCACGGTTTCATTGAGATCCTCGAAGATGATCCGCACACGATTGCTTTCGCCTCCCTGCCAGCGGAACTTGGTACTGGTGCGCGGGCCATGGGAATACTGGGTTCTCGACTCGCCAATTTCCAAAGCGAACAGACGCACTCCGGAATCCAGCTTTGCCGGTTCAACACGGAAGCTGTATGCGGCCTGCTCACCACCCGCAAATAGCGTTTTGCGTATGCGATCAGCGCGCCGCAGTTGTGCCAGCGCGCTACTTGATATGCCAAGGCTCTGGCCCTCAAGTGATTTCGCTCGCCAACTGCGGGTATCAACAAAAGGCTGCAGATACTGCTGCACAAACTGTTGCTCGGTACCGCCAGCCTTGAAGAATTTATTGAATTCCATCACAGGCGCTTCCTGGCTTGCATTACTGCGCAGCGGGAACCGGCCCGCCAGGCTGCGGTCATA
Source organism: Microbulbifer weihaiensis (assembly GCF_048323715.1). Lineage (NCBI taxonomy): Bacteria > Pseudomonadati > Pseudomonadota > Gammaproteobacteria > Cellvibrionales > Microbulbiferaceae > Microbulbifer > Microbulbifer weihaiensis. The sequence continues at coordinate 26,186 of NZ_JBLWFL010000017.1, forward strand.
CGCGCTGTAAACCTGCTCTTTCCAGATTCGGTTAACGTGCCGTTTGGCCTTGGCCATCACCAGCCCCCAGGCGCTGTCGGCGACTTCATTCAACCACTGGTCAAACGGCGCCGGAGCATTGCCGGCCTTGATCCGCAATTGCTTGATTGCATCGCCACTGCCACTGAAACGGCTTTTCGCCTTGTTAAACGCCACCTCATCAGAATCTACACCGCTGTCGATTTCAGACAGGTATTCCTGTAGCTGCCCTATCGCACTCAGGTATTCCTGAATCCGAGCTGGCCGACCCTTTTCGCTCTGGGTCAGGCGCTGCAACTCTTCAAATCGAAGGTCAACACTGGTGGGCTGGAATTTTTCTGCCAACGCCTGGGCCGCGCTGCTGGCGGCAACCGCACCCAGGTTTCGCGTAGTGCTCGAAACCGGAAGCGGTACGCCGGAAGCATCGACCGGCACTTTCGGCCTTGGGGTCAAGCGGGTGTTGTCAGCGGTAATTTCAGCGAGTGCCAGAAGTGGCGAATACACTGGGTCTGACAGTTTTGAAAGCATATCCAGTGCTTCGCCCGTAGAGTGGAAGCGGCCGATGGAAAAGCCATTGATAAAGCTCTGCCAGCGCTGCTGGTATTCACTGAGATAGATGCGCTTCACATCCTGCCCAAGTCGATGGCGATCTTCCTCATTAAAGTCTTCGCCACTCAGGTCACCGCCATATATCCAGCGCTCTTCGGCGAGCTGATCCAGCAATGGAGAGTCCGCGCCAAACTCCATTTCCTTGTAACCGGCTTTGGTAAAAAGGTAGGGCACACTAAAACGGCTGTCACCAGCCGGAACACCAAACAGTTGCTCGGTATCACCGCCGATTTCACCGTATAAATCCACCTTCGTCAGACCCAGCTCACTGCGCTGCATCTGCGTATACAGCCGCTGCGGTACAGGAATGCGGCGCAACTGTTGCCGAGCCGATGCCACGGCGCGCTCGTTGGGTTGCAGTTCGGCAGGCAGCGGCTGTGAAAGTAGCCTCTCGAGGTGCGCAAGTAACTGTGCCTGCTTGCCGGCTTCGCCAGAGAGCTCGCCGGACCAGATTTCAGTGAAATAGCCTTTGATGACGGCGAGATCCCGTTTTTCACTATTGAAGAACATCAAGTAGGTCTTCAGAGTTTCCGTAAGCTGCGGATCATCGCTGCCGAGTTTCACGAGATTGCGCTCAATAGATTGGAGCAGCGCCGGAAGCAAGGTTGCCGTTAATTGACGGTTATAGAGTTCGTCGGCAGCCACATCGACCCGCTCGTCATACAGTCCCAGATTATTCAACCAGGGGTGCGCCTCTTTCTGATACACCGTTGACGCTTCATAAAGCGGATTCAGAAGCGCAAGGCTGTCTTCGGGTGTCGGCCGTTTGGCCTTCAGGGTATCTCTGTATCTGGTGAATTCATCCACTTTTGCCTTCACCTCGCCCATGTACAGTTTGTTCTGGGCGATACTTCCGGTCCAGAAGAAAAGGGCCAGTGCTACTACCGTCACGGAGGTCGCGTATATACCGCCGCGCAGCCAGCGGGTCGCGGTTTCAATCTTGCGGTTAACCCCAACCAGCTCCGCTTCAGGAAACACTACGTCTTTCAAAAGCCGGTGCAGGAAGTAACTCTTGCCCACCCCCTGAAATTTTCTCGCCATATCCCGCTCGAGGCCAAAATCAGCACTCACTGACGCCATCATGCGGTCTATAGGACTGCCCTCCTGGGTACCACTGGTGAAATAGATACCCCGAACCATGGGGGCGGTGTCGTAACGGTTGGGACTGAAGGCCTGTTTGACAAAGTCGCCGAGTACCGTTTTCAGACTTTCCATGCGCGCCGGAAAGCCCTGAAGCAACGCCCGCTTTTCTACATTCCGCTCCTGGTGAACCCGCCAGAGCACACGCTGGTTGAGACGCTCGATCAGTGCGTCAAACTCTCCAGCGAACCCGTCCAGCGACGGCCCCTGCGCAGTGCCGGACTCGTCTTTAAAGCTGACTCCCCAAACCTGCTCTCGCTCCGCCTGTGAAAGGTTGTCAAAGAATTCAGCAAACCCCGCCACCAGGTCACACTTGGTAAACGTCAGGTAAATCGGAAACCTTATACCCAACTGCTGCTGCAATTCGTTGATTCTGGCGCGGATGGTTTTTGCCTGGTGTGCGCGCTGCTCCGCGGTTTGGACCATTAAATCCTGCAGGCTGATTGCGACCAGCACACCATTGATGGGGCGACGCCTGCGGTGCCGCTGCAATAAATTCAGGAATGCCCTCCAGGCACTGTTGTCGTAGACCCTGTGGCTGTCCTGTGTGGTATAGCGGCCTGCGGTGTCAATGAGAACCGCGTCATTGGTAAACCACCAATCGCAATTTCGCGTGCCACCGACGCCACCGAGCGCTTCCTTACCGTGGCTATTCGCCAGGGGAAATTCCAGACCGGAGTTGACCAGTGCCGTGGTTTTGCCAGATCCCGGAGGCCCGATGATGATGTACCACGGCAGCTGGTACAGCGATACCTTGCCTCTGTGGGACTTGAAACGCGCCTTGCGCAGGACTTGCATCGCGTCACGGAACCGCTGCGCAAGTGCATCGAGTTCCTCGCGACTGCGCGCTTCGTCCGGATCTACACTGTCATCCTGCGATGCCTCGATATTTTCAATAAGCGCCTTGTTGTGCCGCCGCTCCAGTAACCACTGACTCAGGTTCCATACCAGCCATACTGAAAACAGAAAGACGATGACGGTAATCCGGGTACTGGCCGGCAGCGTGGCATTCTCACTGCCGAACTTCACATAGTCCGCGCCAAACCAGATCAATAGCGATAAGGCGGCGATACCGATCAGTCCCAAAACCCATTTGTTGCTAAAAAAATCCTGCAATCGTTTCATGCGATGCTCCACGTCTCGCCAGCTGGCTGGCCGAGACCTTCAAATCCTGCGTTCAGTGCTGTTGCCCGGCGGTCACTTGATCTTTGACCTGCAACGCATTGATTTCCGTGGCAATTGGCGTGGCGCTTTGATACAGCCACCAGCGGTATCCAGAGAAGCTCACGGCCAGTAATCCCATCACCACACTGGCTATTACCCACAGTGGTACGTAGTGGATCAGCCGGTTCTTTCGGTTTACGCACCCCTCCCAATGGGGAGAAAGGTCACGTTCCATTTGTGGCCGGTGGCTTTCAATGGTGCGGTAAAGGTTGTCCCTTATCTGCTCCAGCTGCTCGTGCCCCCTGGGCGCCAGGCGGAATTTTCCCTGGAAGCCAAGGCTCAGGCACAGATAAAACAACTCCAGTAAATCGATATGCACCCCGGGGGTCTCCAGGGTTCGCTGCAGTATCAGAAAACACTTTTCCCCACCGAAAGTTTCTTTGTGGAACAGGCTCAGCAGTGAGTGCTGGCTCCATCCGCTTGAGGCTCCCCAGGGAGTGGATAGAACCACCTCGTCGACGACCGTACACAGCAGGTAGCGTGCCGTGAGGACGGTTTCCGGCTGCAACGAAATACGTTTCGCATCTCGCTCGAAGCTCTGTATTTCGCGGGTGAGGCGCTTGTGCAGATCCGGGACGTTTGAGTGATTCAAGGTAGTGCGCAGCTTTATCACTGCCGCAAGCAACTTCGATGCAGCGCCAATCAGCGGGTTCAGGCTGTTGCGGATATTGATATCCGCCGCTGGTTCGCCTGCCGGGAAAGGCGCCGGTGAAGCCGGCGCGGCAGCACCGGGGGTCGGGACCATTACGGTGCGATCACCCGCAGTGGGTGCAGCAGGTGAGCTGTAGCCATCATTACTCATGATCAATTATTCCTTATCGCCCAGAGCTCCATGGTGAGTCCCGGGAACTCCGCTCCCAGGTGTACCGCAAAGCCTCCGGAACGCTGCATGGCCTGCCACAGCTCCCCGGTTCGCTCCAGTTCGAAGTAGGTAAATCCGGCATGGTAGGGAATCTGCCTTGGCGCCACGGGCAGCGGGCGGATAGACAGGCCCGGCAACTGCGCTGAGATCAGCTCGCGAATTGCCTCCACCGGTGCCACTTTTGCCTGCCCGGGGAAACGACTGCGCAACAGATCCCCCGGCATATCGGCTTTTGCTGCCATGACAAAGCTGGCCGTTTTCACCAGCGATGGATCGGTGACCGGCGCCACATAGATACCAAACTTGCGCTGTACCAGTTCCATCGGAATGGCGGTCTGCTCCAGCACGGTGGAGAGGGACTGGCGCAGGGCAGAAAACAGCCCGATATAACTTTGCTGGAGATTGTCGTGCATATACTGCGGAATGGCCGGCGGGCGCTTGTCGGCGGCAGTGAATGTCGACAGCTCACCGGCCAACTGCAGTAGTTCAAGGAAGAGCACATGCGGGTGCAGGCGTGGTTCGGCGGTGATCTGTTTTAGCAATGGCTCAAACCGATTGATCACCTGCAGCAGGAGGTAGTCAGCGATTTCCGCTGAGCCGCTGCGACCGCTATCGCTCAGCCGGTGTCCCAGTGCTGTGCCGCGATGGCTCAACAGCCCTTTTACTTCTTCGATATAGGCTTTCAGCACATGGGAGCTTTCAGTATTCAGCAGTGCCGGGATATATTCCGGGTCGAGTTCCACCGGTTTTTCCGGTTGCCGCTCGCGAATCCGGGTTATGCCGATGGCCGCATAGCCACTCAAATCTTCGCTTCCCAGTTTCAGGCAGGTTCGCAGCTTGCCTATCTGGATACGGGCGGCCTCCCCGGAGGTTGCCGCACTATTGCGCGCATCGAAGTTATATGTCTGGTAGCGGGCCTGCGGGAAGTCTTCCTGATCCCTTACAGACTCCTGGCTACCCGGGCGCTTCATTGGGATGCAAAGGTAGACAATTTCATCTCGGGTATTTACCGGTACATCCAGTACATCCGGTAAATTCTCGTTCTCCGGTGCCAGCACCGGGGTTCCGTCCGGGAAAATCGCACTGATGCGCGAGAGTGAAATCTTGCCCATTGCCAGGGGTTCACTGTCAACGGCCATCTCGATGATGCCCCAGGTATAGGGCCCCAGTGCGCGGGTGCGCGCCTCTACCAGTTGTTCCAGGTATCGATCCTGTTGCTGGAAATGCTGGGGCCTCAGGAACATGCCTTCGCTCCAGATAACCTTATTGTTCGCCGACATACACTGTCCTTATTGCGGCGCCAGGCACGAGCCTCGCGATAGAGATATTGGTTTACAGGCCCTTGGCAGATTCCTGCATTTTTCGCAGCTGTTCATATTCCGCCGCAGAGATCGTGACGGTTTTCTTCTTGTTTGGCTCATTGCTGCGCGCAACGGTTGCGCGACGTTTCATATTGAGCGCTTCGGTAGAGGCGAGCCTGGTACCCACCAGGGTGATCGCGTATTCATTCTTCCTGTGATCCGTGATCGGAAGCAGCATCACCGCATCGGCGTCCTGGTAGCGTACAAATTCGGCCAGCAGACCGATGTACTTCACGTCCGGGGTCAGCGCCAACTGCTCTATACGCTGCTCGCCAGGGGCAAATTCCTTGAGGATTACCGTATCGATCAGGTCCTTGCCGAGCCGGGATTCCGCGTTTTCATACAGGTTGAGGAACTCTTCCCGGGAAAATTGGCGGTCGTCCGCCAACATGAACACGCGCAGCACTACCGGCGACGCGCGCCCATCGTTGTCCGGGTTCACATCATTTTCAATATCCACCGACAACACCACACTGGTATCGAGATTCAGCGTTCTGCGCGTCGTCTGGCATGCGGCGATGGAAACTGCCAGCAGGGCGATAAAAGTGAATTTAAGGATTGCTCTGATATTCACAATGAACTCCGTTTTCGTTTGACGCCGGCTTCCAGGGCGTTGGGTTGTTATCTGTTGCGAACAAGTGATCGAAGCGGCAGTTACCGCTTGGCGACACTTCTCGCATTCTTCAGTTCGGAAAGCTGGCATTCGTATGTGGTCGCAAACTCATCGCCAAACAACTGCCGGTAGCAGGTATCCGGATCACTCACCAGCTGGCGATACATATCCACAAAACCGTCCCAGTTTTTCGCACTGCGACTGCTGAACACACCACCATCACTACGACTGCGGCGCTCGATATTTTCCGGGCTGAAGAATTTCAGCATGGCGCTGTAACCAGCACGCATTCCCGCGAGTACGGCCACCTGGTGATCGGAAAGATCGTCGAAACTGTCCTGCACAGCCTGAGCTGGTGGCATGAACGCGCTATTACCGGAAAACATCGCTCCCAGTGCATCTTTCGCAGTGGCACTGAATTTCATCGGGTTATTCGCTTCGGTCTGGATCATGGTGCGCTGCACCCGCAACTCATTTTTTATGCTGGTGCGCGCACGAAGCAGGTCGATGAGCCGCGCCACCGTTTCCTCGACAATGTCGGCGGCCTGCTGATCCAGGCTCTGCAATTGGGCAGTATTGAGATTGAGGCCCAGGCGACCGGCCAAGGCACTGGAGCCACCTGCAACGCCATGGGCCGCTGCCGGTTGCAATTGCGGTTGCGGTTGCGGTTGCGGTTGCGGTTGCGGTTGCGCAGCTTCGGGCGATACCGGCAAGGGCGCAAATTGCTGTGATGCCTGCGCGAACGCCGGCGCCCCATTGGCCTGTGCGGCACCGCCATCAAAACCTGGAGCGCCCTGAACCTGCTCTCCGGCCATTACCGAGAAGGACTCGGCAAATGGGTTGTCTGACACAGGCGGCGTGGGCGCTGCGCCCTGCCCGGCATGACCCGGCCATGCTCCTGCGACCGGCGGCGCTGGCATATCACTGGGGACACCAGGATTCTGCACTGGCGGCTGCGGTGTGGAAACGGCAGGGGGGGCAACCGCTGGCTCCGGGGATTGCGCAGTCACCTGCATCATATGGCTGTGCGCTGGAGCATGATCCTGCTCGCTGCCGTCTTTCCACCAGGCGTCATCATCACCCCACTGGGACGAAGCAGAAATCGGCGAGCTATTACCGGTCAATCCCGCCAGCGGGTCTTGCGGCGACTGGTAGCGCTCGGCCGCACTGAGCGCCTGCAATGGGTCTGTGGGCAGCTCCTGCCCGATAAAATTGTCCGCTGGACTTGCAGACTGAGCGCCAACCAGATAGCCCCACTCGCCACTGTTGCTACTGCCTCCGGCACTGGGCTCCAGCCAGCTGTCGAGTTCCCGAGCCTCATTCTGGCTTTGCATCTTCGCAACAGCTGAGGTGCTGAACGTTGTGCGATCAGAGCTATCCAGAAAATCCGCGCCGCCCAAACCTTTCGGCAACTCACTCGCTGGCTGCGGTCGGCGCACAGACACCTGAAGCTGGTAGTCGCCCAGTGAGATCACATCGCCCTCATTCAGAGCCACGCGATTCCCCTTCCCTAAAGGTTCGGCAGACTGATTCACATAGGTCCCGTTGGTGCTCAGGTCGACCAGAAAATACTGATTTTCCGCAAACGCGATCTCCGCATGGCGGGACGAAACCACACGCTCGGGATCCGGCAATACCCAGTCGCTGCTATCTGCACGACCAAAGCTTCCGCCGGCCGGGCCAAACAGCTTTGTATGTTTGAGCATGTTGGCGCCTTTGGGATCGGCTACCACGGTAAGCATTAAATCCATGTCACTCGACTCGTGCCGTTATCGTCTGCCGGATCGCTCCGGACTGTATTGATCAATTTGCAAAGACCTGCTGCAAGTTCGCAGTGTCGCGCTTCACCAGGGCCCCCGGAGGCTGGTACCGGCGATGGACTGTAGCTTTGGCAGGTGAATTTCATCCCGCCCCTGAACCGAGCGCAACGTGCTGAGCCCGGCCGACTGGAAACGACCAGCCGCCCGGTCGTTCAGCAACGCCTCCGCGCAGGGCGTTATCCACTTTCCCTGCGGCAGAGTCCGCACATGCAGAGGAAAATCGTGGAACCGGGCATCAGTCACTGGCAGCTCACCTTCGGCGTCAACGAAGGCACAGCAAATTGACAGGCCCAGCAAGTAGGCGCTGTTGCCCCAAAGGTAATACTGGTGGCCCAGATCCGGGGTCAGTTCTTCAAACGCGAAACAGTCCGTGCGCGAAGTTTCTTCACCAAAGGGCAACCTCAACATGAACCGGGGCGCTGCCAACGCCACATATTCACAAGCACTGTATTCGCGCACAGCCGTCCAGCTTTCAGCAAATGCCTGGGACATCGGGTAGTGCCAGTCGTCCGGATCCAATGATCCGGCGAGGCTTGGGCAACCGGCCAGACGGTTGTCGCCGCCCAGTACAACGGCGCATTCGGCGGCTTCGGCGATGGTCGCCAGATCAATCAGAAGATGCAGATCACGCTCTTCGTCGGCTATGTAAAAGTCACCAATCACGAGATTGTAGGGACTGCCGCCAGCTATGGTTTCGCGGGCGACTAGGCACTTGAACAGTTGCGAATCCTCCAGATCCCCTTCGGCTTGCGCGAAGTCCGCGAGAATTTCTGCCTTACTGACATCCACAAGATGCAACTCAAGCGACCGGTGATCTTCGACTCTTCTCAGCAACATCTGCAGACTTCGCCAGCTTGCTTCCAGCTGCTGGAAGTCACTGTGATGCATCAGTTTTCGCATCGTTTCTGAGGCCGCTTTGGTAACGGCATCGAGGTACAAGGCCTGGCTGGCATCAGGCTTTTGTTGCACGTAAGGCGCAACAATACTTTTGATCAGATGATCAATCTGCCCTTCTGGGCTGGATCGGTACTGCCGCTGGTAATTCGTTCCTGTCAGAACTGCGTCAAGCATCGTTTGCGCCGGAACCGCCACGTCGGACGCTCGTTCGTCCTGTACAAGCTCAGGTCGCCACTGCTGGATTTCGGATACAGCCCGGGAAAATTCAGAAGGTGTAAGCAGCCGCTTTTCGAGCTCGATGAATTTCTTGAACAGCGGCACTTTCTGATACAGGTAATCCGGGTGAAGGTCATCAAACTCAAGCAGCCACAGGGTTTCATCCATCACGGGCAACTTGAGCCCGACTTGAAGGCGCTCAAACAGCGAAGAAAAATTGTCTTTGCTAACCCGGTAGGCAGGCCTGCTTCCCAGTGACTCCGGCTCGCACAGGCCGCGGCTGGCCCGGCCGCTGAAATCCCCGAGGATTGCCACTTTTAACTTGGCGCCGTGCGAGATGGGACGATCGTGCCGATCCCGCTTCAGCGCCGCTTTCTCGCGCGCATTAGCGCTCGCCGGCAATGTGTTCATCGTCGGTCTGGTCATCCATTACTCTCCAGTTCCTCGGCACTCTCTGTTGGCACAGAAGTTCCAGTTGGTACAGCAGCTTCAACTGGTGCGGCAGTCTCACTCTGTTTCTTCACACCGCCGACTTTCCTGGGCCGACCGCGCTTTAACGGCCGCACACGCTGGTTTGCGATCTGCTCGATCTTGTCCTTGAAGCCATCGCCGCCCAAAACCTGACCCAGCTTGATGGTTTCGGCAATATATTCAAGCAAGCGGCGATCAAAGCGATAGCGGAACAGCTTTCTATATGCCTCCGCCCGCGCCCTGGGTGTCTCTCCCAGCTGCAGATACAGCCTGTGATCAGTAATTACCTCGCTGTCTTCCACGCTCGCATGATGGTTGAAGCTGGACCAGGGATAATTGGCCAGCGACTCGGCCAGGCCAAGATAGAGCGGCCGCAATTCCACATAGCGATAGCAGGTGAGCAGGTAAGCGTCGGAATCGATCAGGCTCGACTTGTAGCGCCCGGCCCAGAGCGTACCCGAGCGCTTGTATCGATGATTTACGAACTGCACGTAGCGCCGACCAAGGGACTGCATCATCGACGAGATGCCATTGGGCACGCGGGGCGTGGCAATTATCTGCACCATATTTGGCAAAAGCACATAAGCGTGTACATCGACACGATATTGATCTGCCGCGCTGCGCAAGCTGACCAGGTAAAACTGGTAGTCTTCCTCATCAAAAAAGCACGGCAAATGATTGTGGCCAACCTGGACAATATGTTGCGGGATATCTATGAGATTAAGTCTCGGAAGACGGGGCATCTTGCCAATAAATCCTTTTAGTTTGCACAGTCGTACTAACTGAGCATCCATTACTGGGAAAGGGTTGGCATTATTGCAAATGAAACAAAAAAAATTCAAACGTTCGGCGTTAGCAAGTTAACATTACTGGAACGAACACACATAAATTTGATTGCGAGCACGAATGGATTCTCGCAACAGCAATAGATTCATGGAGTTGTGACTGACATGGAGCCCATCAGGCTGGCAGTCAACGGGCGCACAGACATCGGACAGGTGCGCGAAGAGAACGAAGACAGCATTCACTGCCACTGCGATCAACAGCAACCGTTTGCCTACGTAGTCATCGCCGATGGCATGGGCGGTTACAGCGGCGGTGCGGCCGCCAGCCGCATTGCAGCAGACAGCCTGAAAGCACATCTGGACGAACTGCTCGATATTACCTTTCTGTCCTGCTCGCCCAGCCAGCAGCAACTGATGCTGCATGCAACCCTGGTCGAGGCCATCGGCGTTGCCAACCGCAGAATCCTGGACGCAAAACAGGGTAGCCCGCAGCTATCGCAAATGGGCACCACGCTGGTCACTGCCGTGATTTGGCAGGACTTTCTGATCGTTGCCCATATTGGCGATTCCCGCGCTTATCTTTGGAATAATTACGGATTACAGCCCCTTACACGCGACCATAGTGTGGTGCAGGAAATGCTGGATTCCGGACAACTCACCATGGAACAGGCACAAGAGTCCCAAATAAGAAACAGGATTACCCGGGCGCTCGGTATCGCGGAGCCCGTGGAGGCGACCATCAACAGCTGGACGCTGAAAGAAAGTGCCCTGTTGCTGCTGTGCAGTGATGGACTGACCGAATATCTCGACGACCACACCATCGAGCGAGTACTTGCGACACACCGCCCCGCCCTGGAATGCGTGTATCACTTTATCGACGATGCCAACAAGTGTGGCGGGCGCGACAATATCAGCGCAGGCATCATTGAGTATTGCAGCCGGCCGGAGGCTGTTGCGGAATTCTCCGGCGAAAGCATCACAGTTAACCCGGCCAGTAAAGACGATATCACCCTGCGAAAAACACAGCGCTAACCGGCTATCTAAATAGCCGATCAACGAGTTAACGACATGACACCGGAACGTCTGGTCGATTTTATTCCAGAGTTACTTGCCGCCTTGCGTGCCCCGCAAATGCCCTCTCGCCCCGGCGATGCCTTGCAGCTATACGCGTGGATCAGCGCCCAAACCAGCCGGACTGAAACTGTCGTACCAACTGCATTTGCAAACGGGATTTGGCCAAAGCCACCGACAATACGAGCGAACGAGTATTCACTGGTACAGGCACCAAGGCAGCCACACCTTGCACTACCGGCAAATGCCCCGATTCGCTATTGCAACTATCCCGGGTGTAATCACGAAGGCGTAGTTCTCCCCGCACTCGATCAGTGTGACCTCGTCGCTGGACACGTTATTGGCGCCAATGGCGAGCTGGCATTCTCAAGAACTGACTTCATCCTTACCGGTCCATTTACCTTTCGCTGGCAACGATTTTATCGCCAGAGCCAGGACGGCAATCGCTGGCAGCACACGCTTAGTGAGTGGCTGCGGTTGCCGGAACCCGGCAATGCTGGCGATCAGAAAATTTCCCTGCATACCGCAGAGGGCCGGATTGTAACCTTTGACATGCCGGCGATCGGCCACAGCTGCTTCAACCGGCACGAGCGACTGCTGCTTTCTCGGCAAAGTCTCCACAGCTTCCGGGTAAGCAGCTTTGACAGCCCGGACAAGATTTTTCGTGCCGATGGAACCGGGCAAACCGCACCGCTATGCGAAGTACGCGACGCCTTCGCCAATACGCTGACCGTGGACTACCAAGCGGGAAGGCCCCACAGGATTGTGACGTCGTGGGGGAGAATCCTGGAATTCATTTACCAGGACGAACGACTCGTAAAGATCATCGCGCCTGCAACCTCCGGCGCCGAGGTTTCACTATGCCAGTATGGCTACGACGAAGACGGAGACCTTTCATGGGCACTATCCGCAAACACACGGGAAGAATATCGTTATGGGCAAGGTGAACTAGTCGCACTTCACGGATCCCCCCATGGCAGTATCGAATTTTCCTATGATCGAATTGGCCGCTGCCATCAGGCGAAAGTCGGTGGTGCGAGCTACCAGATTCACTGGCAACAGGGGCGCAACCGCTGCCTCGTGTCCTGTGATACGCGCACCGATAAACGCTGGCAATTCAACGGCTTCGGCCGCGTCGTATTTGAAAAGCAACAGGACAGCGAACAAAGCTTTCTCTATGACCACTATGGCAACCTTTGCCAGTGGGTACTTCCAGACGGCCAGAGGGTCATTTACCGTCGCGATGAACTGGGCAGGTTGACCCGGCATACCGGCAGCGGTATCCACCGGCGATTTGTGTACGATGATCGCGGGCGGCTTAACGGCGTGGGCATTTTTTCACAGCAGGGTGACGAGTCCACACAGGCCATCACCTGGACGTTCACCTTCGGGGAACATCCGCTCCCGCTCACGATCACGGATCCGTCCGGCAATCAGTGGCTGTGCGATTACGATGAGCGCGGCCAGTTGAGACAACTCACTGACCCGGAAGGTGGCCGCAGCACCTTCTATTGGGATGCCCAATCGCAGTTAACCGCCATCCAGATCGTGGATCAGAAACACACTTGGCAATACGATAGTTGCGGCCGTGTAACAGCCTTCACCAGCACGTCAAACACCGGGCGTCAGTGGCACTACGACGCCTCTGGTGTGCTTACCGCTACCCATTTCGGTGACCAGTCCTTTGAGCTTGTGATCGACAGTGACCGGCGCATATGCGGCGTCCAGGACGGCACCGGTGCACTGTATCAGTGGCAGTACGACGACCGGGATCAGGTTCGGCAGATCCGATGTCATACGGGCCAGCAGTGGAACCTTGGCTATGATGTATTCGGCCAGTTGAAAGAGGCCCATGTGGAATCAGAGGGCCAATCCGGGCGTCAGACTGGCTCTTTTTCCTGGGAGTACAATGGGTTCGGGCAACCCATGCGGTTCTTTGACACGACGGGTCGCCAGCGCGCCTGGCTCTATGACGCCTGCGGCCGGGTAATGGAGTACCAGGACGGAGACAGCCACTGGTACCTGCGCTACGACCAGAAAGGGGCGCTGGCACAAATACGCAATAACAGCGGCGAGCAGTGTGACTTCCACTTTGACCCGCTTGGCAGACTCACCCAGGCCGCAAATGCCCATAGCCAATTGCGTTTTCATTACGACAAACGCAGCTTGTTGATTTCAGAGCACCACGATTTCACCGATGCTGACAGTATCAGTATTCACCACGACTATGACGGCCGCGGCTGGCTCAAGTCCTCCGGCTCTGACAATTTCAATATTTCTCAGCTGTTTGCCGCTAGCGGAGCCCTCTACGGAATTAATGCCAACGGCGCGGCGATACTGCGCAATGAAGTAAAAGGCGAACAGATTATCTGTAACCTGGGTGTCAACCGGGTTGAAAAAACGCGCGAGGGAGGCGTCACCACACGCCTCTCGCTGGATCCGGATACCAGCTGGCACCCTCATGTCAGCCTCTTCCCCCTGGTTTATCCCACAGCGCTTTTCCAGCCTCGTCCGCCAGCCCATACCGCCAGGCTGGATGAGCGCGGAAATATCATTGAGCAGCGGCACAGCGAGCACGGTGAGCAATACAGCTATCAGTACGATGGCTGGGGACTGATGCACAGCGCCGAGAGCGGCAACTTCAAAGCCTATTTCCGCTACGACCCGTTTGGCCGGCGCTACAGTAAATCCAGTACCCATCGTCGCTCGGGGCGCCAGCGCCGGGTTTACCACCATTGGTGGAGCTTCGGAATTTGGCGCGAGCACACCAAAATCGATCAGGAATCCTCAGGCTGTCACTACGTCTTCGACTCAACAACCGGAATCCCTCTCGCCCGTGTAGGCGATGCAGGCATTGAGCATTATGTTGCCGACGACCAGGGCAATCTGCTCGCGCTGCTGGACGCAGCCGGCAAAACCCTGTGGACAAATGAGATTGCACAAAGTGCTGCTCAGCAGGTGCAGGGGCCCGGATCCTTCCGCGGATCCGCCGGTGTTTTCGATAGTGAAACCGCGCTTTATTACCGCAATTTCAGCTATTGGGATGACGCAAGCGGCCAGTACCTGGATACGCTGAAAGATTCACTGCTCATGTCACCCAGCAGTCCGGAGACTACCACTCAACTCGAACCAGCCTAGCGCCAGCCGCAGTGCAAAGCTTCAGCCCACCAGGAAAGAAAGGCTCCAGCCGTACTTCCAAGGCGAATGCGGCGGAGGCGAAACCTTTCACGCACGCTCCTAAAGGCCCATCACAAAAACCCGTTTAGCACACCAAAACTGGCACTTTCGTACCCCATATTGGCGTCCTTTCTACCGCTGCTTGCCGACCACTTCCGCTAGCATAGCCGGTGCCAGACAGCGCTGTCATTTCAGTTGATGACAGTAAATCCGAGCTGTTCGTGCGAACAAACCAAAAATAAAGAAAGGACACTCTTCCATGAATTACCGCTTCAAAAAACCCAGCCTGAAGGCAACAGGCGCCACCCTGCCACTGGCGCTTCCCCTGATCCTGCTGAGCAGTACGCTCAGCCACAACGCTTCCGCACACGGCAGCATGGAAGTACCGGAAAGCCGCATTTACAACTGCTTTCTCAACAACCCGGAAAATCCGTCGGATCCCGCCTGTGCCGCAGCCAAAGAAGTTGGTGGTACCCAGCCCTTCTACGACTGGAACGAGGTCAACCTGGCAAATGCCGACAGCCGTCATCGCGAGCTGATCCCCGATGGCCAGCTTTGCTCCGCCGGCCGCAGCAAATACGCCGGTATCGACCTGGCGCGCAGCGACTGGCAGGCGACCCCGATTTCGCCGAAAGCCGATGGCACCTTCGATTTTCGTTTTTACGCCGCCGCGCCCCACTCCACCAAAGACTGGGTGTTTTACGTCACCCGCCAGGGTTATACCGGCACCGAGCCACTGAAGTGGGATGATCTCGTTGAGTTCTGCCGCCTTGGCAATATTCCGGTGGGCTCCGACAAGCGCTACACCCTGAACTGCCCGTTCCCGCAAGTCACCGGCAAGCACGTGATCTACACCACCTGGCAGCGAAACGACAGTACCGAGGCATTCTATGTCTGTACGGACGTGATTCTCGGTGATGGCGGCAGCAGTCCCTGGGCAGATGAAGGGGCGCTCAATGCCCAGTCCGACCTCGCGGCCGGCAGCACTGTCACGTTGCGCCTGTTCAACAGCGCCGGCAACGATCAGGAGTCCGTGAGCTACACGCTCACCAGTGACCAGGCTGCCGCACAGTGGGCATTCGCTTTTGCGCAACAGGTCAACAGCCAGTCGCAATATGCGCGTATCGGCCTGCTCGATCCGGACAGTGGCAATATCAACCCGGTGCAGAGCAGCACCGACAATCGCATTTATACCCAGGCCGATTTGGATCTGTCAGTACAGGTTGATATCGACACCCCAAACAGCAACACGCCGCCGCAGGCTGTGATCAGCCTGAGCCCGGACTCCCTGACTGGAGCAGGCAGCGTGGCCCTGTCTGCAGCCAATTCCAGCGATGCGGATGGCGACGCGCTGACGTACAGCTGGTCGACTTCTGCGGGCACTCTCAGCAATACAAGCGGCGTGGAGTCGACCCTGCAATTGGCGGCTCCGAGTGCGGCGCGCACGGTAACCGTAACCCTCGCGGTGTCCGATGGCACCGCCACTGTTACCACCAGCGGCACCATCAGCCAGCAGCCGAGTGGCGGCAACGGCGGTGACTACGATTATGTGTACCCCGACGGCATCGGTAACTACGTGCCCGGCGAAACGGTCGTGCTTGGTAGCGATGGCGCTTTGTACCAGTGCCGTCCCTTCCCTTACGGCCAGTGGTGCAACATCAACAGCGCCTATCACTATGCACCCGGTACCGGTGCAAACTGGGAGGATGCCTGGATCAAGCAATAAGCTTGTCACTCCATACCCACAAAAAAACGCCCGGCAATGCCGGGCGTTTTTGCTTGCGATACAAGTTCAGGTAACCACCGCCTGTGGCAGCTCCCGCAATGTCAGTCGCGCCAGAATCAGCGCCAGGAGACTGCAGCCGGCGATACTGCCTACCAGCGCCAAGGGACCGCCATCGAACACCGCACTTGCAATACCGATGGCGACCACCCCAAGCAGCATCTGCAGTGTGCCACCCAGTGCGGCCGCAGTGCCGGCGATCGGGCCATGATGATCGAGAGACAACACCATCGTCGTCGGCACAATCAGACCGAGGAACGCATTGCCAACCAGTAACAGCAGGATCAGCACCGCAAAATTATCCCAGCCAGCAAGGATAATTCCGAGATTCGCGAGCGCACTCAGGGTAAATCCGGCCACTGCAAGCTTCACAAGTGTCACGCCACCGAAACGCTCGCAAAGATTGGCGGCGAACTGACTGGCAACAAAAAAACCCAGCGCATTCAGTGCAAATGCCAGTGAGAACTCTGTGGCACTTAATCCGTAATGGCCAGTATAGAGAAAGGCGGCTATCGACAGGAATGAAAAGAAACTCGCCGTTCCCATCCCACCAATAAGCGTCATTCCCATAAAAAACGGGTCGCGAAACAATGTGTAAAAGGCATCCAGCATAGAGCGCAGGCGAAAGGGTGCCCGCTGCGACTCCGGCAAGGTTTCCGGCAGGGCAAAGTGAATCAATAACAGGCTGGCAACCGTGGCCAGTGCGATCGCATAAAACACCGATGGCCAGCCAAACGGTGTAATAAGCAGGCTACCCACCAACGGCGCCAACATCGGAGAAATTGAGATAACCAGCATGACGGTTGTCATCAACCGCGTCGCTTCAGTACCCGTGTAGCGGTCGCGGATGATTGCCCGGGGGATAGACATCACCGCCGCAGCGCCAACGCCCTGTACAAAGCGCAGCCCGATCA
This sequence comes from Microbulbifer weihaiensis, assembly GCF_048323715.1. Taxonomy (NCBI): domain Bacteria; kingdom Pseudomonadati; phylum Pseudomonadota; class Gammaproteobacteria; order Cellvibrionales; family Microbulbiferaceae; genus Microbulbifer; species Microbulbifer weihaiensis. Next base: position 43,147 of record NZ_JBLWFL010000017.1, read on the forward strand.
GCCACTCGATGGTAGGTGCCAGCGCACAGCCCACCGACGCAAGCAGGAACAGCACCAGGCCGAAATTCAGCGGGCGCTTGCGCCCGAACATATCGGCGGCCGGTCCGTAAAACAGCTGGCATACCCCGAAAGCAATAAAAAAAGACATCAAGGTGTATTGCGAGGCGGCCGTGGGAACCCCGAATTGTTCAGCCATTTCCGGCATGGCCGGGAGATACATATCGATGGCGAATGGGCCCACGCAACTCAGCAGCCCAAGTATCAACGCCATTTTGAGCAAATCTGACTTCATACAACCCTCTTCTGCACCCGCAAACCGCACCACCATGAACCAGCGTGGCGCCCGATATTCTTCGATTCTAACAGTAGGGTTGTCGCGCGGGCGATGCTCACTAGCGGCATTCCGGGTTCGCCGCGTCGCGTCACTACCGGAAGTCTCTGCGATACGCCTACAATAACGGCCAAATCAACTTCCGAGAGCCATATGGAAGAAGAATTCAAAATTGCCGGTATTTCTGTTGCGCGAGGCGAAACACGCCGTATCGAACTGCCCATCGTTCGCCTCTACACCGATACAGAGATGGCCATTCCGGTCTATGTGCATCGCGGAAAAAAACGCGGCCCTACTATTTTCGTGTGCGCTGCGATACACGGTGATGAGCTCAACGGCGTCGAGATCATTAGCCGGCTGATCAACAGCCGGGCGCTAAAATCTCTCACCGGTACGCTGATCGCCGTTCCGGTGGTGAATGTATACGGGGTACTGCAGCAATCCCGCTACCTGCCGGATCGACGCGACCTCAACCGTTCATTCCCCGGCTCTGCGCGCGGCTCCCTGGCCTCGCGTATGGCGCACGTGTTTCTCGACGAAGTCGTGTCCAAGTGTGACTACGGCATCGACTTGCATACCGGAGCCCTGCACCGGAGTAACCTGCCGCAAATTCGCGCCAATCTGGATGATGAGGAAACCCGCAACATGGCGAATGCGTTCGGGGTGCCGGTCATGCTGAACTCGACACTGCGCGATGGCTCACTGCGACAGGCGGCCGCTGACCTCGGTGTGCGCATCCTGCTGTACGAGGCCGGTGAGGCCCTGCGTTTCGACGAACTCTGTATCCGCGCCGGCGTCAAAGGTGTACTGAACGTACTGCGCCACCTGAAAATGCTGCCGCAGCGCCGCGGCAAACAGGGCATTGAACCGTTCATCGCCCGGCGCAGCGGCTGGCTGCGCGCCGGCGACAGCGGCATCGTCAACCACAAAAAACAGCTGGGGGATCACGTCAGGAAAGGCGAAATCCTTGCGACCATTGCCGATCTCTATGGCAATGAACTCGACAAGGTGCTGTGCGACGCCGATGGCATCATTATCGGCAAACAGAATATTCCCCTCGTTCAGGAGGGTGAAGCGATGTACCACATCGCTTATTTCCACGAACCTCAAGAGGTTCTGGAAAACCTCGAACTGCTCCAGGATACACTGCTGCCGGAAGAAAATTTCTAACAAAAAAGCGGAGCCAGGGCTCCGCTTTTTTGTTTGCAGGGCAAGTATTTACTGCTTGCGCAACAGTTCTAGCACTTCCTTGCTCGGGAATCCCTGTAACTCCACTCCGGCACTTTCCTCAAATTTGAGAATGGCTTTGCGAGTACCACCACCCGCCTTGCCGTCGATTTCACCGTCGTAGAAGCCCTTTTCCTTCAGCTTGGTCTGCAGCTCGATTACCTCGTCCTGATCCAGACGGGTGAATGGACGCTTCCAGTCCTTGGTCAGTGGTGCCGCGCCACCGATCTGGTCCGCGAGGATACCCACGGCTGCGGCATACCGGTCCGAGTTGTTGTAGCGTTTGATGACAAAGAAATTCTTCAGCATCAGGAACGCCGGACCACCTCGCCCAGCGGGCACTTTCAGCTCGGCAATATCATCCTTGCGAGGGAATGCCTTGCCACCCACGCGTTTAACCCCGAGTTTTTCCCACTCCGAAATTTTCAGTTTGCCGGCTGGCAGCTTGCGATCCGGAATGGTGACCTCATAGCCCCAGGTCTCGCCGGTGCGCCAGCCGTTTTTCTTCAGCAGGTTGGCTGCGGTGGCGAGGGCATCAGGAACCGAGTTCCAGATATCGCGCTTGCCATCGCCGTCCATATCGACCGCATAGGCCTGGTAACTGGTGGGGATAAACTGGGTATGCCCCATGGCTCCGGCCCAGGAGCCGGTCAGGTGACTCTCGTCGATATCGCCGCTTTGTAAAATTTTCAGTGCCGCAAGTAACTGGCTGCTGCCAAATTTCTTGCGCTTGGGGTCTGCGTACGCCAGTGTCGCGAGCGAGCGGATGACGCTGCGCATCACTGTCTGGTTATCCAGAATGGCCCCGAAACTGGACTCCATGGACCAGATCGCCAGCAGGATATTGGGGTTCACGCCGGACTGTTTTTCTATTTTGTCGAGCCAGGGCTTCAGCTCCTGTTTCTTCTCTTTGCCGCGCTTGACCGCGTACTTGGTAATACGATTGTCGAAATACTGCCACGCCGGTGCCTTGAATTCGGGCTGAAAGCTGGCCTTGTCCAACACCCACTGGTCTGGGGAATCAATGCCCTTGAAGGCACGGTCAAAGGTTTCCGCCGAGATGCCTTCGGCGATGGCCTGTTTGCGAAACTCTTGTTTCCATTTTTCAAACCCGGGATCGGCCGCCGCACTGGCGAAATGCGGCGCGGCAATCAGCAGGCTCAACAACAGAAAAACAACTCGGATGGGACGAGGGATAGGTACAGATGAAAGGCCCATGACAACTCCTTGGCAATAGCAGCTCGCACAAGGGTAGAACGGAAGCCCGACGACGGAAAGGGTGGAAAGGGGTCGGTCGGCAAGGCTGTGACCGAGCCGACACTCTAATCAACTACTTTTGACCGTCAGACCGCCGGTGGGATCACGTAAAACAGTACGGCAAAAAAGTGCAGTGCACCGCCCGCCAGCACGAAAAGGTGCCAGATTGCGTGGTGATAGGGCAGGCTGCGCCACAGGTAAAACGCAATCCCGCCGGTATAACACAGGCCTCCCAGCACCAGCAGCCACAGCCCGCCCGGCTCCAGGTTGTCCATCAGTGGCTTGATGGCCGCAATGACAACCCAGCCCATGAGGGCGCTCAGGGTGATGGACAGGGCACGGATCTTCTTCAGCGGGGTGAACTGGATGATCAGCCCGAGAAGTGCCAGCCCCCAGATGACGCCAAATATGCTCCAACCCCAGGGGCCGCGCAGAGTCACCAGGGTAAACGGCGTATAGGTACCGGCAATCAGCAGGAATATGGCCGAATGATCGATGGTGCGCAAAACCTGTTTCGCGCCAGCATGGCTGATACTGTGGTACAGCGTAGAGGCAGAAAAACACAGGATAAGGGTAGCGGCATAGATAGCACTGCTGACGATGTGCCAGGCATCACCACGCAGCGCTGCAAAACCGCACAGCACACCAAGCCCGGCAATAGCGAGAACGGCACCGATACCGTGCGTTACGCTGTTGGCTATTTCCTCGGCAAAGCTGTAGCGGTGGCTGCTATTGGCTGAAGCACTACTGGACATATTCGATTCCCGACGTTCGCTATTTCCACCGAGCAGCATGGCAGAAAAATGTGACCATTTACTTAATTTGGGTCTAATGATCTGAGTTTCGGCCCCAAGTAACAAGCACTGAATGAGACTGTGCGGTATTGGTTACGCAACAGGAACCGATAGGGATGAATACTGCTACAGGAAGGCGTTACATCGCCAGCACGGCGGCAATCGCAGCCGCCGCCAGCAGTGCCACCGCCCAGATCAGGTCAAAGTTGATCCAGTGCTGGCGCAGAATCGCCAGGCCCAGCTTTCGGTACACCACCCAGGCGGTAGCGCCCATCACCAGCAACATTGCCCCGGTATGCATTACCACTGCCAGCAGCATGCTGCTGCCTCCGTGCATCCCATGGCCCCCGTGCGCCGCATGCCCGCCATCCAGACCGGCAACGCCGATGAGTGCCGGCACGACCATCAGGCCCGCCCCGTGGGCGGTGGCCATCAGGAAAGACCAGAGGAACAGGTCGCGCAAGCCCACCTTCATACCGACCCAGCGGGGATGACGGTAGTAATTGAACAGCTTGTAGATCCCGAACAGCAACAGCGTCCCCGCGGTCAGCCACTGCAGGGCAGCCAGGGAAATCAGCTGTGAGCCCAGCAGGACCAGCGCTGCGGAACAGGCGATGGCGAGCGCGTGGCCTGCGGCGATGGGCAACAGCGCCAGCCAGATCACCCTTTCACGCTGTTGCTGCAGTCCCAGTGACAGCGCGAACAGCCAGCCCATACCGGGATTGAGGCCATGGAAGGCCCCAAAGCCGAGCATCGCCAGCCATGGGGCAAGACCGGCTAACATTTGCTGATCCACAGATTCATGAGGGATAACAGAAGGAATCCGTGGAAGCGTCCCCGCCTTCCAGGCGAATCTGGTGCACCCGGGTTTCACCGAAATCCACAAAGAAATCCGGATCCAGAGCCATGCCCCCATCGGGCTGCACATTCACCTTCACCATCCACCCGCCCATTTTGTCGGGATAAAACTGGTCATCCCAGGTGCTGTAGAGGGAATTGGTGAAATAGACCCGCTTGCCGTCACGACTGATCTCCACCATCTGCGGCCCACCCAGCAGCGGGGTAGCAGATTTCGGGTGGGGTGTTTTACTGACGATGCCACCAATGGCTACCTTGCCGGCCAGCTTGGGATTGAGTGGATCGGACACATCGTACTGCAGCAACTCACCGGTACCCCAGCAGGAGACGTAGAGGAAGCGGTCGTCCAGGGACAGGTCGATGTCGCTGACCAGTGGCGGCACCGCGCCAAAGGGCTTGAGTGCCGGCGGAAGCGCCTCTTCGGCAGCCGGCACCGCGGGGATAGTGATGACTTTGTCGATGGCCCACTGCTCACCCTTGCGATGCCAGCACCAGATAGACGCGGAGAGATCTTCGGTACTGATGACAACCCCGGCAAAGCCGAATGTCTTGCGCGGGTCATGCGCGGGCCGCAGCTCGAGCACCATCTGGTGCTGTTCTCCCAGGTCGAGGGTCTGGGCAAGCTTGCGTTTGCGCAAATCCCAGAAATGCAGCCGGTGACCGTACTTGTGCGCGAGCAGATCCTCTGGCACCAGCCCGTTTTCAAACTGATGGGGCCTGGCCCACTCGCTGCTGACCAGCACATCCTCGGCCAGATGCCACCAGAAGTCATAGGCCAGCTCCTGATCTCCGCGGTCAATTTCCCAGGGACCTTTCACCTCGAAACTGAAGTGATCCAGCATAAAGATCCCGCCGGGCCCTTCCTCGCCATCGGCAGATCCCATCGCACTCACATAGATCGCATCCGGCCCACAGTGCACGGTATGCGGACGGCTGTAACCGGACTTGGCCACAAGCTCGTCGGGCTCAATGACCTTGGCGATGTGCGGCCTGGTCGGGTCCGGTTTGGTGTCAATGATGTAGAGCCGTGAACTGCGGATTCCCGGTACCACCAGATAGCGCCGCTCCAGATGCGGATGCGGCGCAAACGGACACAGGGCGGAGCTGCAGGCGTTCCAGCCAAAGTGGTGCAGCTCGTCACCGACATTGGGAAGCTCCAGGGTACTCAGCACGTTGCCATAACTTGCCGAGCCCGGATCCAGATCCACCACACAGATGGCGTCCGGTTTGTCATTGCGGCCGTAGTTCAGCGCCGCCACATAGGCGTGCCGCTCCGGCGGCGCTGCCATCGCCATTTTGGGCGATGGGTAAAAGGATGGGTCAGGTTTCCAAAGTGCCATCTGATGCCCTCAGCCGGTGCAATGACCGCGTTGTTAACGATGCGCACGGAGTATAGGGAAGAGCCGGTGATTAACGGTGACGCAGGGGCGGCGGAAGTGAAATAGAGGCGCAGATTCGTCCGCTGGGTATGTTCCCGCGATACGGGAGGCAACGGTAGCGGTCGTCAAATACAGGAAAGGCGCGCGAGGCAGGAGAACGCGGAACCAGCGATTAAATGCCGGTTCCGCGAAGGGATGAGGAGATCAGATGCTCGGGCTGTGAATGCCCATTTCGCACAGGGCGGATGTCTCGCGCACGATAGTCTGCACACGATCCGGACCGGTGGAAATAATGTCGATCGGCGCACCGACCAGCTCTTCGATACGCGCGATGTAGTCCCGCGCGTTTTGCGGCAGGTCTGCCTCGCGGCTCACGCCAAAGGTGGTTTCGCTCCAGCCTGGCATGGATTCATAGACCGGCTCAACACCTTCCCAACCTGCGGCATCAAAAGGTACTGGAATCTCTTCACCGGCGGAATTGCGATAGCCGACACAGATTTTCACTTCTTTCAGGCCGTCCAGCACGTCCAGCTTGGTCAGGCACAGGCCGGAGATGCTGTTGATACGGATCGCATGGCGCACGGCAACCGCGTCGAACCAGCCGGTGCGGCGCTGGCGCCCGGTGGTAGCGCCGAACTCATGCCCTTTTTCCCCCAGGTGACGACCGACTTCGCAGTCCAGCTCGGTGGGGAAAGGACCGCCGCCCACACGGGTGGTGTAGGCCTTGGTGATACCCAGCACATAATCCAGGTACAGCGGGCCAAAACCGGAACCAGTGGCAGTACCGCCAGCGGTGGTGTTGGACGAGGTCACGTAGGGGTATGTGCCGTGGTCGATATCCAGCAGTGAACCCTGGGCGCCTTCGAACAGGATGTGCTCACCGTTCTCGCGCGCCTTGTGCAGGTGATCCGCGACGTCAGTGATCATTGGTACCAGCTCTTCGCGCCAGGTTTCCGCCTGCTTGAGGGTGTCCTCATAGCTGACCGGATCGACCTTGTAGTACTGGGTCAGCGCGAAGTTGTGGTACTCCATCAGCTCCTTCAGCTGGGCACTGAAGTTGTCCCAGTTGCACAGGTCGCCGAGGCGCAGGCCGCGACGGGCGACCTTGTCCTCGTACGCCGGGCCAATGCCGCGGCCGGTGGTGCCGATGGCCTTGTCACCGCGGGCTTTTTCGCGGGCCAGATCCAGCGCCGCATGAATCGGCAGGATCAGCGGGCAGGCGGGGGACAGGCGCAGGCGCTTGCGCACCGGTACACCGGCGTTTTCCAGTCCAGCCATCTCCTTGAGCAGCGCTTCCGGGGACAGCACCACGCCGTTACCGATCAGACAGGTAACGTCAGGGCGCAGCACGCCGGAGGGGATCAGGTGCAGTACGGTCTTTTCACCGTTGATCACCAGAGTGTGGCCAGCGTTGTGACCACCCTGAAAGCGGACCACCAGCGCCACTTGCTCTGTCAGCAGGTCGACAATCTTGCCTTTGCCTTCGTCGCCCCACTGGGTGCCCAGCACCACTACATTCTTGCCCATGTGCGTAAATCTCGTGTCGTCAGTTCAACGTTAGACGGGCGATAACAAAAGGGTCGGCCGCGCCCGTCAATATCGGCCTGGAAATCTCAAGTCAACTAGATAGCTTAGGGTTCAACCCCTTGGCTTCACCACCCAGGTGTCACCTTCCCGCACCAGTTCACGGTCGCAGCGGGCCAGGGTTTCACTGTCGCCCTGCTCCGGCATGGCGCTGATCACAATCTCGCCCGCGGCCCGCAGTGCTTCCACTTTCCGCCACAGCTGCTCACAGCCATCCAGCGGCGCGAGTATCGCGCCCTCTTCACCGGCACCATTGCCGCCCAGGGCATTGATGGTCACCAGGTCGGTACTGAAGCCCGTGGCTGCCCGGTCGCGGCCAAACACCGCGCCGATACCGTTGTAGCGGCCGCCGTTGGCCAGCGCCTGGCCGTGGCCGGGGCTATAGGCGGCAAATACCAGCCCGGTTTCGTAATCGTAACCGCGCATTTCGCCCAAATCGAAAAACAGCGCGACTTCCGGGTAGCGGCGGGCCACGGCATCCGCGACCTGCTGCAATTCATCCAGCGCGCGGCGCAGCGCTTCCGGGGCGCTGCCGAACACTTCGCGCGCGCGGCCCAGGCACTCGGTGCCGCCGGCCAGTCTCGGCAGGGTACGCAGCCAACTTGCGGGCTCCGCATCCTCAATATTCTCTTCCACCCAGCGCTCGATATCCGCCACCGCCTTGCTCTGCAACAGCTCGATAAGCTCCTGCTTCTGCTCGCTATCCAGGCCGGCCGCCTCTGCGAGGCTGCGGAAAATGGCCACGTGGCCGAAGTCCAGGTGTATCTCGCTGATCCCGGCAGTGCGCAGGGTTTCAATCATCAGCGAAATGACTTCAATGTCACCGTACAGGCTGTCCACACCATAGAGTTCCGCACCAATCTGGATCGGCGCGCGCGGCCCCATGGGGGTACGCGGGCGGGTATACAGTACCTGGCCCGCATAGCAGAGGCGGTTGGCGCCACTGCGGGGAAAACTGTGGGAATCAATGCGCGCGGCCTGCGGCGTGATGTCCGCACGAATACCCAGGCTGCGACCAGACAGCTGATCAGTCACCCGGAAGGTACTGAGATCCACGTCCCGCCCCATGCCGATCAACAGTGAATCGGTAAACTCCACCATCGGCGGGATGATGAGTTCATAGCCCCAGCGGTGGTACAGATCCAGCAGGTTTCGGCGCAGGGTTTCCACGCGCTTGGCATCTGCAGGCAAAATCTCGGCGATGCCATCCGGTAGCATCCAGCGTTCGGCTTGGGTCATGATGTACGACGTTCGACTGTTAACGAGGCGGTCAAAAGATCCGGTGAAGCCCGAGCAGTTCTGTAGCTTGGCGATCAGCGAAGCAGCGTGAGCAGGGCTGCGCCTGCGAGCATCGAAACCAGCCCGGCAGTACGCAGGCTGCGATTATCCACAGATGCAAGGCGCTGCACCAGTGCACGCCAGCGCTCCGGGTAAAGAAACGGCAGTATGCCCTCGATGATCAGCAGCAGGCATAGCGCCCGCGCCAGCTCTTCCCACACGGCTGTAGTCCCTTCCTGGATACCAACTGATAGAGAGTCACCACAAATCGGGCCGGCACAAAAAAACCGGGCGCCGGCCCGGTTTTGGGGATTTTACCATCAATTGCCGGTGCTGTGACCAGTCCCGGCAATTGACTGGGCGGTTCCTGGGCTTATTTGCCTTCTGGATCCTTCAGGTAACGGAAGAACTCGCTGTCCGGATCGATCAGCAGCATGTCGCTCTTGCTCTTGAACGACTCCCGATAGGCCGTGAGGCTGCGGGAGAAGCGGTAGAACTCGGGGTTCTTGCTGTAGGCCTCGGCGTAGATCTGGGCGGCCTCGGCATCACCCGCACCGCGCAGCTCTTCCGCCTTGCGGTAGGCCTCGGACTCAATCACCACCTTCTGGCGATCGGCATTGGCGCGGATACGCTCGCTGGCTTCCTGACCTTTGGCGCGGTGATCCCGGGCTTCCAGTTCACGACCGGCGCGCATGCGCTGGAACACCGAGTCGGAAACTTCCGCCGGCAGGTCGATACGTTTTACCCGCACATCGATCAGCTCGACACCCAGATCCTTCTGCGCTTTCTCGTTCAGGTTCTTGGTGATTTCCGCCATCAGCTCATCGCGCTGGCCACTCACCACCTCGTGCAGATCGCGCACACCGAACTGGTTACGCAGACGGTCGTTGATCTGTTCCGACAGCAGGCGTACCGCATTGGCCTGATCGCCACGGGTGGCCACATAGAAACGCGCCACATCGAAGATCTTAAACTTGGCGAAAGAGTCCACCATCATGAACTTGTTTTCGCTGTTCAACATGCGCACTGGCTGCGAGTCCACGGTCTGCACCCGGGCATCAAACTTCACCAACTGGTGTACCAGCGGGAGTTTGAAATAAAGCCCTGGCTCGTAATCGACGCGGACGAGCTCACCAAAGCGCAGCAGGACGGCTTTTTCGGTTTCCTTGACCACAAACGCGCTGCTGGACAATACCAATAGGCCAACCAGCACCAGGGCAATAACCAGCAGTGATTTGTTGTTGTTCATTGCATTCCCCCCTTAACGCACGTCGCGGCTGCGACGGCTGTTGGCGACTTCGGTGCGCAGCTGATTGATAACCCGCTGGGTAATATCGTCAATCACTTGCGGTGACACCTGGCGCGCCTGAGAGGCCTGAGTGGCACTTTCCTGGGCCAGCTTGTCGAGCGGCAGATACATCATGTTGTTGCCACCCTCGACATCCACCATCACTTTGGACGTATTGCTCATCACATCCTGTACGGCATCCAGGTACATACGCTCGCGGGTCACTTCCGGCGCGCGCTGGAATTCCGTCAGCAGCTGGGAGAAGCGGGAAGCCTCACCGCGGGCGCTTTCGACCACGCGCGCCTTGTAGGCCTCAGCCTCTTCGATCATACGCTGGGCCTGACCACGCGCCACCGGGATAACCTGGTTGGCGTAAGCCTGGGCTTCATTCTGCAAGCGCACTTCGTCTTCCCGGGCCTTGGTCACGTCGTCAAACGCATCCTGAACTTCGCGCGGCGCCTTGGCATCGGAGAGGTTCACGGTGTCGATGCGGATACCGGTCTGATAGAGATCCAGATATTGCTGCAGGCGCACCTGGGTATCGGCCGATACCTGGGTACGATTCTGGGAAATAACCCCGTTAAACGTCAGTGAGCCCACCACGTGGCGCAGGGCACTGTCAGTGGCCTCCTGCAGGCTCTTCAGCGGCTCCCGCACCCGCAGCACAAAAGACTCGGCGTCGTTGATATGCCACTGTACCGTGAGCACAACTTCCACGATGTTCGCATCTTCGGTGAGCATCTGGCCGGTGGTACGCTCGGTACGCACCTCGGTCATGTTGACCTTGGTTACGTGATCCACCAACGGCGGATTCCAGTGCAGACCGGAAGTCACTGTCTCGTGGTATTTCCCAAGGCGCAACACCACCGCGGATTCGTTGGCGTTGACCTGGTAAAAGCCCCAGAGCCCATACAGCACTGCCAGCACAATCAGTACCAGCGACCAAGGGAAACTGCCGCCGCCGGAACTGGTTTCCGGATCGGCGCCACGGCCGCCAAACAGGCCATTCAGTTTCTGCTGCATTTTACGCAGCAGCTCGTCGAGATCCGGCGGGCCATCATTATTTCGATTGCCGCCACCCCATGGGTCTTTGTTATTACCACCCGGTTCGTTCCAGGCCATCTATCAACTCCAGCTCTTTAGATTTATCAATCGTTTGTGTCGCGAAATTCTAGCATTGATTGCCGCGGCTTATCCGCGTGCGGCGCAGTATTCTTGCTCGTGCACGCTGCCCGAACCGTTTACTTTACTCCAGTTCCCAGTCTTCCGGTCTCGGCTCACTCTCCGGGTTCTGCGGCAGCCACTGCGGTGGATTGGCCACATCGCGAAATGGCGCCATCAGCCGCTGGAGTTCAGAACGCGGCAACAGCACCTGCAATTCAACATCGCCGTTATCGCGAAAACCTTCCTGCTGTACCGCATTGCTGGCAAACAGCTGCGCGCGCAGGCGCGCATGTTTCGGCGGGACAACCAGCACACCGCTGACCATCTGCTCGCCCAGGCGCTCCGCGATCGCCTCCACCAGCAGATCGCAACCTGCGCCAGTCACCGCAGACAGCCAGACCGCCACGGGTACGCCGTCTCCATTGCGGTCGATGCGCGGCTCCATATCTGCCAGCAAATCAAGTTTGTTATACACCATCAAGTGCGGCAAATCGGCCGCACCGATCTCTTCCAGCACCAACTGTACTTCTTCCACCAGGTGCAGGCGGTTTTCTGCCGCCGCATCCACCACATGCAACAACAGCGTGGAATTGGCCGCCTCTTCCAGTGTGGCGCGGAAGGCCTCCACCAGGCGGTGTGGAAGGTGGGATACGAAACCTACGGTGTCGGCAAGAATCATCGCGCCGACATTCGGCAACTCAACCCGGCGCATGGTCGGATCCAGTGTCGCGAACAATTGATCGCGCACATAGACATCGGCACTGGTGATGCGGTTAAACAGCGTGGATTTGCCGGCGTTGGTATACCCGACCAGCGACACCGTCGCCACATCCGCGCGGGAGCGGGCCCGACGTCCCTGCTCGCGCTGGCGGCGCACTTTGTCCAGGCGTTTTTCGATCGAGTCTATTCGCGCGCGCAGCAGGCGGCGATCCGTTTCCAGCTGGGTTTCACCGGGGCCGCGCAAGCCGATACCGCCTTTCTGGCGCTCCAGGTGGGTCCAGCCACGCACCAGACGGGTCGACATATGGCGCAGCTGGGCCAGTTCAACCTGCAGCTTGCCTTCGTGGGTGCGCGCGCGCTGGGCAAAGATATCCAGGATCAAGCCGGTGCGATCGAGCACCCGGCACTTCAGCTCGCGCTCGATATTGCGCTCCTGGCTCGGCGACAGGGTGTGATCAAAGATCACCAGTTCTGCACCGTGTTTTGTCACTGTCTCGTGAATTTCTTCCAGCTTGCCGCGACCGACAAATGTCTTGGGGTCAGGTTTGGCGCGCGTGCCAAAAATGAATGCCACCGGGTCGGCGCCGGCAGAAAGTGCCAGCTCTTCGAACTCCCGCGGGTCGTCGGGGCTGTCGATGGCAGATAGATCCAGGTGTACCAGCACTGCCAGCTCACCAGATTCCGGGCGATCAAAAAACAAGGATTATTCTCTTGGAGTCAAAAATGCACCGTTTTCATGGTGCCGAACAACAGACGCCCCGGACAAGCCGGGGCGCCGTGTACTACTTTTCGGTGGAAAGCCACAACTGGCCGAATACTGCCAGGCCAGCTCCGGGTGCACACCGATTTCGGGAAGCCCCCCGCAGGGCACTTAACCGAAGGTTTCGCGCTCACCGCCTTCAGGGCTGCCGCCTTCTCCGCCCGGGCCAGCCGGGTTCATCAGCGGCACGCGCACGGCGCGGGACGGCACAACGGTGGAAATTGCATGCTTGTACACCATCTGGCTTACGGTGTTTTTCAACAGCACCACAAACTGGTCGAATGATTCAATCTGGCCCTGCAGCTTGATGCCGTTGACCAGATAAATGGAAACCGGGATACGCTCTTTACGCAGAACATTGAGGTAAGGGTCTTGTAAGCTGTGCCCTTTTGACATCTTTTTTCTCCTTGCCAAAAGATAAATCGCCAGATGACGCACGATCGCGCCCGCGAACTCCGCGGACTAACTACGGCCATGGTGATAAGGCGTATAAAAAAGAGCCGAAATTGTAAGTGAAGGCTCTGTGAATAACTGACTGATAGAGTCTGGATAAACCAGCCCACTCACGTTATGGCTGCTCAACCGAGAAATTTCAAGGCCTCTGTCAACATTTCGTCAATTTTGCGAATTTTGCCGCCATCGTCCTGCGCGTAGATACAGGACACATCCGGCCAGCGACGCAGCCAGGTAAGCTGCCGCTTGGCCAGCTGGCGGGTAGCGGCAACTCCGGCGTCCACCATCTGCGGGTAGTCGAGCTCCCCCGCCAGATACTGCCAGACCTGGCGGTATCCCACGGCCCGTATCGCCGGCAGGTCTTCGTGTAAATCACCGCGCGCGCGCAGCGCCTCGACTTCCTGAATGAAGCCGCCGGCCAACATGCGCTCGAAGCGCCGGGCAATGCGCTCGTGCAGAATGGCCCTGTCCCGCGGCAGGATTGCCAGCTGCTGCAGCTGATACTTATCCACAAGGGCATCGCGCTGTTGCTCGGCGCGCAACTGGCTCATGGTCTTGCCGGACAGGTGGTAGACCTCCAGCGCGCGCTCGATCCGCACCGAGTGGTTCGGGTGCAGCTCAGCCGCCAGTTCCGGGTCGATCTCCGCCAGCTCCCGGTGCAGTGCAGGCCAGCCCTCGCGCGCCGCGCGCGCCTCAATTTCAGCACGAAACGCCGGATCCGCCTCCGGCATCTCCGCCATGCCGTGCAACAGCGCGCGAAAATAGAGCATGGTGCCGCCAACCAGTAACGGTATCCTGCCCGCCGCGCTGATCTCGGCCATGGCCGCAAGCGCGTCTTCGCGGAAACGGCCTGCCGAATAACTCTCGGAGGGATCACAGATATCGATCAGGCGGTGCGGGTAACGGGCGAGCTCTTCCGGCGTCGGCTTGGCGGAGCCGATATCCAGCCCGCGATAAACCAGCGCGGAATCGACACTGATCAGCTCCACCGGCAGGTGTTCGCTGATGGCCATGGCCAGGTCGGTCTTGCCGGAAGCCGTCGGCCCCATCAGGAAAATTGCGCGCGGCTTCTGAGCACCGTCCACTGCAGAACTGTTCACATCATTGACCACGCATAAACCACTTATCCATGTCCGCAAGTTTAACCTGCGTCCAGGTGGGCCGACCGTGGTTGCACTGGCCGCTGCGCTCGGTGCGTTCCATGTCGCGCAGCAGCGCGTTCATTTCCGGGATACTGAGTTTGCGGTTGGCGCGCACCGAGCCGTGACAGGCCATGGTGGAAAGGATCTCGTTGATCTTGTCGCCGATTCGGTCACTGCTGCCTTCCGCCAACAGGTCACTCAGCACATCGCGCACCAGCTGCTCCACTGGCGCTCCGTGCAGCATCACGGGCACCTGGCGTACCAGCAACGTTTCCGGGCCGCCGCGCTGCAATACAAACCCGAGGGAGGTGAACACTTCCTCACGCTCCTCGAAGCAATCCGCCTCGCGTTCGCTGACCGCGAGACTGACGGGCACGAGCAATGGCTGCGCCTGGATGCCACCGGCGGCAAACGCGGCCTTCATCTTTTCATAGACGATGCGCTCATGTGCCGCATGCATGTCGACCACCACCATGCCATGGGCGTTCTGCGACAGGATATAAATACCGTGCAGCTGGGCGACAGCAAATCCCAGCGGCGGTGCTTCACTGTCCGTATCATCCACGGACACATTCCACGCCGGGGTGCCCGCCGGGGACTGCACCGGAGCTTCGGCAACACCGCCGCCATAGGGCGTGTGCAGCTCTCCATACCCCTGCATCTGCTGCTGGATCCGCGCGGGCGAGCTGCGCTCCCCAAAAGCGGGCGCAGCAAAGGAACCGGAAGCGGCGGGCGTCGGCGCCTGTGCAAGGGCCATCCTTTCCTGCCCGGCAAATTCGCCAGCGGCAATACCCGATGCCTGTGGCGCCGGCGCTTCGCTCTCATCTTTGTGCCCCGGGCGCACATCCGCCAGTGCCCGGTGCAGCGAGCCAAACAGGAAATCGTGCACCAGGCGGCTGTCGCGGAAGCGCACTTCGTGCTTGGTCGGGTGCACATTCACATCCACGGATGCAGGATCCAGCTCCAGATACAGGACAAATGCCGGGTGGCGACCGTGATACAGCACGTCGGCAAATGCGCGACGCACCGCATGGCTTACCACCCGGTCGCGGATGGCGCGGCCATTCACATAAAAGAACTGCAGGTCGGCCTGTGAGCGGGAGAATGCCGGCTCCGCGACCCACCCCCACAGGCGCAGGCCACTGCGCTCGATATCGATATGCAGTGCATTCTGCATGAAAGCCGGGCCGCACAGCTGCGCCACCCGACGCTCTTTCTCCGCGCGGCTGGTGCCGCCGCGCAGGTTATGCACACCCTTGCCGTTGTGCCGCAGGCTGATGGACACGTCAAAGCGCGACAGCGCTAGGCGCTTGATGGTCTCATCCACCCGATTGAATTCGGTTTTTTCCGTGCGCAGGAATTTGCGTCTCGCGGGCGTATTGAAAAACAGGTCGCGCACTTCCACCGTAGTGCCACGCGGATGTGCGGCCGGCGCCAGCTGGGTTTCCATCTCGCGCCCTTCGGCCGTCACCATCCATCCCTTACCGGTTTCATCGCGGCTGCTGGTCAGGGTCAGCCTGGCCACGGACGAAATACTGGCGAGGGCCTCGCCGCGGAACCCGAGTGTCGCCACTGCTTCCAGATCCTCCAGCGCGTGAATCTTGGAGGTGGCGTGGCGGGCCAGGGCCAGGTGCAGGTCCTCCTGCTCGATACCCTTGCCGTTGTCCCGCACCATGATGCGCTTCACCCCGCCTGCATCAAGATCCACTTCCAGACGCGTGGCCCCGGCGTCCAGGCTGTTTTCCAGCAGTTCCTTGATCACCGAAGCCGGGCGCTCGACCACCTCGCCGGCGGCGATCTGGTTTGCGAGTCTGGGAGAAAGGAGGCGGATATTGTCGGGCATTGAAAATCTTGCTGTGTTGTCCACTCCGCGGGTGCACCGCGGAGGTCTGATCGGTCAGGCGCGCCGTCGCGCCGGGCTCCCACCTAGCTCGATGGGATCGTTAACGTCTGTCCAACGCGGATCATCGAGGTCTGCATTCCGTTGACCTTTTTCAGCGCCGCCACCGACACGTTGTAGCGGGCGGCAATTCCGGAGAGCGTGTCCCCGCGCGCAATCGTATGCGCCTTGGCCGCGCCGGTGCCGCGCGCCGCCAGCCTGGTACCGGCTGGCGGGCGGGCGTTGAAGTGCGCCACTATACCGTCACTGAGCTTTTCTGCCATGCGCTTCTGGAACGCCGGGTCGCGCAGGCGGCGCGCCTCCTGCGGGTTGGTGATGAAACCCGTTTCCACGAGGATCGACGGCACGTCCGGCGAGCGCAGCACGGAGAAGTTGGCCTGCTCCACTTTCTTTTTGTGCAGGTGCGTGAAGCTACCCAGTGAACTCAGCACACTGCCGCCGATGTCGAGACTGGCATTCATGGTGGCGGTCATAGACAGGTCCAGCAATACGCCAGCCAGGGTATCGTCCTTGTCCCCCAGGCTCAGGCTGCCGGCGCCACCGATCAGGTCGGATTCGTTTTCGCGCTGGGCGAGAAACCGCGCCGTTTCACTGGTGGCACCGCGGGAGGAAACCGCGTAAACACCGGCGCCGCGCGCATCCTTGCGGGTAAACGCATCCGCGTGGATGGAGACAAACAGGTCCGCGCGCAGTGCGCGGCCCTTTTTCACCCGATCCCGAAGGGGAATGTAGTAGTCACCGCTGCGCACCAGCTTGGCGGAGAAGCCGGGGTTGGCATCAATCGCCTTGTGCAGCTGGCGGGCAATGGCCAGCACCACATCCTTCTCCCGCAGGCCGCCGGGGCCGAGGGCGCCAGGGTCTTCACCGCCGTGACCGGCGTCGATGGCAATGATGATATCGCGCTCACTGCCCACCTGCTCGATGGTTTTTTCTTCCACCCGATCGCGGTCATGCAGGTCGATCACCAGGCGATCCGGAAGCTGTTCGTGGCGGCGCAGGGCAAAGCTGCGCGGGTTTACTGGCTGTTTCAGGTCCAGCACCAGCCGCAAGTCGGTTTTGTCTTTGGCCGCATGGCGAATGCCGGAAATCGGTGTTTCTGCAATGGGCAGCCCATCGATCGAAGCGGCCAGCTTGGCACCACTGACATCAATAACAACGCGGTCGGGATTCTCCAGGGTAAAAAGTCTGTGCTCTGCGGGGCCGTCGAGATCCAGTACCAGCCGTGTGTGATCCGGCGCGCGCCATAAGCGCACCCCCTCCACTTCTGCTGCACCAGCAGACGCCGTCATCACTGCCACCAGCGCCAATGTGCAGGCCCGCTGCATCCCCAACAGCGTCCTGAGCCACACCTTTCCACGCCTCTGCATCCCCACTCCTGTCATTATTATTGCCCTATCGAAAATTTCGCCCTGCACTCCCTGACCACAGCACCTGCAAGGTCGCCTAGCCGCCTGCCGGAAAATCCGCGCGCTCGAGCACGCCGGCACCTGCAGCAGACAGCGCACGCAGCTCCAGTCTTCGCCCCGAGCCGTCCACCACCAGGGAAAGCGTCATATCCGGTTCCGGCAGCACGCCCACGCCCCGCTCAGACCACTCCACCAGGCTCAGGTTACCCGCCCCGAAGTAATCCCGCACCCCCATGAACTCCAGTTCCTCGGCATCACCCAGGCGGTAGAGATCAAAGTGGTACACCCGGCTATCGTCAAATTCATAGGGCTCAACCAGGGTGTAGGTCGGGCTCTTTACTGCGCCGCGATGACCGAAAGCCCTGAGGACGCCGCGGCTGAACGTGGTTTTACCGGCGCCCAGCTGGCCACCGAGAAAAATCACCAGCCCTTCACTCAGGCCGCTGCGCTTACAGGCCTCGCCCAGCGTTTCGCCGGCCGCAACCGTCGCCGCCTCGTCGGCCAGGAACAGTGCCTTGTGTACACTCATCGTCAGTCCACCAGTTTGCGAATGTGGGGCAGCAGGTCGGTGGCCAGCAGTCCCCGCTGGCCGCCTTCGGCGGCAGCGCGATCCCCGGCCTCACCATGCAACCAGACGGCGAGGCGCGCTGCAGCGGGCAGCGCCATACCCTGGCCGATCAGCGCGGCGACAAGCCCCGTCAGCAGATCACCCATCCCGCCGGAAGCCATACCTGGATTGCCGCCGTTGATCAGATCCACGCCATCGGCGTGGGCAATCAGGGTTCCCGCCCCTTTAAGTATCACTACGCCGCTGAATTTCTGCTGAATTGCCCTGGCGGCCGCAACCGGATCGCGCTTTACCTCGTCGGTGGATACGCCGAGCAATCGCGCCGCTTCTCCCACGTGCGGGGTCAGTACCCAGTCATCCCGGCGGATCCCGGCAAGCACACGGCCTTCGGCAAGGATGTTCAGGGCATCAGCATCCACGACCAGCGGCGCGCTGGCGCGGCCGGCCCGTGCCAGCATCTGCTCACCCCAGGGCGCGCGGCCCAGGCCGGGCCCCACGGCAATCACACTCGGTTTCTCCAGCAATGGTTCCAGCTCCTGGCCGGAAACCACCGGCTTCGCCATCACTTCCGGACAGCGGGTTAACACGGCGGCCACGTGCTCCGGGCGGGTCGCGAGCGAAATCAGGCCGGCCCCGGCGCGGGCAGCGGCCTCGGAGGCCATCAGTGGCGCACCGCCGAATCCATGGTCACCACCTACGACCATGACGTGGCCAAAATGGTTCTTGTAACTGTCCGCCGCCCGCAGCGGCAACCGCTCCAGGCTGTCGCCGGTGTAGCGGCGCAGCAGGTGCGGTACGCCGTCATAGACCGGGGATGCCGCACCGAGATCATCAAACACGACCTCGCCGGCCACAGCCGGGCCGCGGCCGAGATACAGACCCGCCTTGCGGCCGATAAAGGTGATCGTGACATCCGCCGCAACCGCGCCGGTTTCAGCAGCGGCACCGGTATCAGCGGACAGGCCGGATGGCAGATCCACCGCCAGCACCGGCGCCTGCGCGCGGTTGATATGGGCTATGGCAGACTGCACCGGCTCCCGTACAGCGCCACTGAACCCGGTGCCCAACAGCGCATCGACGAGAACGACACCCTCGTTGATCGCGGGCATTTCCGCCAGGGCAGTTACCAGTTTCGCGCCTTCGCGCTCGGCATACCCGTAGGCTTCCAGCGCTTCGCCGTGCAGCTTCTCCATCGGCACACCGACAAACACGGTCACCGGAAGCTTGTTTTGCGCAGCCAGCCCCGCGATCACGTAGCCGTCGCCTCCGTTATTGCCGCCGCCGCAATACACCTGAATTTCACGCAGTTCCGGCCAGCGCTGACGCAGGCACTCGAAGGCCGCACGACCGGCGCGCTTCATCAGCGCCAGCGCCGGGATCTGCTGCTGGTCAATCACGCGTTGATCCAGCAGGCGCACCGCCTCGGCGCTGTACAGGTATTCCGGTACCTGGGCGTCATTAATGGGGGCGATGGCGGTGGTCGGTTTCTGGCTATCCATAAATCGGTACTGCTCCCTCTGGTCAGTTCCAGCTGTGGTCAATTTTTAAACTGTGGCAAAATAGCGGCAATTATACCGCTTCAACCCCGATGCCTCCTGCATGATTTCCAACTCCACCCATTCCCAGAATGCCAACTGCACCGATTCCGCGATGTCAGAACTCGTGGCGCTCATTCGTATATGGGCGCGGGAACTGGGTTTTCAGCAGGTGGGGATTACCGACTGCCAACTGGAGCAGCACGGCCAGCGGCTCCAGCAGTGGCTCGACGCCGGCTATAACGGCGACATGGAGTGGATGGGCGCCCACGGTGATAAACGCTGGCGTCCCGAGCTGCTGGAGGAAGGCACCCTGCGGGTGATCAGCGTACGCCTGGACTACCTGCCGCCCGATACCCAGCCGGTCAAAATCCTCAAAGACCCGGAAAAGGCCTATGTGTCGCGCTACGCCAACGGTCGCGATTACCACAAGCTGATCCGCAAGCGCCTGGCCCAACTGGCGCAGCAGATCGACCAGTACTGTGAAGCCCGCGGTATCGCGTCCAGTGGCCGCGCATTTACCGACAGCGCCCCAGTCATGGAGCGCGCGCTGGCCGAGAAGGCCGGGCTCGGCTGGATTGGCAAAAACTGCATGGTGATCAACAGCAGCGCAGGTAGCTGGTTCTTTCTCGGCGAGGTGTATACCAACCTGCCGCTGCCGGTGGATACCAGTGAGGAGCCGAATCAGTGCGGCGAGTGTACGGCCTGCCTGAAAGTGTGCCCCACGGATGCCTTCGTCGCGCCTTATACCCTGGATGCGCGTCGCTGCATTTCCTACCTCACGATCGAGAACAAGGGCCCGATTCCGCTGGAGTTTCGCGAGCCGATGGGCAACCGGGTGTTCGGCTGTGACGATTGCCAGGTGATCTGCCCCTGGAACAAGTTTGCCAGGCCCACAGATGAAAAGGATTTCCACCCGAGACACGGCCTCGACAGCGGCGAGCTGGTGACACTTTTCCAGTGGTCGGAAGACGAATTCCTGAAGAAAACCGAGGGTTCTGCGATCCGGCGTATCGGCTTTGAGCGCTGGCAGAGAAACCTGGCGGTGGCTTTGGGCAATGGTGAGCCGAATTCGGAAGTGATCGAGGTTTTGGAAAGAACTCTGGAAGCTTCAACGCCGCTGGTCGCGGAGCACATCGCGTGGGCCATTGAGCGGCTGCGCAGCGGACGGCGGCGCAAGCGGAAGATCAAACGGACCTCAAGGTAAATCCGGCCTCAGCGGCAAGGGTGCTTCGAAGCAAGAGCTATGTTGCCATTTTGTGATCTTGCGGAGTACTGCAGCCCAAAGTGCAGGCCGGGTATCGGGTTCGGGGTTTCAGGAGCGTCGCAAACAGGATGTTTGCGCCGCAGCGCCCAGGGATGGGTTTACAGCGGTCCTGGAACCCCGCACCCGATACCCGGCCGCCACAAATCCAGCGTCCAATCCACAAGATCAGAAAGCACTTAACTCATACGAAAAAAGTGCTCGCGATAGTGCTTCAGCTCGTTAATCGAGTCATGGATATCATCCAGCGCCAAATGGCTGCTGGTTTTCTTCACACCTTCCAGCACATCCGGTCGCCAGCGTCGCGCCAGTTCCTTCACCGAACTGACATCCAGGTTGCGGTAGTGGAAATACTGCTCCAGCAGCGGCATGTACTTCACCAGAAAACGGCGATCCTGGCCGATGGAATTGCCGCACATGGGCGAAGCGCCCTCCGGCACCCACAGACTCAGGAACTCAATGGTCTCCCGCTCCGCCTCGCGCTCACTGATATGGGACTCCCTGACCCGCGCGACCAGCCCCGAGCCACCGTGCTGCTCCGTGTTCCAGTCATCCATCGCATTCAGCAGCGCATCGCTCTGGTGAATCGCCATCACCGGCCCCTCAGCCAGAACGTTCAGGCGGGAATCGGTCACGACAGTGGCGATCTCGATAATGCGCTCTTTCTCGGGATCGAGGCCGGTCATTTCCAGATCGATCCAGATCAGATTATTCTGATCCACAGTATTCTCCTGATTTGCCCCACTCTAATCGCGGGAGCAGGCATTGCGGGTAAATTTGAAGGCTAAGGGGAAGTTACCGCAATCCCCTAGCGATGCAAGTTATAATCCGCCGCTTTCCGCCAGTCGAATCCCCATGAGCAAACGTAAACTGAACCGCCGCCAGCAGTGGCGCATCGCCAAAATCCAGCAGGAGCGGGAAGCCCGTGCGCGCAAGCGGGAGGAAAACCTCGAGCAGGCGGATGAAGAAGGGGACCTCGGAACCGAGCAGACCGGCCTGGTCATCGCCAACTACGGCACCCAGGTGCTGGTCGAAAGCGAGTCCGACGGGGAGCTGCGACAGCGTTGCCATGTGCGCGCCAATATCGACACCCTGGTCACCGGCGACAAAGTCGCCTGGCGCCCCGCAGTTGGGGGATCCACCGGTGGACTCGGTGTCGTCGGTGCTCGCCTGCCGCGGCATTCAGAGCTGCAGCGCCCGGATCGCTACGGCGACATGAAAACCGTTGCCGCCAATATCGACCGCATCCTGATCGTGATCGCCCCCTACCCCGAGCCCTTTGCCAACGCCATCGACCGCTACCTGGTCGCCGCGGAAACTACCGGCATCCAGCCTCTGCTGCTGCTCAATAAGATCGACCTCATCGACGACGGCAATCGCGCTGCCCTCGAGGACCTGCTGCGCCCCTACCCGGAGCTCGGCTACCAGGTACTGAAATTGTCCACCAAAACCGGCGAAGGGCTCGACAACCTGCTTGCCACCCTCGCCCTGGGCACCAGCGTATTCGTAGGCCAGTCCGGCGTCGGCAAATCGTCCCTGATCAATGGCCTGCTGCCGTCCGCCGCCGCGCGTACCGGCGCACTGTCTGAAGCGACCGGCAAAGGCACCCACACCACAACCGCCGCGGAACTGTTCCACCTGCCCAGCGGCGGCGATCTGATAGACTCCCCCGGCATCCGTGAATTCGGCATCTGGCATATGAGCGAACAGGAGCTGCTGGAGGGATTTGTGGAGTTTCGCCCGTTTATCGGCCACTGCCGCTTCCGCGACTGCCGCCACCAGAGCGAGCCCGGCTGCGCCATCCTGGAAGCCCTGGAGCGTGGCGATATCAGCGAACGGCGCATGGACAGCTAC
Organism: Microbulbifer weihaiensis; assembly: GCF_048323715.1. Taxonomy (NCBI): domain Bacteria; kingdom Pseudomonadati; phylum Pseudomonadota; class Gammaproteobacteria; order Cellvibrionales; family Microbulbiferaceae; genus Microbulbifer; species Microbulbifer weihaiensis. The sequence goes on from NZ_JBLWFL010000017.1 coordinate 65,909, forward strand.
CTGCACCTGCGCAACAGTCTCGAAAACGAATAAGCCGGGAACATCGGCAACTGTAGGAACCCAATACTGTGACTGAAGCACTTCCCCTGATTCTGGAACCCGAACAACTGGTGCCATTGCTTGAGCATGAAGAAATCAGAATCGTCGACCTGAGCAGTGCGCAAAACTATTTTGCCGGCCACATCCCCGGCGCCATTGGCCTGCCGTTCCAGGCCCTGATGGCAGGCACCCCGCCGGCGCCTGGCAAACTGCCATCGCTGGAACGCCTGACCGAAGTGTTTCGTGCCATCGGCCTCACCCCGGAAACCCACATCGTCGCCTGTGACGATGAAGGCGGCGGCTGGGCCGGGCGCCTGCTGTGGACCCTCGAAGTCATTGGCCACCGCAAATACAGCTACCTGAACGGCGGCATGCAGGCCTGGAAAGGTGCCGGATTGCCATTGTCCACCGACGAAGCCAGTGTCACTCCCAGTGAGATCGAAATCGCAATCGCCGCTGACGCGCCGATGATCGACGCCGAGGAAATCCAGCAACGCCTGCAGCAGGGCGACCTGCAGATCTGGGATGCCCGCACCCCGGCCGAACACAGCGGCGAGCGCGTGCTCGCCATGAAGGGCGGCCATATCCCCGGCGCCATCAATTGTGAATGGACGCAACTGATGGATCCACAGCGGGATCTGCGCATTCGCACTGACGCCCGGGAACTGCTCGCTGGGCTCGGAATCAATGGTACAAAAGAAATCGCCACCCACTGCCAGAGTCATCACCGATCGGCATTTACCTGGCTGGTCGGCAAATCCTTGGGATTCCCGATCAAGGCCTACCCGGGCTCCTGGAGCGAGTGGGGGAATTTGCCGGATACACCAGTGGAGAACTGAGTCACTGCCACCGATCACTGGATTCCCGCATTCGCGGGAATGACGAAGAGAAGAATTGGTGTCTTGCACCACCTGACCGCCACAGAAATCCAACCAACGGGACCACAAAATTTCAATGCATCCAAATCTGTTTATTTTCCTGCAGTACATCACTCCCCAGCACCTGCTGTCCCGCGCGGCCGGCTGGCTCGCGGAAACCCGGATCGGCGGAATCAAAAACCCCTTCACCCGCTGGTTTGTGGATAAATACGATGTCGACATGAGTGAAGCCGCCGAGCCGGACTGCACCGCCTATAGCTGCTTCAACGACTTCTTCACCCGCGCCCTCAAGGACGGCGCCCGTCCCATCGTCGAAGGCGAGAACACCATTGCCGGCTGTGCCGATGGCGCCATCAGCCAACTGGGTGAGATCCACAACGGCCGTATCTTCCAGGCCAAGGGCCAGGACTACAGCCTGCTCGAACTGGTCGGAGGGGATCCCGAAGTTGCCGCACAGTTTACCGGTGGCAACTTCGCCACCATCTACCTCTCACCGAAAGACTACCATCGCGTGCACATGCCCGTGGACGGCACCCTGCAGCGCATGATCTACGTGCCCGGCGACCTGTTTTCCGTAAACACCACCACTGCGGAAAACGTACCCCGCCTGTTCGCCCGCAACGAGCGCCTCGTCTGCATCTTCGACACCCCCGCAGGCCCCATGGCCATGATCCTCGTCGGCGCCATGATCGTCGCGGCGATCGAAACGGTCTGGGCAGGTCAGGTTGCCCCCATCAAGCGCCAGATTCGCACCACCCGCTACGACGAACAAAAGCCCATCGAACTGAAAAAAGGCGAAGAGATGGGCCGCTTCAAGCTGGGCTCGACCGTCGTGCTGCTGTTTGGCGCCGACAAAGTGAAATGGCTGGAAAGCCTTGCGGCGGAAACGCCGGTGAAAATGGGCGAACACTTCGGAGATATGGTTTAACCCCCACACCCACCTGCTGCTGCGCTCTCGTTACTATTTGGGGCCATGCGGGATCAAAAAGCGAAGGGCGCCGCCAGGCACCCTTCACCCCCACCCTAACCTCGCATCCCAACGCCACACCAATCACACCCGCGAACGGGACGAAGCCGCACCATGGCCCCGCTCACGGAATGGCAGCGCGTCACGATTAGAGATTATCGAAAAGGCGTTAGAACCCTGCGCTGCCGGGCATACAAGCCCGGCAACCTGCGTCTCAGGGGGGAGATAAATCTGGCAGGATTAGCGGTTGGGTAGCAGTCGGGAAAGAATACCCGGCAGCATGCCCCGCACGTTATTTTCAAACAGGTACTGGTCGCGGATCGCCGCCACATCAACCTGCGGGTAATGGCCGGGATCCAGATCCCGGGCCACAGTAACCAGCCCTACTTCCTGCAGCGTCTTCTTGCCGCGGGCCACCAGCTTCTGCTTCTGGTCATCATCCGCCGCCATATCGAACAGGCGCGGCTTTGGCAACGGCTGCTTGTTCTTGTCCAGTACCACCATGACCTTGGGCTTGAGCCTGCGCTTGTAGCTCTGCTCTACCACGACCGCCACTTCACCGGTGGACAATTCAACCTGGGTGCCCGTGGGGTAAAGGCCGATGGACTGGATAAACTCCACCACCAGCTGCTCCTGGAACGCGCAGTTGCGCAAGTCATACAGCTTGGCCACGGCTTTAGACGGCGGAACCGGATATTCCGCACCGCGCGGGTTGGTCGCTTCATCGTAAAAAGTGACGATGCCGCACATGCGCGCCAGCACCGGAATCTGCCCACCGCGCAGGCCTCTCGGGTAACCACTGCCGTCATACTGCTCGCGATGGCAGTGCACAATGTTGATTACCGCCTGCTCGATATTCGGATCCGCGGACAGCAGACGCACACTGTTATCGACGAAACGGCGGTATTCCAGCTCTTCACGCGGCGTCCGAACCTTAGCCTGTAAGACCTCGTCTGCGATATACAGCTTGCCGACATCTTTCAGCAGCGTCGCCATCCCCAACTGCACCAGCTCCTGGCGGCGCAGACCGATATGACGGCCAAACACTACTGCCCAGACACTCGCCCGGATGGAATGGCTATAGGTGTGTTCATCTTTTTCCCGCACCCGCGCCAACCACGAAAAGGCATCCGGGCTGCGCAAAACGCTATCAACCAGTTGGGTAACCACCTGATTGACTGCCCCGGTGGGCAACGGGCCATCACTGCGCAACTGCACCATGACCTGATGCATACCCTCAATGATACGACCGTGCAGCTCGCGGGCTTTGCCGGCTTCCTTTTGCGCCGGCTCGGGGGCCGCGTAGGCATCCCTGGAAATCAGAACCGGCTTGCAATTAATGGCCACCGGCACCCGGCGAGGCTGGCGGCTAGCGGGAGCATTGGCTTCCTGCTGGCTCACTGCGCGGGTAATTTTGCGCAGACGCACGCCTACATCGCCGACGGATTTGACCACATCGACATAGACATAGCGGCAGTACTTCTGCAGCTGGCGGATTTCTTCCAGGTCGCGGATATAGAAGCCCTGAAGGGCGAAGGGAGTTCGCGTCCACGGGCGATCCAGGCGCGACACAAACATGCCGCGCTGAAGGTCTTCAACGAATACTTTCGCTTGTTCGATCGCCACTGATCCTGTGCCGTGTAACCCTGGGGAATCTTGTTCTTGTATTTTCTGGCAACTTGCTCTGAAGGCAAAGTTTGCGCCAAGTTAAAACCCCGTTTCGGCGAGACCAAAACGGGGCAAACTGTCACGCAAGTCTACTCCGCAGTAGACACTTTGTTTGTGACGCAAATCACAAAAAATGCTTGTGATACAACGCAATCGTACCAATAACAGTAAATCTGCTGTCAGCTCAGGCTGCCCACAAGATTATCTGGCGGACTCAGGACTGATGGTAAGCCCCTGACAGCTCCACCACAGCTTCGATCATTGCGCCGGCATGTGCCGGATCAACCTGGGGCGTGATGCCGTGGCCAAGGTTGAAGATGTGGCCGCTGCCATTGCCAAATGCCGCCAATATGGACGCCACCTCATCGCGAATACGCTGGGGACTGGCAAGCAGAATGGCCGGGTCGAGGTTGCCCTGCAGCGCCACCCGGTCACCAACACGGGCGCGCGCCGCGGCAATATCGGTCGTCCAGTCAAGGCCCAGCGCGTTGGCACCGGTATCAGCCATTGCCTCCAGCCACTGGCCGCCGCCCTTGGTGAACAGGATCGCCGGTACCCGTCGACCCTCGTGTTCCTTGATCAATCCCTGCAGGATACGGGCCATGTACTGCAGTGAGAACTCGCGGTAGGCGCTGTGACTCAGGGCTCCACCCCAGGTGTCAAAGATCTGCACCGCCTGGGCACCCGCCCGAATCTGGGCGTTGAGGTAATCAATTACCGAATCCGCCAATACCGTCAGCAGCTGGTGCATGTCTTCCGGGCGGTTATAGAGCATTTCCTTGGCGCGGGCGAAATCCCGGCTGGAACCGCCTTCAATCATGTAGGTAGCCAGGGTCCAGGGGCTGCCGGAGAAGCCAATCAGCGGCACGCGGCCGTTGAGCTCGCTGCGGATGGCGGCAACGGCGTTGGTCACGTAATCGAGATCCCGGGCCGTATTCACTACTTCCAGCGCGGCGATATCGGCACTGGTACGCACCGGCTTCTTGAACTTCGGGCCCTCGCCCTCGGAGAAATACAAACCGAGCCCCATCGCGTCGGGGATGGTCAGAATGTCGGAAAACAGGATCGCCGCATCCAGCGGATAGCGCTCGAGCGGTTGCATGGTCACTTCACAGGCCAGTTCCGTATTGCGACACAGGTCCATAAAGGTTCCGGCCTGTGCGCGGGTCGCGCGATATTCCGGCAGGTAACGACCGGCCTGGCGCATCATCCACACAGGGGTGCGATCGACGGGCTGGCGCAGCAGGGCGCGAAGGAAACGGTCGTTCTTCAATTCGGGGAGCTTGGATTCAGACATGACTACCACAGGCTGGTTAAAATCGCGGCTATTGTAGCCGGGTGACGCGACGGAAAACAGGATTCGACAATAAACCCTCGGGATTCCCGGATCGCAGCCGATTGACCACCTGGCCAAGCGGGGATATTGTCGGGTCGCATATGATAACAACAATTGAAAACCCCTACCGCAGCACATATCCACTGAGACCGGTACTCTCGGAGCAGCCACATTGATCGGCGAGACAGAAGAACTGGCCCAATGGCACAGCGCGCTCGGCACACTGGTGACGGCACTGGGTAGCGACAACTTTTATAAAACGCTGCTGGAAACCATCCATACCCGGGTGCCGGTGGACTACCCGCAGATCTGGCTATATCACCGGGAGCAGCGGCCCACCGCCCTCTACCATGACCTCCCGGCAGGCGACGAACTTAACCAGATCGATCTCTATATCGCCGGCTCCTATCAACAGGATCCCTTTTATCTCACTGCGTTCGAACAGGGCGAACCCGGGGTTTACCACCTGACCGAAATTGCCGCCCACCGGTTCGAACAAAGTGATTACTACAAGAGCTACTACGCGCTGCTCAATGCCACCGACGAGATCGTATTTATTGCGGACATACCGCCGGGCAGTTCGCTGCAGGTGTGCCTGATGCGCGGCGCAACTTCCGGCCGCTTTAGCGAGCGGGAATTGCAGTTCCTGCGCTCGGCAGAGCCCGTGGTCACCGCCCTGCTCAGGCAACACGTCAAATTACGCCCTCCACAACCCGCAGCTCCGGTGGTGGGAAGCAATGTGGAGCGGGCTTTCAGCCTGTTCGGGCAATCCATGCTCACCGGGCGTGAGCGCAATGTCCTCGGCCTTATCCTTCAGGGATACAGCAGCCGGGTGGCGGCCGAACGCCTGGGGATTACCGTGGAGACCCTGCGCCGCCACCGCAAGAATATCTATCGCAAGCTGGACATCGGTTCCCAGAACGAACTGTTTTCCCTGTTTCTGAGCTCACTGCAGTGCCTGGATCACGCCGCCGACATCGATCCACTTCTCACCTATATGAACCTGCAGCTGGCAAATTCCTGACACATACCCCAGTTGGGGTATACCCCCTTTCCCCACTGCTCCCTAGTATGTCAGCAGTGCCACGCACGATAACGACAACAGGCACCATCCAGCGGTGAAAATTAAAATAATTACCCGGGAACTCGACAATGAGAAATGTACCCCTGCGCCATCGTGCGCTCGCGGCTGCCATCGCCGGCCTGGCTTCGGTAGCCGCCAATGCCCAGCAGATTGAAGAAGTCACTGTAACCGCCCAGCAGAGAGAGCAGACGCTGCAGGAAGTGCCGATTGCCGTGTCCGCCTTCAGTGACAATTTTATGGAGCAGGCGAATGTCGACGACGTTCGCGGTCTGGTCGCCCTGTCCCCCGGATTCAACGGGGCCACGGAAGACAGTTTCTCCGACGCCATGGCCATGCGCGGTATCAGCACCAACGATTTCGGCGTTGGCGGCGATCCTTCAGTTGCGGTTTTTATGGACGGCGTCTGGCAGGGCCGCAACGGCGGCGTACAGACCAGTTTCTTTGACGTACAGCGCGCCGAGGTGGTCAAGGGTCCGCAGGGCACCCTGTTCGGCCGCAACGCCATTGCCGGCGCAGTCAGCGTATTTACCAACAAGCCCACAGAAGAGTTCGAAGGCAAGATCCAGTTGGGCGCGGCCCAGTTCAACAAGCGCGAAGCCACCGGCACCATCAACCTGCCACTGACCGACAACCTGTACTTCCGCGGCAGCGTGTACGGCCTCAGCGACGACGGCTGGCTGGAAAACCTGCAGGGTGGCGAGGACTACGGCTTCCACGAACGCAGTGCCGCCCGTGCCGCCCTGCGCTATGAAGGCGAGCGCACTGACGCCACCCTCACGCTCAACTACGAAGATCGCGAGCAGAACAGCTCGATTTACTGGGACCCGGAAGCCGGCCTGCCCAAGAACAAGGTCAACAGCGACCTGCGCGGCCGCGATGCCATCGATGAAGGCGAAATTTTTTCGGCCACCGCCAACGTGACCGTCAACCTGTCTGACGAATACACCCTGACCTCGATCACCGGCTACAAGACCTTCAACTTCTACTACCTGGAGGACTATGACGCGAGTCCCGAGCTGGTCAACAACTACCTGCAGGACTCCAAGGTCGATTACCTGAGCCAGGAAGTGCGCGTCAACTTTGACGACGGCGGCGACCTCGTGTGGTTCGCGGGTGCCAGCCTGTACCGCGAAGACATCGACAACGTCGCCTCTGCGCTGTACGACGAAGATGCCCTTTGCCGGGCCATCAGCCGCACCGATGCCGAAGACTTTGACGGCGAAGTGAGCGGCTGCGCGGATCCCGGTTTCTGGATGGACTACTGGGAAGCGGATGCCGCCCCCACTGCTGACGAGCTGGCACTCAACAAGCGCGAAGACACCTTCAACGAGGTCACCGCCTCCGGGTGGGCCGTGTTTGCCGACGCCACTTGGTCAGCCACCAGCCAGCTCGACCTGATGCTCGGCGCGCGCTACACCGTAGACCGCAAAGAGATGGAAATGCTGATCCCGGATTCCGGCGGCTGGCTGGGCAACAATTTCAACTATGAGTTCGCGGTACCCGAATGGATCTCGGCCGATGACGAGTGGAGCGCATTCACCCCCCGCGTTGCCGCAAACTATGTCCTGAGTGATGAAATCAGCCTCTACGCCAACGCCGCCCGCGGCTACAAGACTGGCGGTTTCGCCACCTTCGGCGTGGATCTCGTGGGCGTCGACGATGACGGCATAGCCTTGCCGGGATCCACCCCCATGCAGTTCGACCCGGAGACGGTGCAGAGCTTCGAGGCGGGTATCAAAAGCAAGCTGCTGAACAATTCCCTGCAGGCCAACCTGGCCATTTACCAGTACACCTACGAAGACCTCCAGTTCGTCTACTTCGACAATGGCAGCCAGTTGGTGGAGAACCTGGGTGAGGCCGGCGGCCGCGGGGCAGAATTCGACCTGCGCTACCTGCCCAGCGAGCGCCTGGACTTCTTCTTCACCCTGTCTTACATGGATACCGAAATCACCGACGACAGCGATATCCGCGGCAAGGCCTGTGATGAGTCCGGATGTAAGGGCAAGGCGCTGCCATTTTCTCCGGAGTTGAGCACTGCATTTATCGCTACCTATCGCCATCCGCTGAGCTCGGGAGAGCTGCTGTTCAGCTACGAACACATTGCCCAGTCCAAGCAGTACAGCGATATCGACAATATCGAGCTGGTGGCGCAGAAGGCCTGGCAGGAGAGCAACCTGCGCCTGGGCTACCAGGCCAACGCCGACTGGAACCTCACCCTGTGGGTGGAGAACCTGTTTGAAGAGCAGTACTTCGAACGCGGCTGGGCCAATGCCGATGTGAACAACCAGTGGGGCTATGGCCTGGTTAACACGCAGGTGTGGCCGAGCAAACCGCGCATAGCCGGCGTGGATTTCACCATGCAGTTCTGATCCGGGCGCGCGATCTCCGGGGCCGCAACACGCCCCGGATGCGCTCCCACCACAAGCCAGGCAGCAGCCCTGCCTGGCCTGTCACCGCGCAGGTTCGTCACCGCGCACTCTTCATCCGTAGCGGGCCGGTATCCCGCGGCCCCGCAACCCGAGGTTTTCCATGGATACCTACGGACTCCTGAGCTTATTGCCCACCCTGGTGGTGGTGGTTACTGCGATCCTGACCCATCGCCCGGTGGCTGCGCTCGCCACTGGCGTCGTCGCGGCACTGCTGATGCTCGATCCCACCAATATCATGACACCTCTGGCAGACACGGCACTGTCGGTCATGATGGACGAGACCATTGGCTGGATCATTCTGGTGTGCGGCCTGTTCGGCAGCCTGATCGCGCTGCTGATCCGAACCGGGGGCGCCAGCGCCTTTGCCGATATCCTGGCTGCCGGGGCCAATACCCGTGCCCGCGCACTGCTCAGCACCTGGTTACTGGGCCTGGTTATCTTTATCGATGACTATCTCAACGCGCTGGCCGTCAGCGCCTCAATGAAAAAACTTACGGATCGGTTCCGTATTTCTCGCCAGATGCTCGCCTATGTGGCGGACTCCACCGCGGCACCCGCCTGCTTTCTCGTGCCAATCTCGACCTGGGCGGTCTATTTCTCCGGGATACTGGAATCCTCGGATATCGCCAGTGAGGGAAGCGGTATGGGCCTGTATATCAGCGCCATCCCGTTCATGCTCTATTCCTGGCTCGCACTGTTAATCGTGCCCCTGGTGGCCACGGGCCATATTCCGCTGATCGGCCCCATGAAGAAGGCAGAGTCGCAGGCTGCGCACGGGGAACCTGCCGCGAGGGAAGATGACCTGGAACTGGTGCCCGCCTCACTGGGCGCCGCTGCCGTAAGGCGCAAGCGTCACGCCTGGAACTTTGCCATCCCGATCCTGAGCCTGCTGATTTTCAGCTGGCTGTACGATATCGATGTGCTGAAAGGTGTGATCGCCGCACTCGCCATCACCATCCCCCTGCTGGGGCTGCAGAAATTGATTTCGTGGGGCGATATTTTCGACACCGTCCTGGAAGGGTTCAAAACCATGATTGCGCCGCTCGCCATCGTGGTCGCTGCCTTCATGTTCAAGGCGGTCAACGACAGCCTGGGCATGCCGCAGTATGTGATCGAGTCGGTGAAGCCATTGATGACCGCGCAGTGGTTGCCACTGGTGGCCTTCCTCTCGATGTCACTGATCTCTTTTGCCACCGGGTCATCGTGGGGTGTCTTTGCCATCACGATTCCGATCATTATCCCGCTGGCCGAGGCCGTTGGCTGTCCGCTGCCACTGGCGATCGGCGCCCTGTTGTCCGCCAGCGCGTTCGGCAGCCACGCCAGCTTCTACGGCGACGCTACGGTATTGGCTGCCCAGGGCAGCGGCTGCTCGCCAATGAGCCATGCACTGACCCAGCTGCCTTATGCGCTGATTGCAGCGGCGGTTTCCAGCGCCGGCTTTATCGCTCTCGGCTACCTACTGACCTGATCACTCACAGGCAGGAGGCGACAGAACGGCAAGACCAGTGCAGGGAAAACGGCGGGAGGAAGAAAAAACACAACGAAAAAAGGGGCGATAACGCCCCTTTTTTACACGGTCAGATTCACAAGATCAGACAGAGAGGTAATCGAGGATGCCCTCGGCTGCCTGCCGCCCTTCCCAGATGGCCGTTACCACCAGGTCGGAACCGCGCACCATGTCGCCACCGGCGAAGACTTTCTCATTCGAGGTCTGGAATTTGTATTCCTGCTGCTCCGGTGCAACAACCCCACCCCAGTCAGCCACTGCGATATTGTGGTCGCCAAACCACTCCGCAGGGCTGGGGCGGAAGCCGAAGGCAACCAGCACCACATCCGCCGGAATGATTTCTTCCGATCCCGGAATCACCTCGGGGCGACGGCGGCCGTTTTCGTCCGGCTCACCCAGCTGGGTGGTCACAACCTTTACACCTTCCACCTTGCCATCACCGACGATTTCCACCGGCTGGCGGTTGAACAGGAAGCGCACGCCCTCTTCCTTGGCATTCGCCACCTCGCGACGGGAACCCGGCATGTTTTCCTCATCGCGACGATAGGCACAGGTCACACGCTTGGCGCCCTGGCGGATTGAAGTGCGGTTACAGTCCATGGCCGTGTCACCACCACCGAGTACCACAACGCGCTTGCCCTCAACGGAAATGAAATCTTCCGGCTGCTTTTCCCAGCCCATGTTGCGATTCACATTGGCCACCAGGAACGGCAGCGCGTCGTGCACGCCAGGCAGGTCTTCCCCGGGGAAACCGCCCTTCATGTAGTTGTAGGTACCCATCCCCAGGAAAACCGCATCATAGTCGGCCATCAGCTGGTCAAAGGTGATGTCCTTGCCAATCTCGGTTTCCAGGCAGAATTCCACCCCCATCTCGGTAAAAATCGCGCGACGCTGCTGCATCACGGACTTTTCCAGCTTGAATTCCGGGATACCAAATGTCAGCAGGCCACCGATCTCTGGATGCTTGTCGAACACCACCGGCTGCACGCCGTTGCGCACGAGTACGTCCGCGCAGGCCAGGCCCGCGGGACCGGCACCGACGATGGCGACGCGCTTGTCGGTTTTCTTGACCGCACTCAGATCCGGGCGCCAGCCCAGCGCAAAGGCGGTGTCGGTGATGTACTTTTCCGCGTTGCCGATGGTCACCGCACCGAAACCGTCGTTCAGGGTACAGGCCCCTTCACACAGGCGATCCTGCGGGCACACACGGCCACACACCTCCGGCAGGGAGTTGGTCTGGTGGCTCAGCTCCGCCGCTTCCACGATGTTGCCTTCGCTGATCAGGCGCAGCCAGTTGGGAATGTAGTTGTGTACCGGGCACTTCCACTCACAGTAAGGGTTGCCGCAGTCGAGGCAGCGGTGCGCCTGGCTGGCTACCTGCCGCTCGGTGAACGGCTGGTAGATTTCCACAAACTGGTTGGTGCGGGTAATGATGTCTTTCTTGGCGGGATCTACCCGGCTTACGTCGACAAACTGAAAATCGTTACTGAGACGCTGAGACATAAGTAAATCTCCCCCTTATTCGCCGCGCTTGCGCACATTGGCCATCAGGCCGGCGAGGCTCGCCGCCTTGGGCTTCACCAGCCAGAATTTGTTGAGGTAATCGTCGAGGTTTTCGAGCAATTCCTCACCCCAGGCACTGCCGGTCTCTGCGGTAAACTCTTCGATCACTTCGCGCAGGTGGCTCTGGTATTCCTCCAGCGCCTCGCTGCTGATGCGGCGCAGCTCGATCAACTCGTGGTTGCACTTGTCGAAGAAGTCGCGATCCATATCCAGTACGTAGGCGAAGCCACCAGTCATACCGGCACCGAAATTGACCCCGGTCTTGCCGAGCACGGCAACCATACCGCCGGTCATATACTCACAGCAGTGGTCACCGGCACCCTCGACAACCGCAAAGGCGCCGGAGTTACGCACCGCAAACCGCTCGCCGGCACAACCGGACGCGAACAGTTTGCCGCCAGTAGCGCCGTACAGGCAGGTATTGCCGACAATGCTAGTTTCCTCGGAAGCGAACGCGCTTTCGCGGGGCGGTCGGATCACCAGCTTGCCGCCGGCCATACCCTTGCCCACGTAGTCGTTGGCATCGCCTTCCAGGTACATCTCCAGGCCGCCGGCATTCCACACCCCGAACGACTGGCCGGCAACGCCGGTCAGGTTCAGCTTGATTGGCGCATCGGCCATACCCTGGTTGCCGTGGCGTTTGGCAATTTCACCGGAGAGGCGCGCACCTATGGAGCGGTCGCAGTTGGTGAGCTTGTAGGTGTACTCGCCGCCGGACAGGTTTTCGATTGCGGGAAGAATCTCTTCCACCATGCGCTCGGCCAGCAGGCCTTTGTCCCAGGGCTCGTTTCTCGGTTGCTGACAGGTCTGCGGCTTGCTGTCGAGCAGCGCATCAGTGTGCAGCAGCGGAGACAGGTCCAGGGTTTTCTGCTTGCTGGTGCTACCTTCCAGTGTTTCCAGAAGGTCTACGCGGCCGACCAGCTCGTCGAGGCTGCGGATACCCAGGCTCGCCATCCACTCGCGGGTTTCCTCGGCCACGAACTTGAAGAAGTTCATCGCCATTTCCACGGTGCCGATGTAGTGCTCGTCTCGCAGATCCTTGTTCTGGGTCGCGACACCGGTGGCACAGTTGTTCAGGTGGCAGATGCGCAGGTATTTACAGCCCAGCGCCACCATCGGCGCGGTACCGAAACCGAAACTTTCCGCCCCGAGAATCGCTGCCTTGATTACGTCGAGACCGGACTTGAGACCGCCATCGGTCTGCACCCGCACTTTGCCGCGCAGGTCGTTGGCGCGCAGGGTCTGGTGGGTTTCCGCCAGGCCCAGCTCCCATGGGGAACCGGCATAGCGAATCGAGGTAATCGGGCTCGCGGCGGTGCCGCCGTCGTAACCGGAAATGGTAATCAGATCCGCGTAGGCCTTGGCCACGCCTGCGGCGATGGTGCCAACGCCAGGGCGGGATACCAGCTTCACGGAAACCAGCGCATCCGGGTTGACCTGCTTGAGGTCATAGATCAGCTGCGCCAGATCCTCGATCGAGTAGATATCGTGGTGTGGCGGCGGCGAGATCAGGGTCACGCCGGGCACGGAGTAGCGCAGGCGCGCGATCAGGTCGTTGACCTTGCCGCCCGGCAGCTGGCCGCCCTCACCGGGCTTGGCACCCTGGGCAACCTTGATCTGCAGTACCTCGGCATTGACCAGATAGTGCGGGGTCACACCAAAGCGGCCGGAAGCGATCTGCTTGATCTTCGATACCTTGTCGGTACCGAAGCGCGCGGGATCCTCACCGCCCTCACCACTGTTGGAGCGCCCACCCAAGCGGTTCATGGCCTGGGCCAGAGACTCGTGCGCCTCCGGCGATAGTGCGCCGAGGGACATGGCAGCGGAGTCGAAACGGCGCAGGATATTTTCCACCGGTTCCACTTCGTCCAGCGGAATTGGCTGTACATCTTTTTTCAGCGCGAGCAAATCGCGCAGGGTGGCCACCGGGCGCTGGTTGACCAGGGTCGCGTAATCGCGCCAGGCCCCATAGTCGCCGGAGCGCACCGCCTGCTGCAGTGCCTGCACCACATCCGGGTTGAACGCGTGGTATTCCTCACCATAGACGAACTTGTGCAGGCCGCCGGGGGACACTTTCTTGCGCGGCTTCCAGGCAAGCTGTGCGCGCGCACGCATATCGTCTTCCAGCTCCTTGAAGCCAGCGCCCAACACACGGGCCGGCGCTTCCGGGAAACAGAGATCAATCACGTCCTGGGACAGGCCCACAAGCTCAAACAGCAAGGCGCCGCGGTAAGACGCAATGGTGGAAATGCCCATCTTCGACAGGATCTTGAGCAGTCCCTTGATGATGCCATTGCGGTAGTTTTTCTGGGCGGTAGCCGCATCCAGCAACAATTCACCAGTTTCGATCAGGTGGTTGATGATGCTGTAGGAGAAATACGGATGCACCGCCGTGGCACCGACGCCGAGCAGGCACGCCAGCTGGTGCGAATCCCGCGCGGTTGCGGTATCCACCACGATATTTGAATCGCAACGCAGGCCCGCGTACACCAAGTGGTGATGCACGGCACCGGTGGCGAGAAGGGCATCGATCGGCAGCTTGTTTTCACTGATGCCACGATCAGACAGCACCACAATTACAGTGCCTTCCTTGCGCACGGAGTCGGCAACATCACTGCACAATTTTTCGATCGCTGATTTCAGATCCTGCTGCGCGGGGTCGTAATTCAGGTCGAAAACCCTGGCCTTGAACTCTTCGCGCCCCAGATCCAGCAGCGCGGTGTACTTCATATGTGACAGCACTGGCGACGAGAGAATGACGCGGTCACCGTGCTCGGGCGTTTCCTCGAATACGGATTTCTCACGGCCCAGGCAGGTCTCCAGGGACATGACGATGGTTTCCCGCAGGGGATCGATCGGCGGGTTGGTCACCTGGGCAAACTGCTGGCGGAAAAAGTCGTACAGGCAACGGTTGCCCTGAGACAGTACCGCCATCGGCGTATCGTCACCCATGGAGCCCACCGCCTCCTGGCCGGATTCGGCCAGCGGGCGCACGACCTGATCGCGCTCCTCCAGTGAGGAACTGAACAGCTTCTGGTAAACCTTGAACTGCTCGAAGGAGAAGTTGTTGTCCACCGGTGCCGTGACCAGGGTGGAACGGATACGGCGGGCCTTGTTCTTCAGCCACTGCTTGTAGGGGTGGGCTTTTTTCAGCGCATTGTCCACATCGGCGGTATGGCGCAACTCGCCCGTGAGCGTATCGACAGAAAGGATCTGACCGGGCCCGAGGCGTCCCTTGGCAACGACATCGGCCGGGTCGTACTGGTAAGTACCCACTTCCGAGGCCACCGTAATGAAATCGTCTTTGGTGATCACCCAGCGCGAAGGACGCAGGCCATTGCGGTCGAGGGTACACACCGCATAGCGGCCGTCCGTCAGTACCAGGCCAGCCGGGCCGTCCCACGGTTCCATGTGCATGGAGTTGTACTCGTAAAACGCACGCAGCTCGGAATCCATGGTGTCCACGTTCTGCCAGGCCGGTGGCACCAGCATGCGAATCGCGCGGTGCATATCCATGCCGCCGGCCATCAGCATTTCCAGCATGTTATCGAGACTGGAAGAGTCGGAGCCGGTGCGGTTTACCAGCGGCGCCAGCTCAGCCAGTTCCGGGAGCAGCTCGGAATTGAACTTTGGCGTACGCGCTACGGACCAGTTGCGGTTGCCGGTGATGGTGTTGATCTCACCATTGTGCGCCAGCATGCGGAACGGCTGCGCCAGCGGCCAGCGCGGCATGGTGTTGGTGGAAAAGCGCTGGTGGAATACACAGATCGCCGTCTCCAGGGACGCATCGGCGAGATCCGGGAAAAATTTCGGCAGATCCGCCGGCATCATCAGTCCCTTGTAGGACAGCACCGCGGTCGACAGGCTGGCGATGTAAGCGCCTTCTGCCAATTGCTGTTCCGCCTTGCGGCGAACCACAAACAGGCGCGCATTGAATTTCTGCTCGCCCAGCGGCTGCTCGGCATCGTTAATCAGCAATTGCTCAAAACGCGGCAGGGACTCCCGCGCAATAGGACCAAGACATTCGGCATTGGTTGGCACCGGGCGCCAGCCGGCGACCCTCAGGCCCTGCGCCGCGACTTCACGCTCGAGAATAGCGCGGGCAGCCGCAGCTTCGTTCTCATCCAGCGGCAACATCAGCGAGCCGACAGCGTATCTGTCGGTCAACTCGCCGCCAAAGGCATCCTTTGCCGCCTTGCGCAGAAATGCATCCGGCTTCTGCAGCAAGAGGCCGCAGCCATCACCGGTTTTGCCATCGGCGGCAATACCACCGCGGTGAGTCATACAGGTCAGCGACTCAATCGCCGTCTGCAGCAACTTGTGGCTGGTCTTGCCTTTCAGATGGGCAATCAGACCAAAGCCACAGTTATCTTTGAACTCATCCAATCGATACAGACCGCTACCCATAGAATTCCTCAAAGTGTTATTGCTACCCCTTCCTGAGAAAGGCCTCCGGGCCTTCTGTGCTCAGCCCGCAGGCTGGCTCAGGGGGTATATTTATCTACTTTCGAGCCAAATTTGCCGCAGCTTCCACTGAAATTTCCATAGTCCAGTGACAAAAAAAGCCCGCTTGCGGGGCTTTGTTTTTGCACATTTTTTATGTGCCTGCGTTTGTTGTTATCAGCTCACTTCCCCGGCTTTTACCAGGGGGGCGCGCAATATTACTAGCCACCCCCTGCGATTGCAAGATTTGGCAGTTTTTTTCGCTGTAAGCAACACAAAAAACCGATTTATCTTCTTCATTCGCAACGCTCTGTCAAAGAATCCTCAGCAGGGTCAATTTGACGCCAAGCCATCACTTTGCACCGCACTTTTGCAAGGTTTCTATCAGCAGCGGTTTTGGCGTATCGGAAACAATATGCGCATCGCCAAGCGCACGCAGCAGCACCAGCCGCAGCTGTCCATTCTGCACTTTCTTATCCACAGCCATGGCCTGCAGGTAATCCTCCACCGTCATGTCTGCCGGGGACGCGAGCGGCAGGTTGGCGCGCTCAAGCAAACGCCGCAGACGCTGTACATCTTCCACTGATATCCAGTCGCGCAGGCAGGAAAGCTCGGCCGCCATCACCATCCCGGCAGCCACCGCCTCACCGTGCAGCCAGTTGCCGTAGCCCTGGACAGCCTCAATCGCATGACCAAAGGTATGCCCAAAATTCAGGATCGCCCGACGTCCAGACTCCCGTTCATCGTCGGCAACAACCTCGGCTTTGCTCGCACAGCTTTTCTCAATCGCGTAAGCCAGAGCTACAGGGTCGCGTGCCAGCAGGCGATCCATATTTTCTTCGAGCCAGGTGAAAAAAGGCGCGTCGCAGATCATGCCGTACTTAATGACTTCCGCGATGCCGGCGGAGAGTTCTCGATCGGGCAATGTGGTCAGGGTATCTATGTCCACCAACACCAGCTGCGGTTGGTAGAAAGCCCCGATCATGTTTTTCCCAAGGGGATGATTCACCCCGGTTTTACCGCCCACAGAGGAGTCCACCTGGGAGAGCAGCGTGGTCGGCACCTGGATGAAGTCCACTCCACGCTGGTAACAGGCGGCGGCAAAGCCACTCATGTCACCAACGACGCCGCCACCGAGGGCGATGATGGTGGTTCCGCGATCATGGCGGTTGTGCAGAAGGGTATCGAAGATTCGATTGACCGTATCCAGCGTCTTGAACGCCTCTCCATCGGGCAGCTCGATACTGTCTACCCGATCCAGGCCGGAAAGGCTCTGGAGTATGCGCTCCAGATACAGTGGCGCGATGGTTTCATTGGTCACCACGAGCGCCTGGCGTCCGCGGATATAGGGCAGGATGTGCTCCGGCGATGCAATCAGGCCGGAACCGATAAGAATCGGGTAGCTGCGCTCCCCGAGATCGACGTTGAGACTGTGCATGGCAACTCCCTTACTTGCACGTTTATGCTCAAAGGAAGCACTCTAACACAGCCGGAGAGCGTGTTGCTGATCGGAGGAGGTAGTGCGCCCGCTCAGGGAGAAAGGGTACTGCCCAGCAGATGCTCCGCGACCATCTGTGCAGCCTGCTTCGGCGTGCAGTCGTCGGTGTCACACACAAGGTCAGCAACCTCCCGATAGTACTGCTCCCGCTGCTGAAGTATCTCCTGCAACTTCGCCCGGGGGTCGTCCACCTGCAACAGGGGGCGATTGCTGTTTTTGGCCGTTCGCTCCACTAGCTGATCGAGGCTGGCACTCAGGTAAACCACCAGACCACTGTTAATCAGCAGCTGGCGATTTTCCGGTAACAACACGATCCCACCACCCGTAGCGATGACCTGGGGTAAACCATTGCAAAGATCCAACAGCACATCGTGCTCGCGCCGGCGAAATCCAGCTTCCCCTTCAACATCAAATATCCAGGGTATATCGGCGCCGGTGCGCTCTTCGAGCACCTTGTCTGAATCGGCAAATGGCAGCTGCAATTGCGCTGCCAGCAATTTACCGATGGTGGATTTGCCGGCCCCCATGGGGCCGACTAAAAAGATGGGCTGACTGATCACTTGCTGAAGGACAAGAAATCGTCCTGCATGATGCGTGGGGTGATGAAAATCAGCATCTCCCGCTTGTCATCCTGCCGCGTGGTGGTCTTGAACAGGTGGCCCAGGTAGGGGATATCGCCGAGGAACGGGATCTTGGTTTCACCTTCGATCACCGTATTCTCGAAAATACCACCGAGCACGATCGTTTCACCATTGCGCACCAGGACTTTGGTCTGCAGCGAGTTCACGTTGATCGTGGGAATACCGGTGGTGCCCGCGAGCTGACCGATGCTGTCCTGATTAATATTCAGGGCCATGATGATGTTGTCATCCGGGGTAATCTGCGGCGTCACGTTCAGCTGCAGCACGGCTTCGCGGAAGGTAACGGAAGCCGCACCGGAAGAAGTCGCTTCCAGATACGGAATCTCCACACCAGACTGGATATTGGCTTCCTGCTTATCGCCGGTAACCACCTTCGGCTGGGACACGATTTCGGCCTTGCCAACATCTTCCAGTGCCGACAGCTCAAGGCCCACAAAGAAGTTATTCTTCAGGATCGAGTAGGCAATGTTACCGGCCGGATTATTCACGCCGAGGTCCACCAGCAAGGTGTCGTTCAGGCTGGGAGTCCAGACGTCGACTTCTACTTCGTTGCCCGCCGCATCGGTAAAGGTTTCCTCGGTGCGGTTGTCCTCAAGCCCGAAAGAGCCATCCAGGGAGCCGGTGCCCTCGCCGATACCACCGTGGTACTCGTGGTGTTCACCGTAGTTCCAGCGCACACCGAATTCTTTCAGGAAATCGGTATTCGCATTGACGATACGCGCTTCGATCATGACCTGGCGAATCGGGATATCGATCGCGGAAATCAGCTCGCGGAACTGCGCAATCTTCTCTTCGGTATCGGTCAAAATAATGGTGTTGGTACGTTCATCCACGATGGCACTGCCGCGCGTAGACAGGATGCTGCGCTGATCCTGATCATCGCGACCACCGGCAAAATTGCCGCGGCCACCACCGCCACCACCTTGCTGGTCACCAGAGAACAGGGTGAACAGTTCACGCGCGTCGGCGTAGCGAACCTGAATGTATTCGGTGCGCAGCGGCGCCAGTTCTTCCAACTGCTTGCGGGTCTCGAGTTCCTGGCGTTCGCGCTCGGCAATTTCTGCCGCAGGCGCCACCATGATCACGTTGCCCTCCTGGCGCTTGTCCAGGCCCTTGGCTTTCAAGATCAGCTCCAGCGCCTGGTCCCAGGGCACACCGTCGAGACGCAGGGTAATGCGGCCTTCAACGGTATCACTGGCCACCAGGTTCAGGTCGGTGAAGTCAGCAATCAACTGCAGCACCGAGCGCACCTCGATGTCCTGGAAATTCAGGGACAGCTTCTCGCCAGTAAATGCGAACTCTTTCTGCTTTTCCCGCACTTCGGCAACGGTCAGAGGTTTGACGCTGAGGACATACTGGTCATCGGCCTGATACGCCAGGTAGTCATACTCACCATCGTGGGGATCGACAGAAATTACCGTGTTGCGGCCATCGTAATCCACCGCGATAGAGTTGACCGGGGTGGCGAAGTCCGTGACATCCAGGCGTTGGCGCAAAGAAGGGGGTAATTCCGCACCGAGGAAGGTCAGAACAATCTTGCCCTTGGTGCGCTCAACGTCAATGTTCACTGCGGGGTCGGTCAGGCTCACGATCAACTTGCCTTCACCGCCTTCGCCGCGACGAAAATCAACATTGTTGATCGCGACATTGTTGGCCGCCTTGAATCGTGCGTTACCGCCCACATTGGTGCTGCTGTGCACCGGGGCTGCAGCCACGGCCGCGGTGGCTGCGGTATCCGCACCCACTTCCAAAACAACCTGGTTTCCCACGCGCTCGCTGGTGTATACCGGCAGTTCGTCCAGGTTAATTATCAGGCGGGTACGGTCTTCCCCGGAAACAATCACCGCGCTGCGTGCAGCACCGATATCCAGGGAGTACTTTTTCTGCGGCAGAACGCTCTCGACGCCGGCGAAATCCATGACGATTCTGGCCGGTTGCTCGATGGTGTATCCGGTGGGCTCAGGAGGCACATCACTGAAAGTGAGGCGCAATTGCAGCCTGCTGCCAGGCAGTTCGGAAAATTGTATATCGTTCAACTGACTGGCAAATGCCGGCACAGCCAAAATCAACAACAGTAACCCCGAGAACAGCGCTTTTGCACGCTGCATACTCCTGGCGGCGCACGCCATTACTTTGGCGAGTTGCGTGGTAATCATTTTAGTTGTCCTTCTCTTCCAAAGTCAGTGCCCGCGGCCGTTCAATCCAGCCACCGGTGCCATCCGGCACAATTTCCAGTACATCGATCTGAGACGATGAGGCGTTGACTACACGCCCGTGATTTTTGCCCAGGTAATTTCCAATGGTGATGCGGTGAATGCCACCCTCACCATCATTCACCAGCGCCCACAATTGGCCACTGCGAGAAAGTGTGCCCACCATGGAGAGCGCATCAAACGGAAAACGCTCCAGCAACTCTTTTTGCCGGTTTACATCCGGCGCCACGTCCAGCTTGCGTCCAACCAGACGCTGCTCAGCCTCCAGTACGGGACGGATGAACGGACTGCGCAAGGCAGCCGCGCTGTATACATAGGGGCTGTAAGGGGTAAAGGTTGGGATCGGCTCAATTTGACCTTTCGGCTTGTGCTTCACGGCAGCGATTTTCTGGCGCAGGTCACCGTGATTGCCGTCGAGACTACACCCGGCCAAAGCCAAAATTACAGCTGTCAGAGCGAAGTACTTGTTCATCCTTCTCCTCCCTGATCTTTGTAACGATAGGTCTTTGCATTTACGACCATGTTCAGCAGGGCATTTCCGTCTTTACTTAACTGAATGTCGAAATCATGCAGGGTCACAATACGCGGCATGCCGGCAATACCACTGACAAAGGCACCAAATTCGTGGTACCCGCCCTGGACTTCAATACGAATTGGCAGCTCGATATAAAACTCGCCGACCTGTTCACCTTCCAGAGCCACTTTCTGGATGGTCAGGCCGCTGCCGCGGCCGAACTCATCGATATCTTCCAGCAGCCCCGGCACTTCGGTGTCTTTCGGCAGCTGCTTGAGAAGCGCGCCGAAGGTTTCTTCCATTTCCGCAAGCTGTTCTCTGTAGGCCTCCAGGTTGGCGGCCTCAAACGCCTTGCTTTCGAACTGGGTAAACAGCTCGCGCTCTTTGTTTTGCGCGAATTCGAGCTGGCTGTAACGATCCTTGATCATGAAGAAATAGCCACCGCCAACGAGCAGTGCCGCAATGACAACCAGCAATACGATTCTGCCAGCCAGGGGCCAAACCCCCACCCGGGAGAAATCGATATCATTGATATCCAGCTGATTCAGCTGCTTGAGAGTATCTTCCAGAGCCATCGTTACGCCCCCTCGCCCTTGCCATCGGCATCTTCCTGGCCCTCGGCTTTTTTGCGCTTGCTGACGTTTACCGTCATTTCAAACGCGCTCGCCTGCTCGCCGAATTCCGGCTTTGCAGTAACGCCGGTCAAGTTCGGCGATTCATACCATTCGGACTGATCCAGACTGCGCATGAACGAAGAAACGCGGTTATTGGACTCCGCGACACCGGAAATTTGCATCGTGTTGCCACTGCGCTTCAGGTGCGTCAGCCAGAGGCCTTCCGGCGCTGCGCGCACCATTTCGTCGAAGTAGCGCACCGACAGCGGGCGGTTGCCCTGCAATTCCTGAATCACGCGCATACGGTCAATCAGTTCCTGACGACGTTTTTTCAGATCCTTGATTTCCGCTACCTGCCGGTTCAAGGCGGTAATTTCGGATTGCAGTACCTGATTGCGCTCGTTTTGATTGGCAATCTGCGAATCGACGGTTTTCATCCACATAAACACGGAAAAACCAGCCGCAATCACCACCAGTGTCGCAACTTGCTGGAATTCTTTCTGCTTCTGCGCCCGGTATTCCTGGCGCCAGGGGAGTAGGTTTATCTTCGCCATGGTTAAAACTCCCTCTCGCGCATAGCCAGACCTGCAGCAATCATCAATGACGGCGCCTCACTGGCCAGCGCCTGGCGGTTGACCCGGGACGCCACGCTCATATCGCGGAACGGGTTTGCCACCATGGTCGGCTTGTTCAGTTTCTGGGCAACCAAATCGGCCAACCCCTCCATCGCCGACACACCGCCGCCGAGGAGGATGTAGTCAACGTCACTGTAGGAAGTCGATGAATAGAAAAACTGCAGGGAGCGCGTTACCTGTTGCACCACCGCGTCGCGGAAGGGCTCGAGAACTTCGGGGTAGTAGTCGTCCGGCAGGCCGCTGCCGCCCTGGCGCTTGGCCAGTGCAGCCTCTTCGGCGGACAGGCCGTAGCGACGCTGAATTTCATCCGTCAACTGGCGACCACCAAACAGCTGCTCACGGGTATACACAGTGCGCCCATCAACCATCACCGACAGCGCGCTCATCGTGGCACCGATATCGATCACCGCGACAACCAGTTGCTCCTGGGCGGGGAACTGATCCGCCAGCAGGCTGTAGGCACGCTCAATCGCGTAGGCCTCCACGTCGACAACGCCCGCCTTGAGCTCGGCCTCACCCAATGCCGATACTCGCTGGTCAACGGTTTCCGTGCGGCAGGCCGCCAGCAGAACCTCTACCTGCCCTTCGCCCCGTTCGGACGGCCCCTGAACCTCAAAGTCCAGGTTTACTTCATCCAAGGGGTAGGGAATGTATTGATCCGCCTCCAGTGCGATCGCCGCCTCCAGGGCATCATCGGAAAGGTCGGCGGACATTTCCAGGGTCTTGGTAATGACCGCGGAGCCGGATACAGCCACGGCTGCCTGGCGCAGGCGGGTCTTGGAGCGGCGAACCACCTTGCGAATGGCTTCGGCCGTAGCGGCAATATCGTTGATATTCTTATCCACTACCGCATTCGGAGGCAGGGGCTCAGTCGCATAGCTTTCTACCCGGTATTTGTCGCCACTGCGACTCAGTTCAAGCAACTTTACCGAGGTAGAGCTAATATCGAGCCCAAGCATGGCTTTTGGGCCTTTATTGAGAAAAGGGAGCATCCCCATTTTTCTTATCTTTTCCGTGGGTTATGGAGGTTTGATGGTATAGCACTTTAAATTACCGTCGCAACCGCCTTTTGCATAGGTATCAGTGCACATTATTCGTATAATTGTCGAACAGCTCCGTCATAATTGATCAATTCGCGCACTAAACAGAAGCTTTTTCATGACTCACAAAGTCCGCAACCGCCTGCTGTCACTGTTGTGGCTCGCCCTGGCCGGCACCGCCGGCACCGCCATGGCCTTCGCCAGTATTTATATGTACCTGAAGCCGGGTTTACCCTCCGTGGAAACCCTGCGCGATATCCGCCTGCAGACCCCGCTGCGCATATATTCCACCGATATGAAGCTGATCGGCGAATTCGGCGAGAAGCGGCGCAGCCCCATCACCATCGAGCAGACCCCGGACATGTTCATCAAGGCGATACTCGCCGCGGAAGATGACGGCTTCTATTCCCACAACGGCGTCTCGATCAAGGGCCTCATGCGCGCTGCGCGCCAGCTCGCTCAGAGCGGATCCATTCAGTCCGGCGGCAGTACGCTTACCATGCAGGTAGCACGGAACTTCTTCCTGAGCCGGGAGCAGCGGTTTATCCGCAAATTCAACGAAATCCTGCTGTCCCTGCAAATCGAGCAGGAACTCAGCAAAGATGAAATCCTCGCGCTCTACATCAACAAGATCTTCCTCGGCAACCGCGCGTACGGTTTCCAGGCGGCGGCCCAGGTGTACTACGGCAAGGACATCAACGACCTGAACCTGGCCCAGTGGGCCATGATGGCGGGCCTGCCGAAGGCGCCCTCCACCTACAACCCGATCGCCAATCCGTCCCGCGCCCTGGTGCGCCGCAACTGGATCCTCAAGCGCATGCTTGAGCTGGGACATATTTCCCAGGATGAGTACAAAAATTCGATTACCGCCCCTGTAACCGCCCGCTACCACGGCCGCGACCTGGATCTGAGCGCGCCTTACGTGGCGGAAATGGCCCGCAAGGAGGCCGTAGAGTTATTTGGCGATGCCGCCTATACCGATGGCTACCAGGTCATCACCACAGTCGACAGCCGCCTGCAGAATGCCGCGCGCGAGGCCCTGCAGCACGGCCTTGAGACGTACGACAGTCGCCACGGCTATCGCGGTCCGGAGCAGCGCCTCGACCCAGCCCTGCTGACGGACAATGACCAGCTGGTTGATCTGCTGAATGAAATCCCGGTGCTCGGCGGACTCGAGCCCGCGGTAGTTACCTCAGTCGCGGAGAAAAGCCTCAACGTGCAGTTGCGCGATCGCCGGGTGGTGGAGATCCCGTGGGAGAATGGCCTTAGCAGCATTCGCCCGTATATTTCCGAGAATGCGCGCGGACCGAAACTGACCAGAGCTGACGAAATGTTCGCCGCCGGCGACGTGGTGCGCCTGCGCCGCGTGGTGGTATCTGCCGAAGAACTCGCAGCACAGCAGCAGCAAGAGCGCGAGCAGGCCGCCCAGGAACTGGCGGAAAACCTCGCCCCCGGCACCGATCCGTTTGCGGAATCTGACGCGCTCGCCGCGACTGAAAATGACGACCCGCCGGTGCCACAACCGCGGGAAGAGTGGCACCTGGCCCAGGTGCCCAGCGCCCAGGGCGCACTGGTATCCCTGGCACCGGAAGACGGCGCCATACGCGCGCTTGTCGGCGGCTACGATTTCCGCCAGAGCCACTTCAACCGAGTAACCCAGGCCGCTCGACAGCCGGGTTCGAGCTTCAAGCCGTTTATCTATTCCGCGGCGCTCGAGAATGGCTATACCGCCGCCAGCATCATAAATGACGCGCCTATCGTCTTTGAGCAGACCAACCTGGAAGACGTGTGGCGCCCGGAAAACGATGGCGGCACCTTCCTCGGGCCGACCCGACTCCGCAAAGCCCTGTACATGTCACGTAACATGGTCTCCATCCGGCTGCTGCAGGCACTGGGCATTGACCGAGCACTGACGTTTGCCGAAGGTTTCGGATTCGAGCGCAGCAAGCTGGCCCGCAACCTGTCGATTGCACTGGGCAGCTCCGCACTGACACCGCTGGAAATGGTGCGTGGCTACGCGGCATTCGCCAACGGCGGTTTCCGGGTCGAGCCCTACCTGGTCAATCAGGTACTCGATGTGCACGGCGAAGTTGTCTACAGGGCGCTGCCGCTGGCCGTCTGCGCGGATTGCCCGGAACTCGGCGAGGTTACCCAGCCGCAGGCCGAACCCATCGACCTTTCAGCGATACAGCAGGAGCAGCCGACGGACGACGAGCCACTGGAATTGCGTACACTGCCGGTAGCGCCCCTGCATGCGGGCGATCAGGCACGCCCACGCGCACCGAGGGCAATGTCAGCCGAAACCGCGTACATCATGGATTCGATGCTCAAGGACGTGATCAAGCGCGGCACGGGACGTAAGGCACTGGTAATGAAGCGGGGCGATATCGCGGGCAAAACCGGTACCACCAACGGCCCGCGCGATGCCTGGTTCTCGGGCTACAGCCCCTACCTGGCGACCAGTACCTGGGTAGGCTTTGATGACAATACCCCCATCGGCCGCAATGAGTATGGTGGCTCAGCCGCACTGCCCATCTGGATCGACTTTATGAGCAATGCGCTGGATGGATTGCCGGAGCGTCACCTCGCGCAACCGGACGATATCGTCACCATGCGCATTGACCCGCGCACCGGCCTGCGCACGTCGCGCGGTGGAATCTTCGAGATATTCCGCGCCGACCGGATTCCTGGTCGTGCCACTTATGGTAACTACCCGTCGATTTACTCTGACGGCCCGGCGGCACCAGCCGATGACAACGAGCAGGCGCAGGAAGCGATTCCAGAGGAGCTGTTCTAGTCGCGGATCGGCTCACACCAGCAGAGACCAACAAAAAAAGGCGCCACCCGCAAGGGTGGCGCCTTTTTCATGTCTGGCGATGAAAGCAGCCGGCAAGTTCAGCGCCGGCTGCGATAGGCCAGGCAGGACTCTTCCAGTGCGGCGAGATCCGGGATCACCGCTTCCTCACCGGACAGCGCAACGTGCATCAGCTCGCCCAGCGCGCACTCGGCGTCGCGCCCGGCGAGTTCCTGCGGGGTTACCCGCACCAGGCGCGGAGTACCCTGCAGCACCATCGCGAAAAAGGGCAGGTCGCCTTCAGCATTGCCACTGCTCAAAACCGCAATCCGGCAATTGCTGCGCAGTACCGGCATCGGGTTGCCTCGCATCACTTCAAAGGCCACCAGTGGCAGGCGCAGTTCGCGCCAGTGCAACTCACCCATGTACCAGTCCGGCGCGTCGAACGCGGACACCGGGCTCTGCAACGCAATGATTTCCGACAGGGTATCTACCGGAACCAGCAGCTGCCCATCGGTCAAAGGCAACAGCAAGCTGCTGACTTCCTGTGGTATCTCGGTGGTGGGCAGGGCTTCTACTCCGCTCATTTCCATCAATCTCCGCCGCCGGTGCGGCTATGTTCAGTCTACCTCGAGGGGCAGGCGCTGCGCTCAGTGCGCAGCCTCTACCTCTGTGTAATCGTGGATGGCCGACAACAGGATCTCTTCCTGGTACGGTTTGCCGAGGTAGTGGTTAACCCCCAGCGACAACGCGTGATCGCGGTGTTTCTTACCGGTTCGGGAAGTAATCATGATGATCGGGATATCCCGCAAACGGGTGCTGGAACGGATATGCCTTGCCACTTCAAAGCCGTCCATGCGCGGCATTTCGATATCCAGCAGGATCACGTCTGGCATGACGTCCTGCAACTGGATAATCGCATCCTGACCGTCTTTGGCTGTGGTTACGGCGTACCCTTCACGCTCAAGGAAACGTGTCGTTACCTTGCGCACGGTGACCGAATCGTCCACCACCATCACCAGCTTCTGGGTTTCAGGCTCTTCGCGCGTCGCCATCTGCACCGGCGCCTGCAGCACCGGCGTTTCCGGACGAGCCAGCATCGCGGAGTGCTTTCGCAGCAGCGCGTGGGCGTCGAGAATCACCACCACGGTACCATCACCGGTTACCGTAGCCCCGGACACACCCTGGACGCCGGCAAACTGGGCACCCAGGCTTTTCACCACAATCTCGCGGCTGCCCAGGATCGCATCCACCTGCAGCGCCATGGCGGTCGTCTCGGAGCGCACCAGCAACACCGGCAACTGCATGTCTTCCACATTCAGCTTGGGCTGGGCGCTGGACTGTAACAGGCTGCCGAAATAGTTCACCTGATAGGGTTCGCCCGCATACTCAAAACGTGCATCGGGCGAGCGGTAATAGTGCTCCAGCTCAAACGGGCTCAGGCGCACGATACCTTCGATCGTATTCAGCGGCAGGGCAAACAGGTCTTCGCCCACTTTCACCATCAGCGCCCGGTTCACCGACACGGTAAACGGCAGGCGCACGACGAACTCGGTTCCCTGACCGAGCTGGGAGCTGATCGCAACGCTGCCACCGATCTGCTTGATTTCAGCAGACACCACATCCATGCCGACGCCGCGACCTGAGATCTGGGTGACCTTGTCCGCGGTACTGAAACCGGCCTGCAGGATGAACTGCATGATTTCGTTATTGGAAAGCTCCGCATCCGCCCGCATCAGGCCACTCTCAATGGCCTTCTCGCGCACGCGCATAAGGTTGATACCGGCGCCATCGTCGCTGATCGTCAGCACCACCTCACTGCCCTCACGGGCCAGCATCACCGCGATGCGGCCGCGCTCCGGTTTCCCGGCCGCGCGACGTTTTTCCGGTGTTTCAATACCGTGGTCAACCGCGTTGCGCAGCATGTGCTCCAGCGGTGCAACCATCCGCTCAAGCATGGAACGATCCAGCTCTCCTTCAACGTTGGAGAACACCAGATCCACCTGCTTGCTCAGCTCGGCGCCCACCTGACGCACAATCCGGCGCAGGCGCGGCACCAGGCGCGAGAAGGGCACCATGCGGCTGCGCATCAGGCCTTCCTGCAATTCGGTGTTTACCCGTGACTGCTGCAGCAACAGCGTTTCTGTGTCCCGGGTTTTATTGCCCAGGGTCTGCCGCAGCTCCAGCAAGTCCGATGTGGATTCAAGCAGCGAGCGCGACAACTGCTGAATGGACGAGTAGCGGTCCATTTCCAGCGGGTCGAAGTCGCCATCCTGCTCCGCCAGCTGTTCCTGACGGAACAGGATCTGTGCTTCGGTTTCTTTGTCGAGGCGGCGCAACTGTTCATTCAGGCGCGACAAGGTGGAATCCATTTCGTCCAGGGCGAGACCGAATTCAGAGACCTGCTCTTCAAGACGACCGCGGGAGATAGAGGTTTCACCGGCCAGGTTTACCAGCTCCTCAAGCAGTTCCGACGCAACGCGCACCATTTCCTGGGGCTGGTTGCGAGGCTGCCCGCCGTCGCGATCCTTGATTCCCTTGCCCTTGCGTATAAACGGCAGCACATTGCTGGCCGCAGCAGCCGGGGCCGCCGGTGCCGGGACTGTCGCCGGCAGCAGCTCCTGCTCGCTCACTTCCTCAGCAACTTCGATGGCCTCTGCGCTGACCTCCGGCAACTCTGCCTGAGACTCTTCCGCAACCGGTGCAGCAACGTAGTCGACCGGATCTACCTGCACCGCTTTTTCATCGGCCCAGTTTGTTTCCAGCAACGCACAGAACGCATGCAACTGGTCACCGCCCATCCAGGCGCGCACGGTTTCAACGCCGGCGGCAAGGCGGTCATAAATTGCGTGGGCATCGGCAAAGAATGCCGCTGACGGCGCGCTGCCGCTCTGCATATTTTCGATGACGGTTTCGAAGCGGTGGGCAACCTCACCCAGCCCCATCAGCGCCGCCATACGTGCACCACCCTTGAAGGTGTGCAGCACGCGCTTCAACGCTTCTGCCTGCGCCTTGTCGGCGGGATCCTGCTCCCAGGCCTGGATCAATTCTTCCAGCTCGTCGACAAGGTCGCCGGCTTCCTCGAGGAATACCTCGATAACATCCGGGTCGATATCCGCCAGCAGTGCCTGCTGCGCGGCATTCAGGTCACCCTCTTCGCCTGTCGCCGCCTCGGAGGCCACCACAGCAGCGTCCGCTACCTGTGGAGGAGCCACTTTATCTTCTGCTGCAGCCTCTTCCCGGGCATCTGCCACCGGGGTCGCCGGGGAAGCGGCTTCCGCGATATCTTCAAAACCTTCCAGGTCGGTGAGCTCGAACGCTGCGAAGTCATCGCTCTCAGAAGACCTCGGCGCGTCGCTGGCAACTTCTTCCATAACCAGCTCGAAGTCTTGCGCTTCAGACTCCACATGTCCGGCTTCGGCACCCACCGTCTGGAACCAGTCCTGCGGCAGCGCATCGCTGTCTGCAGACGCCTCATCGGCTTCATCGACAGCAGCAATGGAAGTCACCTCTTCTGCCCACGCGACGTCGAGCGCAGGCTCCAGGGTAACTTCCGCCGCCACCGACTCGACATCAGTCGCTTCTTCTGCGGCCACCAGATCATCAAAACTGAAGTCGGCAAACTGCTCTACAGGATCCGCTTCCACGACCGGTGCGGCGACGTCGTCAGTAATCGCGATCGGCGCTTCCGGCTCTTCGCTGCCCAAGACCGGAAGGTAGTCTTCACTTTCGATACCGTATTCGGAGAGGTCGTAATCATCCTCTTCCTGACCATCGTCACCCTGGGCAAGGGTGCGCAGCGCGGCACCAACCACTTCACTGACTTCTGGCAGATCCTGTGCCGCGGCGACGGCATCGACCAGATCCAGCAACTCATTGTGGCCCTGCTCCAGCGCCGCCCACAGCGCCGGCTCTTCTTCCAGGTGCCCGTCAATGACCTGCTGATAAACCGCCAGCAACAATTGGGAAAGTTCCTGCAGGGTCGGCAACTGCGCCTGACCCGCAGCTCGCTGCAGCACATCAAGCTCCTCGGCCACGGGCAGCAGGATGCTGCGATCACCCGGGCTGGAACGCCACTGGTTCAGCATCTGGTCGGCATCCAGCAGCACCTTCATGCCGTCAGCCATGATCACGGCGAGCAACTGCGGGTCGACGGCTTTCGGCTCGTTGGATTCGCGTTCGCGGATCAGGTGACCCACTGCGCGCTCCTGAAGCTCGGCAACGCGCGCAACAAACTGCTCGGCGCGCTCCACGAACAGCGGCTGGCCGCTGTAGATCTGCTCCAGAACCGCCTTCACATAACTGGCGGCATCGCTGAGGAGATCAAAAATATCGCTGTCGATTGAAACCTGGTAGGTGCGCAGCTCTTTGACAAAGCGCTCGAGCGGCGCCACGAGGTCCGCTACCGGTGTCACCTCCGCCATGTGCGCAGACCCCTTCAGGGTATGCAGCGCGCGGTGCAGGGGATCCGACGGTATTCCGTAAACCGGCGCAGCGCGCTCCATATTGGCGAGGAAGTCCGCAACCACCGCCAGATGCGTTTCCGCCTCTTGGGCAAATATTTCCCAAAGCTGCGCATATTCATCGCTGCTGTCGGCGATGTCGCTGTCCTGGCTGCCATATGCCTGCGGCTGGCTATCAGCCGGCGCAGCAGACTGCAGTAATTCCGCGGGCACTTCGCCCGCAGACAAGCGTTTTGCCCAGGCTTCGAGCTCCGCAGTCCGCGCAGGATCCGGGTCGCCGCTGCTGGTGCGGAATGCGTCGATCATCGACGGTAGCTTGGCCACCACATGTTCGATCAGCAGCACATGCGCGCGGTTGGGACTGACGGTTTCGTCGAGCACCCGGTTGAGCATGTTTTCAACTGCCCAGGCCAGCTCGCCAATTTCCAGTGCCTCGACCATACGGCCGGAGCCTTTCAAGGTATGGAAGCCGCGGCGGAACTCCACCAGGGAATCGCGATCGGAGAAATTGCTCGCCCACAGCGGGAAGTATTGGCCGATGGTCTCCATGACCTCGCCCGCCTCTTCCAGGAATATCTCGATAATTTCGTCGTCGATGATGCTGCTTTCGTCATCATCCTCAGCGCGAGCTGCCTCGATGGCTGCAGAATCGCCGGCGACCTCATCTGCTGCTGGAGCGGACGCCTCAATGGCAGGCTCCGGTGCCGGAGAAAACCAGCTTTCATCCAGCAGGGAAGGCTCTGTCGAAGCCGTTTGCTCTGGGCGCTCTTCAGCATCCGGCGCAAAAACATTTTCTTCACTTTCAAACGACGCGCCGGCCACTTCAGGCTCGGGCGAGGCATTCTCAGCCGCGGCATCGCTGTCAAACTCAAACGAATCCAGTGCCCAGTTGTCATCAACCCCGGCACTATCTGTCGCGGTGACACCTGCGGTTTCGCCGCTTTCTTCAGCCTGCATTTCCGCCAGCTTTGCCAACGGATCGGACTCGGTGAACTCGTCGATTGCGTCATCGGCACTGCGATCTTCAGCAGGCTCGGTATCACCGCCGCCAACCGAGTATCCGAGCGCAGCCACGCTGTCTTCCGCCAGCGCCAGCAGCATATCTGCATCTTCGATGCCGTCTGCGCGGCGCTCGAGGTAGTACTCGACACTGGTCACCGCATCAGCGAGGGTATCCAGCAGTTTCCAGTCCGGTTGCTCACCGGCATTGATCAAGCGGTCTTCAATGTAGTTGCGGCAGGCGGTAACAATTTCACCGGCACGGCGGTAACCCACCATATCCAGGCCACCGCAAACTTCCTGCAGACGCTTGGGTACGGCGGTAAGGTGACCCGCATCCCAGTGACTGGCGATGTACTCAACCACCGCCTCTTTGACGGTTTCCAGTCCGATGCGCGCCTCGCGCAGGACGCGCGCAGTGGCTTCGCCCATCAGGGGCGAGTCGCTATCAATTTTCTTGTCCCGCTCGACAACAGCGGCGAGGCCCGAGTCCAGCTGAACCAGCTCGGAAGCGGCCTGCATCAGCAGCTCTTCAGGATCTTCGCAGCGCGACGCATCGCGGAGGAATTCGTAAATGCTGCGCGCTCTAACGCGCAGGTTTTCGAGCCCAAGAACGCCCAGGGTATCGGCGATGCGCTTGGCAATGACCGCTGTATCGGAAAGGGGCGCCACTTCGCTGTTGGTGACGCTGGGATCCAGCGCCTCGCGCACGTTCGCCAGCTCTTCGCGCAACGCATTGACCGCGGTGCCCATGGCATCCGGCCCCATGGCCAGTGCATCTTCGGTGTCCGGTCGCGGCGTGCCAGGCACAGCCTTGTCCAGGGCGTATTTCTCGTACAGGGCAGTGGTGCGTGGACCGTTTGGACCACTCAGGTAGACATAAAACAGGAGGTTGCGAATCAGGTCGCGATCCGGGCGCACGTCCAGTACGCGCACGCCCTGCCCCTGCAGTAGACGGAACTCCACATCGAGTCTGCGCAACAGCTGGCGCAGGGCAGGCATGACGCTCACACGGTGGTCGGCGAGGCCTTCCAGTACGCCCTGGACAATTTCCCACAAATGCTGGCGAGGGCTGCCACTGTAAAGCAACCCCATTTTTTCGCAGACCTTGGCCAGATAGGCGAGGCTCTCACCACTGTTCACATCGCGAATCAGGGACGCAGCAGCGACGTGATACATCTTGCGCAGCTTCGCCACCAACTCACCGACTTTGGCCGGGTCGTTTAGCAGGGGCTGGCGCTTGCCGGAGAACTGCTCCAGTGCAGACAGGTTCGGGGCGAACAGCGCCCCTTCGGTGATCAGGCGTTCACGGCGAACGGCACGCAGGTCGTTCAGCAGCGGCAGCAACAGCACCGGGTTGTCGCGGCGCTGGAAGGCAATTTTTTCCAGATAAAGCGGGAGCTCAAGCAGCGCGCGCATGAGGAATTCGCGCGTTTCATCGCTGTTTTCCACATCGCCATTGGCCAGGGCCTGAACCAGCTGCTCCATCTCTTCGGCCAGCATGGCGGCACCGGCGAGCTCCGCCATGTGCAGGCTGCCGTGAACCTGGTGAATCAGGTTGAGACAGTTGTTCAGCAGGCTATTGGAAGATTCACCGGAGACATCCGGGGACGAGGAATCCGAGGCAAAGGTTTCCAGCTGTTGACGCGCCTGAGCCAACGTCTCGTTGATTTCGCCTATCAGCCAATCCAAGGCTACAAAATTGGGATTGTCGCGACTCACGCCAAGTCCTCGGTAATTCAGTTTGCTCGCGCGCAGGCAGCGCTTACTGCTGCTGCCTGCTGCTTCGCATCCCAGCGGCCGATAACCGCCGGGATGCCCGCGTTATCGTTATCGGTATGTGCGGTGTATCAGGCCAGGGCCCGCTCTTCGCGCTCGTGTTCGGAGAGCTGATCCTCGGCGCTTTCGTCCTCGAGCATCGGGAACTCTTCAGACAGATCCGCCAGATCGCCACCGTACAGATCACTGTCACTGTCGACGTCGTTTTCAGTCGGCAGTTTGAAGCCGGCTACGGAGTCGCGCAGCGCCGAAGCGGTCTGGGCGAGGTTACCAATGGACTGTGCGGTAGCCTGGGTACCGGCAGAAGTCTGCGAGGTAATCTCCTGAATCACGTTCATCGTGTTGGAGATGTGGCCCGCAGAGGAAGCCTGCTGGCGTGCCGCGTTGGAGATGTTCTGAATCAAGGATGCGAGGTTGGTAGATACCGTCTCGATCTCTTCCAGGGCAACACCCGCGTCCTGGGCCAGGCGGGCACCGCGCACCACTTCAGTGGTGGTGGATTCCATCGATACAACCGCTTCGTTGGTGTCCGACTGAATCGCTTTAACCAGGCCTTCAATCTGCTTGGTTGCCGCAGCGGAACGTTCCGCAAGACGCTGTACCTCGTCCGCAACCACCGCGAAGCCTCGACCTGCATCACCGGCCATAGAGGCCTGGATCGCAGCGTTAAGTGCCAGAATGTTGGTCTGGTCGGCAATGTCGTTAATCAGGCTTACGATGTCACCAATCTCCTGGGAAGATTCACCCAGTCGCTTGATTCGCTTGGAG
Organism: Microbulbifer weihaiensis; assembly: GCF_048323715.1. NCBI lineage: Bacteria > Pseudomonadati > Pseudomonadota > Gammaproteobacteria > Cellvibrionales > Microbulbiferaceae > Microbulbifer > Microbulbifer weihaiensis. The sequence continues at coordinate 99,781 of NZ_JBLWFL010000017.1, forward strand.
GTGTCCTGAATCTGCTCGCGGATAGTGTCCATGCCCTTGATGGTGTTCTGTACCACCTTGGCACCGTTACTCGCGATCTGTACCGAGCGCTCCGCAACCTGTGCGGATTCCGCGGCGTTCGCAGATACCTGGTCAATGGTCACGGCCATTTCGTTAACCGCGGCAGATGCACCGGCGATTTCCTGAGCCTGGTGCTCGGAAGCCTCGGCCAGGTGCAGAGCCGTCTGCTGGGTTTCCTGGGACAGGGAAGATACTTCCTGTGCCGCGCCGTTGATTCGGGATACCAGCACGCGCAGCTGGTCGATGGTGTAGTTGATAGAGTCCGCAATCGCACCGGTGAAGGCCTCGGTTACCGTAGCGGAGGTGGTCAAGTCACCGTCTGCGAGGTCGGCCAGCTCGTCCAGCAGCTGCATAATCGCCTGCTGGTTACGCTCGTTGGTCTCAGACTCTTCGCGCAGGCTGCGGCGGGTACCGGAGAATGCCGCAATCATCATGCCGAAGATCAACAGTACGAACACACCGGCGATGATGGCGATGGTCTGGTTGTTGGGCTGGCGTACAGTGGAGAGACTAACGATACGGTCGTTCAGGGTAGACAGTGCTTCCAGCAGTTGCGGAGAAGATGCCGCAATACCGTCAGCCGCCTGGCGGGTAGCAAACAGTGCCGGGGTCGCTTCGAAGATCTCGCGTACCGAAGAGCTCACGAACTCGAACAGCTCGGTAATTTCTTCCAGAGACTCACGGGCCTCACTGTCGGTCACGCGGGAAATACCCATCACCACGTCACCGCTCTTCATGCCCTCTACTACTTTACCGAACAGGCTGGCGTCGGTATTGAACTGGTCGGCGGCAGCTTCCGCATCGTCACCACCCTGGAGCATCTTGTCGATGTTTCGACCAATACGCTCCGCGCGCCATACCTGCAGCTGGGCCTGCTCCACCTGGTTGGCCGGGGCATTGTTGGCCAGCAGGATTTCCACGATATTGTTGTGCTCTGCCTGCAGTTCCGGCAGCGAGTCGTTCAGGGTACTCGCTACGTCGTTCAGGAAGATAATGGAGTCTTTGTTGCCGATAATGGTGTCGGCCTGCTCACGCAGCTGGCGCCACACCTGGCCGTAGTTGGCCAGTTCCTGGTTCAGCGCACTGCGGCTGCCCTCGTCCATGTTCTGCAACACATTCCAGGTAGCCGACATCTGGTTGATCACTTTCTCCAGATCGGCAAACGCCTCTTCGTCACCAGCGGTCGCCGCCGGTGCGTAAGATACAACCTGGTAGGACAGTGCGCGCAATTCGGCAACGTCCTGCAGGTATTCCTTATCCCGGTCAGCCTGGGTCTGCACCAAGTAGATGCTGACAATCAGCCCCGCCAGTGTGGCGAGTACCAGCAAACCCATAAACAGCGCCGCAGGGTTACTGCGCAGCGCAGAAAATGAACTCTGGGAGCCTGTTTTCATAATTTACTCCTGGCGGACCTGTGCCCAGGCCAATTCTTGTTATAACCACTACCCGGACTCCGTGCCCGGACTTGCCGCAACACCCCTATTGATTAATAGGGGCGCCCCATTCCGGCGATTGCCGATAAACCTTGTCGGCCGCTCAGCCTAAAACTGAACGCCCCATGCTTACCCTTGTAACAGCGGGCAAGCACTGAGTTTGACGATTGAATCGCGCTCAACCTCATCCGGACGATTCGCCCCGGAGACGCTTGCGAATACCCAATACCACAAACCTAAAGCAGCGGCTCAATGAGCCGCTGCATCCGCAAACTGGAAGTCATTGATCAACGCCTGAAGATCAAACACCAGCCAACGGTTGTCCTGGAGGACAAACTGGCCATTGACCATAGGCGCAAAAGGCTCGACCAGATCCGAAGGTGGCAGCTGGCCGTATTCAAGCGCGAGGTGCTGCATACCATGCAGCTCGTCAACGATCAGCCCGACATAGAGCTTCTCGTGTTCGACCACCAGCACCCGACGGCGCTGGCGAGGATTAATCAGGTGACCACCAAAAAAAGCGGCCAAATCGAACAGCGGCAGCAAGCGGCCACGAACGTTGGCAACGCCTCGAACCCAGGGCTGGACGCCGGGGATAAAGGTGTAGTGAGGCACCTCCAGCAATTCCACCACGTCGTCCATGGCGGCCACAAAGCGATGCCCCAGCAGCGAGAAGCCAATGCCCGTCCAGAAAGGTTTTACCTCCTGACGGGCAGGCAGCCCCTGTGCCTGCGCTTTTGCGCGATTGGCAATATCAACCAGCGCGAGATAAGGGGTAAGAGTTGATTGCACGGAGACTCAACGTCGGCCTCAGGCCAACACCTCCTCAATGGTGCCCAACAGCTTGCTTTCGTCTACCGGCTTGGTCAGGTAGGCACGCGCACCCTGGCGCATCCCCCAAACACGATCCGTGTCCTGATCCTTGGTAGTGACGATAACGATGGGGATACCACTGGTTTCGCCGTTCTTGCTCAGCTGGCGAGTTGCCTGGAATCCGTTCAGGCCCGGCATAACGATATCCATCAGGATGACATCCGGGCGCTGCTCACGAGCCACGTCCACTCCGTTCTCACCGTTGGGCGCGGTGATTACTGCGTGACCGTTTTTTTCCAGAATCGTAGTCAGCTTGTGAGTTTCGGTTGGTGAATCGTCAACGATTAGCACTCTTGCCATCTTTATTCCCCCAGGATGGTGTTATCCGCAGTTGTCTTGTGCAGCATTGCTAGTCAGCCCTGCGGCTGTTGTTGGTAACGGCCACCGGGTTTTCTGTACGGTGGCTACACACTTTTTTATTGATTGCCGAAGTCTAAGCCCGGTTGCGCGACTTTCCTGTCACTCTTGGCACCCCCCGGTAGCCAGGCGCCACATTCCAATGCGCGCATAGCAAAAAGTGGGCATAGCATACGCCATTTTTGCCAAAGGTTTCACACTCTCGGTGCAAATTACCTATCAAGCTGCGTGGTGCGGCTTGGCGTGGGCAGAAATCGCTCCCAGCAGCTCACTCTTGCTGAATGGCTTGGTGAGATACTGGTCGCAACCAACCACGCGGCCCTTGGCCTTGTCGAACAACCCGTCTTTACTGGACAGCATAATCACAGGCGTGCCGCGGAACTCGCTGTTGTTCTTGATCAGGGCGCAGGTCTGGTAGCCATCCAGGCGCGGCATCATGATGTCCACAAAGATAATGTCCGGACGCGAGTCGGCAATTTTTGCCAGCGCATCAAATCCGTCGGTAGCCGTAACCACGGTACAACCCGCTTTCTGCAATAGTGTCTCTGCGGTGCGACGAATCGTTTTACTGTCGTCGATCACCATCACGGTGAGACTTTCCCAATTCAGTTCCATAGTGCTCTTGTATCCCCTGTCTACTTATTTTCAGGTGCAGCAGTTAAATATGGTTTGCCACACCTTTAGTGCAACCTCATTACGGGGTTTTGATCGTTGCTTAGTTGGCTGCGGCCAGCGGACGCAGGTCAGGAGGAAACTTGTATCACAGAAGACAGAGTGAATCTAGCGACGATCAGGCACCCGATGGAGCAACGATCAAAATGTGAGCAGAGACACAGTTCGCGGCCCTTGCAGCCGCAACAGACTACTTTTAACGTAGCCACTTTCCGCCGGCTCAGGCTGCGGCAACTGCACCGCACAGCCCAAGCCAGTGCTTTCATATATAGAAACGGAAACCTGTATGAGCTTTTCCCTTGGCGTGGTCATGGACCCAATCTCCCAGATCACCTTCAAAAAGGACACTACCCTGGCCCTGCTCCAGGCCGCGCAACGCGCAGGCTTTACCCTGCACTATTTCCTGCAGTCCGACCTTTATCTGGACGGCGGCAAGCCTATGGGCAACGGAAGCCCGCTGGAAGTGTTCGACGATCCGGAAAAGTGGTTCAAGCTCGGCGAACGCGCACCGATGCACCTGGGGGATCTGGATGTAATCCTGATGCGGGTCGATCCCCCGTTCGACAACGAGTACATTTACTCTACCTATATACTCGAGGCCGCCGAGCGCGCGGGCACGCTGATTGCCAACAAACCGCAGTCACTGCGCGACTGTAACGAGAAAATATTCGCCACCCATTTTGCCGAATGCTGCCCACCCCTGATCGTCAGCCGCGACATGCAGCAGTTGCGCGCCTTCCACAAGGAACACAAGGACGTGATTTTCAAACCGCTCGATGGCATGGGCGGCACCGGCATCTTCCACGTCAAGCCAGACGGCAGCAATCTCGGCGCGATACTCGAGATGCTGACGGATAACGGCAAGCGCCAGATTATGGGGCAGCGTTACATCCCGGAAATCAAGGACGGCGACAAGCGCATCCTGGTGGTGGATGGCGAGCCGGTACCTTACTGCCTCGCACGCATCCCCGAAGCGGGCGAAACCCGGGGCAACCTCGCCGCCGGCGGCCGCGGCGAAGCGCGCCCACTAACCGAGCGCGATCTGTGGATCGCAAAACAGGTTGGACCGACCCTGAAAGAAAAAGGCCTGCTGTTTGTTGGCCTCGACGTAATTGGCGACTACCTGACCGAAGTCAACGTCACCAGCCCCACATGCGTGCGGGAAATCGACGCGGCCTTTGGAACAGACATCGGCGGATTATTGATGCGCGCAATCACAGACCGGCTGGCACAAAAAGGGTAAACTCACCCGTTTGTGATGGGTCGCAGGCAACGCTCTGCGACCCGACCATTCCCGGCAGTAGTAGATACCAATAATCACAATGACCGCAGCAGCTAGCCAGCCCCAAAACCCGGCCCCCGTCGCCGCGAGCCACGCCACCCAGGGAGACCGGTTTACCTTCGCCCTGTTCCTGGCCTGTGCCGTACACGCATTGGTAATTTTTGGAATCGGGTTTACCGCGCCGGAAGCGAAACAGGCTCCGCCCACGCTCGAAGTGACGCTCGCCCAACACCGCGCCTCCGACGCCCCGGAAGATGCCGACTACCTGGCACAGCACAACCAGCAGGCCAGTGGTACCGCGGAAACGCCCAGGGAATTGTCCACCGATCGGCGAGCCGAAATTGCCGACACCAATATCCGTCAGGTCAATCCACTGCCGCAGCAACAGGCCGCGCGCCCCGCGGATCAGCTGCGACAACTGATCACCACCATTGGCGACAGCCCGCAACAGGCGCCCGAGCTCCCCGCAGAAGACAAGCGCTCGGAAGAGAAGCGCGGCGATGCCCCCAGCGACCTGCCGCCCACCAACCCGGAAATCGCCAGCCTGCAGGCACGGCTGGATAAAATCCGCCAGACCATCGCCCAGCGCCCGCGCGTGCGGCGCCTCACGTCCGTGGCCACCAAAGCCTCTGCGGACGCGGCCTACCTGCACGACTGGCGACAAAAGGTGGAAGCCATCGGCAACGACAACTTCCCCGAAGAAGCCCTCAGAAACCAGATTACCGGCAACCTGCGCATGATGGTGCGCCTGCTCCCTACCGGCGCAGTGGAGGATGTGGTGATCCTGGAGTCCTCCGGCGAGCGCATTCTCGATGACGCCGCGCAACAGATCGTGCGCCTGGCAGCGCCATTCGCGCCCTTCCCGGCCGAAATCCGCAAAGAGGCGGATCGACTGGAAATCATCCGCACCTGGCGCTTTGAAATGACCGGTTTCTCCACCGCCGCAGGGCAGACGCCGAGCCGCGGCTGAAAGCCCCGCCAATGAATCAGCACCTAAACTAAACCCATGCAGCCATCCAATATCGACAGTGACCTGACCCATTCCAGCCTGCGCGGCCAGCTGTTACTGGCCATGCCCGGAATGGAAGATCCGCGTTTTCACAAAGCCGTCACCTTTGTCTGCGAGCACTCTGCGGAAGGCACCATGGGCATCGTCATCAACGCGCCGAGCAAAGTCCTGTGGCGCGAGGTGTTCAGCCAGCTGTCGCTGGAGGACAACAGCCTGCGCGGCGATGAACCGGTGATCATGGGCGGGCCGGTTGCCCAGGAGCAGGGCTTTGTCCTGCACGGTCGCGGCATGAAATTCGCCTCCACGGTGGAGGTGTCTGACGATATCAGCCTGACGGCATCCAAGGACATCATCGAGTCGCTGGCCGCCGGCCGCGGCCCGGACGACGTACTGTTGGCCCTCGGCTACGCGGGCTGGGGGCCGGGGCAGCTGGAATCGGAAATCGCCGAGAACGCCTGGCTCACCCTGCCGGCCGAACCGGAAATACTCTTCGCCACCCCCTGGGAAAAGCGCTGGCAGCTCGCCGCGGCCCGCCATGGCATCGACCTCAGCGGCATCAGCAGCCAGTCCGGCCACGCCTGATCCTGCCTTTAAGACGCAGCCCCTCATGAGTAAAGCCATCACCGCACTCGCCTTCGACTTTGGCACCGGCTCCATAGGCCTGGCCTACGGGCAGAGCCTCACTGGCAGCGCCCGCGAACTGCCGCCCCTGCCCGCCCGCGACGGCCAGCCCAACTGGGATCAGGTCAAGAAAGCGCTCGACGAATGGCAGCCGCACACGCTGCTCGTGGGCCTGCCACTCAACATGGACGGCAGTGAGAGCGAGATCTGCGCGCGCGCGCGTAAATTCGGCCAGCGCCTGCACGGCCGTTTTGGCCTCCCGGTAGAGTATGTCGATGAGCGGCTCAGCACCCGCGCCGCAAAGGATGAAGCGCGAGACCGCGGTCACCGCGGCAACTACGCCGACGAACCCATCGACTCCATCGCCGCGCGCATTTTCCTGGAAGACTGGCTGCGCACGCAGGGCGACCACTGATCGCCCCATCGCCGCGCACAAGCTGTTAGACTTGCGCGCAAATTCCCAACAGATCCGAATTCCGCATACCAGAGCCACGCATGTCTGACACCTCCTCCATCTCCCGCATCACCATAGCCACCCGTGAAAGCGCACTGGCGCTGTGGCAGGCCCACTACGTCAAACAACAGCTGGAACTGCACCACCCGCAGCTCGAAGTCGAGTTGCTGCCAATGACCAGCCGCGGGGACCAGCTGCTGGATATCCCCCTGAACAAGGTGGGCGGCAAGGGCCTGTTTGTGAAAGAGCTGGAAAAAGCGATGCTGGATGGCCGCGCGGACATCGCCGTGCACTCCATGAAAGACGTGCCGATGGAATTTCCGGAGGGGCTGCACCTGTCCGTTATCTGTGAGCGCGAGGATCCGCGCGACGCCTTTGTAAGCAATCACTTCGCTTCTATCGAAGAGCTGCCGCAAGGCGCCGTGGTGGGAACCTCCAGCCTGCGCCGACAGTGCCAGGTCCTGGCCCTGCGCCCGGACCTGGAAGTGAAATTCCTGCGCGGCAACGTCAACACCCGACTGGCGAAACTGGACGCCGGCGAGTACGACGCCATCATCCTCGCCGCCGCCGGCCTGCTCCGCCTGGAAATGCGCGAGCGCATCGCCGCGTTCATCGAGCCGGAAGTCCTGCTGCCAGCCGGTGGTCAGGGCGCCGTGGGTATCGAGTCCCGTCGCGACCCGGCACTGGAAGCCCTGCTTGCGCCCCTGCACCACGACCACACCAGCCATCGCCTCACCGCTGAGCGGGCCATGGTGCGCCGCCTCAACGGCAGCTGCCAGGTGCCCATCGGCTGTTACGCCACCCTGTCCGACGACGATGCCTCCCAGCTCTACCTACGCGGCCTCGTCGGCAGCCCCGATGGCGAAACCATGCTGCAGGCAGAGGTGCACGGCACGGTGACCGAAGCCGAGCAGCTGGGCATTCGCCTGGCGGAGCAACTGCTCGACGCCGGCGCCGACAAAATCCTCGCCGCCCTCTGACCAAGCGTGACCGTGGATCAGCCGCTGCGCGACAAACGCATCCTCCTCACCCGGCCGGCACACCAGTGTGCCGGCTGGCAGGCCCTGCTCGCGGAACAGGGTGCGCGCTGCGACAGCATCCCGATGCTGGAAATCGCCCCCTTTACGGGCGACGACCCCGCCGCAGCCCAGGCCATCAGGAACCTGATCCTGGATTTCGACCAGTGCGACCACGCCATATTTGTCTCCCAGAATGCGGTGCACTGGGGCTTCGACTGGCTCGACGACTACTGGCCACAATTGCCCCTGGGCCCGCGCTTCTATGCCATCGGTGCCGCCACTGCGCGCGCCATCGCCGCCCGTGGCGCCGAGCCTGAATGCGACGAGACCCTCGACAGCATGGACTCGGAGGCGCTGCTCGCACTGCCCGCGCTGCAGCACCCGCAAGGTACCCGGGTTTTCGTGTTCCGCGGCCAGGGTGGCCGCACCCTGATCGGCGACACCCTGCGCGAGCGCGGTGCGCGCGTCGACTACTGCGAGCTCTACCGCCGCCTGCTGCCCGCCGATGCGCCGGCACAGCTGGGCGAATACGCGTACACGCCGGACGCCATCACCGTGCACAGCGGTGAAACGCTCGACAACCTGCACCAGTGCCTGCAGCACAGCCGGCGGCCGGAGCTGCTGCGGGTACCCCTCATCTGCCCCAGTGCCCGCGTTGCGCAGCAGGCAAGGGCGCTCGGCTTCAGTCGCGTCACCGCCGCGCAGAATGCCGGCGACCCGGCCATGCTCGCCGCACTGCGTGAGGCACTCGCCGCCTAACAACCCCGCAGCGGCGCGCAATCCGGTAAAAAATTTCAATTGCACGCCATACTTCGTATAAAGAACGGCGGTAGTCGCTATAATTTGGCGACAAAATTTCTATAGCACGGCCACGCGTTACCTGCGCCCAGCATCCGAAAACTCGGTGCTTGTCACAGCCGTGATATTCATTCGCGAGCGAACCAACTCCATGAGCGATAAGAAAGCCCCGCCAAACGCCAGCGACAAAGCCCCCGCAGAGTCCCAGGACATCCCCATCGTGACCGAAAAGGCGACGCCGAGAAGCAACTTCGCCAAGGCCGATCAGGAGAAGCAGCAGGGGAAACCGGCGGGCAAGGACGGCGGCAAGACCCCGCCGCCGCAAAAAACCGCGAAGGCCGCCCCGAGGAAAGGGCTCGGCTGGCTCTGGTTCTGGCTGTTCCTGCTTGCGCTGATCGCAGTGGCGGTCGCGGCCTGGTATTTGTTCCCGAGCGTGCGCGAGCAAGTGGGCCAGCACCTGCAAGGTTTGCCCCTGGTCGGCAAACACTTCGACACCGCGCAGGCACCCGGCACCTCCAGCACAGGAACACCCAGCGGCACCGCCAGTACGGCAACCCCGGATCAGTCCGGCACTGCTGGCACCGAAACGCCGTCCAGCCAGGAGCCCGCGTCCGGCAGCCACACCACCACCAGTGACAGTGACAGTGAAGGTTACGGTTCAACGCCACCTGCCGGGACATCCAGCGAGCCCGCCACAGCTGCGGAGCCCGAACAACCGGCCTGGCAGCCCCAGGGAACCTCGCCGAAGCCGCCCACAACCGTCGCCCCGCCGACCCCGGATCACACAGCCGCACTGCGTGAGCAGCTGCAGCGACAGGCCGAAACTATCAACCAGTTGCAACAGCAACTCGCCGCCATGCAGCGCAATGTGACCGCCCAGGGCAATCGCCTCAGCCAGCTGGGCAATGCCAGTCGCGAAGACTGGCAGCTCGCCGAAGCCGACTACCTGCTGCGGCTCGCGAACCAGCGCCTGATGCTGGAACAGGACAGCCGCGCCGCCCTGGGGCTGGTGCAGGAAGTGGACAAGATCGTTCGCGATGTGGATCTGCCAGACCTCTACGGCGTGCGCCAGCAACTGGCCCGCGACCTCACCGCCCTGAAACTGGTGGAAAACGTCGACCGCGAGGGGATTTACCTGCGCCTGCGCGCCCTGGAAGAACAGCTGGTAAAACTCAACATCCAGCCCAAGTTCGATCTCGCCACGCCGGATGCGGCGCAAGCCGAGCAGCAATCCGCGGAAAGTGAAGCCGGAGACAACCGCTTCCAGAAAAGCTGGAACAACTTCACGAACTTCCTCAAGGGTTCCGTGCGGATCCGCGATGCCGAAATCGACCCGGTGCTGCTCTCACCGCAGAGCGAAACCCGCTTCCGGCAGACTCTGCGCCTGAGCATGGAGCAGGCTGAGCTGGCACTGTTGCGTGCCGACAAAACGGTCTACAGCGACGCCCTCAAGCAGGCGCGCGAGCTGTTGATGCAATACGGTGTGGACAATCCCCAGCGCCAGGCCCTGCTGCGGGAACTGGAAGCGCTGTCCAACGAGACCATCGCCACCGATCTGCCCAACCTCAGCGCCTCGCAGTCGGCACTGCGCAATTACATAGACCGCATGCACAAGACCGCCGACGGCCAGAGTGACGGAGGCGAGATCCAGTGAAACGCTTTCTGTTCTTTACCCTGGTACTGCTGCTCGCCGGGGCACTGCTGGCCGAAGCAGTGCGCTCCTATCCCGGCTACCTGATGGTGATGATTGGCGGCGAAGCCGGCAAACGCATCGAAATGAATCTGTGGGTCGCCATCGGCGGGCTGGCCTTCGGCATTCTGGCGCTGTTCGTGTTTTTCTGGCTGCTGCGCAGCCTCGCGCGGGCCATCGAGGGTGGCTTCAGCCGCATCCGCTTTGGCCGCAGCCGCCTCGCCCGCCGCCGCCTCACCAACGGCCTGGTGGAATACATGGAGGGTAACTGGACGCGCGCCCGTCGCCTGTTGCTCAAGAGCGCCGCGCGCTCAGATGCGCCCATCATCAACTACCTCGCCGCCGCCCGCAGCGCCTTCGAGCTGGGCTACCGCGACGAGGCCAATGAATTGCTGGCAAAGGCTGAAGCCACCGGCGACGACACCCAGCTCGCCGTGGCCATTACCCAGGCGCGCATGCAGCTGCTCGACAAGCACTACGAGCAATGCATCGCCAGCCTGCAGCGCGCGATGCAGGAAGAACCCAACCACCCCGCCCTGCTGCAGCTATTGCGCCAGGCGTACTACAACATCGGTGAATGGAACGGCCTGCGCGAACTCCTGCCTCGCCTGGAAAAACACGGCACCATGCCGGAATCGCAACTGCAACAGCTCGAGCTGGAGGTCTACCAGCACCTGCTCCGGGAAGCGGCCGCGCGCCAGAACAGCGAAAAACTGCGAGAGGTATGGCAGAGTCTCAACGGGCGCTGGCAGCGCAACATCGAACTGCGCAACCTGTACGGGGAAATGCTGCACCATGTGGGTGAGGATACCGAAGCGGAAAAACAACTGCGCTGGATTCTCAATCGCGAGTGGCGCGGTGATACCGTGCAGCTCTACGGCCTGCTGACCGGCGCCGATGCCAGCCAGCAGCTCGCCGTAGCCGACGGCTGGCAGAAAGAGTACGGCGAGAACGCGGACCTGCTGACCTGTCTCGGCCGGCTCTGCCTGCGCAACGAAATCTGGGGCAAGGCGCGGCAGTATTTCGAAAAAAGCCTGTTGTTGCGCTCCGACCCGGCAACCTCCGCCGAACTTGCGCGGCTGCTGTTTGCCCTCGGCGAAAAGGAACAGGCCGCCCGCCTGTATGAGCAGGGCCTGCTGCAGGCGGTTTCCAACCTGCCACAGCTTCCGCTACCCGACCAGGGCGGCGGCCTGCTCAGTACACGAACACCTTGAAACGGCCTCGCTGAAAGCATGCATAACGTTTTAAACAATCGCAGAAAACCGGCGATGCTGCGCGTCGCGGCCAGCCTACTGTTGATGGCAATCGGCACCAGCCTTAGTGCCGTTGCCGAAGAATACCGGGTACAACCGCGCGACGCCCTGCTCAGCGACTACAACTACCCCTATCCGGTGCGCTTCCATAAGTTCAATGCACAACAGCAGCCATTGCGCATGGCCTATATGGATATTGCGCCTCAGCTGCCGGCCAAAGGCACGGTTGTGTTGTTACACGGAAAAAATTTCTCCGGCGCATACTGGCAACGCACCATTGAGGCACTCACCACTGAGGGTTACCGCGTTATCGCGCCCGACCAAATCGGGTTCGGCAAATCCAGTAAGCCAGCCCACTACCAGTTCAGTTTCCAGTCACTGGCCGAGCACACCCGTTCACTGCTCGACACCCTCGGCATCGACAACGCCTACGTTGCCGGGCACTCCATGGGCGGCATGCTCGCAACCCGTTTTGCGTTGATGTACCCGAACCGGGTCGCGAAGCTGGTACTGGTAAACCCCATAGGTCTCGAAGACTGGAAACGGGTCGTCCCCTACCAGACAATCGACGACGCCATTGCGCAGGAAATGCAGCAGACGCCCGCCATAGTCAAAACCTACATGACCAAGGCCTACTTTGACGGGCAGTGGAAGCCGGAGTACAACCCGCTGCTGGATATTCAGGGCGGCTGGAGCACTGGCCCGGACGCGGAAAAAATCGCTGTTATTGACGCCCTCACCTCCGACATGGTGTTTACCCAGCCGGTTTTTTACGAGTTCAGCGAGCTGCGCGCACCAACATTGCTGATTATCGGCACCCGGGATCGCACCGCGATCGGCCGCAATCGCGCTACGCCGGAGATCCAGAGACAACTGGGCAACTACGAGCAACTTGGCAAGCAAACGGCCGACAAGATTCCGGGGGCACGCCTGGTGGAACTGGAAGGCATTGGCCATGTGCCACAATTTGAAGCCTTCGATTCTTATATCGACGCGTTCACTGATTTTTTGGCGGAAAATACGCAAAGCTGAGCGCAAGGAAACGTGGTCTCAAATGCGCGATCCACGCGGCAGCTCAAACTGCCGTTCATTCATAGAATACCGCGAGCCAAACGGTAAGCTCTGCGGGTGCCGTCCAGCTAACGCGGTGCCGGCAGTGCGCCGGGATATTGACGTGATCTCCGACCTTCAGAGTAAGCTCGCGACCATCCTCAAATACCAGCCTGGCGGCGCCCTGTAACACCAGCACCCACTCGTGCATGTCCTGATCGTACCACTGCCCTTCCGGAGTCGCCTGGCCACGGGACACTATGCGCTCAATCTTCACATGCTTTCCACCGGCGATGTGCGAGAACACCTCGCCCGCAAGGGCAGATGGTAAATCCGAGAATAGGTTTGGCACCGGTTGCTCCACGATGTTAATGACCTGGCAAAATACCTGCGTTACCCCAACGGAGTTCATAGCACGTCCCCCGGCGCTGCCGTCGAAAAATCCAGCGCAGGCTTGCCGCCGGTGACCGCTAGGCAGTTTCTTGCACAGATGCCTGACGCACTGGAAAACTACTGCCCAGTGAAAGTATCACGCCACCCAATACCAGCAGGCAGCCCAGAAAGGTTATATCTCTACTTGGGCCTTCCGTTTGTGGCTCGATTAAAAATGCAGAAAGAAGCACCGGCTGGCTAATCACAATCATCAATGACCCGAAATTCTGGAGATTTTTTCGGAGCTGACCCTTTCTTTCGATCCAATAGCATCCGATTACAACATTGATCGCACCGACAAACAGTAGGTACATATGCGATGCGCGATACGTCATTCTTTCCGCACTCATCTCCTGATCTGGCAGACCAAGATATCTGAGCATGTACTGGCCGGTTACCGCGAAAACAACCAGGAACAGTAAACCACTAAGCAGATGAATTCTTTTCAAAATTTTTCTTCTTGTTTTTTGACTAACACCGCGAGCAAGCAGTCCCGTTGGGACTGCAAGACCAGAGCAAATTGCCTTTTATTCTAGGTATTGGACATGCCAGTAAATGCCTGATACGTAAAATAGCCCAAGGCCACCACCAACACCCAGAAGAAAATACTTACCAGAACCACCCAAAACCCGTCTGGCTCTCGACCGTTTTTTGTGAAGGGCTTGCACAACAGTTGGCCCGGTATCTGAAATATTACTTCAGCCGCAGTAGTGAAGATAATTTCAAAGATGAAGCGACCAAGCACTCGAAAAAGACCACCAACTATTTCTTCCATGAAAACACTCTAGATACTCAAGATGCTTAACGCCGCCGGCAGGGGCAGCTTACCTTATGCGCGTTTTGCGCGAAAATGAGAACGAAGCGACCGCGTATAAAGTGCACAAAGTTGGCCGTCGGCCTGCAGCGCCTTGTATGGCCTAATTCCCCAAATATTCGGTAAGGTGAGACCCGTAACTTACCACCATAAGTTACCGGCCCGGCAGCCCGATGAGCGATAGGT